>CAXTEJ010000031.1:0-38567 GCA_964243295.1 uncultured Actinomycetales bacterium | reverse complement strand
GACGAGCAGCGCACACGGACTTCACCCGCTCCAACAACTCGATCTCGTCGATCCGACCCGAGCCCGCACCCGCGTCGTTCAGCGGCCCCGCGAGCCAGGACGCCAACCAGCGCAGCCCTGGTGCGCTCACGGTCTCGTCGAAATCGAACATACGTACGATCCTACGAGCGCCGCCGCAACGGCAAGGCACCAATGACATCTGTGGACAAGTGAGAGGCCTTGTCCCACACCAGGTCTAGTCGCACGCGCCGTGGTTCCTCAACCACGACCCCACCCACGGCAGGGCCTCGAGCCGGCGGTCGCGCAGGCGTGGCTGCGGACCTCGGCTACCAGCCGCGCGACGTCACGTGACCGGTCGTGTCGACCTCGCCGACGTGCTGGTGGGGCCCGTTCAACGCCGCGATGACGACGTGGCGGTGGGTCGCGAGGGCTGGTGCTCTGCGGTCACCTGCACACCGTCCGCCATCGTATCCGTACACCCCGAAGCAACCGCTTCAGTCGGTCAGCAGCTCGTCGATCTGCTGCAGGACCCACGTCGGCCGTCGACCTGAGGCGGCCAGCATCGGCAGCGTGGTCTCCCCGGTCAGCACCAGGGCCGAGTCCATCCCGGCGGCCTCGCCCATCGCGATGTCGGTACTCAGCCGGTCGCCGACCATCACGCACTCCGACGGCCGCAGACCGATCAAGCTCATCGCCGTCTCGACCATCAGTGGGTCGGGCTTGCCCGCGTTGACCGCGCACCGCACCCCGGTGCAGGCCTCGATCGCGGCCACGATCGCCCCGGCATCAGGTTCGCCGTGCCCGCCGGGGAACGGGCAGTAGACGTCCGGGTTGGTCGTGACGAGGACGGCTCTTCGGTAGGTGGCGAGCGCATCGAACGCCACCTGCAGCTTGCGGTAGTCGAAGGCCCGGTCGTAGCTGGCCACCACCACGTCCACCTGGTGCGCGTCCTCGCTGAGCTCCAGCCCAGCGGCCACGATGGCGGACCTCAGCGGTTGCTCGCCGATGACGAAGATCTTCTTCCCGGCGGCGTTCTCCACCAACCACGTGGTCATCGTCACGACGGTGTTGAGGATCTCGTCCAGGCGCACCGGGATACCCAACCTGGTCAGCTTGTCCACGTACATCTGCGGGTCGCGTGTCGGGTTGTTGGACAGGAAGACGATCCGGGCAGCTCGCGCGCGAAGACCCTCGATGAGCCGCAGGACCCCCGGCAGCAGGTCCGACCCCAGGTAGATGGTGCCGTCGAGGTCGAAGATGTAACCTTGGTAACGGCGGGTGGGGGGCACCAGCAGCGACTCCAGGTCGGCGGTGGTTGTCGTCACTGCGCTGCCGCCAAGGCACCGAAGAGCTCTCGCAGCGCGGGGTAGATCGTCCGGTACACCGCAAACAGCCGGTCGTACTCTGCGACGTTGCGGTCGTCGGGTTCGAAGCTGCGGCCGGTGCTGGTCATCGCCACCGCCGCGTCCTCGATGGACGGGTGGATGCCGACGGCCGCCGCCGCCAGCACCCCGGCCCCGAGGCACGTGCTCTCCGGTTCGCTGACCACCTCCACGCGCCGCTGCATGACGTCGGCGATGATCTGGCACCAGATGCGACTGCGCGAGCCGCCCCCGAGGGCGATGACCCGGGACACCCGCTCGCCGAGCGCATCCTCGGCGCCGGCCGTGAGGAACCGTTGCTCGAAGGCGAGACTCTCCAGGATGGCGCGGTAGACGTGTCCCTTCCCGTGGATACCGGTCAGCCCGATCAAGGCACCCCGCGCGTCGTGGTCCCAGTACGGCGTCAGGGCTCCAGTCCAGTACGGCAGCGCGATCAGTCCTTCGCTGCCCGCTGGCAGCATGTCGGCGGCTGCCTCCAGAACCTGCTCGGGTGACAGGTCCAGGCCCAGCATCTGGGTGTTGACGCCGGCGAACTTCTCGACGAACCAGCGGATGTTGTAGGTCCCGCCGCCGATGAACGTCTCCAGGGTGTAGCCGCCGGGGATGCCTGCTGCCAGCGTGCGGAACCGGACGTCGCTGGCGTAGGTACGGCTGAACGTCCCCGACACGATGCCAGTGCCCAGGTTCAGGTACGCGGTCCCCGTGGCGGTGATGCCGCACCCGAGCTGCGCGGCCTGGCCGTCACCGAGTCCGGCGATGACCGGCAGCCCCGGCGGCAGACCGGTCTGCTGGGCGGCCTCCTCGGTGATGGTGCCCAGGGCAGACCCGGGCGCGGACAACTCGGCGAACTGGTCACGGTGCAGACCAGCGGTGGACAGCAGGCCATCGGCGTAGTCGAAGGTGGTCAGGTCGACCACGCCCAGTGGGTCGGCACTGGCCCAGCTGGTCCGCAGCTCCCCGGTCAGCCGGTTGACCAAGAAGCCCTGGACGTCCACGACACTCGCGGTGTGCTGCAGGGTTTCGGGCTCGTGCGTGGCCAGCCAGAGCAGCTTGTACCAGGCCGGAGTCGGGTTGGGCGGCTTGCCGGTCACCCGGTGCACCTCGGCGGTGCCATACTTCTGCACCTCCTCCGTGGCCCGGGTGTCGGCCCACAGCATCGCCGGCCGCAGCGGCTTCCCGGCGCGGTCCAGGCAGGCGAATGTCTCGCGCTGGTGGGTGACGCAGATGGCGGCGATCCGGTCCCGATCGACTGTCTGCGCCGCCCGCCGGATCGCCTCCCGGGTGGCCGTCCACCAGTCCTCGGGGTTCTGCTCGGCCCAGGTCGGCCTCGGGTGCGTCAGCTCGAACGCCGCCCGGGCCTGGGACAGCGCGACACCGGTCGGGCCCCAGACCACTGCCTTGGCCGCAGTCGTGGAGCAGTCGACACCGATGACCAGCTCACCGAGGGGCATGAGACACCTCGGCGACCTTCACGGCCTGCTCGGCCGCGTCCATGACGGCGGCGACGTCTGCGGTCGTCCACCAGCCCAGCGCGATGAGCACGTCGACCACGGTGAGCCGGTTCCGCATGTAGGCACAGTTGGTGATCGCCCACATGGCATGGTCCGGGCCGGTCACCGACTCGACGTCAGCCAGTCGGGCCGGGGCTCCGGCCGAAACGAGCGCCGCCGCCAGCTCCTCCGGGGTCCTGACCAGCGGTCGCAGCCGGTCTGCAGCCTCTGGCCAGTCCTGCACGAGGGCGATCAGCTGCGGCCGCAGGCGGTCGAGGGCGGCTGCCTTGGACGCGTAGTCCGACCAGCACTCCGCACCGATCACCTCGGTCGGATCGACTGCGGCGAAGGCGCCACGCACCGTGCTCTCATCGGCGCTGAGTGGCAGCTGGCTGAGCCGGTCGGCCAGCACGGACCGATCGGTGCCGGCGAGCCGATCGAAGAGCAGCTGCCAGGAGGCGGCGGCCACGACCACCGCCGCGCCGACCTGGGCGCCGTGCAGCCCGATCGGTCGGTGGGCGGCTCCGTTGGACAGGTCGAGCATGTGACTGACCAGGTGCTCGACTCCGGACAGGCAGGCGGTCCCACTCGAGATGCCGGTCGCGATCCCTCGGATGGCCAGTGCCCGAGCCAGCCGACCAGTCGCCTCGGAGGTGCTGCCCAGCTGGGTGGACCAGCTCTCGAGATCCTTGCCGGCCTCCTCCAGCACCTTGATAGGTGCGCGGTGGAACGACGTGTCGGTCCCGACCAGCGCGGCCAGCAGCCAGTCCGCCGGTGCGGTGAACATCGAGGTCAGCTCGCCGAAACCGGCGATGTTCATCGCACGCGGGGCCTCGTGCACGGTGTCGATGTCGGCCAGCACGATGTCCGGCCACCGGGACGGGGTGGTCCGCTTGACGCCGTTGCGCAGCAGCACCGAGACGTCGTCGGTGAACCCGTCCACCGAGGCGGCAGTCTGCACGACGACCAACGGAACACCCACGGCGGCGGAGGCCACCTTGCCGATGTCGGTGATGGTGCCGCCACCGATGCTCACCACGGCGTCAACCCCGCTGACCGCCACCCGAGCCTGCTCCAGCACCGGTTCGGACACGTGCAGCTCGGGATGACCGTCATCCAGGACGATCTCGCGAACGGTGAACAGGCCGGCCAGCACGCGGCTGATCGCCGGCTTGATGGGGACGCCGAGGCGGCGGATCGGCGTCTTGTCCATCACCAGCCCGACGGTGAGCGGCGCAGCGTCGGATGCTGCGGCTGCGCGTTCGTCCAGGACCTCGCTGACCGCTTCGGTCACGGCCGACCAGCTCAGCGAGGCGATCCGGACGGACCGCAGCCCGCAACGGGGCAGGGTGGCCTCCGGGTCGAGGACAGCGACCACCCGTCGCGCGACGACCACCGGGTCCTCGTCGGCAGAGCCGACGGGCACAGCTGTGAGAGCGGCTGCGGTCCGCCGGCGGGCCGGAGGTTCGTGAGCAGACACTGCACATACTCCTCATCGAGCGGGTGAGTCAGGGGCGGGGTGATCAGGGCGCAGGAGACGTGTGGACCCGGAGGATCTCGCGCGGCAGCTCCGCTGGCTGCAGCGCGGTGGCTGTGCCGACGACGTCCAGCAGCGCCGACGCCACCGTGGCGGTCGTGCCGTCGAAACCGAAGTCGGTGGTGGCCGCGACGGTTCCTGGGTCGCAGTGCACGCCCAGGGCCGCATACACCCCGGCGATGACCCGCCGAAGCGGTTCTGGATCGGCGACCACGATGCTGCCGCCGAGCAGCAGCGCGCCGCGCACCCGGCGGCCGGCCGTACCGACGAGCTTTGCGGTGCCACCGCCGTTGACGCTGAACCGGCCCGGGCAGTACTCGTCCGGGACCGGGCCCAGCCGGGCATCCACGCCGAGCCGCACCAGGACGGCAACGAGCACATGGCCGAGTGCCGCCAGGCGCTGCACGGGATCGGCCCCGCCGTCGGGCAGCACCAGGTCGAAGCACAACGTCGATCGGTGGTAGGCGACCGCCCGCCCGCCCGGAGCCCGCACCGCCGGCTCGAAGCCGAGCTTGCGTGCGGCGGCCGAGGCCCGGGGGTACCTGGCATCCCGGACGTCTCGGCGGCTGAACCCGACGGTCGGAACCGGCTGGTACAGCCGGAACCAGGCCTCGGGCGCGCCAGCGCCGACCCGCGTGAGCAGGGCGGGGCCCACCGCCAGGTCGGCGACCGCGGAGGTCTGGGCGGAGTCGGCGACGACCCGCAGTGCGGTCGACCCACCGAGCAGCACGCGGAGCTGCTCGCTCAGCGCCGTGCCCATCCGCACCTTCGCGGCGACGGTCATGCTGGGCCCTCCTCCAGCGCCCCGCGGATCCCGGACAGCAGGGCCGCGCCACCGGCCCCGTCGACGGCCCGGTGGTCACAGGTCAGCGTGAACGCGGCGAGCGGACAGACGACCACCTCGCCGTCACGCACGACCGGCGTCGGTACCGTGCTGCCGACCGCGAGGATCGCAACCTGCGGTGGGTTGAGGATGGCGTCGAACCGGTCGATGCCGAGCATCCCCAGGTTGGACACCGTGAAGGTCCCACCGGTGATGTCGGCCATCGCCAGCTTCCCGGCCCGTGCCCTGGTCACCACGTCCTTGCGCTTCGCCGCGATGCCGGCTAGGTCGAGCCCCTGCAGGTCAGGCAGCACCGGCACCGTCAGGCCCTTGTCGGTGGCGACGGCCAACCCGATGCTGATCCGGTCGAACGTGGTGATGACGTCGTCGGTGAAGTGCGCGTTCAGCGCTGGAGTCGCGGCGAGCGCGGTGACACAGGCGTGCAGGATGGCGTCGGTGACCGTGCCGCCCACCGATCGCAGGTCGGCGGCGAGCACCCGACTCATGTCGACGTGGACCTGCAGGTGGAACACCGGCGCCGCCCACGCTTCCACCATCCGCCGCGCGGCCACCTTGCGCATGCCGGCGAGCGGCTTCGAGACGCCTTCGAGGCGGCCCTGCGAAGGGGCGGTCTGCGTCATCGGGACGCACCGACCAGCACGCCGGCGGTCCCTGCACTGCCCAGCGTCTCCAGCTTGGCGACGGTGGCCTCGATCATCCGGCGGCGCCCGGCGTCGAGCACCTCCTCGAGCTGGAGATCTCCCTGGGACCAGGCCTGCTCGAGGCCGGCCCGGAAGGCGTGCCGCAGGTCGGTGTCGGCGTTCATCTTGTGCACGCCGCGAGCGACCGCCTCCTTGATCTCGCTGTCCGGGACGCCGGAGATCCCGTGCAGCACGAGCGGAACCGGTACGACGTCGCGGATCTGAGTGACCAGGTCCACGGCCAGTGGCGCCGGGGCGAGCCCGGGACTGATGCCGTGCACCACGCCGACGGAGATGGCCAGCAGATCGACGCCCGTCTCGGCGACGAAGCGCTCCGCCTCGTGCACGTCGGTGTAGTACGACGCCCACTCCACCGACGCGCCCGCGTCCGGGATCTTGCCCAGCTCCGCCTCGACCGGGATGCCGTAGTCGTGGCACAGCTCGACGACGCGCCGAGTGATCGCGATGTTCTCCTCGAACGGCAGGTGTGCGGCGTCGAACATGATCGAGTCGAAGCCCAGGCGGACCGCCTCGAGCACCTCTTCCCAGCTGCCGTGGTCCAGGTGGATGGAGTACAGCGCGCCGGTGTCCTCGGCGTTGCGCACGGTCAGCTCGAAGGCCTTCTTCACCCCCATGTGCGGGATGATGGCGCGTCCGATCTGCATGAACACCGGGGCGTCGGCCTGCTCGGCCGCCTGCAGCAGGGCCTGGCTGGTCTCGTCGTTGTGCATGTTGAAGCCGCCCAGGGCGTAGCCGCCCGCTCTGGCGGCTTCCACCCAGCGCAGGGGATTCTTGTCTCGCACGGTGAGGCCTTTCTGTCGAAGGGTGGTCAGGACGTCCGGTGACGGCTCGGCAGGGTGCGGTCGAGGGCGTCACGCCATCCGGCATGGCGCTCGGCTCGGGTCGCTGCGTCGATCTGCGGGGAGAACTCGCGCTCGCACTCCCAGGTCTGCTCCAGGTCGGCGATGCTGTTCCAGGTGCCGACGCCCAGGCCCGCGACGAACGCGGCGCCGAGCGCGGTGCGCTCCAACGAGGTCGGCCGCTGGATGACCTTGCCCGACAGATCTGCGGTGAGCTGACAGAGCAGGTCGCTGCGGGCGGAGCCACCATCGACCCGCAACGTGTCGACCGGCACCCCGCCGGCCTCGAGCGCGTCGATGATGTCGGCGGTCTGGAACGCCATGCTCTCCAGACCGGCTCGCACCACGTGCGCCGAGGTCGACTCCAGGGTCAGCCCGACGATGGCCGCCCGCGCCTCACGATCCCAGTGCGGCGCGCACATGCCCCCGAATGCCGGGACGACGTACACCCCGGCGGAGTCGGGGACGAGGCGGGCCATGTGCTCGATATCGTCGTTGGACTCGAACAGCTTCAGGTTGTCCTTCATCCACGACAGCGTCTGGCCGGAGTGGAACACCACACCCTCCAGCTCGTAGTCGGTGACCCCGCCGACGGTCCAGCCGACGCTGGACGTCAGACCATCGACGAGGTGCGCCTTCTCGCCGGCGTTCACCACCAGCACACCGGCGGTCCCGAACGTGTTCTTCGCGGAGCCCGGCTCAAAGCAGGCCTGCCCGAACAGGCCAGCCTGCTGGTCGGCGAGGACGGCGCGTACCGGGACCTCGGCACCGAGCACCTCGGCAGAACTCAGCCCGAAGTCGCCGTCGGAGGCGATGGCTTCGGGGAAGATCTCCATCGGGATGCCCAGCGTCTGGCAGAGGTCCTCGTCCCAGGTGAGTGACTCCAGGTTGAACAGCGCGGTGCGCGAGGCGCAGGTGTGGTCGGTTCGGTGCGAGCGTCCACCGGTGAGGTTCCACAGCAGCCAGGTGTCCGGAGTGCCGAACGCGAGCTCGCCGGCTTCGGCGCGCCGGCGCGCGTCGGGCACGTTCTCCAGCATCCAGACGACCTTGGCTGCTGAGAAGTAGGAGTCGTTGAACAGCCCCGTGCGCTGCCGGAAGACCTCGTCCAGACCGTCGGCCGACCACTGCTTGACGATGTCGTCGGTCTGCTTGGAGATCCACACCAGCGCGTTGTGGACGGGTTCGCCGGTCGTCCGGTCCCACAGCATCGCCGTCTCGCGGTGGGTGGTGACAGCGACGGCCGACAGGTCCGTGCCGCTTACGCCGACGCTGCCCATCGCGCGCTCGACGGTGGCGAGCTGGTTGCGCCACAGCAGGACCGGATCGAGCTCCACCCAGCGCGGACGCGGGTTCTCCCAGACCACGTTCTCCCGGGCCTCTCCGTGCATGCCCCCGGACGAGTCCACCAGCATCGACCGGCAGCTGCTCGACCCCTCGTCCAGGGCCAGCACGAACGAACCGGTCATGATGAGGCCACGACTGGTGTACCGGCGCCGAAGCTCTGTGACCGCGGGCCGGCGGGGTCCGGGACGGCGAGATGATCCAGCCATCGGCGGTAGTCGGCGATCTCGGCGGCTCGGCGCGCGTCGTCCCAACCCAGATGCGCGGCAAGGACATCGGCTGCGGCGGAGACGCTCTCGAGCCCGTGGCCAGGTTCGAAGGCCAGCAGCACGCGGCGAGCGAGCACGTCAGTCAGCGACCGCGCGAGGTCTGTGTCGACGGCGTAGACCAGCTCAGCGGCCAGCAGACCGCTGGAGTGGATCTCGGACGCCAGCGCCGGGTCGGCCTCGGCCAACCGCCAGACGTGCGCAGCCCTGCTGCCGTAGACCTCGACCAGCCGTGCGCTGGACGCCGTCGAGAGCCCGCTGCGCGCCTGAAGGCTCGCGGTGAGTGCCGCGGTGTCGTCCACCTGGGCGCCGACGAAGCGACGCCGCCGGGTCGGGCAGGCCGGGGCCTTGCGACGCAAGCGGCGGAAGGCGTCGTCGACCGCGTCCTCGGCGAGCTGACGGTAGGTGGTCAGCTTGCCGCCGACGACGGTCACCAGCTGGGGCAGACCGGTGTCGGCGTGGTCGTGCAGGACGTGCGAGCGCGGGACCGACGACTCGGCCTTGTCCGGAACGAAGGGGAGCGGACGCACCCCGCTGTAGGTGTAGAGCACGTCGGCCAGGGTCAGCCCCGCGTCCGGTATCAGGGAGTTGACCTCACCGAGCAGGTAGTCGACCTCGCCGATGTCGCAGCGCGCGAGGCTCGGGTCGCCGTCGAAGCGGATGTCGGTGGTGCCGATGAGGAACCGCCCGAGCCAGGGGATGATCAGCACCAGCCGACCGTCCTGCTTGGACTCGTAGTAGACGACGTCGGTGGGAGCACCCGGGAACGGGCCCACGACGAGGTGGCTGCCCTTGGTGCCACCGTTGAGTCGCGGCTGCGGCCGGACCCCCGCGCCGGAGAGCACCCGGTCGATCCAGGGGCCGGCGACGTTGTAGACCAGCCGACCCCGGATCGCGGTGGCCTGCCCGGTGATCAGGTCGGTGGCGACCACACCGGTCACCGTGCCGTTCTCCAGCAACGGGCCGTCGACCCGCACCTTGGTGGCGATCACCGCGCCGGCCGCCTGCGCGTCGACGGCGATCTCCACGCAGAGCCGCTCGGCCCGCTCGACCTGACCGTCGTAGAACACCACCGAGCCGGACAGGCCGGACCGGGCCGCGCCGTTGAACCGGCGGGTCGTCCTGGCGCGGCTGAGCAGCCGGTGGGTCGGCGGTGACTTGCGCAGCGACAGCGCGTCGTAGGCGATCATGCCGAGCTCGACCATCCAGCCGGGCCGCCGGTTGTGGGAGTAGATCGGCACCATCAGCGGCACCGGCTTGACCAGGTGCGGCGCGAGCCTGAACAGCCGCTCGCGCTCGGACAGCGACTCGTGCACCAGCCGGACGTCGTACTGCTCGAGGTAGCGCAGGCCGCCGTGGACCAGCCGCCCGGACCACGCCGAGACACCGCTGCACAGGTCGTCCTGCTCGACGAGCACGACCCGCAGACCGCGGAGCGCGGCGTCCTGGGCGATACCCACCCCGTTGATCCCGGCGCCGACGACGATCACGTCGAACGGCTCGCCAGTCAGCTCGGGCCTGGTCATGGGCGGTTCCTTCCTTGAGGGTCGCGCCACCGTGTCGGCAGAGCGGATGTGTGCGGCCGGCCCGTCCCGTGCGTCTCGCTGAGGGTGCGGAACGGGTCGGGCCCCTCGCCAGGTGGGTCAGTCGGAGGTCTCGATGACGGCGACCGGGGTACGGACCTCGACGGTGTCGCCCTCGGCGACCAGGATCTCTACCAGCGTTCCGGTAGCAGGTGACTCCAGGGTCTCCGCGACCTTCTCGGCCTCGACGTCGGCCAGCGGCTCGTCCTCGGTGACCTCGTCGCCGACCGCCTTGAGCCACGCCCCGATGGTTCCCTCGCTCATGCCCATGCCCCACTGCGGCAGCAGAACCTCGACTCTCATGATGCGACGACCTCTTCCTGGATGGCCGGGATGACCCCGAGCTGGGCACGGACCGCGTCAGCGATGCGGACCCGGTTCGGGTACAGCTGCTTCTCCAGCGAGGGGCTGAAGGGGATCTGCATGTCCGGCGTGGTGACGCGGCGGACGGGGGACATCAGCGCGTCGAAGACGTGCTCCGAGGCCAGTGCCGAGATCTCGGCAGCCACGCCACAGGTGCGGTGCGCCGGGTCGGCGACGACCAGCCGGCCGGTCTTGGCCGCGGCGGTGAGAACACCGTCGATGTCCAGCGGCACCAGCGAGCGCGGATCGAACACCTCGACCGAGATGCCTTCCTCGGCCAGCTCGTCCGCGGCTGCGACCGCCTCCGGGACGGCGCCCGAGACGGCCACGACGGTTGCGTCGGTGCCTGACCGCAGCGTGCGCCCGACGCCGAGCGGTATGCGGTACTCGTTCTCGTCGACCTCCTCCTTCGAACCCCACAGCAGGCAGGCCTCGAAGATCAGCACCGGGTCGTCGGAGTCGACCGCGGATCGGAGCAGCCCCTTGGCGTCACTCGGGAAGGCCGGCGCGATGATTTTCAGCCCCGGCACGTTCATGAACATCGGGTAGGGGCGGTCCGAGTGGTGCGCGCCGGTGTTGAGGCCGTAGAACATCGCCGACCGGAAGACGACCGGCATCGTGGCCTGGCCACCGAACATGTATCGGTTCTTGGCGACCTGGTTCACGAACTGGTCCATCGCCATGTACAGGAAGCTCGAGTACGAGAGGTCGACGATGGGTCGCAGCCCAGTCATCGCCGCGCCCGCGGCAGCCCCGACGATGACCTCCTCGGAGATGGGGGTGTTGCGGATGCGGTTCTTGCCGAACATCTGCAGGAAGTCGCCCTCGGACGCACGGGACTTGCCGGTGCCGCCCGTGGTGCCGTAGACGTTGGCCTCGACATCCTCGCCGATGATGATGACTCGCTCGTCGGCGAGCATCGCCTCCTTCTGGGCGGCACCGATCGCGCCGAGGTAGCTCATGACGCTCATCGGATGGTCTCCAAGGTGGCGAAGGTGGCGTCGTCGAAGGTGTGGTGGGTGTAGACGCTGTCGGAGTAGAGGTCGTCGAAGGCCACTGACGGATCGGGGTAGGAGCTCTCGTTGGTGAAGGTGAAGGCCTCGTCGACCTCGCGCATCACGTCGGCCTCGAGCTCGTCCATGGCGACGTCGTCGGTGACTCCCCGGCGGATGAGCTCCTGCCGGAACTGCACGATCGGGTCCTTGGCCAGCCAGTCGGCCTTCTCCTCGGCGTTGCGGTAGTCCACGCCGAGCCGGAGACCTTCTGAGTGCTCGTTGTAGCGGTACGTGACGACCTCGATGAGGCTTGGTCCGTCACCGGCGCGGGCTCGTTCGACGGCGGTGGACACCGCATCGAAGACGGCCAGCACGTCCTGGCCGTTCTCCACCCGGACGCCCGGCATCCCGAACCCTGTGCCGCGGTCGGCGATCACGCCGGAGGTGACGGTGTGCGCGGGGGTGGACAGCGCGTACTGGTTGTTCTCGCACAGGAAGATGACCGGCAGCTTCCAGACGCCGGCCATGTTCATGCCCTCGTAGAGGCAGCCCTGGTTGGCCGCGCCGTCACCGAAGAAGGCCAGCGACACGCGGCCGTTGTCCAGCACCTTCGACGACAGTCCTGCGCCGACGGCGATCGGGATCGAGGACCCGACGATGCCGGACTCGCCGAGGCTGCCGACGGCGAAGTCGGCCAGGTGCAACGAGCCACCCTTGCCCTTGCAGACACCGGTGGCCTTGCCGACCAGCTCGGCCATCAACGGCCCGAGGGGGGCACCCTTGCCGATGGGGTGACCGTGGCTGCGGTGGTTGCCGGTCATGTAGTCGGTCTCGCCGAGCGCCATGCACGCGCCCACCACCTGGGCCTCCTGCCCGATGCTGGTGTGCACCGTGCCGGGGATCTGGCCACGCTTGACCATCTTCGAGGCGCGTTCGTCGAACCGTCGGATGCGGAGCATCCGGCGCTGCATCTCGACCAGCGTCTGGTCGGAGGGTTCCGTCGTCACCGTTCATGCCTCTCTCTGGGTGCTGTGCGATCGAGAAGCTTTGTGCCGCAAGCGCTCTCGACGTTCGGTTGGGGCAGTTGACGAGCCCGCGCCTGGAGAACCGACGGGCGCGTGGCAGGTGGTCAGCCGGCGCGGAGCCGGTTACCGGCCCGGTCGGTGAGCACCGCGGCGAGGATCACTGCTCCGATGACGACCGACTGCAGGTTGGGGTTGACGTGCAGCAGGGACAGGCCGTTGTTCAGCACGCCGATGATCAGCAGACCGATGAACGTGCCCCCCATCGACCCGACGCCCCCCGCCAGGCTGGCCCCGCCGATGACCACCACGGCGATGACGTTGAGCAGGTACCCGGCGCCGGCCGTGGGCTGCGCGGAGTCGAGCAGGGAGATGTTGACCCAACCGGCGACCGCAGCCAGCGCGCCGGCGATCATGTAGACCCGGGTCTTGGCCCAGCGCACCGGGAGTCCGGACAGGCGGGCCGCTTCCTCGTTGCCGCCGATGGCGTACAGCGCCCGGCCGCCGGGACGGTACCGCAGCCACATCCCGATGCCGAGGTAGATGGCGACCAGCAGGATGCCCTGCACCGGGATGAAGCCGAGCACGTCCGACGTCAGCCCGCTGAACCAGCTCGGGAACCCGTTGATGGTGTTGCCCTTGGTGATGAAGAGCGCCATGCCCGCACTGGCCGACATGGTGGCCAAGGTGGCAGCGAACGCCTGCACCTTGCCGTACGACGTGAGGACTCCGTTGAGCAGTCCGACGGCCGTCCCGAGAGCCAGTCCGAGCACCATCGCGAGCGGCCACGGCACCTCGACGACGCGGAACAGCCAGCCGCTGAACATCATCGTCAGTGCCAGGTTCGCGGCCACCGACAGGTCGATGCCGCCGATCAGGATGACGAGGGTGGCGCCGGCGGCCATGATCCCGATGTCGGAGACCTGGGAGACGATGTTGCTCAGGTTTCGGGCGGTGAGAAAGAACGGCGACAGGAACGACATCGCCACGACCATCACGACGAGCCCGACGACCGGTCCACCGAGACCGCGCACCCGGGTCAGCAGCTTGGGACCGAGGCCGTCGGTGACGGGCGGAGCATCGATCGGGCTCGCCCCCGGGGACTCCTGGGGCTTGGACAAGGTCTTCACGGTGGGCTCGAGCTCCTTCGCTCCATGCGTCATCACGGGGGACGGGTCAGGGGTCGGTGTGTTCGGTGTCTGGGTCACTGCTGGCCCACCGGAACTGCCAGCCGCATCACGGCTTCGGCACTGGCGTCCGCCCGCGGGAGGACTCCGCGCTGCCTGCCGCCGGACATCACCATCACCCGGTGGGAGATGCCGAGAACCTCCTCCAGCTCGGAGGACACGACCACGACCGCCACACCCCGTGCGGCGCAGTCGCGGACGATGCGGTAGATGGCCATCTTGGCGCCGACGTCGACCCCCCTGGTGGGCTCGTCCAGGATGAGCACCTTGGGCTCGTTCACCAGCCACTTGGCGAGCAGCACCTTCTGCTGGTTGCCGCCGGAGAGCCGCATGACGGGCAGGTCCATCGAGCCGCGGATGTCGAAGTCCTCCCGGCTCTTGGCGGCGGCCCGGTTCAGCACCCTGTTGGTGATGAGCCGGCGCCGGCCGAGTTCGCGCTCCCACGGCTGCAGAATGTTCACTGCGCTGGACAGGCCCAGGTTGAGGCCTTGCCCCTTGCGGTCCTCCGGCACCATCACCACCCCGGCGGCAATGGCCGCGGCCGGCGAGTGCAGCTGCACCGGACGCCCCTCCAGCAGCACCTCCCCCTCGTCGTAGCGATCGACGCCGGCGATGGTGCGGACCATCTCGGTCCGTCCCGCCCCGACGAGGCCGGCTACGCCGAGGATCTCGCCGCGGGCGACGGTGAAGTCGACGCCGGAGAACGCGCCTCGACGGCCGAGGCCTCGTACCTCGAGGACGACGTCGTCGAGGTGCGGCTGCGGGGCGTGGTGCTCGAAGGTGAACTCTCGACCGACCATCGCCGACACCATGTCCGGCGCCGGGACGTCGCCGCGGTCCCAGTTCCTCACCAGCGAGCCGTCCCGCAGGCAGATGATCTGCGAGCTGACGTCGCGCACCTCCTCGAGCCGGTGCGAGATGTAGACGACGCCGACGCCGTGGGCGGCCATCCGGCGGATCTGGTCCAGGACGCGGTCGGTCTCGTGCCCGGTCAGCGAGGCCGACGGCTCGTCGAAGATGACGTAGCGAGGCTTGCGCGCGATGGCCTTGGCGATCTCGATGCTCTGCTGCACCGCCAGGGACAGGCCGATGATGGGGCGACGCGGGTCGACGTCGATCCCGAGCAGGTCGAGCACCTCGCGGGACTGGCGGACCATGGACGCGGTGTCGACCATGCCGGCGCGCAGCGGCAACCGGCCCAGGAAGATGTTCTCCGCCACCGACAGCGACGGGACCATCCGAATCTCCTGGTGGATCAGGGCGACGCCCCGTTCCAGGGCCTCAGAGGGCGAGGTCGGTGAGTAGGAATCGCCGTCGAGGGTCATCTCGCCGGCCGTCGGTGGGACGACGCCGGCGATGATCGAGCTGAGAGTCGACTTGCCGGCGCCGTTCTCGCCGATCAGCCCGACCACCGCGCCGGCCGGGACGGTGAAGTCGACGCCCTTGAGGACTTCGACGCCTGCATAGGACTTGCGCAGCATCGAGCCGATGAGGGCCCGCCCGTCAGGGTGGGTCGTCGCAGGTGCGGCGTCGGACATGCGCGTCTCCATTCGGTGTGGTGGGTTCGGGTGCGATGTCGAACGGTCGGACCCCGAAGCGGGACTACTTGACGTCGGGCCCGTAGAACTGGACCGGGTCGACGGTGGAGGCGTTCTCCCTGGTGACCAGGACGGTGTCCTGGTACTGCTCGGCGGGCACGCTGCCGCCGCCGAGGATCGTCAGCGAGTCCTTGACCGACTGCTGCCCCATGACGAAGGGCACCTGGGCCTGGGTGGCGTTGGTCAGCTTCTGCTGGATCGCGGTGATCATCGTGGGGAAGCCGTCGATGCCGACCGTGAGGATGGTCTTGCCGGCGTCCTTGGCGGCCTTGGCGGCACCCATGGCCATGGCGTCGCTCTCGCCGAAGATGGCCTTGATCTCGGGGTTGGCCTGCAGCATGTTCTGCGCCGCCTTGTAACCCTCGGTCTCGTCCCAGTTCGCCGCCTGCTGGGCGACCACGCTGACCCCGGGGGTCTTGTCCAGCGCCTGCTGGCAGCCTTTGCTGCGCTGCAGCTCGGCGGTGGCGCCGAGGACGCCCTGCAGGATGCCGATCTGACCGGATCCGCCCATCTGCTCGAACATCCACGTGCACAGCGCGTCGGCGGCCTTGACGCTGTCGGTGGCGATGTACGTGGCGAGCTTGCCCTCACCGCTCTCCGGCTTCTGGTCCACCGCGATGACCGGAACGTCGGCCTTGTTGGCCGCACGGACGCCGGCGGCGGCGGCGGTCGCGTCCTGGGCGATGAAGATCAACGCGTTGACCTGCTGGGTGATGAGGTCATTGACCTGGTTGACCTGCTGCGTGGAGTTGTTGTCAGCCGAGAGCACCACGAGCTTCACGCCCATGTCCGCTGCGGCCTTCTCCATGCCGTCCACAGCAGCGATGTAGAAGAGGGACTTCTGGTCGGCGACGGAGACACCGATCGTGTACGTGGAGTTGTCACCGGCAGCGGCGGCGCCGTTCGTGCTACCGGAGGCGCCAGCGCTGCTGTCCGACCCTCCGCATCCGGCCATCGCCAGAGCGCCTGCCATGGTCAGGGCCAGCGTCACTCGGGTGCGCTTGAAGGCTGACATTGCCTCTCCTCAGGTCGTGCCGACGACGTCGTCGGCGCTTGTGCGAATAAATATCTCGCAGTAGCATTTCTACCTGGTGGAGCGTAGGCGGGGCTGGATTTGCTGTCAACGACTGAATATCTATTCGAGCGGCGGAGCACCTCCGTCCAGGTGCGACTGACGGCGTCGGGAGGACGTGGCCTATGGTCAAGGCAGCACCAGGACCCAGCGCCAAGCGGACGATCGCCACGGTGGCCTGGCTGTACCACACCCGGGGGCTGCGCCAGCGCGCGATCGCGGACCGGCTCAACATCTCCCAGTCCCGCGTCTCGCGCCTGCTCGAGCAGGCCGTGGAGCTGGAGATCGTTCGCACCATGATCGTGCTGCCGACCGACGAGCAGTCCGTCCTCGAGCGGGAGCTCGAGTCGGCGTACGAGCTGCGCAGCGCGCACGTCTACGACATCGGTCAGGTGCACGATGAGGTGCAGCTCGTGCGCGAGCTCGGTCAGCTGCTGGCTCTGCAGCTGCAGAGCACGCCGCTGGACGCCGAGGTCATCGGCTTCACGTCGTGGAGCCGCACCCTGCAGGAGACGGTGCGTCACCTGGGGCCGATGCGCAACTCCGGCACGAGCCACGTGGTGGAGATGCTCGGCGACCTCGGGCCGCCTGTCCTGCAGCACCTCGCGGCGCAGAACACCCAGCAGCTCGCATCGCTGACCGGCGCGGAGCCGATGTTCCTCCGGCTGCCCGGTGTGCTGCCCAGCCGGGAGATCAAGCAGACCCTGCTGGCCCACGACAGCCATGCCCGGGCGGCACTGGCCAAGCTCGACGCCATCGACCTCGCACTCACCGGCTTCGGCTCCGGCGACATCGTGCCTCCGCTCCGCGCGGGCGACAACTTCTTCACCGCCGAGCAGGTGGCGCGGGTCAAGGCGCTGGGGGCGGTGGGCGAGGTCAACCTGCGCTACATCGGCGAGGACGGCGAGCCGATCCACACAGACCTGGAGGACCTCGTCGTCGGGGCCACCCTCGAGCAGCTGCGCCGGGCCGACCGCCGGCTCGGCGTCGGCGGGGGGCCGTCCAAGTACCTAGCCGTCCGGGCCGCTCTTCGCGGCGGCTGGATCAACGTGCTGGTCACCGACTCGACCACCGCGCAGTGGCTGCTGGCGCACAGCGGGAGCTGACGGCGGCGCGCGGTCTGCGGGACGGGCTCGACGCCCGGCCGGTCCGGTTCCAGGCGGCCGGTCGTGCGGCCGGCGACCGTATGACCACCGAGCTGACCACCGAGCGACGAGCAGCAGGTCCGGCGCGCGAGACGCCCGATCCGCAGGTCGGAACACCTCCTATCCTGGGCGCACCACCACCGCCAGCCTCGCCCCGGAGCCACCATGCGCCGTCGTCCCCTGCTCAATCTCTTCGCTGTCGCGGGCGCCCTGACGCTGGCGGCGTGCGCGCCGGCCGACGAGGCCGCCGCACCCACGACGTCGGCGAGCGCCAGCGCCGCGACGTGCTCGAAGGCCGAGCTGAAGACGCGGACACCCGGCAAGCTGACCATCGGCACCGACAAGCCGGCGTACGCGCCGTGGTTCGTCGACGACGACCCCAGCAACGGCAAGGGCTTCGAGTCGGCGGTCGCCTACGCCGTGGCCGCCGACCTGGGATACCAGGCCAGCGACGTCACGTGGTCGGTCGTGTCGTTCGCCCAGGCCACGTCGCCGGGACCCAAGACCTTCGACGTCGACATCAACCAGGTCTCGATCACCCCTGAGCGCAGGAAGAACCTCGACTTCTCCAGCGGCTACTACGACGTCGCGCAGGCCGTGGTGACCGTGAAGGGCAGCAAGGCCGAGGGCGTCACCACCGTCGCGGGGCTCAAGGGGCTCAAGCTCGGCGCGCAGGTCGGCACCACGAGCTACAGCCAGGCGAGCTCGGTCATCGCGCCGACGCAGCAGGTCGCGGTCTTCAACACCAACGACGACGCCAAGGCTGCGCTCGCCAACGGCCAGGTCGACGCGATCCTCGTCGACCTGCCGACCGCGCTCTACCTCGCCGCGGCCGGCGCGGCGGACGGCGGCATCGACGAGGGGCTGGTCGTCGGCCAGCTGCCGGCCGGGTCGTCGCCCGAGCAGTTCGGCATGGTGCTCGACAAGGGCAGCGCCCTGACCACCTGCGTGTCGCAGGCCGTCGACGCCCTGCGCGCCGACGGCACGATCGAGCAGCTGCAGAAGCAGTGGCTGACCGACAGCGCCGGCGCCCCGGCGCTGTCGTGACCGGCCGGTGAGCTCGGCGCACCCAGCGCCCGCGGTCTCGGCGGTCCAGGCCGATCGGCTAGCCTACCGGCGGCGGCAGGCCGGTCGCTCGGCGGCGCTCGGGCTCGGCAGCACGCTGCTCGTCGTAGCGGTGGTGGTCGCCGGCGTCGTCAGCAGCCCTGGCTGGCCCCGGGTGCGGTCCAGCTTCTTCGACCTGGACGTCGCGCGCGACGCGCTGCCCGACGTCCTGACCGGGCTGTGGCTCAACCTGCGGCTGATGGTCGTGTGCGGCGTCCTGATCGTGGCCCTGGGCCTGACGATCGCGCTGCTGCGCACGCTGCGCGGACCGGTGCTGCTGCCGCTGCGGCTGCTCGCCACCGCCTACGTCGACCTGTTCCGCGGGCTGCCGGTTCTGCTGGTCATCTACCTCGTCGGCTTCGGGGTGCCCGGGCTGCGGCTGCAGGGGCTGCCGACCGACGTCGTCGTCTACGGCGGGCTGGCGCTCGTGCTGTCGTACTCGGCGTACGTCGCCGAGGTCTTCCGCGCCGGCATCGAGTCGGTGCACCCGAGCCAGAGCCTGGCCGCGCGCGGTCTGGGCCTGCGCTACGGGCAGACCATGCGCCGGGTCGTGCTGCCGCAGGCAGTCCGTCGCGTCGTCCCGCCGCTGCTCAACGACCTCGTGAGCCTGCAGAAGGACTCCGGGCTGGTGTCGGTGCTCGGCGTCATCGACGCGATCCGCGCGGCGCAGATCAACCAGGCCGAGAACGCCAGCTTCACGCCGTACGTCGTCGCCGGCGTCCTGTTCGTGCTGCTCACGATCCCGATGACCCGGCTCACCGACCGCATCGCGCGGCGGCAGGGCTGGCAGGGCGCGGCAGGGGTGCCGTGACAGCACTGCTTCGGGTGCGCGGCCTGCGCAAGCAGTACGCCGGCGGGCCCGTCGTCCTCGACGGCCTCGACCTCGACGTCGCACCTCACTCGTGCGTCGCGCTCATCGGCGCCTCCGGCTCGGGCAAGTCGACGCTGCTGCGGTGCGTCGACCTGCTCGAGACCGTCGACGACGGCGTGGTCGAGCTCGAGGGCCGCGACATCACCGACCCGCGCGTCGACGCCGACGCCGTGCGCGCCCGGCTGGGCATCGTGTTCCAGGGCTACAACCTGTTCCCGCACCTGCGGGTGCTCGACAACATCACGCTGGCGCCGCGGCGGGTGCACGGCGTCGCGAAGGAGCGCGCCGAGCACGACGCGGAGCAGGTGCTGCGGCGGGTCGGCCTCTGGGACAAGGCCCGCGCCTACCCCGACGAGCTGTCAGGCGGGCAGCAGCAGCGCGTGGCGATCGCCCGCGCCCTGGTCACCGACCCGGTGCTCATGCTGCTCGACGAGGTCACGAGCGCCCTCGACCCCGAGCTGGTGGGCGAGGTGCTCGCGATGCTTCGCGAGCTGAGGAGCGACGGCATGACGATGCTCGTCGCGACCCACGAGATGGCGTTCGCGCGCGACGTCGCGGACGAGGTCGTCTTCCTGGACGCCGGACGGGTCTGCGAGCAGGGACCGCCGCAGCAGGTGCTCGGTGCCCCCACCCAGCCGCGCACCCAGCAGTTCCTGCGCCGCATCGTCGACGCCGGCCGGCTCTGAGTCACGAGGACAGCAGGGTCACTTCAGGCCGGTGCGCGCCATCCCCTGGACGAAGTAGCGCTGGAACGCCAGGAACAGCACGACCATCGGCGTCACCATCAGCAGGCTCATCGCCATGATGGCGCCGAAGTTGGTGGCGTACTGGCCCTTGAGGTCGGTCACCAGGCCGAGCGGCAGCGTGAACAGCTCCTGGTTGCCGAAGAACACGATGAGCGGCCAGGCGAAGTCGTTCCACTCGTACATGAACGTCAGCAGCACCAGCACCGCGATCAGCGGACGGCTCAGCGGCAGCACGATCTGAAGAAACGTGCGGACCTGCCCGGCGCCGTCGACCTTCGCGGCCTCGAGCAGCTCGTCGGGGACGGCGAGAAAGAACTGCCGCGCCAGGAAGATGCCGAACACCGAGGCGCTCGTGGGCAGCACGACCGCCCAGATGCTGCCGTACAGGCCCAGGCCGGTGATGAGCTGGAACTGCGGCACCATGATCGCCTGGATCGGCACCATCATCGTCGCGAGCAGCACGAGGAACAGGGCGCTGCTGCCGCGGAACGGCATCTTGGCGAACGCGTACCCCGCCAGCAGGTTGACCACCGTCGTGATCGCCGTGACGAGCAGCGCGATCACCACCGAGTTGCGCAGCCACCGCAGCACCGGGAACTCGCGCAGGGGTGTCGTGAAGTTGTCGAGCGTCAGGTGCTGCGGCCACAGGTGCAGGCCCGGCGCGTAGGCGTCGGCCTGCGTCGAGAAGGCGGTGACGACCATCCAGTACAGCGGGAAGAACACGACGAGCGTGATGACGACCGCCAGCACGACGCGCAGCGCCTTGCCGACGTCACGGCGGCGCGGCTTCGGCGCAGCGGTGCGGGACGACGAGGGTGCGGTCACGGTCGCCATTCAGCCCACCTGGTCCCGGTTGCGCGACAGCCGCCACTGCAGCCCGGTGACGAGCAGCGTGACGGCGAAGATGACGACGCCGATGGCCGCCGCGTAGCCGAGCTGGCCGGGGCCGTGCTCGTCGAAGCCCGTCTTGTAGGCGTAGGTGACCAACATCGTCGTGGAGTAGTCGGGCCCGCCGTTGGTCATCGCGAACACCGTGTCGAAGATCTGGAACGAGTAGATGAGGTTCATGACCAGCAGGAAGAACGTCGAGGGCCCGAGCAGCGGCACCGTGATGAGCCGCAGCTCCTGCCAGAACCCGGCGCCGTCGAGCTTCGCGGCCTCGCGCAGCTGCGGGTCGATGGACTGCAGCCCGGCGAGGTAGATGAGCATGTCGAAGCCGAGCCGCACCCAGATGGTCACGAGCACGACCGACGCCATCGCCCAGCCACCGCTGGACTGCCAGTCGGGGCCGGTGATGCCGAAGGCACCGAGCAGCCTGTTCACGAAGCCGTCGTACTGGTCGAACATCCACAGCCCGAGGATGCCCGTGGCGACGCCGGAGATGACCATCGGCAAGAAGATGACCGAGCGGTAGACCAGCCGTCCGGGCAGCGCGCTGTTGACCAGGAGCGCGCAGCCCAGACCCAGCGCCATGCTCGTCGGCACCGTCAGCACGGTGAAGACCGCGGTGTTGCGCAACGACTCCCAGAAGAGCGGGTCCTGCAGCAGCCGCGAGTAGTTGCCGAGGCCCACCCACGTCGGCACGCCGAGTGACTCCCGGCGCTGGGCGCTGATCACGAACGTCATGACCAGCGGGAACAGCAGGAACAGCCCGACCAGCACCAGGTTGGGCGTGAGGAAGGTCAGCGCCGAGAACGTCCGCCGCACCGAGCGACGCCCGCCCGGCCGCCCCGGGGACGGTGCGACCTCGCTCTCGCGCGGCGGCGCCGCGACGACCGTGGTGGCCACGATCAGGCCAGTGCCGTCGAGATCGCGGCGGCCATGTCGCGCTGCGTCCTGTCGGCCGGGGCGCCGCGGAAGGAGCGCTCGAGCTCATCCTGCAGCACGGTGCTGATGGTGCTGAACTGCGGCAGGGTCACCTGCTTGACGAGGTCGTCGCTGATGGTGGCCGCCTGCTTGGCGCAGATCGACACGATGTCCGGGCGAGACACGTACTTCAGGTCGGCCGTGGCGAGGCTCTTGCGCGTCGGCAACTCGATCGCCTGCTCGCAGAAGTACTTCATCATGTCCTCCGAGCCGAGGAAGCTGACGAACGCCGCCGCGAGCTCGGGGTTCTTCGCCTGGGCGTTGACGACGATGGCGTTGCCGCCGAGGTCGGACGACGCCGACACGTCGCGCGGCAGGAACGTCGCGCCCCAGTCGCCCTTGTAGCCGGTCTTCGGGTCGGCCAGCGTCGGCACCGAGAAGTCGCCGATGAAGGCCATCGCCACGGTCTTGGCGAGGAAGAACTCGTCGGAGT
Source organism: uncultured Actinomycetales bacterium (assembly GCA_964243295.1). Lineage (GTDB taxonomy): Bacteria > Actinomycetota > Actinomycetes > Actinomycetales > Angustibacteraceae > CAXTEJ01. Next base: position 16,182 of record CAXTEJ010000031.1, on the reverse strand, counting down.
ACTTGGCGCCCTTGATGGTGTTGGACGCCGGAACCCACCTGTTGGTGAAGAAGCTCTGCGTGTACTCCAGCGCCTTCGTGCCGGCCTCGCTCGGGATCGCGGGCTTGGTGAGGTCGGGAGTGAGGAGCGACCCCCCGGCGGCGTTGAGCCAGGTGAGCCAGCGGAACGCGCCGGCCGCCGTCCAGTTGTAGGCGAAGGGGAACGTGCTCGCCGGCAACGAGGCGCGCAGCTTGCGCGCCACCCCGGCGAACTCCTCGAACGTCCACGCGCTGTCGAGGGACGTCGGCACCGACGTCACGCCGGCAGCGGCGAGCGCCGCCCTGTCGTAGACGATGCAGCTGGTGTCGGTCTGGTGCGGCAGGCCGTACACCTTGTCCTGGTACTTCACGGCCTGCCACAGCGCCGGGAGGAACTCGTCCTCGGTGCCGCTGTCGAGGTAGGGCCCGAGGTCGAGCAGCACCTGCTTGGAGGAGTACTTGCCCAGCGTCGTGTAGTCGACGCGGAAGACGTCAGGCGCGTTGCCGGCCTGCAGGCCGCGGTCGATGCCGGCGAAGAAGCCCTCGTAGGGCGTCACGTTGAACTTCACCGACGTGCCGGGGTACTTCTTCTCGAACTGCTCCTTGACGTAGGTGAAGCCCTTGGTCTCCCCGTCGCTGCCGCCCCAGAAGGAGAAGGTCAGCGAGCCCTTGACCGGGCCGCCGCTGCGCGTGGCGGTGCCGGACGACGCGGCGGCGGTCGAGCCGGACGACGCGGCGCCGAAGCCGCAGCCGGACAGGCCCGCGAGGGCACCTGCGCCGACGGCGCCGGTGACGAGACTGCGGCGGCTGACGGTCACGGGGACTCCTCGCGAGGGACGGGCTCGACGTGCTGGCCCGTCACGGAACGGACAGTCACGATGCAACTACATGGCCAGAACCCCCGCGAGAGGGTGAAGCGACTTCACGCCGGGTGCTTGGCACCCGCTCCCACCGGGTCGTGCCGCTCGGGCATACCGGTCACCGTCCGGGCGTTGACGGGGCGGACCTACGATGGCGTAGGTACGAGCAGTGGCGACGACGAGCGCAGTGACCGCAGGAGTGCAGCAGCGAGCGAGGGCACTCCCCGACGTGAGGAAGCGATGACCGCGCAGGGCCAGGTGCAGGACGTGCAGGGGACGACGCAGCCGGCCGCCGGGAAGGCGGTGCAGGCGCTCGACCGCGTCGTCATCCGCTTCGCGGGCGACTCGGGCGACGGCATGCAGCTGACCGGCGACCGCTTCACCTCCGAGACCGCGGCCCTGGGCAACGACCTGTCGACGTTGCCGAACTTCCCCGCCGAGATCCGCGCTCCCCAGGGCACCCTGCCGGGCGTCTCGAGCTTCCAGCTGCACTTCGCCGACCACGATGTGCTGACGCCCGGCGACGCCCCCGACGTGCTGGTGGCCATGAACCCGGCCGCGCTGAAGGCGAACCTCCCCGACCTGCCCCGCGGCGCGACCGTGATCGTCGACACCGACGAGTTCACCCGCCGCAACCTCGCCAAGGTCGGCTACGCCGCCAACCCGCTGGACGACGGCTCGCTCGAGTCGTTCCACCTGCACGCGCTCGGGCTGACCAGCATCACCGTGGCCGCGCTCGCCGACTTCGACCTCTCGCGCAAGGAGAAGGAGCGGGCGAAGAACATGTTCGCCCTCGGCCTGCTGTCGTGGCTCTACAACCGTCCGACGACGGGCACCGAACGGTTCCTGCGCACCAAGTTCGGCTCCAAGCCGCAGATCCTCGAGGCCAACCTCGCCGCGCTGACCGCCGGCTGGAGCTATGGCGAGACCACCGAGGACTTCGCCGTCTCCTACGACATCGCGCCGGCGCCCATGGCGGCGGGCACCTACCGCAACCTCACGGGCAACACCGCTCTCGCCTACGGGCTCGTGGCCGGCTGCCAGCGGGCCGGCCGCCCGCTGGTGCTGGGCAGCTACCCGATCACGCCGGCGTCCGACGTCCTGCACACGCTGTCGGGTCTCAAGCACCTCGGTGTCACGACGCTGCAGGCCGAGGACGAGATCGCGGGCATCGGCGCGGCGCTCGGTGCCTCGTTCGGTGGCGCCGTCGGCGTGACGACCACCTCGGGCCCGGGTGTGGCCCTGAAGTCGGAGACCATCGGCCTGGCCGTCTCGCTCGAGCTGCCGCTGGTGATCTGTGACGTGCAGCGCGGTGGCCCCTCGACCGGCCTGCCCACCAAGACCGAGCAGTCCGACCTGCTGCAGGCGATGTTCGGCCGCAACGGCGAGGCCCCGGTGCCCGTGGTCGCCCCGCGGTCGCCGTCCGACAACTTCGACGCGGCCATCGAGGCGGTGCGCATCGCGACGACGTACCGCACGCCGGTGTTCCTGCTCTCGGACGGCTACCTCGCCAACGGCTCGGAGCCGTGGCGCATCCCGGCGGTCGCCGACCTGCCTGACATCGCGGTGCAGCTGACGACCGAGCCGAACGGCACCGACGCCAAGGGCGACCCGACGTTCCTGCCCTACCTGCGCGACGAGACCACGCTCGCCCGGCCCTGGGCCGTGCCCGGCACGCCGGGCCTGGAGCACCGCATCGGCGGCATCGAGAAGGCCGACGGCACCGGCGACATCAGCTACGACCCCGCCAACCACGACCGGATGGTGCGGCTGCGCCAGGCCAAGGTCGACGGCATCGCCGCGACGATCGGCCCGCTGGACGTCGACGACCCGCTCGGGCCGGACGGGCGCACGGCCGACGTGCTCGTGCTCGGGTGGGGGTCGACGTACGGCCCGATCCGGGCTGCGGTGCGTGCGGTGCGCGCCCGCGGCGGCTCGGTGGCCCAGGCCCACCTGCGCCACCTCAACCCGTTCCCGACCGACACCGGCGAGGTGCTGCGGCGCTACCGGCGGGTCATCGTGCCCGAGATGAACCTCGGCCAGCTGTCGATGCTGCTGCGCGCGAAGTACCTCGTCGACGTGCAGGGCGTCAACCAGGTGCGCGGCCTGCCGTTCACCACCCACGAGCTGGTCGACGCGATCACCGCCGAGCTGGGCCCGACCGCGCCCAGCGCGATGCCCGTCGCGAGCGACGCCCGCCCCGCCGACGTCACCCCGGCCGGACCGGCCGCCCCCGAGGAAGAGGCCTCATGAGCACCGACCTGGGCATGCCCGCCCTCACCACCGGCCTCGCCGGGGTCCCCACCCTCGACGCCGGCGCCCCGCGTCAGACCAAGAAGGAGTTCACCTCCGACCAGGAGGTGCGCTGGTGCCCCGGCTGCGGCGACTACGCGGTGCTCGCCACCATGCAGGGCTTCCTGCCCGAGCTCGGTCTCAAGCGGGAGAACATCGTCTTCGTGTCGGGCATCGGGTGCTCGTCGCGCTTCCCGTACTACATGAACACCTACGGGGTGCACTCGATCCACGGCCGCGCGCCGGCCATCGCGACCGGTCTGGCCGTCTCGCGCCCCGACCTGTCGGTGTGGGTCGTCACCGGTGACGGCGACGCGCTGTCGATCGGGGCCAACCACCTCGTGCACGCGCTGCGCCGCAACGTCAACCTGAAGATCCTGCTGTTCAACAACCGCATCTACGGCCTCACCAAGGGCCAGTACTCCCCGACGTCCGAGGTCGGCAAGATCACCAAGTCGACGCCGTCGGGCTCGGTCGACACCCCGTTCAACCCGGTGTCGCTGGCGCTCGGCGCCGAGGCGACGTTCGTGGCGCGCACCCTCGACTCCGACCGCCAGCACCTGTCGTCGGTGCTGCGCGCGGCCGCGGCGCACCGCGGCACCGCGCTGGTCGAGATCTACCAGAACTGCCCGATCTTCAACGACGGCGCGTTCCAGGTGCTCAAGGACCGCGACGAGGCGCAGGGCCGCCTGCTGCACCTGGCCGACGGTGAGCCCATCAGCCTCGGCGAGGGCGAGGACCGGCGCGTCGTGGTCCGGGCGCCCAGCGGCGGGCTGCAGGTCGTGCCCGCGGCCGGCGTCGACCCCGGCGACGTCGTCCGGCACGACGCCGGCGCGGACGACTCGGCCCAGCAGTTCGCGCTCTCCCGCCTCGACGGCTCCGACATGGCGCACGTGCCGCTGGGCGTCTTCCGCGACGTCAGCCGGCCGACGTACGACGACCTGGTGCGCGAGCAGGTCGACACGGCGGTCGCGGGCCGGGTGGGCACGCCCGACGACGCGGTCGCCGCGATGCTCGCGGGCCGTGACACCTGGACCGTCGGGGCGTGAGCGGGACGCCGACCGACGACGACGCGGCGTCCCTGCGGCGCGGCACGGTCTTCGGCGCCGGCGCGTACCTGATCTGGGGCGTCTTCCCGCTCTACTTCCACCTGCTGCTGCCGGCGGGAGCGCTCGAGATCCTGCTGCACCGTGTGGTGTGGTCGCTGCTGCTGTGCGTGGTGGCGGTGGTCGCCCTGCGCGACACCGGCTGGGTGCGGCCGCTGCTGCAGCAGCCCCGGCGGCTGCTGCGGCTGGGCGTGGCGGCGGTCGTCATCGCCGTCAACTGGGGCACGTACATCTACGGGGTCAACTCCGGGCAGGTCGTCGAGACCTCCCTCGGCTACTTCATCAACCCGCTGGTGACCGTGCTCATCGGCGTCGTGCTGCTGCGCGAGCGGCTGCGGCGGATGCAGTGGGCCGCTGTGGGGCTGGGAGCCGTCGCGGTCGTGGTGCTGACGGTCGACTACGGCCACCCCCCGTGGATCGCGCTGACGCTGGCGTCCTCGTTCGCGACGTACTCGCTGATGAAGAAGCGGATCGGCGTTAGCCTCGGCGCGCTGGGTGGGCTCACCACCGAGACCGCGCTGCTCTTCCCGCCCGCCGTCGCGGCGCTGGTCTGGCTGGAGGTCACCGGCCGCGGCAGCTTCACCGACCAGGCTCCTGGCCACGGGCTGCTGCTCGCCAGCACCGGGATCGCCACGGCCGTGCCGCTGCTGCTGTTCGCGGCGGCCGCCCGGCGGGTGCCGCTCACGACCATCGGGCTGCTGCAGTTCTCCACGCCCGTGCTGCAGCTGCTGGCCGGGGTGCTGCTGCTCGGTGAGAGCGTCCCGCCGACCCGGTGGATCGGCTTCGGCATCGTCTGGCTGGCGCTGCTCGTGCTGACGGCCGACTCGCTGCGCGCGGCTCGGGGCCGCAGCCGCGGCACACGACCACAGCGCGGGGTGGGGTCAGCCGACGTCGAGCGCGCGACCGCCTGAGGCGAGCGGCGACGCGTCCGGCGACGTCTCGCAGGGGCACGGGAAGGGTGGGTGCCACCCGGGTGGCGCGGGCGTGCGCACCCACACCGCCTTGCCGTCGCTGCGCGGGCTGACGCCCCACTGAGCGGCGAGCGCGGCGACCAGCAGCAGACCCCGGCCGCCGGCGACCGTGCCGGCCTCGCCGACGTCCAGCCGCGGGTCGCGCTCGTCGACGTCGCCGTCGAGCAGCGCCTCGGCGCGCGACGCCTCGTCGAGGTCGGCTGCGAGGTCGAAGCGGGTGGCCCGCAACGTCGGCAGCGCCCCCGCACCGTCGAAGACCGCCAGCTCGACCATGTCGTCCTGGCACGAGACGCTGGCCGACAGCGGGGGTGCCCCGTGGCGGACGGCGTTGGTGACGAGCTCGCTGATCGCCAGCTGCGCGTCGTCGAGCAGCGGCAGCAGGTCCCACTCGGCCAGGCGGGCGCCGACGAAGCGGCGCGCCGCGCCGGCGGACTCGGGCTGGGGCGACAGCTCGGTCGTGGCGTGCCGGCACACGATGGCCTCTCCTCGCTCGGTCTTCGGCCGCTGGGTGTCCCCGGTCGACCGGTGACGCGATCATCTTGTCGCACCCGCGCCTGCTCGAGGCGCACGCGCGCTGTCCGTCGTGTGGTGTCCGGTCCGCAGGCTGCGCCCAGGACCCGGCCGCGCCTAGGGAACGGGTCAGGCGCTGCGCTGGGTGACCGCGGTGGCGAGGGCCTCGAGCGCCGACCTCACCGGGCCGACCGGCAGCGGGGCGAGCACGTCACGGGCGTCCTGCGCCCAGCGGTGGGTCACGGCGCGCGCCTGCTCCATGGCCGGGTGGGCCCGCAGCAGCGCGACCGCCTCGGCCAGCCGGTCGTCGTCCTCGAGGGAGCCGGCGAGCAGCTCGAGCAGCCGGGCGTCGGCCGGGTCGGTCGAGCGGCGCGCGAGCAGCACCGGCAGCGTCGGCACGCCCTCGCGCAGGTCGGTGCCGGGCGTCTTGCCCGACTGCTCGCTCGCCGAGGCCAGGTCGATGAGGTCGTCGGCCAGCTGGAAGGCGATGCCCAGCCGCTCGCCGTAGCGGCGCAGCACCTCGACCGTGGCCGGGTCGCAGCCGCCGAAGCGGGCCCCGAGCTGGCCGGCGGTGGCGATGAGCGAGCCGGTCTTGTCGGCCAGCACGGCCAGGTAGTGCTCGACGGCGTCCTGGCCCTCAGCCGGCCCCACGGTTTCCAGGATCTGGCCGGTGCACAGCCGGCCGAAGGTGGTCGCCTGGATGCGCACGGCGTCGGCGCCGAGGTCTGCCACGACGAGGGAGGCCCGGGCGAACAGCAGGTCACCGGTGAGGATGGCGACCGTGTTGCCGTAGCGCGCGTTCGCGCTCGGCACCCCGCGGCGCAGCGACGCCTCGTCCATGACGTCGTCGTGGTAGAGCGAGGCCAGGTGGGTCAGCTCGACGACGACGGCGGCCTTGACGACCTCGTCGGGTGTGGCGCGTGAGCCCTCGGGCGCGCCGACCTGCGAGGCCAGCAGCGTCAGCAGCGGGCGCAGCCGCTTGCCGCCGGCCGCCATCAGGTGCAGCGAGGCGTCGGCGATGTAGCCGTCGACGTGGGCGACCGCCTCGCGCAGCTCGTCCTCGACCCGGGCCATGCCCTCGTCGAGCGCGGCCGAGACGGTCGGGTCGTCGAGGTCGACCAGCGGGCTCTGCCCTGCGAGCTGGGCCCGGCTCACCGGCGTCACGGCAGGAACTGGGCGGACCGGTCCGCCAGGTCGAGCAGCAGGCTGGGGAAGACGCCGAGCAGCAGCGTCGCCGCGGCACTGACGCCGATGGCCACGATGGTGCCGGCGCCCGGCGAGGCCACCACGACCGAGTCGCCCTCGGCCTCGGCGAAGTACATGGTGACGATGACGCGCACGTAGAAGACGACGGCGATGGCACTGCACAGCACGCCGACCACCGCCAGCCAGGTGCCGCCGTGGGCGACGGCGGCGGAGAACACCGAGTACTTGCCGGCGAACCCGGCGGTGAGCGGGATGCCCGCGAACGAGAGCATGTAGAGGGCGAAGACCGCCGCGAGCAGCGGCGAGCGGTGGGCCAGCCCCGCCCACTGCGACATCGCGGTCGCCTCCCCGGCGCTGTCGCGCACCAGCGTGACGACGGCGAACGCGCCGATCGTCGTCATCCCGTACGCGACTAGGTAGAACAGCGAGCCGGCGAGGCCGGTGCGGTCGAAGGCCAGCACGCCGGTGAGGATGAACCCGGCGTGGGCGATCGAGGAGTACGCCAGCATCCGCTTGACGTCGGTCTGGGTGATGGCGACGACCGAGCCGACGACCATCGTCGCGATCGCGACGGCCCACAGCACCGGCTGGTAGTCCCAGCGGGCGCCGGGCACGCCGACGTACAGGAAGCGCAGCAGGGCGCCGAACGCCGCGACCTTGGTGCAGGCAGCCATGAACGCCGTGACCGGGGTCGGGGCGCCCTGGTAGACGTCCGGCGTCCAGGCGTGGAACGGCACGGCACCGACCTTGAACAGCAGCCCGACGGCCACCAGCACGATGCCCAGGAGCAGGATGCCGTCCTGACCGCTGCGCGCCGTGACGGCGGCAGCGATGTCGGACAGGTACAGCGAGCCGGAGTAGCCGAACAGCATGGCGGCACCGAACAGGAAGAACGCCGACGAGAACGAGCCCAGCAGGAAGTACTTGAGCGCGGCCTCCTGCGACAGCAGCCGCCGCCGGCGGGCCAGGCCGCTGAGCAGGTACAGCGGCAGCGACAGCACCTCGAGCGCGACGAACATGGTCAGCAGGTCGCCCGCGGCCGGGAACAGCAGCATGCCGCCGACCGAGATCAGCGTGAGGGGGAAGACCTCGGTCTGCACCCACCCGGCGCGTGCCGTGGCGGCCTCGTACGACGAGCCGGGCACGCTCGCGGCGGTGGAGGTGAACGCGTCACCCTCCTGACCGCTGAACCGCTCGGCCATCATCAGGACGCCGAGCGCGGCCAGCGCCAGGATCGCGCCCTGGCAGAACAGCGCGGGGTCGTCGACGACCACGGCCCGGGCGGCGGTCGAGCCCTGCCGCTGACCGGTCGCGTAGACCACGCAGACGAAGGCTGCCGCGAGGCCCGTGAGGCTCAGCACCACCTGGACGGTGCGCCGGCCCTGCCGCGGCGCGAACGCCTCGACCAGCACGCCGATCATGGCGGTGCCGAGCACGACGAGCACCGGCGACAGCAGGCGGTAGGAGATCGAGGGCGCCGAGATGGTGGCGCCGTCGATGGCGGTCGCCTGGACGGCGGTCAGCAGGCTCACGGCGCCCCTCCGAGGGTGGTCGCGGTCGCCGGCACCTGCTGCACCGGGTCGGTGCGGCCGACGTCGGTCAGCGTGCTGCGCACGGCCGGGTTGATGACGTCGAGCACCGGGCCGGGGAAGACGCCGAGGGCCACGATGATCGCCACGACCGGTGCGACGACCCACGCCTCGCGGCGGGTGAGGTCACGGGTGCCGGCGGCCTGCTCGGGGCGTGGGCCGGTCATCATGCGCTGGTAGGTCAGCAGGATGTACAGCGAGGCCAAGATGATGGCCACGGTCGCGACGACGGCGGCCGCCGGGTAGCGCTGGTAGGTGCCGACGAGCACCAGGAACTCGCTGACGAAGGTCGACAGGCCCGGGAGCGCGAGGCTCGACAGGCCCGCGACGAGGAACACGCCGGCGATCAGCGGGGTCACGCGCTGCCAGCCGCCGTAGTCGGCGATGCGGGTGGAGCCCCGGCGCGCGGCCAGCATCGCCGCGACGAGGAACAGCGCGGCGGTGGAGAACCCGTGGTTGACCATGTAGAGCGTGGCGCCGCTCTGGGCGGTGGAGGTCATGGCGAAGATGCCGAGCACGATGAAGCCGAAGTGCGAGATCGAGGTGTAGCCGATCAGCCGCATGATCTCGGTCTGCCCGATGGCGAGCAGCGCGCCGTACACGATCGAGATGACCGCCAGCACGGTGATGACCGGCGTCGCCCACCTCGACGCCTCGGGGAACAGCGGCAGGCAGAAGCGGATCATGCCGTAGGTGCCGACCTTGTCGAGCACGCCGACGAGCAGGACGGCGACCGGCGCGGGGGCCTGCTCGGAGGCGTCGGGCAGCCAGGTGTGCACCGGGAACAGCGGCGCCTTGATCGCGAAGGCGAAGAAGAAGCCGAGGAACATCAGCCGCTCGGCGCCGCGGTCGAGCTGCAGACCGGTGAGGTTCGACAGCAGGAAGCCCTGCGAGCCGCCGGGGCCGGCGACGTAGAGGGCGATGACCGCGACCAGCATGACCAGCCCGCCGAGCAGGCTGTAGAGAAGGAACTTGCCCGCGGCGTACTGGCGGCGGGCGCCGCCGTAGGTGCCGATCAGGAAGTAGACCGGGATCAGCAGCACCTCGAAGAAGACGTAGAACAAGAACACGTCGGTGGCGCTGAAGACCCCGACCATGGTGGTCTCGACCAGCAGCAGCAGCGCGAAGTAGTTCTGCTCGCGGCGGCCGACGGTCGGCACGTCGTTCCAGGCGGCGAGGATGCACACCGGGGTCAGCACCGCGGCGAGGCCCAGCAGCACCAGGCCGATGCCGTCGACGCCCACCGCGTAGCTGACGCCGAACTGCGGGATCCACTCGTGCAGCTCGGTGAGCTGGAAGCGCTGCTCCGAGCCGGCGTCGAAGGTCAGCGCGGCCCCGATCATCAGCGCCAGGGTCACCAGCGAGGCGCCGAGGGCGACCAGCTTGGCGCGGGCGGCCGCGCCGCCGGGCAGCGCGGCCACGACGACGGCGCCCACCAGCGGGACGGCGCCCATCGCGGTCAGCCAGGGGAGGTCCTGCATCAGGTGTCCGTTCCGGTGGAGGCGGGCCGGTGGGTGAGCACGGCCACGAGCAGCGTCACCGGACCACCGCCAGGGCGCCGACGAGGACGACGACACCGCCGAGCATGGTCAGGGCGTAGGAGCGCACGAAGCCGGTCTGCAGCCGGCGCAGCTGCACCGACGTCGCGCCGACGAGCCCGCTGACACCGCGGACGGCCCCGTCGACGCCGTGGTCGTCGGTCAGCACCAGGCCGCGCGTCAGCTGCTGGCCCGGGCGCATCAGCAGGGCCTCGTTGACGTCGTCCTGGAACAGGTCGCGGCGCGCGGCACGGGTGGCGAAGGAGCCCACCGGCGCGGCCTGCGGCACCTCCGCGCGGACGTAGCGGGTGTAGGCGAGCCCCACACCGGCGGCGACGAGCAGCAGGGTCAGCACGGTGATGGACCAGGCGGGCAGCACCGGGCTCTCCTCGCCGTGCTCGCCCACGACGGGCGCGAGCCAGGACTCGATGGCACCGGTCGGCCCGAGCGCGAGGCCGAGGAACGCCGACCCGACGGCCAGCACCATCATCGGCACGGTCATCAGCAGCGGGGACTCGTGCGGGTGCACCTCCTCGGTCCAGCGGCGCCGGCCGTGGAAGGTCATGAGGAACAGCCGCGACATGTAGAAGGCGGTCAGGCCCGCTGCGAGCATCGCGGTCAGCCCGAACACCCACGGCCGCCACCCCTCGCCGACGAAGGCGGCCTCGATGATCCGGTCCTTGCTCCAGAAGCCGGACAGGAACGGGAAGCCGATGATCGCGAGCCAGCCGAGCAGGAACGTCACCCAGGTGATCTTCATGACCGCGCTCAGGCCGCCGAAGCGGCGCATGTTCACCTGGTCGCCCATGCCGTGCATGACCGAGCCGGCGCCGAGGAACATGCCGGCCTTGAAGAAGCCGTGCGTCAGCAGGTGGAAGATGGCGAACACGTAGCCGACCGGGCCGAGACCGGCGGCGAGCATCATGTAGCCGATCTGGCTCATGGTCGACGCGGCGAGCGCCTTCTTGATGTCGTCCTTGGCGCAGCCGATGACCGCGCCGAAGACCAGCGTGACGGCGCCCACGACGACCACGACCAGGCGCGCGTCGGGCGCGAGGTCGTAGATCGGGTGGGAGCGCACGACCAGGTAGACGCCCGCGGTGACCATGGTGGCGGCGTGGATCAGCGCCGACACCGGCGTCGGGCCGGCCATGGCGTCGCCGAGCCAGGACTGCAGCGGGAACTGCGCGGACTTGCCGCACGCGCCGAGCAGCAGCATCAGGCCGATCGCGGTCAGCGCTGCCGTCGAGGCGCCCGACGCACCGGCGAACACCGTGGCGAAGTCGACCGACCCGAACTGCACGAACATGATCATGATGGCGATCGACAGCCCGAGGTCACCGACGCGGTTGGCGACGAACGCCTTCTTCGACGCGGCGGCGTACGCCGGGTTGTGGTTCCAGAAGCCGATGAGCAGGTACGACGCCAGGCCGACGCCCTCCCAGCCGAGGTAGAGCAGCAGGTAGCTGTCGGCCAGCACCAGCAGCAGCATCGCCGCGACGAACAGGTTGAGATAGGCGAAGAACCGGCGCCGGTCGCGGTCGTGCTCCATGTAGGCGATGGAGTAGACGTGGATCAGTGACCCGACGAACGTCACGAGCAGCACGAAGGCCATCGACAGCGGGTCGAGCAGCAGACCGGCGTCCAGCTTGAACGTGCCGGCGCTGATCCACGAGAACAGGTGCTGGTCGACCGAGCGGTCCTCGCCGTCTCGGCCGAGCAGCGTCACGAACAGCACCGCCGCGACGACGAACGCCCCCCACGACGCCACCGTGCCGACGACGTGCCCGACGGGGTCCGCGCGCCGTCCGCCCAGCAGCAGCACGGCGGCGCCCAGCAGCGGCAGCCCGATGAGCAGCCAGGTCAGCGTGAGGGCCCCCGACGCCGCCTGGGTGCCGACGGCACCCGCAGCGGCCAGGGCCGTGGTGCTGGTCATCTGGGTATGGATTCCGTTCGGGTCAAAGGAGCCGGGCTCGTGCCGCGTCGAGGTGAGGCTAGAGCCTGAGCAGGGTGGCGTCGTCCACCGACGCGGAGCGGCGGGCACGGAAGATGCTCATGATGATCGCGAGGCCGACGACGACCTCGGCGGCGGCCACGAGCATCACGAACAGCGCGACCACCTGGCCGTCGAGCGTGCCCTGCATACGGGCGAAGGTGACGAAGGCCAGGTTGGTCGCGTTGAGCATCAGCTCGACGCCCATGAACACCACGATCGCGTTGCGCCGCAGCAGCACCGTCGCCGACCCGATGGCGAACAGCACGCAGGACAGGTAGATCCAGTAGCTGAGCGTCACCGTCGGCCTCCGGACTGGGTGTCGATGCCGGTGTCGAGACCGGGGTCGATCCCCGCCTGGCGGTGCGCCTCGCCGTCGGCGTCGAGATCGCTCTCGATGCCTGCGACCGCGCGGTCGAAGTCGTCGGCCGGGCGCACCTGCGCGCGGGACCGGACGACGCGCGAGACCGACAGCTCGCTGGGGGTGCCGTCGGGCAGCAGCGCCGGGGTGTCGACGGCGTTGTGACGAGCGAAGACGCCCGGGGCGGGCAGGCCCGCGACGAGACGGCCGCTGCGCACGCGGTCGGCTGCCTGCACCCGCTGGCTGCGGCGCGGGCCGAGCCGCTCACGGTGCGCGAGCACCATCGCGCCCATCGCGGCGGTGATCAGCAGCGCGCTCGTGACCTCGAAGGCCCACACGTACTGCCCGAAGATCTTGTTCGCGATGCCGAGCACGTTGCCTTCGGCGTTGGCCGCCGTCAGGCCCACGGGGCTGGCGAAGGTCACGGAGCCGACTGCCGTGACGAGCAGGACGGCGAGCCCGAGCGCGAGCAGCAGCCCGACCCAGCGCTGGCCGCGGATGGTCTCGACGAGGGAGTCGGCCGAGTCGACGCCGACCAGCATCAGGACGAACAGGAACAGCATCATCACCGCGCCGGTGTAGACGAACACCTGGATGACGCCCAGGAAGTCGGCGTGCTGGATGACGTAGACGATGCCGAGGCAGACCATGACCACGGCCATGGCGAGCGCCGCGTGCACGGCCTTCTTGGCCACGAGCAGCCCGAGCGCGGCGACGACCATGACGGGCGCGAGCAGCCAGAACAGCACGTTCTCGCCTGCCCCGGGTGCGGCGTCCGAGACGGTGGTGGTCGTCGTCGCGAGCAGCCCGAGGTGGACGCCGGTCACCGGTGGGCCTGCCCGATGGCCTCGCCGACCGACTGCGGGCCGGTGGTCTCGACGCCCTCGATGTCGCCGGTGTCGCCGGTCGAGGTGGCGCGCGCGTCGACCCACGACTGCTGCTCGGGGCTCACGCCGGTCACCTCGCCGCGGTAGTACGACTGGTCGTCGGCGCCCGGCGGCATCGGGTGGGGCGCGCGCAGCATGCCCTGGCGCAGCGGCGCGAGCAGCTGCTCCTTGTCGAAGATGAGCTTGGCGCGACGGTCGTCGGCGAGCTCGTACTCGTTGGTCATCGTCAGCGCCCGCGTCGGGCAGGCCTCGATGCACAGCCCGCAGAAGATGCACCGCAGGTAGTTGATCTGGTAGACGCGGCCGTAGCGCTCACCGGGCGAGTAGCGCGCGTCGTCGGTGTTGTCGGCGCCCTCGACGTAGATCGCGTCGGCCGGGCAGGCCCAGGCGCACAGCTCGCAGCCGATGCACTTCTCCAGCCCGTCGGGGTGCCGGTTCAGCTGGTGGCGGCCGTGGTAGCGCGGCTCGGTGCCCCGCGGCTTCTCGGGGTACTCCTCGGTGAGCACCTTGCGGAACATCGTCGAGAAGCTGACGCCGAAGCCCGCGGCCGGAGCAGTCCACCGCGAGACCGGGCCGTCGGTGCGGCCCTTGTCGGGGGACGTCGGCTCGGCGTGCCCCCGCTGGGCGGTGGGGTCGGGGACCGCCGGGTCGCGGGTCTGGTCAGCCACGGGGCTCCTCCTCGGAGGCGGGTGAGGCACCGGTCAGCGCGCGCTGGCGCGGGCCACGGGTGACGGCGACGGTCTGGCCGGGCAGCGGGGGCACGGGGTGGCCGCCCTCGAAGGGGTCGACCTCGCCGAGCTCCCACCCGCTGTCGTCGACCTCGCGCGCGGCGCGGGCGTCGTAGGCCCAGGCCACCGCGAGCCCGATGACGGCGATCACGCCGACACCGACGATGAGCTGCGTGCGGCTCACGCCGCCGAAGGTGCGCACGCCCTGGATGGTGGCGACGGCCAGGATCCAGACCAGGCTCGCGGGGATGAGGAACTTCCAGCCGAACCGCATGAACTGGTCGTAGCGCACGCGCGGCAGCGAGCCGCGCACCCAGACGAAGAAGAACAGGAACATCCACAGCTTGATGACGAACCACGCGAGCGGCCACCACCCGGTGTTCAGCACGCCGTCACCGACGGCCGAGAGCGGCCAGGGGGCGCGCCAGCCGCCGAGGAACAGCGTCGTGGCGAGGGCTGAGACGGTGACCATGTTGACGTACTCGGCCAGGAAGAACAGCGCGAACTTCAGCGAGGAGTACTCGGTGTGGAACCCGCCGGTCAGCTCGCCCTCGCCCTCGGCGAGGTCGAACGGCAGCCGGTTGGTCTCGCCCAGCATCGTGATGATGTAGACGACGAACGAGAACACCGCGGGGATCACGAACCACAGGTCGCGCTGGGCGTAGACGATCTCGGACGTCGACATCGACCCGGCGTAGAGGAACACCGCGACCAGCGAGAGCCCCATCGCGATCTCGTAGCTGATGACCTGCGCCGACGCGCGCAGCGCGCCGAGCAGGGGGTAGGTCGAGCCCGACGACCAGCCGGCCAGCAGGATGCCGTAGACGCCGACACTGGCGACGGAGAGCACGAACAGCACGGCGACCGGGATGTCGGTCAGCTGCAGCGGGGTGAGGTGGCCGAGGACGCTGACCGAGGGACCGAAGGGGATGATCGCGAAGGCGACGAAGCACATGGCCGCCGAGATGGCGGGCGCGATGATGAAGACGACCTTGTCGGCCGCCTTGGGGATGATGTCCTCCTTGAGCGCCAGCTTGATGCCGTCGGCCAGGGTCTGCAGCAGCCCGAACGGGCCGGTGCGGTTGGGGCCGGGGCGCTGCTGCATGCGGCCGATCACGCGGCGCTCGAACCAGATGACCAGCAGGGTCGTGACGACGAGGAACACGAACACCAGCAGGGCCTTGGCCAGCACCAGCCACCAGGTCTCCTGGCTGAAGTCGGCTGCGCCGGGGCTCACCAGGGCCGTGGTCATGCCGCACCTGCCTCGGTCTGCGTCGCCGCGCTCGCGCCGGTGGGCACGGGAGAGGTCGCCTGCTCGGTCACGGGCCGGTCGAGCACCGCGCGGGACAGTGTGACGACCTCGCCGCCGGACGCGCGCAGCAGGCTGCGCACCGGCGCGCCGGTCTGGTTGGTCGGCACCCACGCCACCCCGTCCGGCATGACCGTGACGAGCAGCGGCAGCGTGACCGAGCCGGACGACGACCCGACCGTGACCGGCTCGCCCTCCGCCGCGCCGAGCTCGGCGGCGGTCGCGGGGCTCAGCCGCACGACCGGGCGCCGCGCGGTTCCGGCGAGCCAGGGCTCACCGGCCTGCAGCCGGCCGGCGTCCAGCAGCAGCGACCAGGTGGACAGCACGGCCTCGTGAGGGCCGACGGCCGGCAGCGCGGACGGCGCGACCGACGGCGCCGGGGCGTGCACGCCCTCCCAGCCGGCGAGCTCGGCGGCCTGGCGGCGCACGGCGGCGACGTCGCGGGTGCCGAGGCGGACGTCGAGCTCGTCGGCCAGCAGGTCGAGCACGCGGTGGTCGCTCATCGAGGAGGTCTCGAGCACGACGGGGAAGGGCCGCTCGCGACCCTCCCAGTCCCAGAACGTGCCGGCCTTCTCGCGGGCGGCGGCCACCGGCAGCACGACGTCGGCGCGCGCGGTGACGGCGCTGTGCGACAGCTCGAGCGACACGACGAACGACGCGGCGTCGAGAGCCTCCAGCGCGGCCTGCGGGTCGGGCAGGTCGGCGGGGTCGACGCCGCCGACGACGAGACCGGCCAGCTCGCCGCTGCGGGCGGCGGCGAGCATCGCGGCGGTGTCGCGGCCCGGTGCGGTCGGCAGCGCGCCGGTGCCCCAGAC
>CAXTEJ010000030.1:4329-38769 GCA_964243295.1 uncultured Actinomycetales bacterium | reverse complement strand
GTCGAGCAGCGTCAGAGGCGCGTCGGCCCGGGTGCGGAGGGTGCCTGCGCGTCGGAGGCGTCCTCGTACTCCTCGTCGTCCATGCCGGTGTAGCTGCCGGTGCCGTCGTCGCGAAGGTCGAGCTCGTCGCCCTCGTCGTCGCCCTCGTCATCGCCCTCTTCGGCGTACTCGTCGTCCTCGTCGCCGTGGAAGACCTCGAGCGGGGTGACCTCGTCGAAGGCGTCGAGCAGCGCGTCGTCGTAGTCCTCGAAGGCGTCGGCGAGGGTGCGGTAGGCGGCGAGCACGTTGGGGTCGTTCTCACCGCGGCGGTGGGCGGCGGCCTCGAGGTGTCGCTCGAAGGCTGCGACCAGCACGGTCAGGGCTGCGCGCGGGTCGGTCGGCATGGGAGGACCGTATCGGCTCGCGGTGCGCGGCGGCAGCCTGTGCACTCCAGCGGGGCGACACCCGCTCGCCTCAGGAGGCATGATGGACGGCGATGAGTGGCCTTCGATGATCGAGTACGAGTACCGCGTGCTGCAGCTGCCTGGCGCGCTCCCCCGCTCCGACGTGCGCGCGATGCTGACCGAGCACGCCGAGTACGGCCAGTGGGAGCTCGCTCGCGTGCGCCTGTTCCGGGGCGGGGTCCGCAAGGTCTGGCTGCGCCGCAAGATCATCCGCGTGCAGCGCACCGCCTGAGCGAGCCGGTCAGCAGGTGCGCAGCAGCCGGTCGAGCACCCGGGTGCCGAAGCGCAGCGCGTCGACGGGCACGCGCTCGTCGACCCCGTGGAACATCGCCGGGAAGTCCAGGTCGGGCGGCAGCTGCAGCGGCGCGAACCCGAAGCCCCGGATGCCGATGGTGCTCAGCGCCTTGTTGTCGGTGCCGCCGGACAAGCAGTAGGGAAGCACCGGTGCGCCCGGGTCCTCGGCCTGCAGGGCCTCGACCATGCGGTCGACCAGCCGACCGTCGAAGGAGGTCTCGAGCGAGATGTCGCGGTGGTGGACCGACACGTCGACGCCGGGGCCGGCCAGGTCGCGCACCGTCTGGACGACGAGGTCCTCGTGACCGGGCAGGAACCGGCAGTCGACGAAGGCCTCGGCCGCCTGCGGGATGACGTTGTGCTTGTAGCCGGCCTTGAGCAGCGTGGGGTTGGTCGTGTCCTGGAACGTGGCGCCGACGAAGCGCGCGACGGTGCCGAGCCGCCGCAGCACCTGGTCGGGGTTCCTCGGGTCGAACTCCACACCGGTGATCTCGGTGACGCCGTCGAGGAACTGCCGCACGGTGGGCGTGATGTCGATGGGCCACTGGTGCTCGCCGATGCGCGCGACCGCCTGCGCGAGCCGCGTCACCGCGTTGTCGGTGTTGATCTGCGAGCCGTGGCCCGCCGTGCCGTGGGCGACCAGCCGCAGCCAGGCGATGCCCTTCTCCGCGGTCTGCAGCAGGTACATCCGGACGGCGTCGCCCTCGCGTCCCTCGACGGTGACCGAGTAGCCGCCGACCTCGCTGATGGCCTCGGTCACGCCGTCGAGCAGGTCGCGGCGGTTGTCGACGACCCAGTGGCTGCCCTTGACGCCGCCCGCCTCCTCGTCGGCGAAGAACGCGAAGACCAGGTCGCGCGGCGGTTTGCGGCCCGACCGCGCGAGGTCGCGCAGCACCGCCAGCATCATCGCGTCCATGTCCTTCATGTCGACCGCGCCGCGGCCCCACAGGCACCCGTCGGCGAGCTCGCCGGCGAACGGGTCGACCTTCCAGTCGCGCGCGTCCGCGGGGACGACGTCGAGGTGGCCGTGCACCAGCAGCGCGCCTCGCTCGGCCGTGCCCGCCGCCTCACCCTCGACCCGGACGACGACACTGGCCCGACCGGGGTCGCTCTCGACGAGCTCGGGCGCGAGGCCCACGTCGTGCAGCAACCCCATCACGTGCTCGGCCGCTGCCCGCTCACCCGGCCCCGAACCGTCGCCGTAGTTGCTGGTGTCGAAGCGCAGCAGGTCGCGGCACAGGTCGACCACCTCGCCGACCGCAGGCGAGTCGGCAGTGCGGTCGGCGGTGTCGTCGTGGCTCGTCATCGAGCCACCGTAACCGCCGCCCCACAAGGCGTCTCGGTCGGACGGCCCTGCGCCGCGTGCTAATCTCGACGTCGCATCACGGCGCCGCAGGGCCGTCGCGATCCACTCGTCCGGGTGGCGGAATGGCAGACGCGCTAGCTTGAGGTGCTAGTGCCCTTAACGGGCGTGGGGGTTCAAGTCCCCCTCCGGACACACACGCTCAGGCCGCGACCGGAGACTCGCCGAGCTTGACGAGGACGACGCCCGCCAGCACCAGCGTCCCGCCGAGCAGCTGGACGACGCCGGGCAGCTGGCCCAGCAGCAACCAGGCGGCCAGCACGCCGGCGAGCACCTCCAGCAGGGCGACGAAGGACGCCACGCGTGCGCCCAGGCGGCGGGTGGCGGCGATGCCGGTGACGTAGGCCAGGGCCGCGGTGACCAGCCCGAGGACCAGCAGCGGCAGCCAGAAGGGCAGCTGCGCACCGGCGTAGACCGGCGAGGCGCTGGTCGCCCGCAGCGGCAGGACGCCCACCGCTCCCGCCGCACCGAGCACGACCGCGGCGATCACCAGGCCGCTGCCGGCCAGCGCCATCGGCGGCAGCCCGGAGTCGTCGGCGGACGCCAGGAAGTAGACGGCACATCCCACCATGGCGCCCAGCGCCCACGCCGCCCCCGACCACGCGAGGTCGGCTCCCGACACCAGGTCGAGCACCAGCACCAGCCCCACGGCAGCCAGTGCGGCGCCGGCCAGCGTGAGTCGGCCCGGGCGGGCGCCGCGGCGCCACCACAGCCACGCGACGACGGCGGCGGGCGCGGTGTACTCGATGAGCAGCGCGGGGCCGACGTCCATCGTCGCGACGGCGGAGAAGTAGCACAGCTGCGCCCCGGCGACCGCGAAGGCGCCGTAGCTGATCACCAGTCGGGCGCGGGCGCGCAGCAGGTGCCAGCGCCCCCGCAGCGACGCCGCGGCGAAGGGCGCCAGGACCGCGGCGGCCAGACCGATGCGCACCAGGACGACGGCGCCCGGGCTCCACCCGGTGCGCAGCAGGCCGCTGGCCAAGGAGCCCGACAGCCCGAAGGAGGCAGCCGAGATGGCCGCCAGCGCGAGGCCGCCGGTGGATCGCAGCGCCACCGGGCCTGGCACGCCGACTGTCATGTCACGGGTCACAGTTGTCATGACCAGTGACGCTAGAGTGTGCTGATGTAAGGTGTCAACATGGTCTTCGCCCATGACGTCGAGGCCGCGCTGCTGTCGGCCGTGGCGCTGGTCAACACCGTCGGCCCGCCCGACGCGATGCGGACGCCCGACCAGCTGGGCGCGTGGTTCGGTGAGCACGCCTACACCGGTCGCCGCGACGGAACCGAGGCCGAGCTGGCCGCCGTCCGCGCCCTTCGGCCGGTGCTGCGTGAGCTGCTCACTGCCGAGCGGGACGACGTGGCCGGCCTGGTCAACACCTCCCTCGCGCGCGCCTGCGCGCTGCCTCGCCTGGTGCGTCACGGCGACGTGGACTGGCACCTGCACGCCGTCGCCGACGACGCTCCGCTGGCGCAGCGCGTCGAGGTCGAGACGGCGATGGCGCTGGTCGAGGTCGTGCGCGCCGACGAGCTCTCGCGCCTGTCGGTCTGCGCCGACCCGGGATGCGATGACCTCGTGGTGGACCTGTCCCGCAACCGCTCGCGCCGCTTCTGCAGCACCACTTGCGCCAACCGGGGCGCCGTCGCCGCCTACCGCGCCAGGAAGGCCGCGACCTGACCGTCGCCCCCCGGTCGACGTCCGGGCCCCACGAGCCGGCTCAGCGGCTGATGGTCAGCAGCCTCAGGAGCACCATCGCCGACGCGGCCAGGATCAGCACGACAACCCGGGGTGGATGTCCTTGGACAGGGTCTGGGCGCCGTCGGGTCGGAGCAGCCAGGGGTTCGAGTCCCCCTCCGGACACGCAGTACCAGGGCTATGACCTGACGGTTCGCTTCTTCGTCGCGTCCGCCACCAGCGCGGACCGGCACGGCCGGCTGTGTCATCGGCTGTCACGGACGGCCATGCGCCGCGGCAAGGCCCTGGCGCTGCGCTGGGCCGACCTCGACCTGGACAACGGGTACATCGCGGTGCAGCGGAGCCTGGCTGACGACCAGCGCAGCGGCACCGACGGCAACCCTGCGAGTCACTCATCCCCGCCGACGCGCGTCAGGTCTCCTCGCCTGTTGCGCTGGCCAGGTCGGCGTTCTGGTATCCGTCAATCATGTACCGGTGAACCGTCGAGGCATGCACGCCCACCTCCCCGATCTCCCGATACGACGGGCCCTTGGCCGGCAGCGTGGGCCCGCTTGGCCGACCGACCCAGCCCCAGCAACCGCCACACCACCAGCGTGTTCCCCCGGCCACAACGCGCCCAGCACCTTTATCAGATTCGGGCGATCCGCTTTGGCCCAGAGGCAGGGTCGACGTTCACCGCATAGCAGCCGGCCGCTCCAACGCAGCCGGCTGCCAGGTCAGGGCCCGCAACGTCGTCGACACCCGCACATACCCCAACAGACTGGCCATTGACCGACCATAGCAAAAGGGCTCGGTCTGGGGACGCCTCGGACGACCCATTGTCCAGCGCGCGGGTAGGCGGTAGCGTCTGACGATGACGCGTCTTGCGCGGGTACAGACGGCCGGCCGGCCCCTCTTACTTCATGGACGCCGTGGCGGGCAGTTCAGGCGGCGGGCGCAGCTGCCCTGGCTCGTGAGTGGCGCGGTCGCACTATGCCTTGCGGTGGTCGCCGGGTGTTCCCCTGGCGCATCAGACGCAGCGGGTGATAGCGCACCAGTGCATGACTCTTCGTCCTTCCCCAGCGCTCCGCCGACTTCGCCCAGCGCGTCGCCGACGGCTGCTGCGACGCGGGTCTCCACTGTTCCGGATGAGCCGTTCATCTGGGCGGCCTTGGGTGACTCTTACAGCGCCGGTGTGGGGTCCCTGGTTGCCGCAGAACCGGGCTCGTGTCGACGTGAGCCCACCGCCGCATGGGGCACTGCCGCTGCACGCTGGTTCGGGGTCATGCACGGTACGCCTACCCGAGTTCGATTCGTAGCGTGCCTGGGCGCGCGCATGGATGACGTCGTTCGAGAGCAACTGCCTTTCGCTTTCCAGGCCGACGTGGTGACCCTGTCGATCGGCGGTAACGATGCCGGCTTCTCGAAGATCATCCAAGACTGTCTGGACCGCACCTGCCACTCCTACGACCAGCCTGAGGACGACTTGCCCAACGTCATGGCTGTCGAAGGCAGGACGGACTGGCGCGAGCTTGAGCACCGGCTGCAACTGCTCTACCGGTCCATTGCGGCCAGGA
The DNA here is from genome assembly GCA_964243295.1 of uncultured Actinomycetales bacterium. Taxonomy (GTDB): domain Bacteria; phylum Actinomycetota; class Actinomycetes; order Actinomycetales; family Angustibacteraceae; genus CAXTEJ01. The sequence continues at coordinate 33,420 of CAXTEJ010000030.1, read as the reverse complement.
TGAGGCCGGGCGGGCAACTGCTGATCATGGCCTACCCCATGCCTTTCGCCCGCGCAGCACGCGGGGCGTGCACCGCGGGGATCAGTATCAGCGACCAAGGCGATGTACTCCTAGTCAACGCTCTCGCCGCACGCTTGGAGACGGCTATCCAGACCGCCGCCTCGATCGCCCGTCTAGCTCTGCAGATCGAGAAATCGCGAGTGGAGATCAAGGTTCTTCCGTGGACAGCAAGTGACCAACCACTTCCCCGGCGGACGGTGCAGGTTCGCGGCATTGCGAGGCTCGTGGCTTTTGAACCGGAAGGTCTGTGTGCGCCTGGTGCCAGCCCGCTCATCAACCGGTTCCGCAGTGACGTCACCGACTCCTTTCATCCGACGCAGCACGGATATGATGTTGCTACGTGGAAAATCTTGCGCGAAGCGGTGCGTCATGAGCGGCTACGACAATTTCTTGCAATTCTGCCCGCGTCGCCGGACAAGGTGTCCCTAGCGGAGCGTCTGAGTCAAGCCCAAGCGAACGGTTGACTGGCTCATCGGAGTTCTGGGTGCGTGAGTCGTCCGGTGGCGAGGATCATTCGTCGTCGGTGGTTGCGTGGGTTGCGGAAGCCTCAGGCGTGCGGCGGTGGAGTTCGATGATCCCGTTGGTGGCTTCGGTTCAGCCGTTGTTGACGCGGCCGGTGTCGAAGTACGCCCGGAACGCCCTCGTGCCAGGATCTGCCGACCGAGCCGGGCCTTTCGGTGACCGGGAGGTGCGGAAGCCATCCAAGAGCGCGCAACGGTCGACGATGAGGTACAGCGGGTCGGTCTCACAGCCGCGGAGGCTCAGTTGGCCTTATTGAGCCCGGCGGCGGGTCTCCTCCACGGCCTGCAGCCCCAGCTTGACGACATGGAAGACATCGAGCACGGCCACGGCGTCGTTCCCATGCCACCGACCACCTCGCGACCTGGCACCATGACGAGCAGCCTGGCCCTTCGGCTCGGTGGAACACCTGGTGGCAGGAGACGGCACATCCCACCATCGCGCCCAGCGCCCACGCCACGCCCGACCACGCAAAGGGAGCACCACTGCGCCAACCGGGGCGCCGTCGCCGCCTACCGCGCCAGGAAGGCCGCGACCTGACCGTCGCCCCCGGACGTCCGGGCCCCACGAGCCGGCTCAGCGGCTGATGGTCCGCAGCCTGAGCAGCACGAGCGCTGACGCAGCCACGATCAGCGCGACGAACCCGGGGTGGATGTCCTTGGACAGGCTCTGGGCGCCGTCGGGGCGCAGCAGCCAGATGACCAGCGGGGTGGTGTAGACCGCGGCGAGCACAGCTGCCGGCCAGCGCAGCGACCGCAGTCGGGTGTCGCGCAGGGCCCCGGACAGCACGAGCGCGACGGGGACGACGGCCAGCAGGGCGAAGTCACCGACGACCATGAGCGGTGCCGCCCAGGCCGAGATGGTGACGGAGCGGGGAAGGCGCAGGGACCTGACGGGCGCGGCTGTGGTGGACACGGTGGTGCTCCGATCGGTGAGGTGGTTCGGGGAGGACGCCGGGCGGTGCGTCGCGCTGCGGTGCGGGTGCTGCTGAAGCACTATCTGCTCACAGCCAGAAGGTTACACGTGTTCAGCCAGCGCGTCCAGCCCTCGCCGTCATCGGCGTACCGGGTTGCTCGGCCCAGCCCACGAGCCCATCGCGGCGGGCACCGTGGCTGCCGTGAAGTCGGGCTACACGGTGTAAGGTCAGGGGCGTGACCACGTCGAGCACCTCGCCCACCGCCGTCGTGGCTCGCGAGCGCAACCGCCGCGGCGAAGGCGCGCGCCTGCGGGCGGACATCCTGGCCGCCGCGGCGGCGCTGCTCGACGAGACCGGGGACGAGCAGGCGGTGACCCTGCGGGCGGTGGCCCGCCGGGTCGGCATCGCCGCACCGTCCATCTACGCCCACTTCGCCGACCGGCAGTCCATCATGGTGGCGATCGTCCAGGAGGCCTTCGCCGAGCTGCGCGACCGGCTGCTGGCCGCTGAGGCCGCCGCTGACCGTGACCCTGCCACGCGGCTGCGCGCCGTCGCCGTCGCCTACCTGGACTTCGCGCGCGCGCAGCCCCAGCGCTACCGCGTCATGTTCGGCGGGCTGTGGAACGCCGCCACGGCCCTGCAGCACGCGGCCATCACCGAGGCCGAGGCCGCCGCGCTGGGCCAGGAGGCCCTGCAGGTGCTGGTCACCATCCTGCAGGACTGCGTCGCTGCCGGTCGTTCCGCCAGCACCGACCCCCTCAGCGACACCATCGCCCTGTGGGTGGCGCTGCACGGCCTGGCCCACCAGAGCGCCGTCGCCCCGCTCTTCCCCTGGCCCGGCGACATCACCGACCGGTTGATCGACCGCCTGGCGTGCCTGCTGCCTCTCGCCGCAGCGGGTAGCTGACGTCGACCTCGTCGAAGGTGCTCGTGGTCATCCGCACGTCGCACGGCAGTCGCTCCCCGAGCACCGGCGGCCGCTCGCCGTCCGGTACGAGGAGCATGCAGACCTGCATGTGGGGCAGGTCCGCGTAGGCCAGGAGGTGTCCACGCCACCGGAACGGGGACACCGGGTTGCGCACCCCGTGCGCGAGCCCGCGCAGGATCTCGCGGGCCCTGCCGCAGGCACCGACGCCGGCGCGAGGCGCCTCCATCCCGACGCCGTGGGCGGTCCCGCCCGAGACCACCAGCACGGTCCCCGCGCCTGCGACGCGCCGCTGCCGGTAGCCCACCACCTCGCCCCGGCGCACCGGGCGGGCGTCGAGCACGGTCCCGGTGGCCTGCAGCGCGCCCCGGTCGCCGAGCCAGAGCCGGGTTCCCGTCCTCACTTTCAGCCGGGTCCCTGCCGGCGCCGCCGCCTCCAGCCGCGCGGCCTCCCCAGCGGGCAGGTGCGACACCCACAGCGTCGAAGGGGTGGCGCTCAGGCGGCTCAGGCGCTCCAGCGCAGCGGCCGTCGTACGGACGTTGTCCCCGCTCAGGGGCAGATGCAGCGAGAACCCCCGGTGCTCCACACCGCGCAGGAGGGCGTGCATCTCTGCCAGGCGGTCCCAGCCGATGCCGTGTCGCTGCACCGGCGACTCCAGCTCCACCACGACCCGCGGGGCCGAGCCCAGCCGGGCGAGGTCGGACACCTGCGCCAGCACGTCCATCCGGGCCACCGTGCGCACCAGGCGGGAGTCCGGCGGCCCGGCACCGTCGTCGTCCCTGGTCGTCCACCCCGGCAGCAGGGGGTCCAGGACGAGGACGTCCCCGCGGTGGTGCGCCCGCACGTCGGCGACCTCCGCCCGCGTCCCGACCGCGATGGTGGGCACCCCGAGCTCGGCGGCGCGACCAGCGAGGAGCGCCCGGCCGAAGCCGTAGCCGTTGCCCTTGACCACGGGCACCGTGCGGGGGTCCTCGGCGAGCACGGCCCGCTGGTGGGCCTCCCAGCGGCGCCCGTCGACCTGCAGCCGGAAGCTCATGACCGCGCCCGCAGCATCGCCCTGAACGCGGCGTGCCAGACCCGGGACACGGGCAGCTCCCACTCGCCCAGGCCCTCGCGGACGGCCCCGCCGGTGCCCAGCTTGAACCGGGTCAGCCCGGCCAGCGGCTCGTCGGGAACGAGGGTGGCGCCGGTCCCGCGGAGGTCGTAGACGTCGCAGCCGGCCAGCGCGGCGTCGCACATCGCGTGCCACTGCAGCGCGTTGGCGGCGCGGACGTCGCGCCGCCGGGAGCTGGAGGCCCCGTAGGCGTACCAGGCGTGGCGGCGCACCCGGACCACGAGCGCCGCGGCCAGGGCCTCGCCGTCCAGCTCGGCCAGGAGCAGCTGGAGGCGCTGCCCGCTGGGCTCGGCCAGGGCCTCCCACATGCGGTCGAAGTACGCCGGCGGGCGGGGAACGAAGCCGTCACGCTGCGCCGTCTCCCGGTAGAGGGCGCAGAAGGCGGGCAGGTCCTCGGCCGTGCCGGCGCGGACGACGACCCCGCGCTGCCGCGAACGTGTGACGTTGCGGCGCCACTGCGGGCTCAGCCCCGACCACAGCGCCGCCTCGGACGGAGGCGGCGGCGTCCCACCCTCCAGGGCTGCCGGGACCAGGTCGACCTGCACCCGCAGGCGCGGCTGCCCGACAGCGAACCCGTCGCCCCCGCCCAGGCGCCGCCAGCTCGAGCGGCGCAGCGCCTGCTCGAGCGCCGCACCCTCGGGGGAGGTGGCGTCGGCCGGTAGGTCGTCCAGGCGGCGCACCGCCGGGTCCGCCATCCCGCGCCGCACCGTCGCGCCGGACCACTCCCGCGACGACACCGAGGGGCCGATCCGGACGGCGAAGGCGCCCTGGTGGCGCAGCTGCGCCACCAGCGGGTCCAGCCAGGCGCCGGGGTGGCGGGCCACCTGCTCCCAGGGCAGGACCGGCCCCTCGGGGAGGTAGGCGAGGCAGCGGCGGGTGTGCGGCACGAACCGCAGCAGAGCCAGGGCCACACCGACGAGCCGGCCCGAGCCGTCGAACCAGCCCAGCCCGTGGCCGCTCCAGCCGGGCTTGCACCCGGCCCACTGCGGCAGCTGGAGGAAGCTCGCCCCCATCTCCTCGGCCGCGGCCGCATGCTCCGCCGGCGGCAGGGGGCGCACGGTGAGCGTCGGTCGCGGCCACGCCGGGGCGGCGTCGCTGCGGCTGGAGGCGGGCGGCACGGAGGTCTGCGTGGTCATGGCACGAGCCTGCGCGACGTCATCCGAGGCGGCATCGGCCGCGGAGACGAACTCTCCAGGCACCGGCTCACCCCCTCGGGTGGCCGCGTCGAGCCCCGCTCATCCGAAAGGTGCACGGCCCCGCGCCCCTGCCCTCATCCTCTCGACCGAGGTGGCCGAACCCGCGGCGCGGCTACGGTGCTGGAGTGCAAGGTCCCTGGCCCGACGCCGTCGCGCCTGCCCCCGGCAGGTCGTGGTGGACGCCCCTCGTGCGCGACGCGGGCGTGGCCCTGGCCGTCGCCGCGTGCTGGTGGCTGGCGATGGAGTACGCCCTCGCCCTCGGCTGGCAGCCGTTCCGCCCCCGGCTGCAGCTGACCGCCGGCCTGTGGACGGCGGGGCTGCTCGTCGCCGGCCACCGCTGGCCCCGGACGGCCTTCCTCGCGACGGCGGTGTGCTACCCCCTCGTGCTCGATCCCGGGCTGGTCGTGCGGGTGCTGGACCCGTCGCTGGGGGTGCTCGGCGGCCTGCGGCTCGGCATGCTCAGCGCCGCCCAGGGCGGGGTGCTGGACCTCCCGCTGCTGCTCGCCGCCTACCAGGTGACCGCATCGGGCCTGCTGCGCACCCGCTGGGTGCTGCCCGTGCTGGTCGCCGGCGTGCTGCTGCTGACGGCGAGCCCGCTGGACCTGCTGCCCGGACGCGACGCGGACCTGTTCTCGCAGGGCGGCACGGACCTGTCCGAGCTCGTCTTCGCGCTCATGCTCGCCGTCGGGTGCGCGCTGCTCGGGCGCGCCGAGGCCGGACGGCGCCGCGTGGCCCAGGAGCTGCGCTCGCGCAACGCCGAGCTGGAGCGGCTGCGGCTGGTGGAGGCGCGGGAGGTCGTGACGGCCGAGCGCACCCGGATCGCCCGCGAGCTGCACGACGTGGTGGCCCATCACGTCATCGCGATCGTCATCCGCGCCCAGGCGGCCGACCGCGTCGCCGACGAGCGCCCGGGCGCACCGCTCGAGGCCGTCCGCTGGATCGCCGGTGCCGGGCAGGAGGCTCTGACGTCGATGCGCCAGGTCGTCCAGGTGCTGCGCACCCGCGGGGACGGCGGCCCGGACGCGCGGGCGCCGCTGGCTCCCGGCGCCGCGCTGGCGGAGCTGTCGGACGTCGCGGCGCGGGTCCGCGAGGCCGGGCTCCCCGTCGAGCTGCAGCTGCCCGAGCTGCCCGGCCTGCCTGCCCTGGTGGAGCAGGCGGCGTTGCGCATCACCCAGGAGTCGCTGACCAACGTCCTCCTGCACGCGGTGGCCACGCGGGCCGTCGTCCACGTCCGGCTGTCCGCCGGCGCACTGGTGCTGACCGTGGACGACGACGGTCGCGCCGGACCGCCCACCCGCGACCCCTTCGCCCCGCAGCCGGGGACCGGCCGGGTCGGGAACGGGCTCGTGGGCATGCGGGAGCGGGCCGCCTCCTTCGGAGGTGTCGTGACGGCGGGGCCCAGTCCGCTGGGCGGCTGGCAGATCACCGCGGTGCTCCCGGTGGCCGCGCACGGCGCAGCGGCGCCCGACGCGGTCGCGGCGAGCACGGGCTGGACGTCGTGAGCGCTCCCCGCGACGCCGCGGCCGACATCGCCGTCCTCATCGTCGACGACCACGGCATGGTCCGTGCCGGGTTGCAGATGATCATCGACCACGAGCCGGGCATGCGCGTCGTGGGCGAGGCCTCCGACGGCCTGCAGGCCGTCACCGCGTCGCGGATGCTGCGCCCGGACGTCGTCCTCATGGACGTGCGCATGCCCCGCCAGGACGGCATCACCTCGACAAGGCAGATCACCGCCGAGCCCGAGCCGCGGCCCGCCGTGCTGGTGCTGACCACCTTCGACGACGAGGAGTACGTCCTGGGCGCGGTCCGTGCCGGCGCCAGCGGCTTCCTGCTCAAGGACGCCGGCCCGGACGCGCTGGTCAGCGCCGTGCGCACCGTGCACCGCGGCGACTCCCTCGTCGACCCACAGGTCACCCGCACGCTCATCGCGCGCTGCCTCGAGCTCGAGGACCGGGGGACGCCGAACCCGTCGGCGCAGGAGTGGAGCGGTCCGCTGGGACGGCTGAGCGAGCGCGAGCGCGTCGTGCTGCGCGCCATGGCCCGGGGGCTGTCCAACCGCGAGCTCGCCGAGCACCTCCAGGTCAGCGAGGCGACGGTGAAGAGCCACGTGTCGAGCGTGCTCAGCAAGCTCGACCTGGACAGCCGGGTGCAGGCGGTGGTGCTGGCGTACGAGCTCGGCGTCGTGCGCCCCGGTCACGTCGGCCCCGGGCAGCCCGCCTGACGGCCCGAGCTGCTCGACGTGTCGGGTGAGCCTGCGTCGACAGCCCGCTGGGGCTACGACCGCAGCGAGCCCCCGAGCAGCCCGGCGTACCAGCGGGCGCTGGCCTTCGGCGTCCGCTGCTGGGTGGCGTAGTCGACGTGCACGAGGCCGAACCGCCGCGAGTAGCCCCAGGCCCACTCGAAGTTGTCGAGCAGCGTCCAGACGAAGTAGCCCGCGAGCGGCAGGCCGCGGCGCACGGCCTCGGCGCACGTGGTGAGGTGCTGCTCGATGTAGGCCCGGCGCTGCTCGTCGTCGATGGTGCCGTCCTCGCCCACGACGTCCTCGTAGGCGGCGCCGTTCTCGCTGATGATGAGCGGCAGGTCGGGCTGGCGCTCGTGGGCGAGCTGGAGCACGTCCAGCAGCCCGTCGGGGTGGATCTCCCAGCCCATCTGGGTGCGCGGTGCGCCGGTGTCGATCATGGTGACGAACTCGCTGCCCGGGTGGGCGCTGGGGCCCTCCGACGGCTCCCCCGCGGTGACCGTGTGACGGCTGTAGTAGTTGATGCCGAGGAAGTCGATCGGCGCGCTGATCTCGGCCAGGTCGGCCGCAGATGCGTTCTGGGAGAACCACTCTCGCTCACCGAGGTCGTCCAGCACGTCCTCGGGGTAGGACCCTCGCAGCACCGGGTCGAGGAAGAAGCGGTTGTCGAGGCCGTCGATGCGCCGGACGGCGTCGCGGTCGGCCTCGGAGTCGCCCGCAGGCAGTACCGAGTAGAGGTTCAGGCTGATGCCGACCTCGGCCTGCGGGCCGGCCGCCTCGCGCATCAGCGGCACCGCCCGGCCGTGGCCCAGCAGCAGGTGGTGGACCGCGCGAGCGGCCTGCGAGCCGAGCTGCCGGCCCGGCGCGTGCTCACCGCTGGCGTAGCCGAGCAGCGAGGAGCACCACGGCTCGTTGAGCGTGATCCAGTGCTGGACGACGTCGCCCAGCTCGCTCACGACGAGCCGCGCGTACTCCGCGAAGTGGTCGGCGGTGTCACGGTTGAGCCAGCCGCCGTCGTCCTCGAGCGCCTGCGGAAGATCCCAGTGGTAGAGCGTCGCGTACGGCGTGATCCCGTTGGCGCGCAACGACTCGGCGAGCCGGCGGTAGAACGCGATGCCGTCGGCGTTCGCCGGCCCCGTGCCGGTCGGCTGGATGCGGGGCCAGGCGATGGAGAACCGGTAGGCGTCGACGCCGAGCGAGGCCATCAGCGCGACGTCCTCCTCGAAGCGGTGGTAGTGGTCGTCGGCCACGTCACCGGTCTGCCCGTCGGCGATGGCGCCGGGCTGCCGGGCGAAGGTGTCCCAGATGCTGACGCCCCGGCCGCCCTCGGTGGTGGCGCCCTCGACCTGGTAGGCCGCGGTGGCCGTGCCGAAGATGAAGTCGTCGGGGAAGTCGCTGCGCTGCAGTGCCATCGGTTCAGGTGTCCTCTCGGGGGGAAGTGCGGTGGTCGAGCCAGTTCTCGGGTGGGGGCACCAGTGACTCCAGCTCGTCCCACAGGGAGTCGGGGAGGTCGGCCGTGGCTGCGGCGACCGTGGTGGCGATCCGGGTCGGCTTGCTGAACCCCACCACCGTCGTCGCGATCCGGGGGTCACGGGTGGAGAACCGCAGCGCGGCGGTCGGGAGGTCGGTGCCCGCCCGGCGGCAGGCGTCGTCCATCGCGGAGATGGCCCGCAGCGTCGCCTCGGACGCCGGCCGGTAGCCGTAGGTGCTGCTGCTACCGGGCGTGGCGAGGATGCCGCCGCCGTACACCGCGGCGTTGACCACCCCCAGCCCGTCGGCGAGGGCACGCTCGATCAGCGGCCCGGCGCTGCGGTCGACGAGCGTCCAGCGGTTGTGCACCAGCAGCACCTCGAAAACGCCGAGGTCGAGGTAGCGCGACATCTCGTGGACGTCGCCACCGGCCAGCCCGATGTGCTCCACGACTCCGGCCTCGCGCGCCTCGACCAGCGCCTCGACGGCGCCACCGGGCGAGGTCAGCGACGCCGGGTCGTGGAACTCGGGGTCGTGCAGGTGCACCAGGGGCAACACGTCGAGCCCCAGCCTGGAACGGCTCTCGCGCAACGACTCTCGTACGCGATCACCGGAGTAGTCGGATCCGGCTGCGTCGACCTTGGTGATGACCAGGACGTCGTCGGGCAGGCCGCCGCGCGCCGCGAGCGCCCGGCCGATGCGCTGCTCGCTGCGGCCGTCGGAGTAGCCGTTCGCCGTGTCGATGACCCGGATGGGGCTGTCGAGCACCTGTCCCACCAGGGCGACGGCGTCGCGCTCGGCCACCTCGTAGCCGAAGGCTTCCGGCATGCTTCCCAGCGGGGCGCCGCCCAGGGTGACGCTCGTGACTCGCAAACCGGTGCAGCCCAGCGGTCGTACGGGAAGGCGCGTTGCGGTCACCGGCTGGCCGGGACGAGACGCAGCAGGCCGTCCGGGTCGGTCACGACCTGCTCACCGGCCACCTCACCGACGACCTCGCCGACGACCTCGCCGGTCGCGCCCCCGGGCGCGCCGATGCCGATCGCCACGAAGCCGGGCGCGTCGAGCTGCGCCGCGCGCTCGGCCGTGTCGGCGCGGTCGTAGGTGAAGATCTCGAGCGAGGTGTCGCCCCCGCGCAGGAACGCGATCTCGTAGCCGCGCGGGTCGTTCGGCTGGTGGATGCCGCCCATCAGCTCGAAGCCGAGCGGTGCGTAGTGCGCCCGCGTCGCCGCCAGGTCACGCACCGTCTCGGCCACGTGGTCGAAGCGCGGGCGGTCAGGCGTGCCGAGTGCCCAGTCGGCGTCGACGAGCGCCTGGTCGAAGACCTCGTGGTATTGCAGCGGACCCTCGACGAGCTCGAGCAGAGTGCCGTCGGGGTCGTAGAAGAACGTCAGGCGCACACCGCCCTCGGCGTCGATCGGGTCGAGCTGGAACCGCACCCCGGCCGCCTTCAGCTCGGCCACCATGGGGTCGATCTGCGCCACCTTGAAGCCGACGTGACGGAAACCGCGCTGCAGGTCGTCGGCCACCCACCCGGTCTCGGCGGCGTCGGTGACGCGGACCAGCCGGATGGTCGCCGCCACCACGTCGAGCAGGGCCTCCTCGGGCGTCACCTCACCGACCACCTGCGCCTGCAGGAACCGCGTGTAGAAGCCGACGGAGCGCTCGACGTCCGCGACGTTCAGCAGGACGGTGGTGATCGACATGCGTGACTCTCCCGACTCAGACCCTTGGGGCACCAGAGCCTAGCGCCCACCACGAGAGGGACGACGACGACGATCAACGGCCCGACGCAGGCATACGGTCGGCAGGTGACCGACAGGCTCCCCACGGTCGTCGTCATCGACGACGCCCCCGACGTCCGCGCCCTGGTGCGCACCCGGCTGCGCCTGTCGCGCCGGCTCGAGGTGGTCGACGAGGGCAGCACCGGCCACGACGCCGTCCGCCTCGCCCTCGAGCACCGGCCCGACCTGATGCTGCTCGACGTCTCGATGCCCGAGCTGGACGGGCTGCAGGCGCTTCCCGACATCGTGCGGGCCTCCCCCGGCACCCGGGTGGTGCTGTTCTCCGGTTTCGACGAGCGGGGGCTGGCCGAGCGCGGCCTCGAGCTCGGCGCCGCGGCGTTCATCGAGAAGTCGGGCTCGGTCGACCGTCTCGTGGCGGACCTGCTGGCGGTCCTGCGGACCGGGAGGCGACGGGGCGACGACGGTGCCGGCGACACCGAGGTCGTGGTGGAAGAAGGCACCGTCGACGACAGCACCGTCGACGACAGCGCCGACGGGGACAGCGCCGACGACCGCGTGCTCGCCGACCACCGCGAGCGGTTCCGCGAGGTCTTCGAGCAGGCCGCGATCGGCATGGCCACGCTGACGCTGAGCGGTCAGGTGGTGCGCGCCAACGGCGCCCTCGCCGACCTGCTGCAGCAGCCGGCCGGTGGGCTGGTCGGCGTGGGGTACGCCTCGCTGGCCGACGACGAGGGCGCGGCGCAGGTCACCACCGCGGTCGCCGCCCTCACCGACGGCGCCGCCGACGTCGTCCACGTGACGCACGAGCTCGCCGAGCGGGCGACGGTGCGCTCGACGCTCGCGGTCGTGCGCGGCGAGCATGGCCAGCCCCTCTACCTGTTCGTGCAGGCGCAGGACGTCACCGCCCAGCGACGGGTCGACGAGCAGCTGCGTGCGAGCGAGGCCCGGCTGCAGCTGCTCGTGGAGGCCGTCGAGGACTACGCCATCTTCATGCTCGACCCGACCGGCCGGGTCGCGAGCTGGAACACCGGCGCCGAGCGGATCAAGGGCTACCGCGGCGAGGAGATCATCGGCCGGCACTTCCGGCTGTTCTACCCCGAGCAGGCGCAGCGCGCCCAGCACCCCGAGCGCGAGCTCGAGCTCGCGCTGCGGGACGGCCGCTACGAGGAGGAGGGCTGGCGGGTGCGCCGCGACGGCACCCGGTTCTGGGCCAACGTGGTGCTGACGGCGGTCCGCGACGCCGACGGGCGCCACGTGGGCTTCGCCAAGGTGACCCGCGACCACACGCAGCGGCGTGACACCCAGGTCGAGCGCGAGCAGGCCGCCGCCGAGGTCGCGCGCGCCAACGGTGAGCTCGCCGTCGCCAACCAGCTGCTCGCGCGCGCGGCGGCAGACCAGGCGCAGTTCCTGGCCGTCACGGCCCACGAGCTGCGCGGCCCGGTGACGGTGCTCGCCGGGTCGGCCGACCTGATCGCCGCCCACTGGGACGAGGTGACCGTGGCGGAGCGCACCGAGATCCTGCAGGGCATGACGTCCAGCGCCCGACGGCTGCGCCGGCTGATCGGCGAGCTGCTGACGGCCAGCCGGCTCGAGGCGGGAGCCGTGCAGCTGGACCTGCGGCGCACCCGGTTGGTCGACGTCCTGCGCGCCGGGACGACGGGGGCTCGTGAGCACCCGGGCGACACCGTCGTGGTGCAGTGCGCACCCGACCTCCAGGTCGTCGCCGACCCGGACCGGCTCGCGCAGGTGGTCGAGAACCTGGTCCGCAACGCCCTCACCCACGGCTCGGCCCCGGTCACCGTGACCGCGACCCGTGACGGCGACCGCGTCCTGGTCGGTGTGCACGACGAGGGACCCGGCGTCCCGGCGGCCGTCGCCCCGCGGCTGTTCGAGCGCTTCATCACCGGCGAGCGCCGCTCGGGCACCGGTCTCGGCTTGTTCATCGTCCGCGAGCTCGCCCGAGCCCACGGCGGCGACGCCTGGTACGACGCCGCCGATCGCACCTTCGTCGTCGCGCTTCGGGCCGGCACCGACGCCTAGGATCAAGACGTGTCGGTGCGCGTGGTGCTGGTCGACGACGTGGCCGCCCTGCGCCGCCTCGTCCGCGCCGCCCTGCGGTTGCGTGGCGGCTTCGAGGTCGTCGGCGAGGCCGGTGACGGCACGGGCGGCATCGAGCTCGCGCGGCGGCTGCGACCCGACGTGCTGGTGCTCGACCTCGGGCTGCCGGACCTGCACGGCAGGGACGTGCTGGCGCAGGTGCGGGCGGTCAGCCCGACGACCAAGGTCGTGGTGTTCTCGGGCACCGAGAGCAGCGACCGCGAGTGGATCGCCCGCAACGTCGACGGCTTCGTGCTCAAGGACGAGGTGCTCGACCACCTCGTCGACTCGCTGCAGGAGGTGGGCGGCGGCTCTCGCGAGCGCGTCGAGGTCACGCTCACGCCCCACCTCGCGAGCGTCGCCGAGGCCCGGCGCTTCGCCAGCGCGACGCTGCGGCGCTGGGGCCTCGACCCGGTCGTCGACGACATGGCTCTCGTGGTCAGCGAGCTGGTCACCAACGCGATCGTCCACGCGCACAGCGGCCCAGTGCTGCGGCTGAGCCGCACCGGGCGCGGTGTGCGGGTGGAGGTGCAGGACGCCGGCAGCGGGGCCCCCGACCCACAGCCGCCCAGCCGCACCAGCGAGGGCGGGCGCGGCATGCACCTCGTCGACGCCGTCGCCACGGCGTGGGGCGTCGACACCGGCACGGCAGCCGGCACGAGCAGCGCCACCGGTGCCGACGCGGACGACGCCACCGGCCTCACCAAGGTCGTCTGGGCCGAGCTTCCGGCACCGGCCTGACGCCGGCCTGACGGGGCCGGCGCGTGGGCTCCGGTCTAGGGGCGAAGCGACCGGGCGCGCAGCATCCGGGCCAGCACGTCGGCCCGAGCCCGCACCGATGTCGACACGACGGGCGACACACCCGGTGCGGCCGCAGCCGCCGCGACGGCCGCCGGGTAGCCGTCGTCGACCCCGGCCCTCGGGAAGAACGCCGACAGCACCGCGCCCACCGCGAGCAGGCTCTCGGTGCCGAACGTGGGGAGCAGCTCGGTGAAGCGTCGGGCGAAGGGCTCGAGCAGCTCGTCCTGCCCGGGCTGCCAGAACGCGGCGCCGACCCGGGACAGGGCGGTCGAGGGCAGCTGCCGGCGCACGAGCGCCAGGTCGAAGACCTCCTCCTTGGCGGCAGCGTCGGGCGCAGCGGCGCGCACAGCCACCTGCCACGACCCGGCGTCGGGGTCGGGGTCGGCGGCGAGCAGTGCGGTGACGTCGGCCGCGACGTCCTCGCCGGACGCCGACCGGCGCACCAGCAGCAGCCACTGCGCCGGCACCGAGTCGGCTGCGGCCTGCCGCACCGCGGCGACCTGCGACGGCGACGCGGTCGAGGCCGCTGCCTGCAGCAGCGTGGCCCGGGCCTGCGGGTCTGCGGTGTTCGCCCGCTCCAGGCACGCCGCCGAGACCTCGGCCTGCAGCTGCGCACGGCCCTCGCCGGTCCACCACGTCGACCCCTCGAGCGCCATGGCGACGAGGGCGTCGACGCGCGCGGCCTCGGTCTCGCCCGGCAGCGAGCGCAGCGCGAACCGCACGGCGTCCGCGGCCGGCAGCCGGCCGTCGTCCACCTCGTGCCAGAGCACCAGCCGAAGCAGGGCCCGCGTGGCCGCGTCGTCGAGGGTGTGCCCGTGCTGCAGCGCGGTGGCGCGGGACCGCTCGTCGAGCGGCGTGCGCGCGAAGTCGCGGTCGGTGTCGTTGAGCAGCAGCAGGTCGGCGACCGGCTGGCCGGCCAGCGCGTCGACGCCCACTACGGCAGCGTCGGTCTCGACGACGTGGCGCGTCCGCAGCCGCAGCGACCCCTCGGCGAGGTCGTAGACGCCGAGGTCGACCCGGTGCAGGCGCAGCGTGGGCGGGTCGTCGGGGGCGCTCTGATGCACCAGCACCTCGGTGTACGCCGGCTCGTCGCCGGCCGCGGCCTGCACCGCGAGGGTGCTGGCACCGGCGGTCTGCAGCCAGGTGGCCGACCAGCGCGACAGGTCACGGCCGCTGGCCTGCTCGAGCGAGCCGAGCAGGTCCTCGAGCGTCGCGTTGCCCCAGGCGTGGGCGGCGAAGTGGCGCACCAGCCCCGCCACGAAGGCCTCCTCGCCCACGAGTGCGCCCAGCTGCTGCAGCACGCTGGCGCCCTTGGCGTAGGTGATCATGTCGAACGACGCCATGGCCGCGGCGACGTCCGGCACGTCCTGGCGGATCGGGTGGGTCGTCGGCGCCCGGTCCGCGAGGTAGCCGCGCTCCTTGAGGCTGGTGAAGTCGGCCCACGCCGAGGTGTAGCGCGTGGCGGCAGCGGCGGCCCAGTGCGCCGCCCAGTCGGCGAAGGACTCGTTGAGCCACAGGTCGTCCCACCAGCGCATCGTCACGATGTCGCCGAACCACATGTGCGCCATCTCGTGGAGCAGGACGACGGCCCGCCGGCTGAGCTGGTCGGCCGTCGGCTGCGAGCGGTGGATGACGCTGTCGGTCCAGGTGACGCAGCCGTAGTTCTCCATGGCGCCCTGGAAGTCCGGGCAGAACACCTGGGTGTAGGCCCGCTGCGGGAAGGGCATCGCGAAGTGCTGCCCGAACCACGCCAGCCCGGCCTCGGTGAGGTCGAACAGCTCGCCGGCCTGCTCGTCCAGCTGCGTGGCGAGCGAGGCCCGGGCGAGCAGCCGCAGCTCGTGGTCGGCGGTGTCGCGGCTCACCTCGTGGAACGGGCCGGCGCACACCACGGTGACGTACGTCGACAGCCGGGGGGTGTCGGCGAAGACCCACACGTCGGCGTCGCCACCCACGCCGTCCTCGGTGGCCTCGCGCGACACGGCGGGGCTGTTGCTCACCACGGTCCACGCCCGCGGCGCGACGACGGTGAAGCCGAAGACGGCCTTGAGGTCGGGCTGGTCGAAGCAGCCGAAGACGCGGCGCGCGTCGTCGGCTTCGAACGTCGTCCACACGTAGGCGAGGTCGTCGTGCGGGTCGACCGCGCGGTGGATGCCGGCCCGCCCGGACGTGCGCGTGGTGGACGTCTCGATCTCGAGCACGTTCGTCGCCGAGAGCCCGTCGACGACCAGTCGCTCACCGTCGAACACCGGGTCGGTCACCTCAGAACCGTTGAGCCGCACCGCGTGCAGCTGCTCGGCGACCACGTCGACGAACGTGCTGGCCCCTGGCTCGGCGCAGCCGAAGGTGATGGTGGTGGCCGACCGCAGCTCGTGGCCGTCGAGCAGCCCGCGCAGGTCCAGCCGGACGTCGTACCGCGTGACCTCGACCAGCGCCGAGCGCTGCTGGGCCTCCTCGCGCGTGAGCGACGCCATCACGACCCCAGCAGCCAGCCGTCGTCACCCGCGAGCGCGTCGGCGGCGGCGGGGCCCCACGACCCGCGGGCGTAGGGCTCGAGCGCCGGCCGGTCCTGCAGGATCGGGGTGATCGCGTCCCAGGCGTGGCTGAGGCCGTCCGGGCGGGTGAACAGCGAGCGGTCGCCGATGATCACGTCGTTGATGAGCCGCACGTACGGCGGCAGCGAGTCGTCGGCCGAGACCTCGCCGAGCGGCAGGGCGGCCTGCGCGCAGGTGAGGTTGAAGCCGGCGCCGGGGTTCTTGACGACCATCCGCAGCTGGACGCTGCCCGAGCCCGACAGCGTCAGCGTGAGGACGTTGCCGAGGTCGGGCGCCTCCTTGTCCAGCGGTCCGCCGTCCGGCCGCTGGAACACCAGGCTGACCTGCTGGGCGCTGGCGGCCAGCTGCTTGCCGGTGCGCAGCAGGAACGGCACGCCGCGCCAGCGGTCGGTGTCGATCCACAGCCGCGCCGCGACGAAGGTGTCGGTCGTGGAGTCGGCGGGCACGCCCTCGGTGTCGGTGTAGCCGTCGAACTGGCCCAGCACCACGTCCTCGGCCCGCATCGGCCGGAACGCCGCGATGACCGACTCGCGCGCGGCCTGCAGGTCGTCGGCCGCCATCGACACCGGCGGCTCCATCGCGACCTCGGCCGCGAGCTGGAACAGGTGGGTGACGACCATGTCGAGCAGCGCGCCGGTCTCGTCGTAGAAGCCCGCGCGGTCGTCGATGTCGAGGGTCTCGGGCACGTCGATCTGCACCGCCCGGACGTTGTGGCTGTTCCACACGTGGTCGAACAGGCCGTTGCCGAACCGCAGGGCGTGCAGGTTCTGGGTGCCCTCCTTGCCCAGGAAGTGGTCGATGCGGAAGATCTGCTCCTCGTCGAGCACCTCGTGCACCGCCCGGTCGAGCTCGCGGAAGTCCTCGGGCGAGGTGCCGAAGGGCTTCTCGAAGACCACGCGGGAGCCCTCCGCGAGCCCGTGCGCCCCCAGGCCCTCGGTGATGCGCATGAAGGACGACGGCGGGATCGCGAGGTAGTGGACGTAGCGGACGTCGTCGCCCAGCTCGTCGTGGGCCTCGGCCAGCACGTCGAGCAGGCTGCCCGGGTCGTCCTTGGCGAAGCCGCCGCCGGCGAAGCGCAGCCGCGAGCTGAACTCCTCCCACGGGCCCTCCTCCGGCTTGGGGCCGAACTCGCTGAGGGCCTCGTGCACCCGCCCGGCGAAGTCCTCGTGCGAGACGTCGCCGCGGCCGTTGCCGATCAGCAGCCACCGCGGCGGCAGCAGCCCGCCCATCGCCAGCTGGTAGAAGGCCGGCAGCACCATGCGCTTGGCGAGGTCGCCGGTGGCACCGAACAGGACGAAGACGGTGGGGGGCAGCTGGGCCGGGTCGACGTCCGGCGTGGTCTCGGGCATGGGCTGGTGGTGCTCCTTCGGCGGTGAGGACGCTCGGTTCGATCCTACTGAGGGGACGGCTTCAGGTCAGGGTCGGGAACAGCCGTCCGTCGCCCTCGCCGTGCTCGAACACCGGGGCGGCGGGACCGATGCCGACGACGAGCGGGTCGGGCAGGCCCACCACCTGCTCGTCCTTGCCGTCGTACGGCAGCAGCCACAGCACGTAGCGCATAGCCTCCAGCCGGGCGCGCTTCTTGTCGTTGGACTTGATCACGGTCCACGGCGCGTCGGCGGTGTCGGTGTAGAAGAACATCGCCTCCTTGGCCTCGGTGTAGTCGTCCCACTTGTCGAGCGACTCGAGGTCCATCGGGCTGAGCTTCCACTGCCGCACCGGGTCGACACCGCGGCGGGCGAAGCGGGCGCGCTGCTCGCCGCGCGAGACCGAGAACCACAGCTTGATCAGGTGGACGCCGCTGCGCGTGATCATCCGCTCGAACTCGGGTGCTTGCCGCATGAACTCCAAGTACTCGCGCGGGGTGCAGAAACCCATGACCCGCTCGACGCCGGCGCGGTTGTACCAGGAGCGGTCGAACAGCACGATCTCGCCGCCGCTCGGCAGGTGCGCGACGTACCGCTGGAAGTACCACTGGCTGCTCTCGCGGTCCGACGGCTTGTCGAGCGCCACCACGCCGGCACCGCGCGGGTTGAGGTTCTCGGTGAACCGCTTGATGGTGCCGCCCTTGCCGGCGGCGTCGCGGCCCTCGAACAGGATGGCGACCTTGCCCTGCGTGCGCTTAACCCAGAGCTGCATCTTCAGCAGCTCGATCTGCAGCTCGCGCTTGCGCCGCTCGTAGTCGCGGCGCGAGAGCTTGGTGTCGTAGGGGTAGTTCTGCTTCCAGGCGTCGTCGGTCGCGAGGTCGGGGTGCTCAGCCAGCACTCCCTTGTCGCCCAGCACCTCCAGCGGGTCTGGGGACAGCTCGTCGGTGCTCATCGTGCGGCTCCTCGATGGTTCGACGGGCGTCGAGAGGTCGTCGGCTGGCCGGTTGACGTGGCCGGACGACGACCGGTACCCCGCGTGGGGCGGACCAACCGGTCAGCCACCGGCCGGCGGCCCGTAGATTGGCGCCATGCCCGCCACCCGGCCGGACGTCGGCGGCACCCCGCTCGCGGACGCTGCCCTGCTGCTGCGTGGCCGGCGGCTCACGGTGCTGTCCGGAGCCGGGCTGTCGACCGACTCCGGCATCCCCGACTACCGCGGCCCGGGCTCACCGCCGCGCCGGCCGATGACCTACCAGGAGTTCGTGTCGGGTCCGGAGGCGCAGCAGCGGTACTGGGCGCGCAGCCACCTCGGTTGGCGCACCATCGGGCTGGCCGCTCCCAACGCCGGTCACGCCGCCGTGGTGAGGCTGCAGCAGCTCGGCGTCGTCGGCACGGTGGTCACGCAGAACGTCGACGGGCTGCACGAGGCCGCGGGGAGCACCGACGTCGTCGACCTGCACGGGCGGCTCGACCGGGTGGTGTGCCTGCGCTGCGGCGAGGTGTCGTCGCGCGCCACGCTGCACGAGCGCCTGGCCGCCGCCAACCCCGGGTTCGGTGCCGCCGACGTCGAGCTGGCCCCGGACGGCGACGCCGTGGTGTCGGACGTCAGCGGCTTCCAGCTCGTCGGCTGCGTCCGATGCGGGGGCACGCTGAAGCCCGACGTCGTGTTCTTCGGCGAGAACGTGCCCCGTGACCGGGTCGACCGCTGCTACGCTGCGGTGGCCGCAGCCGAGGGCCTGCTCGTGGTCGGGTCGTCGTTGACCGTGCAGTCGGGGCTGCGCTTCGTGCGCCGCGCCCGTCAGCTGGGCCAGGTCGTCGTCATCGTCAACCGCGGCGAGACGCGCGGTGACCCGCTCGCCGACCTGCGGCTGGACGCCGGCTGCTCGCCGACGCTGGAGGCGCTCGTCGTGCTGCTGGCCTGACCGGTGTGCCGCTCAGCCGGCGAAGCGCAGGGCGGGTGCGCCCCGCACCCCCGGCCGGACAGCGAACACCGCGCCGGCGCTCGACCGCTCGGCCTCCGGCGCCTCGAGCGCCGAGGTGGTGACGTACAGGACGTCGAGGTCAGCACCGCCGAAGGTGCACGCGGTGGGCCGCGCCGTCGGCAGCGGCAGCACGTCCAGGACGGCACCGTCGGCGGCGAGGTGCACCACGGAAGCACCGTCGTGGATCGCGACCCACACGCCCCCCTCGGCGTCGCGGCACATGCCGTCCGGCACACCGTCACCGATCTGCTCGAGGCCCTGCAGGTCGGCGAAGGGCTCGCGGCCGCCCACCCGGCCCGCGTCGTCCACGTGCAGGACGTCGATGCGCCGGGTCGGGCTGTCGATGAACAGCGCCCGCCGGCCGTCGGCGTCGAACACCAGGCCGTTCGGGATGGTGAGGTCGGCGAGCACCCGCTCGACCGCGCCGTCGGCGTCGAGGCGGAACAGCTCGCCGCGGCCGTCGCCGTTCGCCTCGTCGCGCGCCATCGACCCCGACCAGAAGCGGCCGGCGGGGTCGCACGCCCCGTCGTTCATCCGCAGCCCCGCGGCGGCCGGCCACAGCGGCTCGAGGGTGCGCACCGACCCGTCGGGCTCGACGAGGGCGAAGCCGGTGCCGACCCCGGCCACGAGGCCGCCACCGCGGCGGGGGCGGACGACGCCGACGGACTCGCCGACGCGGTGGCGCGACGGCGGGCCGCTCGCGGCGGGGTCGAGCGTCAGCACCTCACCGGCGTGCAGGTCGACCATGAGCAGGACGCCGGCGACGTCGTCCCACACCGGTCCCTCCCCGTGCTCGGCGACGGGCGGTCCGACCTGCTCGAGTGCGTCCACGGGCGCCATGCTGGCACCCGCGGCGCTGGTCCGGCACCTCGGCTCGCCCCCGCGCGCACGGCTGAGCGCGGACGACGTCAGCGACGCCCGCGCCGGGCCCGCAGGTAGTCCTGCACGACGTACCGGCCGAGGTCGTCGGCCGACGGGCTGAGCACCCGGCCGCCGCTGCGCCGGGCGATGGCGTCGACGAACCGTCGAAGGCCCGGGTCCTCGCCCAGCATGAACACGTTGAGCGAGGCGCCGAAGCGCGTCAGCTGGTCGACCTCGGCGACGGTCGCCTGCACCGTCTCGCGCATCGGTGGCCACGAGAACACCGCCTCGCCGTGCTCCAGGTGGGCGGTCGGCTCGCCGTCGGTGACGACGAGGACGACGGGGTCGGCCCCGCTGTGCCGTCGCAGGTGACGCCCCGCCAGCTGCAGGGCGTGCTGCAGGTTGGTGCCCTGCACGAAGTCGGCCTCGACCGCGGCCAGCTCACCGCTGCTGAGCACCTGGGCGTAGCGGCCGAAACCGATGATCTGCAGGGAGTCCTGCGGGAACCGGGTCTCGACCAGGTGCGAGAGCGCGAGCGCGGTCTGCTTCATCGGGCCCCAGCGGCCCTCCGACACCATCGAGAACGACAGGTCGACGCACAGCGCCACGGCGGCGCTGGCCCGTCGCTCGGTCTCGACGACCTCGAAGTCCTCGACCGCGAGGGCGACGGCACCGCTGCCCCCGGTCGACAGTGACCGGCGCACGGCGTTGCCGACCGTGCGGACGACGTCCAGGGGCTGCTCGTCGCCGAACTCCCAGGCCCGCGACGCACCGGTGACCTCGCCGGCCGCGCCGGCGCTGCGCTGGTCGTGGGCGCCCCGGCGGCGCGACTCGATCTGGGCGAACACCTGCCGCAGCGCCGTGGCCCCGAGACGGCGCAGC
Source organism: uncultured Actinomycetales bacterium (assembly GCA_964243295.1). Lineage (GTDB taxonomy): Bacteria > Actinomycetota > Actinomycetes > Actinomycetales > Angustibacteraceae > CAXTEJ01. Next base: position 12,694 of record CAXTEJ010000030.1, on the reverse strand, counting down.
GCCTTGGGGCTCAGCGTCATCGCCTCGCCGTCCTTGACCAGCCAGCCCTGGCGGCGCAGCTCGCGCTCGAGCTGCTGCAGCCGCCGCACGTCGTCGGCCGCCGACCGCCCGAGCTGGCGCTCGACGGCCTCGACGTCGACGTCGTCCAGGGTGGCGCCGGGGTGCTCCTGCCCCAGCTGGTCGAGCAGGTCGTCCAGGTCGGCGACCTCCGACAGCGCGGCGGTCGCCTGGCCGTAGCCGAGCGGCTGCTCGCCGCGCACCTGCTCGCCGCGGCCCCACGACAGGTCGGGGCGCAGCGAGCGCAGCGTGTCGGTGAGCTGGCCCATCTGCTCGCCGATGCCAGCGGCGCCGAACGCCTGCTGCATGAGCTGGCCGAGCTCGTCGCGCTGGGCCGACGACAGCGAGGCCATGAGCCGCTCCCCCGCAGCCGCCCGGCGCGCGAGCTGGTCGACCAGCTCGTCGACGTCCTGCGGCTGCTCGGGGAAGAACTCGCCGTGCTGGTCCATGAACTCACGGAACGAGTCCTCGGTGTCCTCGCCGCGCGCGTGCTGGTCGAGCAGCCCGTTCAGGTCGGACAGCATCTGCTGCAACGCCGCCGCGGCCTGCGGGTCGCGCGCCGGGTCGGCGCCCTGCAGCGCCTGCTTCATGCCGGCGAAGCGCTGCTCCAGGACGTCGTCGCGCAGCTCGTCGAGGATGCGCTGGTAGTCGGCGCGGGCCTGCGGGCTGGCCCAGTCGTAGTTCTCCAGCTCCTGCACCGCGCGGGCGGTCGAGCGCGGCAGGTTGTCGAGCTGGGCCTGCGCGAAAGCGGCGTCGTCGTCCTCGCGGCCCGCGAGCTCCTCGCGCTCGGCAGCCAGAGCCTGGTCGAGCAGCGCCTGCGCTCGGGTGACGGTGCCGTCCAGCCGCCCGCGCCGCAGTGCCTCGCGGCGCATGCGGCGGGCCCGCTCGTGCAGGTCGTCCAGCCCGCGGCCCTCGCGCTCGCCGCGGCGCAGCAGGTCGCGCAGCGCGTCGCGCAGGCTGCCGCCGGAGAGCACCTCACGCCCGACCTCGTCGACCGCGGCCCGGACGTCGAACGGCGGGGCGAGCGGGTCGGCCCCACCGCGCCAGACCCCGTAGCGGTTGCGCCTGCGCACGTCTCAGCCGCCGTAGACGGTGCGGCCGTCGTCCGTGACGTCCTTGGCGAGGCGGCGCGTGAGGTGGAGGCCCTCGAGCACCAGCTCGACACCGGCCGCGGCCTCACCGGCGCTGGGCGCGTCGCCCAGGCCGAGCCGCTCGAGGACCTTGGCCAGGCCGGCGACGCTGCCCAGCTGGCTGAGCACCTCGGACGCCGGCACCAGCTCGCCGGTCTCGACGGTGCCGCCGTCAGCGACCACCGCGACGAACGCCGACAGGTCGAGGCCGGCGAGGTGGGCGCGGAAGGTCTCGGCCACCGCGGTGCGCAGCAGGTGGGCCAGCACCTCGACCTCGCGACCCTCCTGCCCGCTCTCGAACTCGACCTTGCCGCGCAGCGTGCCGACGACGGAGTCCGCATCGCCTACTCGCGCAACGGCTTCGTCACCGACGAGCGCGGAACGCCGCAGCGCGGAGGCGGCGACGGTCTCGGCCGCCGCGACGGCGAACCGGGCCGAGACGCCCGAGCGCGCGTCGACCGCGGGCGAGTCGCGCACGGCCCGGGTGAAGCGGGCGACGACCTCCAGCACGTGGTCGGGCACCGTGGCGCACAGGTCGGCCTCCTGGCGCACCAGGTCGAGCTCGACCTCGAGGTCGAGGGGGTAGTGCGTGCGCACCTCGGCGCCGAAGCGGTCCTTCAGCGGGGTGATGATGCGGCCGCGGTTGGTGTAGTCCTCGGGGTTGGCGCTCGCGACGAGCAGCAGGTCCAGCGGCAGCCGCAGCTGGTAGCCGCGCACCTGGATGTCGCGCTCCTCGAGCACGTTGAGCAGCGCCACCTGGATGCGCTCGGCGAGGTCGGGCAGCTCGTTGACGGCGAAGATGCCGCGGTTGGTGCGCGGCACGAGGCCGAAGTGGATGGTTCCCGGGTCGCCGAGGGTGCGCCCCTGCGCCACGCGCACCGGGTCGACGTCGCCGATCAGGTCGCCGACGCTGGTGTCGGGCGTGGCCAGCTTCTCGCCGTACCGCAGCGACCGGTGTAGCCAGCCGACCGGCAGGTCCTCACCGAGCTCGTCGGCGCGGCGGCGCGAGGCGACGGTGAGTGGCTCGTACGGGTGCTCGTTGAGCTCGGAGCCCTCGATCACGGGCGTCCACTCGTCGAGCAGCGCGACCAGGCCGCGGATGAGGCGGGTCTTGCCCTGACCCCGCTCGCCCAGCAGCACGATGTCGTGGCCGGCGAGCAGGGCGCGCTCGACCTCGGGCAGCACGGTGTCGTCGAAGCCGACGATGCCCTGGAAGCGGGGGCCGCCGTCGCGCAGCCGGGCCAGCAGGTTCTCGCGCAGCTCGGCCTTCACGGTCAGCTGCTGGTGGCCGCTGGCGACGAGCTCGCCGAGGGTGCGGGGCAGGGTGTCGGGCTGGGGGGGTGCGATGGTCACCCCTCAACCGTACGTCCGCCCGGGCGGGCGTGGCGCGGCGGTCGGCGCGCTGCTGGTGGCGCGTGCCGACCGGCTCAGTCGGCAGCGGCGACGAGCGGCTCGAGCGGGACGTCGGGCAGCTGGCGCTCGACCGAGCGGACCCGCCAGATGTCGGTGAAGAGCGCGAGCACCGCACCGTCCCCGCGGGTCATCACCTCGACCCCCCGCTCGCCGGCCAGCGCCGGCACGTCCTGCGGGCGGACGGTGCGGGCGACCGAGTAGTCGAGCCGGTCCAGCCGCACCGGTGAGCTGAACTCGTTGCCCATCCGGTGCTCGACCACCTCGAACTGCATGGGCCCGACGGCCGCGAGCACCGGCGACTGCGTGCCGCGAAAGTCCGAGCGCAGCACCTGCACCACGCCCTCCTGCTCGAGCTGGGAGATGCCGCGGGCGAACTGCTTGTAGCGGCTGACGTCCGTGGCGCGCACCACGGCGAAGTGCTCAGGCGCGAAGCTCGGGATGGGCGGGAAGGCCACCGCGTCGTCGCTGTAGAGGGTGTCGCCGGCGCGCAGCGTGCCGGCGTTGACCAGGCCGATGACGTCGCCGGGGAAGGCCTGCTCGAGGGTGGTGCGCTCGCGGCCGAAGACCGAGTGGGCGTACTTGGTCGTGAACGGCCGCCCCGTCGCCGCGTGGGTGACGACCATGCCGCGCTCGAACACCCCGGAGCACACGCGCGCGAACGCGAGCCGGTCGCGGTGGGCGCGGTCCATCCCGGCCTGCACCTTGAACACCAGCGCGCTGAACGGTGCCTCGAGGGGACGCGGGACGCCGGCCTCGTCGGGGCGCTCCGGCGGCGGCGGCGCCAGCTCGAGCAGCACGTCGAGCAGCTGTCCCACACCGAAGTTGAGGAACGCCGACGCGAACAGCACCGGGGTGGTGCGCCCGGCGAGGAACTGCTGCTGGTCGTGGTCGGCCTCGTCGGAGGAGAGCAGCTCGTGACCGTCGACCGCCTCGGCGAACGCGTCGCCCTCGCGCTCGAGGGCGGTGTCGGCGTCCAGCGTCTCCTGCCCCGCGATGCCGGCACCGCCGACGGTGCGCGAGAACGCGATCATGTCGCCGGTGCGACGGTCGAGGACGCCGCGGAAGTCGCCGGCCGCGCCGACCGGCCAGGTGAGCGGCGTGGGGCGAAGGCCGATGCGGGTCTCGATCTCGTCCATCAGGTCGAGCGCGTCACGGCCCGGCCGGTCCCACTTGTTGACGACGGTGATCACGGGGATGCCGCGGTGCTTGCAGACCTGGAACAGCTTGAGGGTCTGCGGCTCGAGGCCCTTGGCGGCGTCGAGCAGCATGACCGCCGCGTCGACGGCGGACAGCACGCGGTAGGTGTCCTCGGAGAAGTCGGCGTGGCCGGGGGTGTCGAGCAGGTTGACGACGTGGTCGCGGTAGGAGAACTGCAGCGCCGCGGAGGTGATCGAGATGCCGCGGGCCTGCTCCATGTCCTGCCAGTCCGACACCGTGCCGCGACGGCCGGCCTTGCCGTGCACCGCGCCCGCCTGGCCGATGACGTGGGCGTGCAGCGCCAGCGCCTCGGTGAGCGTCGACTTGCCGGCGTCCGGGTGGCTGATCACGGCGAACGTGCGCCGCCGCGACGCCTCGCGCGTCACCTCGCTCGCGCCGGCCGGCGCTGCGGTGGGGGTCACGGTGGCGGTCACGAGGTCAAGGCTAACGCCGCTCGAGGGTCGTCACGGTCGCCGCGACGGTCACCTCGACGGGGTCGGGCAGCGCTGCCACCCGCTCGCGCAGCTCACCGGCGTCGGTGTGGAAAGCGCTGGGACCCATGGACGCCACCCGGACGACGTCACCGGCCGAGAGCCGCACCCGGTAGGTCACCGGCGTGCGCCCGGAGACCTCGAACCAGGCACCGGTGGCGGTGCGCAGCCGCTCGTCCTTGCGGTCGTCGACGCCGACCAGACCGAGCGGCCCGCGCAGCTCGCGCAGGTGGTCGGCGGTCGGTGCGAGGACGACGAGCCGTCCACCGGGCCGGATGATGCGCGCCAGCTCGGCGACACCGCGCGGCGCGAAGGCGACCAGCACGGTGTCGGCGCACGCGTCGCGCAGCGGCAGGTCGGCCCAGGCGTCGGCGACGACCGCGCCGGCGCGAGGGTGGGCCCTCGCCGCGCGACGGCAGGCGGCCACCGAGACGTCGACGGCGAGCCCGACGGCGTCGGCGCGCCGGTCGAGCACGTGCGCGAGGTGGTACGCCGTCCCGGCGCCCATCTCGACGACGGACCGGCTGCCGTCCTGGACGGCGTCGGTCACGGCGGCGGCGAGCGGCGAGAAGTGCTGCGCGGCAAGGAAGTCAGCGCGGGCGGCCACCATGGCGGGGGTGTCGGCGGTGCCCGGCTGGGCGGTGCCCAGCAGGTTGACGTAGCCCTGCCGCGCGACGTCGAAGGTGTGCCCGGTGGCGCAGCCGAGGGAGCGGCCCGCGGGGCTCAGCGGCTCGCGGCAGGACGGGCACCGCAGCAGGGCGACCACCTCGGCGAGCACGCCGTCACCAGGCCGCGACGCGGTCCATGCCGGGCGGCAGGTGGTCGGCGTGCACGAGCGCGAGCCGGCGGGTCGGTCGCGACAGTGCGACGTACAGGTCGCTGCGCCCGCGGGTGGACGCCGCCACGATCGCGGCGGGCTCGACCACGACGACGTCATCGAACTCCAGGCCCTTGACCTCCTCCGGCGCGAGCACGCTGACCCGCGCCGACAGGGCGCGGCGGTGGCCGTCGCCCACCTGCCCCGGCAGCGCGTCGTCCAGCGCGCCGCTGAGGTCGGCGACGACCGCGGACGGAGCGACCACAGCGAGCGTGCCCTCGGTGGCGTCGTCCAGCAGCCGCCGGACGACGCGCACGACCGCCGCGTCGTCGCCGGGCTCGCGCCGCAGCGCCACCGGCTCGTCGTCGCCCTCGCGCACCGACACCACGGGCGTGACCGGCAGCCCGGCGGCGAGGGCCATGCCGTCGGCGACGGCCATCACGCGCGCCGGGGTGCGATAGCTGACGCTGAGCTCGCGCACCCGCCAGCGTCCCTCGGCGAGGGGGTCGAGCGCGGTGGCCCAGCTGGGGGTGCCGGCCGCCGAGCCGCGCTGGGCGAGGTCGCCGACGACCGTCCACGACCGGTTGGGGCAGCGGCGGGCGAGCAGCCGCCACATCATCGGCGACAGCTCCTGCGCCTCGTCGACGACGAGGTGGCCGAACGCCCACGACCGGTCGGTCGCCGCCCGGTCGGCGACCGACCGCGCCGGGCCGGTCGAGGCGAACTGGTCGGCCAGCATGTCGACCGAGACGCCCGGCGCGCGGTCGCCCGTCATCTGCAGCACGCCGCGCGCGTACTCCAGCTCGGTGCTGCGGTCCTGCTGGGCCTGGTGGGCCGCCGCCCGGGCGGCCTCGCCGTCGTCGCCCAGCAGCTCGGCGACCTCGTCGAGCAGCGGGACGTCGGACAGGGTCCACCGCGCGTCGCGCGGGCGGTGCAGCAGCCCGCGCTCGGCGGGCGTGAGCGCGCGCCCAGCCGAGTTCAGGCGCACCGGCGTCGCGAGCAGGTCGGCGAGGAACCGCTGCGGCGTGAGCGGCATCCACAGCAGGTTGAGCGTGACGCGGACGTCGCGGGTGTCACGCAGGTCGGCGTCGAGCTCGGAGCGCAGGTCGTCGGTGAGCACCTGGCCCATCGAGTCGGCGAGCAACCCGGCGAGGTGCCGCAGCATGTCCTTGACGAAGGTCACCCGCGCCTCGTTGTGCGGCGCACCGGTAGCGCGCGCCCGCGAGCGCGACGCCGCGACCGCACCGCGCCGCAGCACGACCCGGTGCGACCCGATCTTGAGCTCGACGTCCTCGTCGGGCAGCCGCTGCCGGTCCCTGACCGCCTGGCCGAGCACCTGCGCCATGCGGGTGCTGCCCTTGAGCGCGGCGACGTCGTCGGGGTCGTCACCGACCGCCTCGACGCCGGGGAACAGCGTCCCCGGTGTCGCCATGACGACGCCGGACTCGCCCAGCGAGGGCAGCACCTGCTCGATGTAGCGCAGGAACAGCGGGCCCGGGCCGACGACCAGCACGCCGCTGCGCTCGAGGCGCTGGCGGTAGGTGAACAGCAGGTAGGCCGCACGGTGCAGCGCGACCGCCGTCTTGCCGGTGCCCGGGCCGCCCTGCACGACGAGCACGCCGGCGAGCTGGTCGCGCACGATGCGGTCCTGCTCACCCTGGATGGTCGCGACGATGTCGCCCATGCGCCCGGTGCGAGGGGCGCGCACCGCCGCCATCAGCGCGCCCTCGCCGTGCAGGCCGGCGCGGCGCTCGTCGTCGATGGCCTCGAGGTCCATGACCTCGTCGTCGAGACCGACGACCGTGCGGTCGCGCGTGGTCAGGTGGCGGCGCAGCAGCACGCCCTGCGGCTGGGCGGGCGTCGCCTGGTAGAACGGCGCCGCGACGGGGGCGCGCCAGTCGACGAGCAGCTTCTCCTGGTTCTCGTCCGACAGGCCAACCCGACCGATGTGGTGGCTCGCGCCGTCCAGCAGGTCGAGCCTGCCGAAGCACAGCCGGTCCTGGACGTTGCGCAGCTGCGCCAGCCGCTCCTCGAGCGAGCGCGCGAACGCGTCACGCTCGGACCGCGCCTGTGGCGTGCCGGTGCTGCCGGCCGCGCGCACGCGCTGCAGCCGCGCCCCGGCCGAGGTGGTGAGCTGGTCGATGCGCTCGTAGAGCCGGTCGACGTGGTCCTGCTCGGCGCGCAGCTGCGGACGAGCCTCGGTCACGGGACGACCACTCCAAGCGGGTGAGGGCGCGGTTGTCGCGCGCGGCTGCGGCGGCCATCAAGTCTAAGCGGGCCACACGCGACGGCCTGTCGCCGCCCTCGTCCTCCCCGTCGGTCAGCCGCGCGTCGGTAGGGTCGCGCCGTGCTCGCCGCCCCCTCGTGCCGCCCCCGCCGCTGCTGGACGACGCCGTGACCAGCGGGCTCGACCGCCTCGACCTCGTCCCGGCCCTTTCTCGCCCGGACCTGGTGGCGGCGCCCGTCCTGGCCACCCTGCAGCAGCTGCCTGGCGCCGCCGAGGTGCTGGTCGCCGCCATCGACCCCGACCTCGCCGACACGGCCGCGATGACGCAGGCCTACGGCATCCCGCTGTCGGCGTCGGCCAACTGCGTGGTGGTCGCCGGCCGTCGCGGGGGCGAGGAGCGGGTGGCGGCATGCGTGGTGCTGGCCACCACCCGCGCCGACGTCAACGGGGTGGTGAAGCGGGCGCTCGACGTCCGCAAGGCCTCGTTCCTGGCGACGGCGGACGCCGTGGAGCGCACCGGTATGGAGTACGGCGGCATCACGCCCATCGGTGTTCCGAGCGGCTGGACGCTGCTCGTGGACGCCGCCGTCGTCGAGCAGGACCAGGTCGTCGTCGGCTCAGGCCTTCGTCGCAGCAAGATCGTGACCCCCGGTTCGCTCCTCGGGCGTCTACCGAGTGCAACGATTGTGCAGGGCTTGGCCGTGCTCAGCGGCCACTGAGTGTGGCGGGTCCGTGGCACATGGCTACTGACGGCGACACGGTTGGCCCACTCAGGTCAAGGACGACTGCCACCCGGCCGACACATCACCCACACGCCACTCCTGGAGGTTCACCGTGAGCCGTACCCGCGCCATCACCGCCGCCGTCACCATCGCCGTCAGCGCCCTCGCGCTGGGCGCCGCCACCCCGGCTCAGGCGGCCGCCCGTCCGACGCCCGGCGGGATCTCGCTGAACGCCCAGAAGCCCGGCGGGATCTCCCTGAACGCCCAGAAGCCCGGCGGGATCTCCCTGAACGCCCAGAAGCCCGGCGGGA
>CAXTEJ010000030.1:0-4229 GCA_964243295.1 uncultured Actinomycetales bacterium | reverse complement strand
TCTCCCTGAACCAGCTCGTGCGCGGCTGATCGGGAGCGTCCCGAGCCCTGCGAGCGCGCCATGCGCCGGCCGGCCTGCGTCGCACCGCGGCGGCGTGATGTCGACGCCGCCGGGGCGCCGGGGCCTGCCGCGTGACCACTGGTCCAGCATGTCGCCAGCCCACGCCTCGTGATGGGATCATGCGCAGATGCGCCCGGCTGCCGGAATGACTCCACAGTCGGCGCGCTTCGGTGCGCTGAGTGCGGTGCTCGCGGCCATGGGGCTCGCGCTGCTGGCCCACACGCAGCCGTCGTGGCCGGTCTTCGACTGGCCGCACCCGGTCGTGCTGCCGGCCGTCGTGGTGCTCTACGTCGTCGCCGAGGCCACGCAGATCCACATCGAGGGCCGCGAGCACACGCTGTCGGTGTCGATCAGCGACCTGCCCCTCGTGCTCGGCCTGTTCTTCCTCGACCCCTGGTGGCTGCTCACCGCGCGGCTGCTCTCGGCGGTGCTCGTCTTCGCCCGCGACCGGCGGTCGCTGACCAAGTCCGGGTTCAACCTGTCCCTGTACACCCTCGAGATCGGTCTCGGCACCGCGCTGTTCAGCGCCTTCGGCACGGGCGACGGGACGTCGGTCGCCGACTGGACCTACGCGCTCACCGTCGTGCTGGTGCTGACCGTCGTCATGACCGTCGCCATCACCTCGGCGATGTGGAGCCTCGGCAGCCACGTCAGCGGCGCCGAGTTCTTCAGCATCTGGTTGTCGGCGTCCCTCTCGGCGGTGATGGGGACGGCGCTGGCGCTCATGGCCGTCGTGGTGCTCGACACCTCGCTGGCCGGACTGGTGCTGCTGGGGGTGCTGTTCGCGGTCGCCGCACTCGCCTACCGCGCGTACCGCCGGCTGCTGCGGCGCCACACCGACCTCGGCGAGCTGTTCGCGTTCACGCAGACCATCGGCGCCGCCACGACCCTCGACGAAATCGTCGAGACGCTGCTCCAGCGCGCGAGGGACATGCTGCACGCCGAGCGTGCCACCCTCGGCCCCGCGCCGGAGCCCGGCGACGACCTGCCGATGACCGATGGCGAGCCCGTGCTCGTCCCTCGCGGCACCACGGACCCGCTGCTGCGGGGTTGGCTGTCGCGCATGCAGCTGCGTGAGGCCATGCTCGTGACCCTCCACGACGGACGTCGGCCGGTGGGCGTGGTGCAGGTCGCCAACCGGATCGGGCGCACCAGCAGCTTCGACCCCACCGACCTCGACCTGCTGCAGACTCTCACCGCCCACGCCGAGGCGGTCTGGCGCAGCGGCCGGCTCATGGAGCAGCTGCGGTACGACGCGCACCACGACGGGCTGACCGACCTGGGCAACCGCAGCTTCTTCCACCACCAGCTGGGCGCCCACCTCGCGGACCCGCACTGGGTGGAGGGACAGGGCTGCAGCGCCGCGGTGCTGCTGCTCGACCTCGACCGGTTCAAGGAGGTCAACGACACGCTCGGGCACCCGGTCGGCGACGAGCTGCTGCGCCTGGTGGCCAAACGGCTGCAGGACAACGTCCCGGCCGACAGCGTGGTCGCCCGGCTGGGCGGCGACGAGTTCGCGGTGCTCGTGCCGCCCGGTCACGGTGGGCTCGAGGTGGCCGCGCGGATCCGGTCGACGATGACGGTGCCCTTCGCCGTCCAGGACACCTTCCTGGAGGTGGGTGCCTCGATCGGCGTGGCGCTCGTGCCCGAGGACGGCACCCGCGCGTCGACGCTGCTGCAGCACGCCGACGTCGCGATGTACGCCGCCAAGCGCCTGCCGGACGGGGTGTCGCGCTACAGCGCCGACGACGACCGCAGCAGCGTGCACCGGCTCGCGATGGCCGGCGAGCTGCGCGGGGCGCTGCGCAGCGGGCAGGTGGTCATGCACCTGCAGCCACAGGCGAGCCTGATGACCGGCCGGCTCACGTCGTTCGAGGCCCTCGCGCGATGGCACCACCCGCGGCGGGGCACCGTGATGCCCGACGAGTTCATCCCGCTGGCGGAGCAGACCGGCCTCATCGGCCAGATCACCCACCTGGCACTGGAGCAGGCGCTGGCGGCCTGCCGCACCTGGCTGCCGACGTCCCCCGACGTCGGGGTCTCGGTGAACATCTCACCGCGCCAGCTGACGGACGCCGACCTGCCCTCGGCCGTCGCGGCCCTGCTCGAGCAGCACGGCGTGCCCGCCCGGCTGCTCACGCTGGAGATCACCGAGGGCAGCATCATGATCGACCCGGTGGCCGCCGAGGCCGCGCTGCTGCAGCTGCGCGAGCTGGGAGTGCGCCTGTCGGTCGACGACTTCGGCACCGGCCACTCGGCGCTGGCCTACCTGCAGCGGCTGTCGCTCGACGAGCTGAAGATCGACAAGTCGTTCGTGCTGGCGATGAACGACGACCACAGCGCCCTCGCCATCGTGCGGACCGTCGTCGACCTGGCCCACACCCTCCACCTCAGCGTGGTCGCCGAGGGCGTCGAGACCGAGGCCACCCGCCAGCTGCTCGCCGACCTCGGCTGCGACATCATGCAGGGCTACCTGCTGAGCCCGGCACTGCCCCCGGCCGAGGTGGGGCCCTGGCGCGAGCGCCACGAGGGGCCGGCCTTCACGACGGCGACGTAGCCACCCGCAGCGCCCAGAACGCCACCGCGCTGGCCGCCGCGACGTTGAGCGAGTCGACGCCGCCGGCCATCGGGATGCGCACCGCGAGATCGCTCGCGGCGACCGTCGCCGGGCGAAGGCCGTCGCCCTCGGTGCCCAGCACCAGCGCCAGCCGCCGCGGTGGGTTGTCGGCGAGCACCTGCAGGTCGACGGCGTCGTCGGTGAGCGCGAGGGAAGCAACCGTGAAACCCATGTCCCGCAACGTGTTCAACGTTTCCGGCCACGGGTCGACGCGCGTCCACGGCACCTGGAACACCCCGCCCATCGACACCCGGACGCTGCGGCGGTAGAGCGGGTCGGCGCACCGCGGCGTGACCAGCACCGCGTCGACGCCCAGCGCAGCGGCCGACCGGAACACCGCGCCGACGTTCGTGTGGTCCACGACGTCCTCCAGGACCGCGACGCGGCGGGCGCCCGCCAGCACCGTCGCGAGGTCGGGCAGGACGGGGCGGTGCATGGCGGCGATGGCCCCGCGGTGCAGGTGGAAACCGGTGATCTGCTCCAGCACCGCGGTGTCGGCCACGAGCACGGGCACACCGTCGTCCAGCGCGGCGGTCACCAGGTCGTCGAGCGCGGTGAGCCACTTGTCGGCCATCAGCAGCGACCGCGGCCGGTGGCCGGCCCGCAGCGCGCGCCGGATCACCTTGTCGCTCTCAGCCAGGTACAGCCCCTCCGGCTGCTCGCGCCGGGTGCGCAGCGCCATGTCGGTGAGGCCGACGTACTCGTGCACGCGGGGGTCGGCGGCGTCGCCGACGCGGACGACGCCTGCCCGGTCGCTCACCTCCCGCGCCTCACGAGGTCACCACGCGCACGATCGCGACCAGTCCCACGGCGACGATGAGCCCGCGCAGCGCGGACGGCGGCAACCGGCGCCCGTAGCGGGCGCCGAGGAAGCCGCCGAGCAGCGAGCCCGCGGCGATCAGCGCGACGACGCGCCAGTCGATGCTGTCGCGGGCGACCGTCAGGAACACGAGCGCGGCGACGGAGTTGACCACCAGCGACAGCAGGTTCTTCAGGGCGTTGACCCGCTGCAGCGGCTCGGGCAGCAGCGTGCCCAGCAGGCCGACGAGCAGCACGCCCTGGGCCGCACCGAAGTAGCCGCCGTAGGTGCCGGCGACGAGCGTGCCGGCCATCGCGGCGGCGAGGTTGCCACGCCCTCGGCCGTCGGGGCGCGAGTCCCGTCGCTGCGTCAGCGCCGCCTGCATGCGCGGCTGCACCACCACGAGCACGAGCGCCACGGCGATGAGCACCGGCACGATCGCCTGGAACGCGTCGGCGGGCAGGCGCAGCAGCAGCAGGGCGCCCGTGACGGCGCCGACCAGCGACATGGGGGCGAGCAGCGCGATCCGGGGTCGTTGCCCCGACAGCTCGGGGCGGTAGCCGAGGGTCGCCGACACCCCGCCCGGCACCAGGCCGATGTTGTTGGAGACGTTCGCCGTCACGGGGGGGAAGCCGAACGCCAGCAGCACGGGGAAGGTGATGAGCGTGCCGGAGCCGACGACGGCGTTGATGGTGCCCGCGGCGGTCCCGGCGAGCAGGACCGCGGCGACCTCGAACCACGTCACCGCGAGAC
>CAXTEJ010000029.1:0-42229 GCA_964243295.1 uncultured Actinomycetales bacterium | reverse complement strand
AGACCACGGCCCCCGGCACGGGAGGCACGTCACCGACCGGGTCGAGCTGGCGGGCAGCCCGCACGTCGGCGGCCGCCGTGCGCCGGTCGAGCAGCAGCTCACCGGCCAGCCACGCCTGTGTCGACGTGAAACCCAGCCCCACCGCGTACCCGCGCGCGTCCAGCTCGCGGATCAGGCCCAGCCGCGCGGCTGCGCGCTGCGCCTCCGCGGCCCGTTCGCGGCGCAGCGCGGCGACCAGCTGGTCGGCGCTGAGCTGCCACACCCGCGCGGCGGCGACAGCGGCGGACGCCTCCGCCAGCACACCCCACGCAGTCTCGGTCATGTGTTCGATTCTAGCCGATCACGCCGACGTTCGACAGGCCAAACCGTTGTGCCGCAACATCTGTGGACAACCAACCCGGAGGCCACCACCGAGCCCGCGACCCCTAGGGCGCTAGCGCCACGACGGCCTCGCGCAGCCGGGCGCTCAGACGTCGACGGTGCCGCCCGAGCGCCAGTACACGCTGTTCTCGCGGGTCATGAACCCGTAGTCGACGAGGTACCGGCGCAGGGCGGCGACGTCGTCGTGGAAGGCCCGCAGCATCGCGTTGACCTCCGGCTCGGGGTAGCGGGCGCCCGGCTCGAACACGCGCGCGACGTGGTCGAGGGCCGCCAGCCGCTTGACGTGCCGGCGCGGGATCGCGATCAGCCGGCCGTCGGCGTCCAGGAACGAGCTGAGCGCCACCTCGGACGGCGACCGGGGCGCACCACCCGTCGGCGGCGCGGGCGGTGGGTCGGCTGCGTGCGCGGGGTCCACGACGGCAGGCTAGCGCGGCGGTACGTTGCGCCGGTGGCCTACGACGACGACCTGCGACTGGCTCACGTCATCGCCGACGCGGTCGACGGGCTGACGACCGATCGCTTCCGCGCCGTCGACCTGACCGTCACCACCAAGCCCGACCTCACGCCCGTCACCGACGCCGACCTCGCCGCCGAGCAGCTCGTGCGCTCGCAGCTGCGGCGCACGCGGCCGCGCGACGCCGTCGTCGGCGAGGAGATGCCCGACACCGGTCACGGTCCGCGCCGCTGGGTCGTCGACCCGATCGACGGCACCAAGAACTTCGTGCGCGGCGTGCCGGTGTGGGCGACGCTGATCGCGCTCGTCGACCAGGACGTCCCCGTGCTGGGGGTCGTGTCGGCCCCGGCGCTCGGCCGGCGCTGGTGGGCGGCGACCGGCTCAGGTGCCTGGACCGGTCGCAGCCTGTCGTCGGCTCGACGGCTGCAGGTCTCGCAGGTCGCCGGTCTGCCCGACGCGTCGCTGTCGTACTCCAGCCTGTCGGGCTGGCAGGACCAGCGCCGGCTCGACGGGTTCCTCGAGCTGGCGCGGCGCTGCTGGCGCACCCGCGCCTACGGCGACTTCTGGTCGTACATGCTCGTCGCCGAGGGCGCTGTCGACATCGCCTGCGAGCCCGAGCTGTCGCTGCACGACATGGCGGCGCTCGTGCCGATCGTCACCGAGGCAGGCGGTCGCTTCACTTCGCTGGACGGCGAACCCGGGCCGTGGGGCGGCAGCGCGGTGGCCACCAACGGGCTGCTGCACGAGGAGTCGCTGCGGCTGCTGCGCAGCTGACCTGCCGCACGGCCCACCCGGTGGCACGATGGCGGACGTGCAGGACGTGACGGTCGACCGCGAGGGCATCCGCCTGGGCCAGTTCCTCAAGCTCGCCGGGCTCATCGGGTCGGGCGCCGACGCCAAGCTGCTGCTGGCGCAGGGCGAGGTGCTCGTCAACGGCGAGAGCGAGGTCCGCCGCGGCCGCCAGCTGCAGCGCGGTGACGTCGTCCAGCTCGGTGGCGAGTCGGCGCGCGTGGTCTGAGGCCGCTCAGCGGGTGGTGCGGAACAGCACCGGCGCGATGCCCACCCGCACGCGCGAGCCGGCCCTGGTGCGGGTGACCTTGCCGTAGACGTCCTGCCGGGTCGTGGTGTAGGCCGGGGCCTTGACCGACACGTTGGCCTTGGGGTTCCAGCGCACGACGCCGGTGCCGCGCGAGTAGCGGATGGTGCACGCGTAGGTGCCGCTGCCGTCGACCGTGCACGGCGCCATCGAGCCCTTGAGCCAGCCGGAAACCACCACGAACGCCTGCGCCGGGGGGGCGTTGCGGGTGCCCTGCGGCAGACCCGCGAGGCCCGGCAGCCCCGGCTGCGTCATCTGCACGCTCAGCGAGGGGGCGTTGGTCCAGCTGTACCAGTAGGTGCGGGCGACCCTCTCCGACTGCGCCAGCAAGTAGGTGCGTGCGACGAACGCCGACTGCTGCACCTGCGTCAGCTCGGTCCTGGAACCCTTGCCGCCCACCGGCATGCCGTAGTTGATCTCCGTGTCGTAGACCGGCAGCTTGACGCCGCGGGCCGCCAGGGTGTCGCGGGCGCGCCGCAGCAGGCCGATGGCGTCCTCGGGCGTCCCCTCGGGCTTGGGGTAGGCGTGCACGTTGATGCCGTCGGAGTAGCGGAAGCCTCCGGCCTGCGCGTAGTGCGTCAGCCAGGTGATCCCGTTGCCCCGCAACGTGGCTGAGGGCGCGAGCACCGTGGCGCGAGGGTCGATGCCCTTGATGGTGCGGTAGGCGAGGGAGTTCAGCCGTGCCAGCTCGGCGGCGGTGCCGCCCCAGAAGATGAGGAGGTTGCCCTCATTCCACGTCTCGTAGGTGCTGATCTTCCCCTGGTAGCGGCGGGCGACCGCCGCGACGTACTCGACCCAGTCGGACTCCTTGAGCGGCAAGGACGCCGAGCCGTCGCCGTACGCCGCCCACTGCCAGGGGTTCTTCGCGGCCCACTGCGGCCCGGTGCCCAGCACCAGGTCGACGCCCGCGCCGTTGTCGCGCGCGGTCTCGACCGCGGCGTCCAGCCGCGACCAGTCCCACGCCCCGGCGTACGGGCTGATCTGCTTCCACGTGGTTCCGGTGTCCCACAGCCGGACCGAGGTGACCGAGCCCTCCGGTACGTCGGGCCACTCCCCGGTCGCGACAGCGCTGACGTGGACGCCGAAGAAGCCGGGGCCGGGCTTGGTGGCAGGGATGGGCTTGGGCCGCACCACCGGGCTCGTCGGTGGCTTGACCGGTGGCTTGGTGGGCGGGGTGGTGGCCGTGGCAGCCGGCAGCGCGGCGGCGGCGGCCTGCTGACCACCGCCGGTACCGGCGAGCAGGCCGGCCGTCATCACGGTCACCGCGACGGCGGCCGCGACGGCGCGCCGGCCGCGGTGGGCGGTCGGGAACGTTCGGTGTGCCACGCGGTGCCCCTCGGTCGTCGTCCCCCTCCGCACCACCGGGCGCCGGCACCCCCAAGGGGAGGTCCCGGCAGCGGCGGTGCACCACGTGTGCGGGCGGGTGCGCGCGAGCGGTGGCGGTCACTGTAACGCTGATGATCTCCCTCGGGTCAGCGTTCGTCGGCATCGGCATGTCCGGCGGCGTGATGCCGGGGCGACGGCCGGGGCGCAGCGGGCTGGAGCTCGAGCTCGCGAGTCGAGGGGCCCCAGCGGGCGTGCCGGCGCCCATGGCGGGTACTGGAAGGGTGCCGGGCTGTGCGGGCCGGCCCTGGGCGAGGTGTCCGGGCCGAGTGCCGAGGAGCCCACGTGCCGACGTCCATCGCGCAGCAGACCACGAAGCAGCTGGGCGGCCGGGCCAGCATCCTGGCCCGACAGCGCCGCGACCACATCGCCCTCGACCGGCTGGTGCAGCAGGTGCGCGCCACCGACGGCGACGCCCAGCAGGAGGTGCTGCGCCGCCTCTGCCGCCTGGTCTTCACGCACGCCTTCGCCGAGGAGGCGGTGCTCTTCCCTGCCGTCCGCAGGCTGCTCCCGGACGCCGCGGACCTCACCGTGCACATCGAGCAGGAGCACCAGCAGGTCAACGAGCTGGTGACCCGGCTCGAGCGCTCGCGGCCCGGTGACGCGGGCCGCGCCGAGCTGCTCGAGGAGGTCGTCGCCGTGCTGTCGGACGACGTCCGGGACGAGGAGGACCGGCTGCTCCCCCAGCTGCAGCAGCACGCCACGACCAGGCAGCTGCGCTCGATCGGGGTGGCCTGGGAGGTCGTGCGCCGCACCGCCCCGACGCGGGCGCACCCGGTGGTGGCCCGACGCCCGCCCGGCAACGTGCTCGCCGCCCTGCCGCTGACAGTCACCGACCGCACCCGGGATGCGCTCGACGCCGCGGCCCTGCGCGCGCCGGCGCCGACGTCCGGCAGGTTGCGGGCCGCCAGCGCCGCGGTGGCAGCCGTCGCCGGACGGATCGAGCAGCTGCCGCCGCTGCGACGCGGCGAGGACCCGAGCACGCATCGGGACGCGTGATGCAGGTGGCTCACCATGGTCGGTGGCACGGTGCACGGGCATCGGGGTACCTGGAGCGGTCAAGCCGGCGGTCGACCCGGCCGATGGCGGACGAGGTCCCTACGGCAGGAGCGAGGTCCATGAGCGTGCCCGACGCGTGGCGCGAGCCCCTGGGTCGGCTGCTGCGTGCGGCGATGTACGCCGCCGCGGTCGTCGTGCCGGTGCTGTCGCTCATGCACGTGCCCAGCGTCGAGGTGGAGCCGCTGCTGCTGGGGGTGCTGCCCTTCGTCATCGGCAAGTACCTGCTGTGCCCGCTGCGCTGGCGCGCGCTGTCGACCAGTGGCGCCGGCCGTCGCTGGCACATGCGCGTCTTCGCCGAGGCCGAGCTGCTCGGCCTGCTCACCCCCGGTCACGTGGGCTCCGACCTCTGGCGGGTGCGGCGGCTCGAGCGGCACGGCGTCACGCGTCCCGACGCCCTGGCCGAGGTCGGCCTCGACCGGCTCGTCGGCGCGGTGGGGCTCGCCGCGTTCGTGGGCGCCACCGGTCTGACCCTCCCGTGGCAGCTGCTCGCCGGTTCCCTGGTGACGGTGGTGGTGCTCGTCCTGGCCGCCCTGGCCGTGCGTCGCTGGCGCCCGTCGCTCGTGCCCACCCGCCGACGTCCGACCCGCCGCGAGCTGCTGCACGGCATCACCTACTCGGTCGGCTACCAGGCCACGGTGTGCGCGCTGCTGCTCGGCTCGCTGCACGCGACGGGCGGCTCGGTTCCCCCGCTCGCCCTCGTAGGTGCCTTCGGTGCCAGCCAGCTCGCCGGCGCGCTCCCCGGCATGAACGGCGCCAGCCCCAAGGACGGCGCCCTGGTGCTCGCGCTCGTCGGGCTCGGCGTCCCCCTCCCGGCCGCGGCCGGCGCCGTGGCGCTCAAGGCCACCGTCGCCTGGGCTCCGGCGCTGGTCATCGGTGGCGTGGGGCTGCTGCTGGCGCGCCGCGCCGGCCACCACACGCGGGTGGCTACGCTCGCCGCGTGAGCCTGGTCGCGATCGCCCACCGGGCGGGCAACTCGCTGCCGGCGCTCGCGGTCGCCCAGCGGGTCGGCGCCGACGTGGTCGAGGCCGACGTGCAGGCGGTGCGGGGCACGCTCGAGGTGCACCACGGGCGCTCGCTGCGTCCGCTGCCGCTCGTGCTCGACCGGTGGCGCCTCAGCCACGAGCGCTCGCGCCGGCTGCACCTCGTCGAGCTCGTCGCCGCGCTGGCGAGCGGCACGACGGTGATGCTCGACCTGAAGGACCGCACGCCGCACGGCGTGGCCGCGGTCGTCTCGCTGCTGGAGCAGTCGCCGCCCGACCAGCCGGTGTGGGTCTGCGGCCGCCACTGGCCGTCGATCGAGCCGTTCGAGACCCTGCCCTACGCGCGCACCGTCCTGTCGGCCCGCACCCGTGGCGAGCTCGCGCGCCTGCTGCCCCGCCTTCACGACGACGCCGCCCGCGGGGTGCGCCACCACGGCGTCAGCATGCACGTCTCGCTCGTCACGCCCGCGGTCGTCGCCTCGCTGCTCGAGCGCGTCGGCCTCGTCATGAGCTGGCCGGTCAACTCCACCACCACGCTCGACACCGTGGCCGCCGCCGGGGTGAGGGGCATCATCACCGACTCGACGTCGGTGCTGCAGCAGGTCGTCGACCGGGCCTGACCTGTCGCCCGCTCGTCGGGCGGTGCAGCGGGCGTGGTCGCCTCCCCACCCCCTGACGCCTAGGGGCTAGCCCTGATGCGGCGGGCTCAGCTGTTCCCTAGCGTCTTCGGACTGCGGCCACCCGGCCGCTGGGTGGGCTGCGGACGGCCGCTTGCTGCGACCGTCGATGCTCGTGACCTGCAGGAAGGGACCCCCGCCATGTCTGTTTCGTCACGGCAGCTGGCCGGGCCGGCTGCGGATGTCGAGGAACTGCGCTCGCGCGTCGCCGGCGCCGTCTTGGTGCCCGACGACCCGGGCTGGGACGTCGCTCGCGCGGCGTGGAACCTGGCGGTCGACCAGCGGCCGGCGATGGTCGTGGAGCCGCAAGGCCCCGCCGACGTGCAGGCCGTCGTCGACCACGCGCGGATGAGAGGGCTGCGGGTGGCGATGCAGGGAACCGGGCACAACGCCGCGCCGCTGCGCTCGTCGGACGTGACCGTGCTGGTGAAGACCTCGCGGATGCGCGGCGTGACCATCGACCCGGATCGGCGGACCGCCCGCGTGGAGGCCGGTGCGCTGTGGGCGGACGTGACCGCGCCCGCCTCCGCACTCGGCCTCGCGCCGTTGGCCGGGTCGTCGCCGGACGTCGGCGTCGTCGGCTACACGGTCGGCGGCGGCGTGAGCTGGCTGTGCCGCCGCTACGGACTGGCGACCGAACGGGTCGTGACCTTCGAGGTGGTGACCGCCGACGGTCGGCTGCTGGCGGTGAGCAGGGACGCCGAGCCCGAGCTGTTCTGGGCACTGTGCGGCGGCGGCGGCTCGTTCGCGGCGGTGGTCGCGATGGAGTTCGAGCTGATAGAGCTGGCCGAGGTCTACGCCGGGGCGCTGATCTGGCCGTGGGAGCGGGCCGCTGAGGTGCTGCACGCCTGGCGCCAGTGGACGTCGACCGTCCCGGACGGCGTCACGACCGCCGCCAGCATCGTGCAGGTGCCACCGCTGCCGGACGTCCCGCCGTTCCTGCGCGGCCGGGGACTGCTCGTCATCGACGGGGCCAGTCTGGGGGACGAGCAGACCGCCGCTGCGATCCTCGAGCCCCTGCGGGCACTCGGCCCGGAGATGGACACCTTCACGATGGTCCCTCCAGCAGCGCTCAGCCACCTGCACATGGACCCCGAGCAGCCGGTGCCCGGGGCGGGGAACGGCGCCCTGCTCCGCGAGCTCCCGGCCGACGCGGTCGACGCCCTGGTCGACGCCGCCGGCCCCGCCTCGGGCAGCCCGCTGCTGAAGGTGGAGATCCGGCACGTCGCCGGTGCGCCGTCACGCAGCCGGACCGGCGCCCTGGCCGTCGCGGACGGCGCCTACCTCGTCTACGGCGTCGGGATGGCCATGGACCCCGGCACGGCCGGTGCCGTGGAGACGCACCTGGACAGGGTGCTCCGGCTGGTCGAGCCGTACCGCGCCGCCCACCAGCTGCCCGGGTTCAGCGAGCGGCCGACCGCAGCCGAGACGTTCTTCCCGCCGGCCACGCTGGACCGGCTGCGACGCATCAAGGCCGACGTCGACCCGGGCGACCTGTTCCAGGCGAACCACCCCGTCACCGCCCGCTGACGTCCCGGGCAGACCGACCACCGGCCCACCTGACGCTGTCAGGGCGGCGCAGCGAGCCCTGCCGTCCCGCCCCCGGCTGGTCCGCCCGACCACATGGTGGTGGCCCCGTCAGGACGCCGAGTCGCCTACAGGCCGTGCAGGTAGGTCAGGACCGCCTTGACGCGCCGGTGCTCGTCCGGGTCCTGGCTGAGCCCCAGCTTGCCGAAGATGTGCTGGATGTGCGCCTCGACGGTCTTGCCGGACAGGTGCAGAGTCGCCCCGACGGCGGCGTTCGACGCGCCGGTGGCCATCACCTGCAGGACCTGGCGCTCCCGCCCGGTCAGGGACTGCACGACCCGCCGCTGCTGCTGCCGGGCCAGCAGCAGCGCCACGATCTCCGGGTCCAGGGCGGTGCCTCCGGCGGCGATCCGACGGACCGCCGCCACGAACGCGTCGGTGTCCACGACCCGCTCCTTGAGCAGGTAGCCGACGCCGGCGCGGGCGGACTCCACCAACGTGGACAGGTGCCGGGTCTCGGCGTGGTTGGACAGCAGCAGGATCCCCACCAGCGGGTGCCGCTGCTGGATCATCACCGCGGCGTCGAGGCCCTCGGTGCCGTGACCCGGCGGCATGCGGATGTCGCTGACGACCACGTCGGGGTGCTGCGCGGCAACGGCGGACAGCAACCCGGCGGCGTCGTCGGCCTGGGCGACCACGTCGATGCCGGCCTCGGCCAGCACGAACGCCACGCCCTGGCGCATCAGGGGAGCGTCGTCGGCCAGCACCACCCGCAGCCGCCCGGCCTGGCTCGGCTCGGTCATCGCAGCTCCGGCTGCCCCGGGACCGGAGCGGGCACTGCGCCCCTTCGCGGCCCGAGCTCCGTCAGTGGCATCTCCGCGCGCACCGTGGTGCCGGCGCCCGCGCCGGAGATGACGGTGAGCGTGCCGGCCAGAGCGGCCAGCCGGTCGGCCAGTCCGCGCAGCCCGGTACCGGCGCGGGCATCCGCGCCGCCGCACCCGTGGTCGACGACCTCGACCAGCACCGCGCCCGGCGTCTGCGAGAGCCGGACGTCGGCGGCGTCGACCCCGGCGTACCGGGTCACGTTGACCAGAGCCTCGCAGACGACGAAGTAGGCAGTGGTCTCCACCGCGACCGGGTGCCGGCCGGACAGCCCGTCGGTCAGCTGCACCTGCAGGGGGAGCCGCTGCGCCAGTGACTCGACCGCTGCACCGACGCCGCGGTCGGTCAGGATGGCCGGGTGCAGCCCGCGGGCCAGCTGCCGGATCTCGACCAGCGACGTCGCCAGCTCCTGTTCGGCCTGGACCAGCAGCTCGTCGGCGGTGTCCGGCG
The DNA here is from genome assembly GCA_964243295.1 of uncultured Actinomycetales bacterium. Taxonomy (GTDB): domain Bacteria; phylum Actinomycetota; class Actinomycetes; order Actinomycetales; family Angustibacteraceae; genus CAXTEJ01. Next base: position 33,340 of record CAXTEJ010000029.1, on the reverse strand, counting down.
CCGCGCGCAGCCGCTGGCGGGCCAGGCGCACCGACAGCGCCGAGCTCACCAGGTGCTGCTGCGCCCCGTCGTGCAGATCCCGCTCGATCCGCAGCCGCTCCCCGTCTGCTGCGGCCACGATCCGGGCTCGGGAGTCCTGCACCTCGACCAGCTGCCAGCGCAGCTGGTCCTGCAGCCGCAAATTGTCGAGCAGCAGCCGCAGCACGCCCAGCACCGCCTGCAGCACCTGCGGGTCGGGGGCGGCTGCGAGATCCTGCTCGATCACCCCGACCGGCGGGTCGCCGACCGGCAGCCACCGCCGGCCGTCACCAGGGGTCTGCAGTCGCGCGCCGCTGGCGTCGAGGTAGGCCCGACCGTCCGGCGCGGCCGGCAGCACCCGCAGTGACGGGTCGCCCAGCAGCCGGGCCAGCACCGCCCGGACCTCGCCGACCGGGGCCGAGTCGAGCCGGCTGACCAGGTCGCCCATGCCGTACAGGACCAGCCGGCTGCGCAGCACCCCGAGCAGCAACCCGACCGCGACCCCGGCGGCGCTGACACCCCAGACCAGGGCGATCAGGACCCTGGTCGCGCCACCACCGGGCAGCGCGAGCACCCGCCCGATGCTGATCGTGACCGCCCCACCCAACGCCGCGGCGACACTGACGATGGCTGGCCGCAGCGCGCGGCGCGCCGGCGGGCCGGCAGCCCGGTAGCGCCGGGCCATGACGAGGACGACGAGGGCGATCACCACGAGCTGCAGCAGGACGAGCCCGCGGACGCCGACCCGTGCCACGGTGTCGGAGCGGACGAGGACCGGGAACATGTCCGCGCACCCGTCCGGCTGGCAGTACCGCTGTCCCCTGCTGTCGCCCACGGCGAGCTGGAAGCTGCTGTACCCGGCCGCGCCGGCGTACAGCCCGGCGACGGCCAGCCGCTCCAGGCGAGCCTGCAACCGGCCGGTCGGGTACGACATCAGCAGGTGGCCCAGGATGGCGCCGAATGGGGCGTACCCGCCGGTACCGATCCGCAGCGTCGTCGCCAGCTCGCCCTGCCACAACCCGAGGTTGATCAGGCACAGCGCACAGCCCGCGGCGACGAACAACCCGCCGAGCGCCCGTCCGGCGCCCCGTGCCCACGTCACCGCTCCCGCGACGACGAACACCCCGCCGCTGAGCGACCGGACAGCGAGCACCGCCGGCGCCAACCCCCCGAGCGCCGGGGACACCGCCGACACGCCCACCAGCACCGACGCCAACGCCAGGACCAGCAGCTGCAGCACGCTCAGCGCGCCTCGGCAGCCCCTGAGCCAGTCCACGGCAGCATCCTGGCACTGTGCCACGCGACCCGGTGTGCCTGACCCCGGACGCGGCGAGGTGCGAGGTGCGCCAGGCCGGAACCGGCTGCCTGCTGCCGACCGGCCTGCGCACCAGCGCCGGCTGCGGGATCAGACTGCCTGGACGAACTCCATGGCGCTGATCACGCCCGCCTGGTGACTGGTGCTGCTGGCCGGCGTGAGGCAGAACTGGACGTACGTCTTGGCGCCCTTGCGGAAGGTGCCGAAGCCGCCGACCGGCGCTGGAGCCTCGAGCTGGTCGACGTGGTAGCGGCCGACGTGCGTCTTGCCGTCGCAGTCGAGAAGGCCGAGCTCACGGTGCGACTGCGCGTAGGCGTCAGCGCTGGCGCTGCTGGTGCCCCCGTGGTCGGGATTCTCGACCAGACGGGCGCCCTGCTTGACCGCCACCCACAGCGCCACCGCCGGGTCCGCGGCCGAGCATCGGTACCGGACCTGGACCTCAGCCGTCGTCGGACTGGTGATGCGAGCGACGCCGACGACGTCCGCGAACGCCGCGGGCGCTGTTGCTGCCACTGCCGGTGCGGCTCCCGAGACAGCGAGTGCCCCTGCTGCGAGGACTGTTGCGATCTTGCGCACGACCTTCTCCTTCAGGTGTCCGATGGGGTGCACTGCGTCAGGTTGATGCGGTCTCCACCGGTCAAGGCCGCTCCCGCGTCACCAGTGAGCACCTCACCACGGCTGCCGAGACCGTCGCATCAGGGCTGGCCCCTAGTCCTTCGTGGCCAGGCCCGCCGCACCCGCCGCCTGGTCGCCGCCCGCCCGAGCTCGGGTGGGGACCCGGCGCACTCGCTGGTCGAAGCTGGGGCGACCCAGGCACCGGCCTGATGACGTCCGCGATCGCGTGATGCCGACGAGGCTCGGGGCCGCAGCGGCTCGCGAGCCCGGCGGTGGCCGACGAGGAGCGGCTCAGGCGGTGGGGCGCCCGCTGATCCGGTCGCGCAACCGGTCGACCAGGCCGACGCCAGGGCCGACCAGCGCGTGCGCCAGCAGCGTGTTCGGCTGGGACGGGTGAGGTCGGGTGGGTGCGATCTTCTTGACCGCCTGCACCTGCCCCGCGAGGGTGACGAGCTCGGCGTGGGGCACGTGCTGGCGCAGTGCCGGAAACTGCTCGCTCTCCTCGTCGCTGACGTGGTCGCGCAGCACCGTCTCGAGGTGGCGCAGCAGCTCCTCGAAGTGCGCCCCGTCCGGCTTCGCCGACTCCAGCGACTTCATCGTCCGCTCCAGGTCCTTGTGCTCCTCGGTGTCGTGGGCGACCGCCTGCTCGCCGTCCGGCAGGTGCAGCAGCATCGCGGGGTAGACGAACATCTCCTCGGCCACCGAGTGGCGCACCAGCTCGCTGATCATGACGTCGGCGAGGTCGCGTCGGGCGGCAGGGTCGGTCTCGGCCCAGATGCGCTGGATGAGTGCGTCGACCTCGCGGTGGTCCTCGCTCAGCACGTCGACGACGTCCTGCTCGGCGGCGGCGGTGATCTCGGTCATGCGGACTCCTTCGGACGTGGCGGGCCGTCCCAGCATGGGTCGACGGCTCCGGGCGCGCGCGACGGGCACCGCAACGGGCCACGTCCAATTGGGTGCGCCATGATCCGGGCATGGCCGATGCCGCACCAGACGTGCCCGACGACGCCCACCCCGAGCCGGACGCCGACCCAGATGGTCGCCGCGAGCGTGCCCGCCTCGCCGCCACCCGGTTCCTCATGGGGGCGGCTCCGGTCACCGTGCCGGAGCAGTTGCGTGCGCTCGCCGACTCAGCGCAGAGCCAGGCGCCGGACGTCTACGGCGCCGGCGGGGAGGTGGGCGCGCTCGAGGCCGAGCTGTGCGAGCTGCTGGGCACGGAGGCGGCGGTGCTCATGCCGAGCGGCACCATGGCGCAGCAGTGCGCGCTGCGCGTGTGGGCCGACCGCAGCGGCCGCCCGGCGGTCGCCGTCCACGGGCTCTCGCACCTGGTGCTGCACGAGGAGGCGGCGCTCGAGGCGCTGCACGGCGTGCGCATGGAGGTGCTCACCCGCGACCGGCGTCCGCTCGGCGCCGACGACCTCCGCGCGGCACCTGGCCCGCACGCGGCGCTGGCCGTCGAGCTGCCGCTGCGGGACGCCGGCTACCTGCTGCCCGAGTGGGACGACCTGGTGGCGCTGGTGGACGCCGCGCGGGCGAGGGGGATGGCGATCCACCTCGACGGCGCGCGGCTGTGGGAGAGCCAGCCCTTCTACGGCCGCCCGCACGCCGAGATCGCCGCGCTCGCCGACACCGTCTACGTCTCGTTCTACAAGGGCCTCGACGCCATCGCGGGCGCGGCGCTGGCGGGGCCGGCCGACGTCATCGCCGACGCGCGCTCCTGGCAGCACCGGCACGGCGGGCGCCTGTACGCGATGCACCCGATCGCTATCGGAGCCCGGCAGGGCCTCGCCCGGCTCAGCGAGTTCGCCGGCTACGCGCAGCGCGCCCGCGAGCTGGCCGCGGCGCTCACCGCGCTGCCTGCCGTGCGCGCGTTCCCCAGCCCGCCGCAGGTCAACGCGTTCGTGCTGCACGTCGACGTCGACGCCGCGGCCTTCGCCGAGCAGACCCTCCTGCACGCCGAGAGCACCGGCACCTGGACGTACGGGCGGCTTGCCCCTGGCGACGTTCCCGGCTGGTCGAGCACCGAGGTGGTGGTCGGCCCGGCGACGCTGGGCTGGGACGTCGCCGAGGTCGTCGAGCTCACCGCGACGCTGCTCCGCGCGGCGCGCGCCCACCCGTGAGCCGACCCTAGGCTCGTGCCATGAGCACGACGACGCACAGCAGCAGCACCGACAGCAGCAGCACCCGGGCGAGCAGCACCGCGCTCCCCCGCTCGACGCCGTCCGAGCAGGGCGTCGACGCCCGCGGCATCAGCGCCTTCATCGAGGCCGCGGACGCCGATCCCGGTGTCGAGCTGCACAGCCTGATGGTGCTGCGACACGGCACCGTCGTGGCGGAGGGCTGGTGGTCGCCGTACGCGCCGCAGCTGCCGCACCTGCTCTACTCGCTCAGCAAGTCAGTGACGGCGACGGCGCTCGGCATCGCGGTGGCCGAGGGTCTGGTCGACTTCGACGCGACGGTGCTGTCGTACTTCCCCGAGCTGGACGCCGACGTGACCGATGCGCGCAGCCGCGCCATCCTCGTCCGGCACGTGCTCGCCATGGCGAGCGGCCACACAGCCGAGACCGTCGACCGGGCAAGGCGCGAGGGCGACGGCGACCTGCTGCGCGGCTTCCTGCGGCTGCCGCCGGAGTCGGACCCCGGGACCGTGTTCGCCTACAACCAGCCCTGCACCTTCGCGGTGTCGGCGATCGTGCAGCGGGTCAGCGGCCAGTCGCTGCGCGACTACCTGCGACCGCGGCTGCTCGACCCGCTCGGCATCCCGCCGGTCGGCTGGATCACTGACCCGACCGGCCGCGAGATCGGCTACTCCGGGCTGCACGCGACGACCGACGCCGTGGCGCGCCTCGGGCAGCTGTACCTCCAGCGCGGCAGCTGGGCGGGCCGGCAGCTGGTGACCGAGGACTTCGTCGCCGAGGCCACCCGCGAGCACATCGACACCACGGGCGAGGGCGACCCCGACTGGGACCACGGCTACGGCTTCCAGCTGTGGCTGAACGGTCCAGGCCGCGGCTACCGCTTCGACGGCGCCTACGGCCAGTTCGCCCTCGTGCTGCCCGAGCTGGACGCCGTGGTGGCGATCACGTCGGCGTGCACCGACACCCAGGCGCTGCTCACGCTCGCCTGGACCCACCTGCTGCCGGCCCTCGCAGCGCCGCCGCTGCCAGGCGACGCGGCGGACGCCGAGGCGGCACTGGGTGCGCGCACGAGAACGCTCGTGCTGCCGTCGCTCGGTGGCCTCGCGGCACGGCCGGCGCGGCTGCGACCCGAGTCCGGCAGCGAGCCGGCGAGCCTGACGGCGGTGCACGTCGAGGGCGACGGCACGCTGGTGCTGGGCGACTCCGGTGCGCCGCTGCGGCTTCCTGCCGTCGCCGACGCCGGCTGGCACGTCGACGGGCCGCTGGCCGTGACGGCCGGCTCGACCGGCGACGACGCGGCGCTGGTCGAGGTGGCGTTCATCCAGACACCGCACCGGCTCGACCTCGAGCTCGAAGTCGCCGCCGGCACCTTCCGTGGCCGCTGGCACACCGCCCCGCTCCACGTGCAGCCGCTCGCCAGCTACCGGTCACCGCAGCCGCGCTGATCCCGAGCTGTTCACCGGACATTCACCGCGGCCCGGCATACGCGACGTTCGACCGCGCTTTCCTTGGGTCGACCGCCCCCCCCCACGAACGGGATCGCCATGGACCTGACGCTCCTCACGGTCATCGCTCTCGTCGGGCTCGCCCTGCTGTTCGACTACACCAACGGCTTCCACGACTCGGCGAACTCGGTCGCGACCATCGTCGCCACCAAGGTGCTGCGCCCCCGCATCGCGGTGCTGTGGGCCGCCGGGTTCAACTTCATCGCCTTCGCCGTGTTCGGCACCAAGGTGGCCGACACGATCGGCTCGGTCGTCAAGCCGGGGACGGTCGGGCTCGCGGTCGTGTTCGCGGCGCTGTTCGGGGCCCTGGTGTGGAACTTCATCACCTGGTACGTCGGCCTGCCCAGCTCGTCCTCGCACGCCCTGATCGGCGGGCTTGCCGGCGCCGGGCTCGCGGCCGCGGGCACGTCCGGCATCTCGTTCGCGCCGATCCAGAAGGCGCTGCTGTTCATGGTGCTGTCGCCGCTCGTCGGCCTGGCGCTCTCGGGCGTGATCATGCTGCTGGTGCGCGCCGCGATCCGGGCGACCGGCGCGAGCACCCGCCAGTCCGACCGCACGTTCCGCGGCCTGCAGCTGGTCTCGAGCGCTGCCATCTCCCTCGGCCACGGCGCCAACGACGCGCAGAAGACCATGGGCGTGATCACCGTGCTGCTGATCTCCACGGGTCACCTCCCGGCACCGGGCGGCGACCTCGCGGTGCCGCTGTGGGTCGTGCTGGCCTGCCACACCTCCATCGCGCTCGGCACGCTGTCGGGCGGCTGGAAGATCGTCCAGACCCTCGGCACCCGCATCACCCACCTGCGCCCGGCCAGCGGCTTCAGCGCCGAGACGGCCGCCGCCATCGCGCTGTTCGGCTCGACCGCCATGGGCGCACCGGTGTCGACCACGCACACGGTGGCCGGAACGGTGACCGGCGTCGGCATCGCCGACCGCGAGGCCGTCAGCTGGCGCGTCTTCGGTCGGATGGTCGGCGCCTGGGTCATCACGATCCCGGCGGCCGCTGGTGTGGCTGCGCTCATGTACGCCATCACCCAGATCCCCAGCACCGCCGTCGCCGCGACGATCATCACCATCATCGGCGTGGTCTGCGCCGGGCTGCTGGTGCTGGCGCGGCGCGACAACCTGGGGCCCGGCGACCTCGACACCGCACCCGAGCGGGACGAGCGCGCTGCCCAGCCGGTCGGCGCCGGGTCGTGAGCGCCGAGCCGGCAGCCGAGCCCGGGCAGGCAGGCACGCTCGTGGTGGGCGTGGACCTGACGGGCGGCGGCGAGCACGCCCTGCGGTGGGCCGTCGACGAGGCGCGGCTGCGCGGCGGCCGGGTGCGCGCGATCGCCGTGTGGGACTACCCGCGGCTGCCGCCCGCGCGCCGCGGCGTCAGCCTGGTGAGCTACCCCAGTCCCGAGGAGCTCGAGCTCGAGCTGCTCGAGTCGCTCGCGCGGGTCGTCGCCGAAGCCGTCGGCGACGCGGGCGTCGAGCGCCGGCTCGTGCATGAGCGCGACCTTGCCGAGGTGCTCGGCGACGCCACGCTGTTCGTGATGGCCGCCCCCGGCGAGGGGTCGCCGTTCGACGTCGTCACCGGTGCCGGACGACGCGCCCTGCTCGCGCACGTCACGTGCCCGATGGTGCTGGTGCCTGACCCCCGCGTGCCCTGACGGCACCGCCCACCGGGCGGACCTGCGCCCCGGCGTGCGAGCATCCGGGGGCAGCGCCGCCGTCCGGGCGCGGTGCCACGCGAGGAGGCGTCATGCAGTACACCCACCTGGGCCGCAGCGGCCTGCAGGTCAGTCGGCTGTGCCTCGGCACGATGAACTTCGGCCCGCACACCTCCGAGGAGGACTCGCACGCGCTGATGGACCGCGCGCTGGAGGTGGGCATCAACTTCTTCGACACCGCGAACGTCTACGGCTGGGTGCAGGGCGAGGGCATCACCGAGCAGATCATCGGCCGATGGTTCGCTCAGGGCGGGGGCCGGCGCGAGAAGACCGTGCTCGCCACCAAGGTCTACGGCGGGATGAGCGACTGGCCTAACGACACCTACCTGTCGGCCCGCAACATCCGACTCGCCTGCGACGCCTCGCTGCAGCGGCTGCAGACCGACTACATCGACCTCTACCAGATGCACCACGTCGACCGTGACACCCCGTGGGACGAGATCTGGGAGGCCTTCGAGACGCTGCGCCAGCAGGGCAAGGTCATCTACGTCGGGTCGTCCAACCACGCCGGCTGGCACATCGCCAAGGGCCAGGAGGCCGCCCGCCGCCGCGGCTCGCTGGGCCTGGTCAGCGAGCAGTCGCTCTACAACCTGCTCAGCCGCGAGGTCGAGCTCGAGGTGCTGCCGGCCAGCCGCGACTACGGGCTGGGCCTGATCCCGTGGTCGCCGCTCGCGGGCGGTCTGCTCGGCGGGGTGCTCGCCAAGGAGAAGGCCGGCAAGCGGCGCAACGACCCCCGCAACCGCGAGGTGCTGAAGCGGAACCGCAAGGCCATCAAGGCCTACGAGGACCTGTGCGCCGAGATGGGGGAGAACCCGGCCGACGTCGGCCTCGCGTGGCTGCTGGCACAGCCCGGCGTCACCGGGCCGATCATCGGGCCGCGCACGGCTGAGCAGCTGGAGGGCAACCTGCACGCCCTCGACGTCGAGCTGGACGACGACCTGCTGGCGCGCCTGGACGCGATCTTCCCCGGCCCCGGCGGGGCGGCCCCCGAGGCCTACGCCTGGTGAGGGCTCGCCTGCCCCGGTGGTGATGCGCAGCATGCCGGCCATGAGCGAGTCGCCCGGGCCGGCGCACCCGCCGGCCGACCCGCGCGATCGGCTGCGAGGTCTGCTCGACGCCGTCATCGCCGTCGGCGCCGACCTGTCGCTGCCGGACGTGCTGCGGCGGATCGTCGCGAGCGCGTGCACCCTCGAGGCGAACAGCGCCTCGTCGTCGTCGAAGGACGTCAGGATCAGCACCGCCGTGCCCGGCAGCGCCGCGCGCACCTCGCGGCACACCTCGATGCCCGAGCCGTCGGGCAGCTGCACGTCGAGCAGGACGACGTCGGGTGCGATCGCGGGCATGCGGCGCACGGCCTCGGCGGCCGTCGACGCCTCGCCCACGACGTCGATGCCGGTGGTCTCCAGCAGCTCGCGCAGCCCGCGCCGGACGCTCTCGTGGTCGTCGACCAGGACGACCCGCACCCGCCGCGTGCCCATGCGGCCCAGTGTGCGCGGTACCGTCCGGCGCCACCGGCTCCGACTCCCGTTCGGGACCTTCGTCCCGGGACGGACGGGGACGCTCGGCCCATCCGGTCGCGGCCCGAGCGGTGCAGCATGTCCGCCGTGACGGCGATCGCCCTCCTGGACCTGCTGGGCAGCGCCCCGCCACGCGACGACCCGACGTTCGCGCACGTGCTGCGAGGTCTGCGTGAGCGGGCCGGTCTCACCCAGGCCGAGCTGGCCGGGGCGGCCGGCCTGACGTCGTCCGCGGTGAGCGCGCTCGAGCGCGGGGCGCGCACCCGGCCCTACCCCCACACCGTGCGCTCGCTCGCGCGCGCCCTCGAGCTGGACGACGAGAGCCGGGCCCCTCACGGGCGGCCACTGTCGGTGGGCCTCGCTAGCGTCCGCGGCAGCCGACGTCCCACCACCCCACCTGGAGGAACCATGACCACGCTCGCCGACCGTCCCCGCACCGCACTGCTCGTCATCGACGTCCAGAACGGCGTGGTGGAGGGCGCCTACGAGCGCGATGCCGTCGTCGGGCGGATCGCCGCGCTGGTCGAGCGCGTCCGCGACGCGGCCGTCGACGTCGTGTGGGTGCAGCACAGCGACGACGGGCTGGAGCCGGGCACCGAGGCCTGGCAGTACGCGCCCGAGCTGGTGCGTCGCGACGACGAGCCGCTGGTGGCCAAGAGCTACGGCGACTCCTTCGAGCAGACCGACCTCGAGGCGGTGCTGGCCTCGCGCGGCATCGGGCACGTCCTGGTCGCGGGCGCCCAGACCGACGCGTGCATCCGCTCCACGCTGCACGGCGCGCTGGTTCGCGGCTACGACGTCACGCTCGTCTCCGACGCCCACACCACCGAGGACCTGTCCGCCTACGGCGCTCCCCCGCCCGCTCAGGTCGTGGCCCACACCAACCTCTACTGGTCCTACCAGACGGCGCCCGGGCGCACCGCCGGGACGGTCCTGAGCACGGAGGTCGACCTCGCGGTGCCCGTCGGCGGCTGAGGCTCGGGCCGCACAGCCTCAGCCTCAGCCGCCTGTGCGCGCCCGCTCGACGATCGCCGCGTAGCCCGCGAGGACTGCCCGGCACGTCGCGTCGCCCTCGTCCTCCAACCACGTGAGGTGCCCGTGGGCCTCGAGCATCACGTAGCCGTGCACGGTGGCCCACCCGGCGACAAACAGCTGCAGGGCGCCGGTCGACATGTCCTTCTCGTCGACCGGGACGGGCCCGGCCACCCCGGTGTCGGCAGCCGCCGGCAGCGTCGCGACCGCCTCCGGCGTCCACCCGTCGAAGACGACGTCCCGGAAGGCGTCGGACATCGTGTGAGCCGCCTGCGTCGTCGGCCCGTCCTCGGGCGCGGCGTAGCCCGGGATCGGCGCACCGAGGGCGAGCAGGAACGCGGGACGGTTGTCCAGCGCCCACCGGCGGTAGGCCAGCCCGGCGCCGACGATCCGCTCCTCGCGGGTGCTGCCCTGCGCCCCACCCTCGCGGACGGCGACCGCGACCGCGAGGTAGGCGTCGGTGACGAGCTCGGTGATGAGCGCCTCGCGGCCGTCGAAGTAGTGGTAGAGCGCCTGCACGCTGACACCCACCTCGCGGGCGATGCCACGCAGGCTCAGCGCCTCCGACCCGCCGGCCGCCATCAGTCCCAGCGCCGCGGTCTTGATCTCGTCGACGGTCTGAGCCCGGCGACGGTCGCGCAACGTTCCCGAGACGCTCATCAACTCTCCTTGACAGTGTTAACCCCACGACGTTACGTTGACGCCATCCTACTTCCCTGACAGTGCCAAGCAGAACGAGCACTGTTCGTCACTCGGAGGCTCCCGTGCTCAGCTCGCTCACCGAACGGATCGTGCGACGTCCACGCCGCGCCCTCGTCCTGTCCGCCGTGCTCGTCGCTGCCGCCGGGGTGCTCGGCGGCCCGGTCGCCGGGGCCCTGGACGACTCCGGGGGCTTCAGCCCGACGGACTCCGGCTCGGTGCGAGCCGTCGAGCGCATCGAGGCGGCGACCGGGCTGCAGGCCGGGGCGGGTGTCGTCGTGCTGCTCAGCACCCCTGGTGGCGCTGCCGACGCCGCCGCCGTGGCGCGCGTCGACTCCCTGCGGCGCGAGCTGGCGGCCGAGCCGGGCGTCGCCACCGTCGTCACGGCCGCGCAGGCACCCGGCCTGGTCGCGGCCGACGGCAGCTCGACGTTCCTCGCCGCGACGCTGCGGGCTGACGCCGACGACCAGGCGGTGGCCACCGAGCTGCTCGACCGCTACGCCGACGTCCCCGACGTGCAGCTCGGCGGGTCGCTGATCGCGCAGACCCAGATCGGCGACGCGGTCGGCGGCGACCTCGCCCGCGCCGAGGCCCTCGCCTTCCCGGTGCTGCTGCTGCTGTCGCTGCTGTTCTTCCGCGGGCGGGCCACCGTGCTGCCGCTGGTGGTGGGCGTGGCCACCGTGCTGGGGTCGTTCCTGGTGCTGCGCGTGATCGACCTGGGCTACGGGCTGTCGGTCTTCGCGCTCAACCTGGTGATCGGCCTGGGGCTCGGCCTCGGGATCGGCTACTCGCTGTTCCTGCTCCCCCGCTACCGCGAGGAGCTCGCCGAGCACGCGCCGCCGCTCGCCCTGGCACGCACCATGGCGACCGCCGGCCGCACGGTCGTGTTCTCGGCCGCCACCGTCGCCGTCGCCCTCGCCACGCTCACCGTCTTCCCGCTCGGGTTCCTGCAGTCCATGGGCATCGCGGGCGCGGTCGTCGCGGTGGTCGCCGCCGCCGCGACGCTGGTGCTGGCGCCCGCGCTGTTCGCCGTGTGGGGCAGCACGGTGCTCGTACGCCGCCGCGGCGCCGCCCGTCCGGCCGACCAGGGCAGCTGGTACCGGCTCTCGCACGCGGTGATGCGCCACCCCGGACCGGTGGCCGTGATCACCGCCGCCCTGATGCTCGCCATCGCGCTGCCCGGGCTGCGCGCCGAGTTCACGCCCGTCGACTCCTCGGTCATCCCGGTCGGCCAGAGCGCCCGCACGGTCGCTGACACGCTGAGCCGCGACTACCCGGCCGACGACACCTCCCCGGTGACCGTCGTCGTGAGCGCCGGCCGGGCCCGGGCCGGCGAGGTGGCGGCGTACGCGGAAGGCCTCAAGGGCATCGCCGGCGTCGCCTCCGTGCAGCCGCCGGTGGCGCTGGACGAGCGCACCTTCCAGGTCGACGTCCTCGCGAAGGGCGAGCCGGCAGGTGCTGACGCGCGGGGTGTCGTGACAGCCGTGCGCGCCGGCGACGACCTTCCCGTGCTCGTGGGCGGTGCCGCCGCCGACTTCGTCGACCAGCAGGCCGCGATCGGCTCACGGCTGCCGCTGGCGCTCGTCATGCTGGGGCTGCTGACCTTCCTGGTGCTGTGGCTCATGACCGGCTCGCTCGTGCTGCCGGCCAAGGCCATCGTCATGAACGCGCTGACCGTCGCGTCGTCCCTCGGCGTGCTGACGCTGGTGTTCCAGGCGGGCCGGTTCGAGGGCCTGCTGGGCTACACCGGCAACGGCGGTGTCGAGCCCACCGACTTCCTCGTGGCCGCGGCGCTCGTCTTCGCCCTGTCGACCGACTACGGGGTCTTCCTGCTCGGCCGGATCAAGGAGGCGCGCGACGGCGTGCGCTCCGAGCGCGAGGCCGTCGCCCTCGGCCTCGAGCGCACCGGCGCGGTCGTCACCGCCGCGGCGATCCTGCTGGCCGTCGCCATCGGCGCCTTCGTCACCTCGTCGATCTCGTTCATCCAGCAGATCGGCGTGGCCACCGCGACGGGCGTGCTGCTCGACGCGTTCGTCGTCCGGGCGCTGCTCGTGCCCGCGCTCATGGGCCTGCTGGGCTCGCGCAACTGGTGGTCGCCCGCACCGCTGCGGCGGCTGCACGCGCGCATCGGCCTGGACGAGTCCGGCGCCTCGCTGCCCCAGCTGACGCCGGTGCGGCCGCTCGAGCCGGCCTGACCGGCGCCGGCCCGCGGCTGCGCCGATGCCGTGGTGCGCGCCGTCCGACGCGGGTGGGCGGCGCGCACCGAGCGCACGAGAACGCGAGAACGCGAGAACGCGAGAACGGGGCACCTGCACCACGCAGGTGCCCCGTTCTCGCGTCGTCGACGCGGCATCCCGGCTACCGGTCGGGCCGCACCCACGCCGAGCCCCACGGGCCGAGCACCAGCGGGCGGGCCGTGGCGCCGGTGAGCACGTCGGTGCCCCGCACCGCGAGGGTCACCTCGTCGCCGGTCACGTTGGTGACGCACAGCAGCTCGTCGTCGGTCCCCTCCCCGCGTCGCACGGCGAAGACCCGGTCGTCCAGCAGCTCGACGCGTTGGCTGCCGAACGGTGAGAAGGCCTCGTGCCGACGGCGGACGTCGAGCAGGTGGGTCAGCCCCGCCAGCACGCCGTGGCGACGTGGGTCGTCCCGCAGCTCGGCCTCGAGCCGGTCGCCGTCGAGGACGGCCCTGTTGATCCGGCGGTTGATGCCGCTGGTCACCATGCCGTCGAGGTCCGGCGGCGAACCGACCAGGGAGTGCAGGTAGACGGCGGGCACCCCCAGGACGGTCAGCAGGATGCTGTGGGCTGCGAGGGCCTTGGCGACCAGCACGTCCGGGTCTCGCGCCTCGGCGGGGGTGCACAGCGCGTCGAGGTAGGTGAGGTTCAGCTCGTAGACCGACGTGGAGCCGTCGGGCCGAGTGGCCCACGAGACCTCGCCGCCGTGCGAGCGGGTGCGTTCCACCAGAGCGTCCCGCTCGGCGTCGTCGAGGATGCCCTCGGTCGAGCGAAGGCCGATCCCGTCGTGGCTGGCGAGGAAGTTGAACCAGGTCGCCGTGTCGCTCACCGGCCCGACGCCGGCCGCCCACGTGCTCAGCCGAACCGTCGACCCGGCCACGAACGAGTGCAGCACCAGGGGAGGCAGGGCGAACTGGTAGACCAGGTGCGCCTCGTCGTGGCCGTCGCCGAAGTAGGCGATGTTCTCGGCGTGCGGCACGTTCGTCTCGGTGAGCAACCGGGTGCCCGGCACGACGTGCTCGACGAGCGTGCGCCACATCTTGATCACCGCGTGGGTCTGCGGCAGGTGCAGGCAGGTCGTTCCCGACTGCTTCCACAGGAAGCCGATCGCGTCGAGCCGCACCGCGGTCGCACCCCGCCCGACGTAGCCGAGGAGCACGTCGGTGAGCGCCTCGAGGGTGCGCGGGTCACGGACGTCGACGTCGACCTGGTCGGGGCCGAAGGTCGTCCAGGCCTCGGTCTGGCCGCCATCGACCCGGCCGAAGGCGTGGAACAGCGGCGTCGTCCGGGGCCGGACCACCCGTGAGACGTCGAAGTCGGGGTCCCGGGCGAGGTAGGAGCTGGCGCGGGCCGGGTCGCCCGCGAGCCAGTCCCGGAACCACGGGCTGTGGCTCGAGGTGTGGTTGGCGACGAAGTCGAGCATCACCCCGCGCTCGGCGGCGAGGGCCGCCACGTCGTCCCAGGTGCCGAGCGCCTCGTCCACCACCCGGTGGTCGACGACGGCGAACCCGTCGTCGGAGGTCGAGCAGAAGATCGGCAGCAGGTGGACGTCGCTCAGCAGGTCACCGACGTGGTCGTGCAGGAAGCCGGCCAGGGTCTGCAGCGGGGCCTCGCCCGGACGTCGGATGCCGTCGCCGTAGGTGATCAGGTACCCGGTGCGGTGGGTCGGCGGCTCCACGACGCGGCGGCGTGCCCGCGCCGCATGGTCCTCGGCCAGCGCCACCAGGCGCTGCGCCACCCTCGCGTGGTCCTGCGGGTAGCACAGCGCGAGGTGGGGGCCGATGCGGACGCCGAGCAGGTCGGACTCCTCGCTCACGCAGCCGCCTCCGCCTGGGCGATCGCGGCGGACCGGGCGAGGACGTCGGGCCCGAACGGCTGCGTGCGACCGCCGGCACCGAGCAGCCGGCGCACGGTGGCGAGGCCCCACGGGTCGAGCTCGGACAGCCGGTCGGAGAACGAGCGCAGACCGCCGAGCTCGTGGGCCGCCTGCGCCCAGCGCTCACGCTGCAGGTAGGACGGACGGACCACGACGCAGTCGGGGTCGTTAACCCACAGCCGGCCCTGCTGCCAGGCCCGGGCGGCCAACGGCATCAGCCCCCGCAGACCGGTCGAGCCGTCCTCGCCACCCTCGTGGAAGGTGTCCGGGGACACGCGCATGGCGTCGACGAGGCCGACGCTCGGCAGCAGCGGCGCACCGCACCCGACCAGGAAGACCTCCGGCCCGACCACCTCGCGGACCAGCTGCAGCCCGCTGCGGTAGGCGGCGGCGCCATCGAGGTCCTCCCGCCGGGGTCCGGGCACGGCACCGGCGTACAGGAAGTCCAGCTTCAGGTAGTCGACACCGCTGTCGACCAACCGGCGCAGCGCGTCGGCCAGCATCTCCCGGACGTCCGGGTGGGTGAGGTCGAGACCGACCAGGTCCTGCCCCCAGTTGCGCCCAGCCGGTCCGACCAGCCAGTCCGGGTGCTCGCGGGCCAGGCTCGTCCCCGTCCCGACGACGAAGGGAGCCAGCCACAGGCCGGCCCGCCGGCCCGAGGACCGCACCTGCCCCACCACGCGGTCCAGCGAGCCGAACCGCTCCGCCGGACCCAGCCCCTCGCCGAGGCCAGGGCTCCACCCGTCGTCGACCTGCACCACGTCGACGCCGAGGTCGGCCTCGTCGAGGTCGGCCACCGCCTCGAGGACGTCGCCGGCCGTGACCTGCTCGAAGTACCGGTACCACGAGCACCACACCGTCGGGGGTGGGAGCAGCCGCGGCACCGTGGCGGCGAGGGCGTCGCCGTGGGCGGCGAGCGCGCTCTCGCCGTCCGGGTGGTCGCTGACGCCCACCGGGCCGGTGCTGCGCACCAGCAGCCGGTCACCGCGCAGGGTCGTCCGCAGCGTCGGCACCTCGACCAGGTCGGTGCCGCCGTAGCAGCGCGCCGGCGCGCCGGTACCGGGGTCGACGACCAGCAGCCCCTCTCCCTGCGCGCCCTGGCGGCTGACCGGCGTCCCGGGCCGGAAGCGCATGAGGTGCTCCCAGTCCTGCGCCGGGGCGCGCCCCGTCGCGGTCGCCGGCGCCCAGGTGGCGGGGCTCCAGCTCTGCCAGCCCTCGGCGTAGACACGGGCGGTGGCCGGGTCGACCCGCACCTCGTCGACGAGGTCGCCGGTGTCGCCGGTGTCGGCGCTCACGCCGCCGCGTCCGGGATCTCGACCGGGCTGCCCGCACGCTCGGCGGACTCGCGGGCCGCCAGCACCAGCCGGACGGACGCCGCCGCGTCGGCTGCGGAGTTCTCCGGCTGCCGGTGCTCGGCGACGGCGCACATCAGCTCACCCATGCTCGCCGCGAAACCGTCCACGAACCACGCACCACGCAGCGGCACCGCGGTGCGCGAGCGCCCGTCGTCGACCTCGAGGCGGTCGGAGCCGAGCAGCACGCTGCCCCGCAGCGTGCCCTCGGTGCCGTGGACCCAGAACGGGCAACCAGGCTCGGAGGACACCACGTCGCCCGCGACGCGCACGACGCCGGTCGCGCCGGACGCGGTCGTCAACGACACGGTCGCCGACCAGGGGTTGCGCGACGCGGCGGGCTGCCCCGGCACCCGGGAGTCGGCGGCCTGCACGGACACCACCCGCCCGGCCCCTCCGTCCGCGAGCCAGGTGCGGGTGACGTCCACCCAGTGCAGCAGGTAGTCGGTCAGCAGCATGTGCGGCAGGTCGTCGAACGGCGTGCCGAGCAGCGGCGGGAGGGGCTTGTCGTGGAGGTGGGTGACCCCGACGACGTCCCCGACCCGGCCGCCGCGCACCAGCAGGGTGGCGGCGCGCCACGGCGGTGCCCACCGGCCGTTGTGGTTGACCGCGACCCGGACGCCGGCGGCGTCCGCCCGGGCGAGCAGCGCCGGCAGCCGCTCGAGGTCGGCGGCGGACAGCGTGAGGGGTTTCTGGGCGAGGACGTGCTTGCCCGCCGCGACCGCGGCCTCGACCCAGTCCAGGCGTCCCTCAGGTCCGGTCGCCAGGTCGACATAGCGGACCTCGGGGTCGGCCAGCAGCTCATCGGCGGTGGCGTAGACCCTTGCGACGGACGGGAAGCGGTCTGTGATCGTCGCGGTCGTGGCCGGGGTGCGGCTCCAGACCCCGACCACGCCGATCCCGTGCTGGGCGTAGGCAGGCAGGTGGGCCGACTGGGCGATCGCGCCCGCGCCCAGGATGGCGACCCCGCCGCGGTCGTCGGGGAACCGCGGCCCGGTGTCGACGGGCGTGGCCGTCACCGGGCCGCCGGAGCGGCCGGGAACCGCAGCAGCACCTGCAGGACGGCCGGATCGCCGCGGTCCAGCCGCTCGAACACCGTGGCGACGTCGGCGGCGTCCACCACGTCGGTCACCAGGGCGCCCACGTCGACGCAGCCGCGCCGGACCTGGTCCATGAAGGTGCGGACCAGCCGCTGCTGGTCCCATCGCGGGCCGAGCCCGACAGGGGTGCCCGAGATCTGGCTGGCGATGACGCGGACGCGGTTGTGGTGGAACTCCTCGCCGAGACGAAGGTGAGCGGCGCCGCCCTGGTAGAAGCCGGATGCTGCCACCGTGCCGTCGACGACGACCGAGCGGACGGCCTCGTGCAGCGCACGGTCGTCGCCACTCAGCTCGATCGCGCTGTCGACGCCGAGGCCACCCGCCCAGCCCCGCACCGCTGCTCCGGCCCCGCCCTGCGTGTCGGCGCGGACCGTGACGGCTGCCCCGAACGCCGTGGCGGCGTCGAGCCGCGCCTCGACCGTGTCGACCGCCGCCACCTCGGCCCCGGCGAGGACGGCGAGCCTGGTCGCCAGCAGGCCGATCACACCCTGCCCGAAGACCGCGACGCGGTCGCCGAGCCTGACGTCAGCCGCGAGCAGCGCGTTGAGGGCGATCGAGCCCACCCGCGCGAACGTGCCCGACTGGGCGTCCTGCCCGGTCCACACCCGCTCGGCCACCGCAGCGGCCGGCACCACGGCCTCGCTGCGGTGACCCCAGATGCCGTGCACCACGTCACCGACGGCCGGGCGGGTGACGTCCGGCGCCACCTCGACGACCTCGCCGACCTCGGAGTAGCCCCAGCCCTGCACCGGGTAGGCGAAGGTCGGCGCTCCCTCGACGAACAGCCGACGACCGGCGTCCCAGGTGCGGGTCAGGTAGGGGTTCGAGCCTCGGTACGCCGTCAGCTCTGTGCCTGCCGACACCCCGGAGTACCACGTGCGCACGCGCACGGACCCCGGCACCAGCGGTGGGGCGTCGAACGGGACCAGGGCCACGTCGTACGGCGCAGCGAACGACACGACATCAGGCACGCAGGCACCCCTTGCTCGGCACGGCGGTCAGCCCTTCTCGGCGCCGGCGGTGAGGCCACCGGCCAGCCACCGCTCGCTGAGGAAGAACAGCACGATGATCGGCACGGTGAGGATGACCGAGCCGGCCATCAGCACCGTGGTCGGCACCTCGATGCTGCCGGCCAGCTGCGACAGACCCAGCGACACCGTCCACCTGGACCGGTTCTCGATCAGGAAGAGCAGCGCGAACAGAAACTCGTTCCACGCGATCATGAACACGAACAGGGCATTCGACGCGATCGCCGGCAGCGCCAGCGGCAGGCTGATGTGCCTCATGGTCTGCAGCCGGGTGCACCCGTCGATCGCGGCGGCTTCCTCCAGGCTCGACGGGATGGTGTCGAAGTAGTTGCGCAGCATGTAGATCGACACGGCCGCCACCTGCGCGACGTAGACGATGACGAGCCCGGTCAGCGTGCCGCGCTGCCCGATCCGCGTGAAGAACACGAACAGCGGGATGGCCAGCAGGATCGCGGGGAAGAAGTAGACGCCGAGGAAGATGGCCGAGACCTGGCGGCGGCCGAAGAAGTCGAGCCGGCTGACGGCGTAGGCACCCGGGATCGCGACCAGCAGCGACAGCACGACGGTGCCGACGGCGACCACGGCGCTGTTGCGGATGAAGCTGAGGAAGCCCTGACCGCCGCTCGCGGTGGGGGTGAGGACCTCCCGGTAGGTGCCCCAGTCGATCTCGCCCGCACGCGGCCACAGCGCCCCCGGGTCCTGCAGGACGGAGTCGAGCGGCCGGAACGAGAGCAGCCCCATGTAGTAGAAGGGGAACAGGCAGATCACGAGCAGCACCGCGATGACGACCGGCCGGAGCGCACCGAACACCCGACGCTCGATGCTGTCCCGCGACAGCCCGCTCACGAGGCCTCCTCCGAACGGCCGAACAGCTTGAGGTAGGCCGTGACCAGCACGGCGAGGATCGCAGCCAGCACGAGCGCCTGCGCCGCCGCCGCACCGATGTCGCCGCGGTTGATCAGGTAGTCGTAGACGCGGACGGCGACCACCTGGGTGCCGGAGCCGCCGCCGGTGAGCAGGTAGATGTCGTCGAAGTTGTTGAAGGTCCAGATGAACCGCAGCACCGTCAGGACGGCGAGCGTCGGCAGCAACTGCGGCAGCAGGATGTGGCGGAACAGCTGTGTCGGCGTGGCGCCGTCCACCCTCGCGGCCTCCTCCAGCGAGACCGGCATGGCCTGCATCCGCGCGGTGATGAACAAGAACGCGAACGGGAAGGAGCGCCATCCCTCGAACAGCACCACCGTGAGCAGCGAGGTGCTGACGTGCAGGTCGACGCCGAACGGCGACACCGGCTGCGCCGAGCTCAGGAACGCGATCGGGTCGCCCCAGCCCAGCAGCGTGGTGCCGTAGTGGTTCACCACGCCGAACTGCGGGTTCAGCATCGTCTTCCAGACGAACGTGGCGGCCACGACCGGGGCGACGTACGGGATGAGCATGCACGCGCGGACCAGACCACGGCCGCGGAAGGGCGCTCGCAGGGCGAGCGCCGCGACGAGTCCGAGGCCGATGGCGCACGCGGTCCCGAAGACGGAGTAGACCAGTGTCGTGACCAGGGCGTCGAGGAAACCTGGCGAGGTGAGCACCTGCGTGAAGTTGTCGAGGCTGTACTCCCCGAGCACGCCGGTGCTGCGCAGGTTCAGCAGCCGGACGCGCTGGAAGGCCAGCGAGACGGTCCACAGGATCGGGAGCAGCACCATCACGAAGACGATGAGTGCGGTCGGCGAGATCAGCAGGTAACCGGCTCGCCTGTCCTCCCGGACACGGGCGGACCGGGATCGGCGAGGCAGCCGGTCGGGCCGTCGGCGGTCAGGTGGCGGCACGACCGGTGGCGCCGGGCTCGGTGCTCCGCTGATGGTCACCGCGACTGAGCCGCCGAGATCGCGTCGGTCGCCTTCTGCACCGCGTCGGCCGCGCTGGTCCCGCTGGCCACCTGGTTGACGGCGCCGGCCACGGGCTGCTCACCCTGGATCGCGCCGAGCAGGTCGCCCTGCCCCTGGGGGATGGCCCACCGCGACAGGGTGTCCGCGCCGCCGGTGAGGGCGTCGATGACGTCCTGACCGTAGAACTGCGACAGCGGGGCCTTGGTGTCGACGCCGACCTTCATCTTCGACCAGGCGGTGGAGTAGGTGGTGGAGCCCGCCTTGTCGCCGCTGCGCACCGGGATCTTGCCCTCGGGCGCGATCGCGAGCCACGGCTCGTAGCCGTCGGTCATCAGGTAGGTGATGAACTTCGACGCCGAGTCGGTGGCCGCGCCGGTGGGGATGGTCCAGGAGGTGACCTCGCCGAAGGTCGCCGGGCCGGAGCCGGACGGTCCCTGCACCGAGGTCACCACGCCGCTGTTCTTGGCCAGGAACGCGGGGTCGGCCTTGCACTGCGGGCAGGACGGCAGCGCGTCCTTGCGCAGTCCGGCCATCTCGTCGAGGATGAAGCTGGACCAGATCAGCATCGCGCCCTTGCCCGCGAAGTAGGCCGCCCGCGTGGTGTCGACGTCCTGGGCGCCGGCCACGGAGTAGTTCTGCTGCAGCTGACCGTAGAAGTCGAGCGCCTCCACGCACTGGTCGCTGCCGAAGGTCACCGTGCCGCCGTCGTCGACCAGCTGGCAGCCGTTGCCGAGCGCGATCTCCTCGAACGTCTGCTCGGTGAACGCGTCACCTGCGACGTTCGCGCCGATGAAGCCTGCCAGCTGCGGGGAGTCGAGGGCCTTGGCGGCCGCCAGCACGTCGTCGTAGGTCGTGGGGGCCTTCAGCCCCGCCTTGTCGAACAGGTCCTTGCGGTAGACCAGCAGCTGCACCCACGACTCGCTGGGCACGGCCAGCTGCTGGTCGCCGTCCGCGGTGAGCTTCAGCGCGCTGGCGTTGAAGCTGCCGCGGTCCAGCCCTTCGACGACCGACGCCACGGCCTTGGCGTCGATGAGCTCGTTCGCGGACAGCGTCCGGACCTGGCCCAGCGGCAGCCCACCGATGACGTCAGGCAGCTTCCCGGCCGCCGCGTTGGAGGTGAGGATCTGGTTGAACTGGTCCTCCGCGACAGCGACCAGCTCGACGTTGACGCCGCTGCTCTTGGTGAAGGCGTCGACGATGCGCTGGGTGGCCGCCACCCGGTCGGGGAGGTCCTCCTCGATCCACACGGTGATGCTGTCGGAACCGCTCCCGCTGGCGTCGCTGTCGCCGCCCGACCCACCTCCGCCGCACGCGGTGATCGGGACGAGCACGGCGGTCATGAGCGCTGCGGCTGCGGTGGCGCGGCGCCGGCGGACAGTGAGCATGGGACCCCTCCAGGGCGGTGGCACTTTTGTCTAAACGTCGACCTCCGCGGTCTAGATGTCAAGCATTAGTAGTCAGTCGTTATGATCGCGAAGAGGAACTCGTCCGCGCAGGAGGCTGGTGCCGTGCCGTCTGGACCGGGTGACGTGCTCGACCTGATCCGCCACGGCCGGGCCACCACCCGCGGCGACGTGCTCGAGGCCACCGGGTTGTCCAGGATGACCATCGGGCAGCGCCTCGACGCGCTGCTGGCGGCGGGGATGATCGTCGAGGGCGGGACCACCGGGCCGACCGGCGGCAGGCGCCGCCGCAGCCTCGCGTTCGACACCTCCCAGTCCCACGTGCTCGTCGTCGCCATCGACACCACGCACACCCGCGTCGCGGTGACCGACCTCGGCGGGACCGTCCTGGTCGAGGACTCGATCGACGCGCCCGTGAGCGCCGGCCCGTCCGAGGTGCTCGACCGGATCGTCTCGGTGATGGGGTCCGTCCTCGACAAGCGGTCCCTCGGCCCGGCGGACCTGTGCGGGCTCGGGCTCAGCCTCCCCGGGCCGGTCGACCCGGTCTCCGGCAGGCCCAGCCAACCGCCCATGCTCCCCGGGTGGGACGCCTACCCGGTGGCCGAGCACGTCCAGGCAGCGGTCCCGGGCGTCCCCGTCCTGACCGCCAACGACGCGGACGCCTCCGCGATGGGTGAGTACGCGGCGGCCTACACGCACGTCGACTCGCTGTGCCTGGTCAAGGTGTCCACGGGGATCGGCACCGGCATCGTGATCCGCGGCCGCTCCTACAACGGCGTCGACGGCGGTGCAGGCGACATCGGCCACGTCCGGGTCTCACCCCGGTCGGAGGTGCGGTGTCAGTGCGGCATGCAGGGCTGCCTCGCCGCCGTGGCCAGCGGGCGTGCCGTCGCTGCGGAGCTGCGGACGCTCGGGTTCGAAGCGAGCTCTGGACGTGAGGTGCGGGCGCTGCTGCAGGCTGGGGAGCCCGAGGCGGCACGACTGACCCAGGCCGCCGGCAAGCGGATCGGCGAGGTCATGGCCACGATGGTCTGCCTGCTGAACCCCGAGGTGGTGCTCGTGGGTGGCGCGCTCGCCTCGGCCCCCCTGCTCGCCGGGATGCGCGAGACGCTCTACCGGCTGGCGCTGCCGCGCGCGACCCGGCACATGGCGCTGCAGCTCGGCATCCTCGGCGAGGACGCAGCCGTCGCCGGGTTGACCCGGCTCGTCGTGGACCAGGAGTTCTCACCGGCCGCCGTCAACGCGCGGCTTCGCGGCTGAGCCGGACGACGCTTCCCGCGCTGCACCACCACGACAACGACGACGACGAAGGCCCAGGTCGATGACCTGGGCCTTCGGTGGTAGCGGGGGCAGGATTTGAACCTGCGACCTCTGGGTTATGAGCCCAGCGAGCTACCGAGCTGCTCCACCCCGCGCCAGCAACCCTTCGGCTGCAACGCCTCTTAGGTTACGACACCGTGTCGTCAGCGCCAAATCGACGGCGACCCGACGTGCCCGGCGAGGCCTGCCGTGCTCCGCCGCGACCCGTCACTGCGCCCCGGTGGACGTCGGCAGCGTCGTGGGCTGCGACAGCGTCGTGGGCTGCGACAGCGCGGTGCCGGTCGTCGTGCCGCCGGTCGCGCCGGTCGAGGGCGCCACGCTGGGTGACCCGGACGGTGACGCCGTGGGGGCGGCCGACGGTGAGGCTGACGGTGAGGCCGTCGGGCTGGCGCTGGGCGCCGGCGTGGCAGCGGCCACCGCCGCGTCCGCGGCGACAGCCCGCCGCAGGGCCTCCTGCAGCTGGGTCTGCGCCCGGCCGTAGGCGGCGAAGTCCTGCCTCGCGAGCGCCGCCTCACCGGCCGTGATGGCCCGCTGGGCGTCGGTAAGCGCCTGCCGCAGCTGCTGCTGCGCGGTCTGTGTGCGGGGCGGCGTGTCGGTGCCACCCGAGTTCGCGGGCGGCGCCTCCCCGTCGTCCGGCGCACCGGCGTCGCCGGCGAACACCTGGTTGAGCGCCTCGTCGAGGGTGTTGGCGAACCCGATCTTGTCGCCGAAGGAGATGAGCACCTTCTGCAGCAGCGGGTACGACGTGCCGCCGGAGCCACGGATGTAGACCGGCTGCACGTACAGCAGCCCGCCGCCGACCGGGAGGGTCAGCAGGTTGCCGTTCTCGACCGTCGAGCTGCCCTGGCGCAGCAGGTTGAGGCTCTGCGACACCGTCGGGTTGGCGTTGAAGTTGTTCTGCACCTGCCCCGGCCCCGGCGTCAGCGAGCCACGTGGCAGCTGCAGCACGCGCATCTCGCCGTACGTCGGGCTCTTGACCCCGGCGCGCGACCCGGCGTCGGCGTTGACCGCCGCGAAGGCGGTGAGGATGTTGCGGGTGCCCGAACCCGTGGGGATGAACGTCGACGTGAGCGAGTAGTTGGCCGTCGTCGTCCCCGGCATCTGCAGGGTCAGGTAGTACGGCGGCTGGGCGTTCGTGCCCTGCTGCGTCGGGTCGTCCGGCACCTGCCAGAAGTCGTCACCGCGGTAGAACGCCCCCGGCTGGCTCACGTGGTAGCGGGCGAGCAGCGTGCGCTGCACCTTGAACAGGTCCTCGGGGTAGCGCATGTGCGCCATGAGCTGGCCGCTGATCGCGGACAGCGGCTTGACGGTGCCGGAGAAGGCCTTCCGCCACGTCTGCAGCACCGGGTCGTTGGGCTCCCAGGCGTAGAGGGTGACCGTGCCGTCGTAGGCGTCGACGGTGGCCTTGACCGAGTTGCGGATGTAGTTGATGCGCTCGTCCGCGAGCGCGGCGACACCGGAGTTCGAGCGCCCGGTCACCGAGTCGGACGTCGCCCGCTCGAGCGTCGTCTTCTGCGAGTTCGGGTAGTGCGCCGACGTGGTGTAGCCGTCGAGGATCCACTGCACCCGGCCGTCGACGACGGCGGGGTAGGGGTCGCCGTCCAGCGTGAGCCACGGGGCAGCCTTCTCGACCCGCTCGCGGGGCGTGCGGTCGTAGAGGATCTTCGACGAGGAGTTCACGCGGTCGGACAGCAGCAGGTTCTGGTCCTGGAACACCAGGGAGTAGGCCGCACGCTTGAAGAACGAGTCGAGGCTGACGCCGCCCTTGCCCGTGTAGGTGTTGGCGTTGTTGCCGCCGGCGCTGGGGAAGTCGAACTCGCTGGGGGCCGCGCCGGAAGGCGCGCCCACGATGGAGAAGGACGGCGACTGCTCGCCGAAGTAGATGCGCGGCTCGTACTCGCCGAGGCCCGAGCTCACGGGGATGTTGCCCGCGTAGAACACCGGCTCACCCTCGGTCGTGCGCTGGTTGCCGTAGGCCGCGACGACCCCGAACCCGTGCGTGTAGGTCGTGTGGTCGTTGACCCAGTTGCGCTGACCTTCCGCGATGCCGCTCAGCTGCAGCTCGCGCGCCGCGATCACGGTGTCACGCGTCTCGCCGCCGATGGTGTAGCGGTCGACGTCCAGCGAGTTCGGGAACGCGTAGTACTGGGCCACCTGCTGCAGCTGCCGGAAGGCGTCGCTGACGAGTGAGGGGTCGAGCAGCCGGATGCCGGGGATCGTGTCGGCGTCGTTGCGCAGCTGCCCCTGGGACGCGGTGGTCTGCGCGTCGTACGGCTGCACCTTCGCGCCCGTCAAGCCGTACGCCGCGCGGGTGGCCTCGATGTTGCGCTGGATGTACGGCGCCTCGACGTTGCCCTCGCTCGGGCGCACCTTGAACCGCTGGACCGCCGCGGGGTAGATGCCGCCGACCGCGATGGCGCAGACCAGCAGCAGGCCCACCCCGACGACGGGCAGCTGCCACGAGCGCGTCCAGATCGAGGCCACGAACAGCAGGCCGACGATGACGGCGGCGATCGCGAGCAGCAGCTTGGCCGACAGCACCGCGTTGGCGTCGGTGTAGGTCATGCCGGTGAAGGTGCCCTGGAGCGTGTGGTCGGCGGTGGTGAGGTCGTAGCGGTCGAGCCAGTAGCTGCCGCCGCGCAGCAGCAGGAACAGGCCGACCAGCACCGACAGGTGGATGCGCGCCGCCTGGGTGGTGCGGTCGCCGCCGCCCTGCAGCCGCAGCCCGCCGTACAGGTAGTGCGTGACCACGGCGGCGATGAGCGACAGCACGACGGCCGCCGTCAGCAGGCTGAGGACGAAACGCAGGAAGGGCAGCGTGAAGACGAAGAAGCTGACGTCGAGGTCGAACTGACGGTCCTTCACCCCGAACGGCGTGCGGTTGCGCCACAGCAGGTAGGTCTGCCACGACTGCGACGCGGTGGCGCCGGAGATGAGGGCCACGGCGACGGGGATGACCACCGTCGCGAGCTTGCGCAGCGGCTCGACCTGCTCGCGGTAGCGGTCGAGGCTCGCCTGCTCGGGCGACACCGGCGCGTAGATCGGCCGGGTGCGGTAGCCGAGCGACAGGCTCAGCGCGACCGCCCCACCGACGAGCAGCGCCGCGATGACGAACAGCAGCGTGCGCACGCGCAGCGTCGTGGTGAAGACGCTGCTGAAGCCGATCGACCGGAACCACAGCAGGTCGGTCCACAGCCGGGTGCCGACGACGACCAGCACGAGCAGGACGGCGAGGATGACCACCGTGGGCAGGAGTGCCCCGCGGCGGCGGGGTGCCAGCACCGGACGGCTGCCGCCGCCGGCCTGCCGTCGTCCGCCCCAGTTCGGGTTGAAGCTCACGCGGTTCCTTTTCCCATGCACTCGGTCGGGGCCGTGACGCACGTCCCCGGCCGCTCAACTTACCTGTGACGCCTGGGGTTCCCGGTGGGGCACGATGGGCCGGTGAGCGACACCCTGACCCGTGCCGTGCTGGAGACGGAGCGCCACGTCGGCGAGTCGGGGTGGGACCAGCCGCCGCGGCTGTTCGCCCTGGTGCGCACCGCCGCGCTGCTGCAGCGCGAGCCGGGGCTGCGCCGGTTGCTCGACCCCGCGTCGATCGCCCTGTCGGAGAAGGAATCCGGCCACCTCACCGCGGTCGAGCAGGAGGCGATGACGCCGACGTCCTCGCTGGAGGAGGTGCTCGGCAGGCTGGCGTGGGGGCCGGACGTCGACGGCGTCGCGCTGTGCGTCGAGCGGCTCGTCGTCCCCCCGGACGCCGAGCGCGAGCTGCCGACCGACCCCGACCGCGCGCTCGAGGTGCTGGCGGCCCACCCGCAGCGCCAGGACGTGCGCCTGGTCGCCGCGGTGCTGCGCGGCGGCGAGCAGCTGTGCGCGCTGCGCCAGCGCGGCCACGACGAGGCCGGCTCGGTGGCCGTCGGGCCGGACCTGGTGCCGGGCCTGGTGACCGCGCTGCGGGCGACGCTCGAGGAGTGAGCCACGCGGTCCGACGGGAGTCGGGCCGGGCCCGGTCAGCGGGTGCAGGTCGGCAGGCTCGACCCGCGGCCGGCGACGATGGCCGCGACGGCGTCCCGCGACTGCTCCAGCGTCGAGGTGCGCACCACGGTGAGCCCGTCCGGCACGGCGCCGACGACCTCGCCGCAGTTGCTGGCCGGGGCGAGGAACCAGCGCGCGCCGGCGTCGCGGGCCCCGACCAGCTTCTGGGCGATGCCGCCGATCGGCCCGACGGTGCCGTCGGCCTCGATGGTGCCGGTGCCCGCGATCTGCCGGCCGCCGGTGAGCGGGCCGGGCGTGAGCATGTCGTAGATGCCGAGGGCGAACATCATCCCGGCGCTCGGGCCCCCGACGTCCTTGGTCGCGAACCTCACCTCGACCGGGAACCGGAAGCTGGGGTCGAGACCGACGCCGAGGATGGTGCGGCCGTCAGCACTGGTGGTGGTCGTGGTGGTGACGGTCACGGCCCTGCCGGCGCGACGCAGCTGGAGGGTCACCCTCGCCCCCGGCGCCAGCGCGGTGAGCCGCGACCGCAGCGCGGCGGAGTCGACGGTGGGCCGCCCGTCGAGGCCGGTGATGACGTCCCCGGCCCTCAGCACCGAGGCCGCCGGCACGCCCGGCTCGACGGCGGTGACGTCGATCGTCTCGGGCACGGTGAGCCCGGCCGCCCGCAGCCCCGCGGCGGTCGCGGTCTCCTGCGAGTCCGACATCTCGGTGGCGTTCTGGGTCTCGACCTGCCCCTGCGTCTGCCCGGGCGGGAAGACCTGCTCCTGCGGCAGGACGGCCTTGGACGGCGAGAGCCACGCCTGCAGCACCTCGGGCAGCCGCAGCGTGCGGCCGGGGCCGCCGTACACCTCGACCGTGGTCATGTCGAGGACGCCGCTCGTGGGGTAGGTGCGGGCGCCGGAGATGCTGATGAGCTTCGCGGACCCGACGTTCCCGAGCACGTTCGTGACCGGGCCCGGGCCGTAGATGGCGTAGGGGGCCGGCAGCAGCGCGATGCCGCAGACGAGCACCACCGACCAGAACGCCGACGCGACGATGGCGAGGCTGCGGCGGTCGAGCTGGCCCGCCCGATCGCGCCGAGCGGTCGTCGGCGCGGCGGGTGCGGCGGCGGGGGCGGCCGGGGGCACTGAGCTCACGTCACGAGGGTAGCCGCGCCCCCTCAGGGCAGCCCCACCCACTCCTCGCCGCCGTCGTCGAAGCGCTGGTGCTTCCAGATCGGCACGGTGGACTTGAGCGTGTCGATGAGGTCGCGCGCCGCCACGAACGCCTCGCCGCGGTGGGGGGCGCTGACCGCCACGACCACGGCGAGGTCACCGACGACGAGGTCGCCGACGCGGTGGACGGCGGCCAGCGCGGTGACCGGGTGGCGGCCGGCGACCTCGGCGGCCACCGCGGCCAGCCGGTCGGTGGCCGTGGGGTGCGCGGAGTACGACAGCGCGCTCACGGCCCGGTCGCCGTCCTCGTCGCGGACGGCGCCGACGAAGACGACCGTGCCGCCGGCCGCCGGGTCGGCCACCGCGGCCATGATCTCGTCGACCGACAGCGCCGTGTCGCGCACCTCGACCAACCGCACCTCGCTCATGCCTGCCTCCCGTCCCTGTGGTCCACGTCAGCCGTCCTTGCGCCGGCGGCGCCGGACGATCGCCGCGGTGCCGACCAGCGCGACGGCCGCCCCGGCGGCGCCCAGCGCGGCGTCCTTGCGGTCGAGCCGGCGTGAGGCGACGGCGTGGTGGCCGCGCACCTGGTCGAGCAGCACGCCGAGGCACGTCACGTTGTCGTGCAGCGGCGACCACCCGGCGTCGAGCAGCCGCTGCGCCGACACCGCCCACGGCCGGACGACGTAGGCCAGGTCGCTCGCGGGCGCGGGCAGGACGCCGATCCGGTGCAGCCGCTCGGCGGTCGACATCGCCATCGCCTCGGTGAGCTCGACGCGGCGCATCCCGGAGATGTGCTCGATCTCGTCCTGGCCCAGCGGCTCGGGCGCCCCCACGGTGAGCGGTCCGTCCAGGTCGGCGGTCACGGTGAGGGCCACCGCGTCGGCCAGGTCGTCGAGGTGGCAGAACTGCCACACGGTGGCGGCCTCGCGCAGCACCAGCAGCCTCGGCGCCTCGAAGTGCCGGCTGACCACGGTGTCGACGCCGGGGCCGACCAGCGCGGCGGGCCGCAGCACCGCGAGGCGCAGCGACGGGTGCGAGCGCGGCACGCGGGCGAGGACGTGCTCGACCTCGAGCAGGTCACCGACCTCCCCGGTGTCGGCCGGCGCGTCGGGCGGGGCGTCGTCGGGCAGCGGCACCGGCGCGCCCGCACGAGCCCCGAGCACCATGGCGCTCGTCACGGCGACCAGCCGGCGCGCACCCACCGCCGCGGTGGCCGTCACCACGGCCTGCGTCCGGCGCACCACGAGCGCGCGCCGCTCGGCGACCGGCACCCGCAGCGTCGCCTCGAGGTCGACCGCCGGCGCGAGCAGCACCACGACGTCGGCCCCGGCGAGGCCGTGCGCGACGTCCGGGGTGTCGAGCGGGCCGGCCCACCGGATGGCCGTGGCGGCCCCGACCGGCGGCTCGGGGGCGTGCGCCGAGGCGTCCCACGCCTGCTCGGTGTCGAGAGCGAGCACCCGGCCCACCCCGCGCCCGGCCTGCGCCAGCAGGCTGCGGACCACCGCGGTGCCCAGCGCGCTCGCGGCACCGGTCACGGCGACGGTCGGGCCGGCCACCTCGCCGGCAGCGGGGGAACTCACGCGGACCTCCGGCTGTTGGTGTCACTACTGTGGACGCGACGGCCGCACCCGCTGCGCCGGCGCCGCCCGCAGGCATCCTGCCAGGGGTGCGCACGACCGGCTCGGCGCCGCTGTGGACGCCCGCCGCGCACCCGATCGACGACGAGTGGAAGCAGGCAGCGATGGCTGGACGGCCGATGGGCTTCGGACCCGCAGACCCCGACGAGCCCGACGACGACGGCTCGGGCCCGCGGGGCGGTCAGCAGGGTGGTTCGGGCGAGCCCGACCCCATGGCCGAGATGCTCGGCCAGCTGCTCGGCCCCGGCGGCGCGGACGAGCTCGCGCGCGCCATGGGTGCCGCGGGCATCGGCCCGGTCGACCCCAGCCAGCTCGGCGCCATGATCAGCCAGGTGCAGCGCATGCTCGCCACCCCCGGCGACGGCGGCCCGGTGAACTGGGACGTCGCCACGGACATGGCGCGCCAGGCGGTGTCGGCGCACGGGGACAGCAGCATCGGCGCGGCCGAGAGCCGCGCGGTCGCCGACGCGCTGCGCCTCGCCGACGTCTGGCTCGAGGAGCACACGACGCTGCCCGCCTCGGCCGCCCGCACCGCGGCGTGGAGCCGCGCGGAGTGGGTCGAGGGCACCGTGCCGGTCTGGAAGCGGCTCGTCGAGCCGGTCGCGATCAGCGTGTCGACGGCGATGGCCGACGCCATGGCCAAGCAGGTGCCGCCGGAGATGGCCGCGATGATGGGCTCGGCCGAGCAGATGATGCGCCAGGTCGGCGGCTCGGTCTTCGGCCTGCAGCTCGGCCAGGCGATGGGGGTGCTCGCCACCGAGGTGCTCAGCGGCACCGAGGTCGGGCTGCCGCTGGTGGCCGACGGCACCGTGGTGCTGCTGCCGGCCAACGTCGCGGCGTTCGGCGAGGGGCTCGACGTGCCGCTCGAGGAGGTGCGGCTCTACGTCGCCCTGCGCGAGGCCGCCCGCGCCCGGCTTTTCGGGCACGTGCCGTGGCTCGGGCCCTACCTGCTCGGCGCCGTCGAGGCCTACGCCCAGGGCATCCGCATCGACACCGACCTGATCGAGACGGCCGTCCGGTCGGCTGACCCGAGCGACCCGGCGTCCATCCAGCAGGCGCTGAGCGAGGGCCTGTTCGAGCCCGAGCCGACGCCGGCGCAGGCGTCGGCGCTGCAGCGGCTCGAGACCGCGCTCGCCCTGGTCGAGGGCTGGGTCGAGGTCGTCGTCACCCAGGCCGCGGGGCAGCTGCCGCACGCGGACGCGCTCGCCGAGACGGTGCGCCGGCGCCGGGCCACCGGTGGCCCGGCCGAGCACACCTTCGCCGCGCTGGTCGGCCTGCAGCTGCGTCCTCGCCGGGCGCGCGAGGCCGCGGCGCTGTGGACCGTGATCGAGCAGGCCCGCGGGGCCGCCGGCCGCGACGGCGTGTGGGAGCACCCCGACCTGATGCCGACCCCGGAGGACCTCGACGACCCCATCGGCTACACCGAGCGCCGGCTCGCCGCCGAGCAGGGGTCCGCCGACGTCGACGCCGCTCTCGAGGCGCTGCTGGACGGCGACCTGCCGCCCTCACCCGAGGGCGGCGACGGCCCGCAGCGCCCCGACCAGCCCGGGTGAGCGGTGGCGACGCACGCGTCGCGACCCTGCACGCGGACGCCGTGGCCGTCGTCACGGCCTACTCCCCCGACGACGCCGGGCAGCGCCAGCTGCGCCGGCAGTACCTCGCCCACCTGGCCGCCCACCCGGACGGCGTGCTCAAGGCCGGCCCGCCGGCGCACCTGACGGCGAGCTGCTTCGTGCTCGACCCGGCCGGGGAGAACGTGCTGCTCACGCTGCACCGCAAGGGCCGGTTCTGGGTGCAGGTCGGCGGGCACCTCGAGCCCGACGACGCGTCCCTCGCCGCTGCCGCGCTGCGCGAGGCCACCGAGGAGACCGGCGTGCCCGGGCTCGTGCTGCGGCCCGAGCCGGTCGAGCTGCACCGGCACCGGCTGACGGCGGCGTTCGGGCGCTGCACCGAGCACCTCGACGTGGCGTTCGTGGCCGTCGCACCGGCCGGCGCGATGCCGCTGGTCAGCGACGAGAGCGACGACGTCGCGTGGTTCGGCGTCGACGCGCTGCCGGCCGGGGCGGTGCCCGACCTGCCGCAGCGGCTGGCCTTCGCCGTCCGGGCGCTGGGCGCCACGACCGGCTGACGCGCTGGTCAGCCTGCGTGCGCCGCGTCGACGTCGTCGTCGACACCGGCCACCGGCTCGTCGCCGCCCGCCTCGCGGGCGCCGCTGGAGAAGCCGTCGAGGAAGCCGCGAGCGCGCTCGAGCCGCGGGTAGGACGCGAGCAGCGCCCAGAACTGCTGGCCGTGGCTGGGTTGGAGCAGGTGGGCGAGCTCGTGCAGCAGCACGTAGTCGAGCACGTACGACGGCATCGGGCGCACGCGCGAGCTGATGCGGATCGTGCCGTCGGCGGGGGTGCACGACCCCCAGCGGGACCGCTGGTTGTCGACCCAGGCGACGCTCACCGGCCGCGCGGTGCCGCCGAGGTAGCGCTGCGACAGCTCGTGGGCGCGCAGCGACAGCGCGTCGTCGCTCGGACGTCGGCGCCGCTCGCGCGCTGCGAGCCGGGCGACCATCGTCGCCACCCACTCCTGCTCCTGCGCGCGGCTGAACTGAGCCGGGATGAGGACGATGGTGCGGCCGTCCTCGCGGTAGGCGCTGACCGTCCGGCTACGTCGCCGGCTGCGACGCACCTCGACGGGTGGCTCCATGCCGCGCACGCTACCCCGGCCGGACCGGCGCGAGCGTGAGCCACGCACGTTGTCCACAGGGGCGCCCCGCCCCCACGTCCTGCGTGCTCCCGTGCTCCTGGTCTATCGTGGCGGCGCTCGGTGAGCACGAGGGCACCAGGCCCGAGCGCTCGGTTCGACCGCAGCCACGCTGTTGCGGACCGGCCGCCACCGGACGACCCCCAGATTCGAAGGAGACCTCATGGCCGACACCGGCGAGACCTACCAGGGCAGCTTCTACTGCGTGAAGTGCAAGGAGAAGCGCGACGCCGAGGGCAACGTCGTCGAGACCAACGGTCGCCGCATGGCCAAGGGCAAGTGCCCCGTGTGCGGCACCAACCTCAACCGGATCCTCGGCAAGGCCTGACGCGTCGACGGCGAGCCGGGTCACACCGGCTCCACCCCAGGGCGGTCCGCTGCGGCGGGCCGCCCTTCGCCGTCCCTGCGCCGGCTGATGTCCGGGTCGCCGAGGCCTGTGGACGACGCACGCCGGCGCCCGGCCCGGTCGTGCGAGGCTCGCCGCCGGTCGACCGACGGGGGTGGTGAGGTGCCGGCACGACCGCGGGTGCGCCCCGGGCTGCGCCTGCTGTGGCGCGGACCGGGGGTGATGCAGCTGGGTGTCGCGCCCGGCCCGGCCGTCGTCCTCGCCGGGGTCGACGACGGCGACGAGCTGCTGCTGCGTGCCCTCGACGGCACCCACGACCACCACCAGCTGCAGGCCCTCGCCGCTGCGCAGGGCATCACGACGGCGCGGCTGCCCGCTCTGCTCGCGCTGCTCACCAGCGCCGGGCTGCTGGTCGACCCGGACGACGGGGCGCCGGCCGACCGCGCCCACCTCGCGCGGCTCGGGCCCGCGGCGAGGGCCCGGCTGGCCGCCGACGTCGACGCGCTGGCTCTCGTGCACGGCACCGACGGGCAGCGCCTGGCCGCGGCCCGCAGCAGCCGGCGCGTCGTCGTCCGGGGTGCCGGCCGGGTGGGTGCCCTCGTCGCCGGATCGCTGGCGTGCGCCGGGGTCGGCGGGGTCGAGCTGGTCGACGAGCGCCCGGTGCGAGCCGGTGACGTGGTGCCGGGCGGAGCGGAGCACGCGGACG
>CAXTEJ010000028.1:0-44280 GCA_964243295.1 uncultured Actinomycetales bacterium | reverse complement strand
CGCGGATGGTCGCGAGCCAGACCGCTTGGTGCTGGGCGTGCTGGGTGTGCTGGGCCTCCAGGGCGGCGACGAGCTCGTCGGCTGTCAGGGTCCACAGGTAAGTGGTGACCGCGGCGAGGTCGCGGGTGGCGGCCAGGGACCGCCCCAGCGCCAGCAGCACCGGACCACCGGGTGAGGGCGCGGACCCGCCGGTAGGTGCACCGGTCACCGACCCCGCTCCCGCTGCCGATGTCGCTGTCGATGCGGATGGCGGGGCCGGTGCCGATGGCGGGGGCGGTGCCGATGGCGGGGGCGGTGCCGATGGCGGGGGCGGTGCGGGTGCGGGTGACGTGGTGGCATCGGCGGTCGGCTCGGTGTCTGGCTCGCGGCTGCCGTGCGGGGGCGGGTCGCCGTCCGCGTCGGGTGTGGTGCGGTGGTCCATACCGATGAACTTAGCCGGCACCACCGACAGAACCCGTTGCCGCACAGGGGTTGTGGACAGTGAGACGAACACCCGAACATGTGGACGAACGGCACCTGTGGATGACGTGCGACGCCGACGCGGCGACCGGTAGCCACGCCCTCGGCGGACCGGGATTGCATGATCACGAGCGGCGCAGGGGCGGGCCGAGCCGGAATTGCATGATCACGGGGAGCGGGGAGCGGGGAGCGGGGAGCGGGGAGCGGAGAGCGGAGAGCGGGGAGCTGGCAGCGGGCAGCGGGGAGCGGGGAGCGGGGGGAGGGGGGGGGGGGGGGGGGGGGGGGGGGGGGGGGGGGGGGGGGGCGGGCAGCGGAGGGCCGCAGGAGGTGGCGCGACGCGCCTGGCCCGGGCGAGGTCACTGGTCGGCTCCGTCGTCCGGGCCGATGTCCGGTGGGCGATGGGCTAAAGGTGGCCGCCCGGTGTGCCGACGCAACCGTGAGCCCACCGAGCCGCCCCTGGAGGCGTCGTGTCCGTACCCCATCGCCTGGTGACCCGAAGTGACTTCGACGGTCTGGTCTGCGCGGTCCTGCTGCGCGAGCTGGGCCTGATCGACGACATCCTGTTCGTGCACCCCAAGGACGTGCAGGACGGCAAGGTCGACGTCACGGGCAACGACATCCTGACGAACCTGCCGTACGTGCCCGAGGCGCACATGGTGTTCGACCACCACTCCAGCGAGGTGCTGCGCAACGAGGACGGCAAGCCCAACCACGTGCTGCTGCCGCACGCGCCGTCCGCGGCTCGCGTGGTGTTCGAGCACTTCGGGGGCGCCGCGGTCTTCCCGGCGATCTCCGACGACCTGATGCAGGCCGTCGACCAGGCCGACTCGGCGCAGTACAGCATCGAGGACATCCTCGAGCCGCGCGGCTGGACGCTGCTGAACTACCTCATGGACAGCCGCACCGGTCTGGGCCGGTTCCGCACGTTCCGCATCTCGAACTACGACCTGATGATGATGCTCATCCACGAGGTGCCGGGGAAGAGCGCCGCGCAGGTGCTCGCGCTGCCGGACGTCGCCGAGCGGGTCGACCTGTACCTCGAGCAGCGCGAGGCGTTCACCGAGCAGCTGCGCCGCTGCTCGACCGTCATGGGTGACCTGGTCGTGCTCGACCTGCGGAACGAGGACGTCATCCACGCCGGCAACCGGTTCCAGATCTACGCCGACAACCCGGACTGCACCGTCTCGGTGCACGTGCTGTGGGGACGCGCGAAGCAGAACACCGTGCTCGCGGTGGGCCGCTCGATCATCGACCGCAGCTCGCCGCTCGACATCGGCTCGCTCATGCTGACCTACGGCGGTGGTGGGCACGAGGCCGCCGGCACCTGCCAGGTCGCCCACGAGGACGCCGACCGCGTCGTCAGGGAGATCGCCGCCCACGTGAACTCGCACGCGCGGGTCCGCCTGGCCTAGTCGCAGGCCCCGCCAAGCGGTACGACGATCCCGACCGCCCGCTGACCGCGACCGCCCGCTGACCGCGACCGCCGGGAGATCCGACCGCCGGTCACCCGACCGCCGGTCCCCCGACCGCCGGTCACCCGACCGCCGGTCACCGACTGCCGGTTATCCGACCGCCTGCTACCCGACCGCCGGCTGATCGCGGCTGACCCCGGCGGACCCCCGGTCCCGGCCGCCCGCTCAGGCAGGCAGCGGGTCGCGGGCGACCGGGCACGACATGCACCTCGGCCCGCCGCGGCCGCTGCCGAGCTCGCTGCCGGCGATGGCGACGACCTCGATGCCGGCCTTCTCCAGCCGGTCGTTGGTCTCCGTGTTGCGCTCGTAGGCGACGGCCACGCGCGGCGCGAGCGCCAGGGTGTTGTTGCCGTCGTCCCACTGCTCACGCTCGGCCGTGACGGGGTCGAGCCCGGTGTCGATGACGCGCAGCTCGTCGATGCCCATGGCGTCGGCCGCCGCGCGCAGGAACGGCTGCGGCGCAGCGACTGTGAGGTCGTCGCCGTCGTGGGTGATCGCCCACGCGACGAGCGAGTCGGCGGCCGCGGGATACATGACGATGGCGTCGACGTCGACCATCGTGCAGACGGTGTCGAGGTGCATGGTCGCGCGCTCCTGCGCGATCGGCACCGCCAGCACCGTGTGGGCCAGGCCCCCGGTGAGCAGCTGCCGCGCGAGCCGCTCGACGCCGGCGGGCGTCGTCCGCTCACCGGTGCCGACGGCGACGACGCCGGGCCCGAGCAGCAGCACGTCGCCACCCTCGACGTGCTCGAGCGACGGCTC
This sequence comes from uncultured Actinomycetales bacterium, assembly GCA_964243295.1. Lineage (GTDB taxonomy): Bacteria > Actinomycetota > Actinomycetes > Actinomycetales > Angustibacteraceae > CAXTEJ01. The sequence goes on along the minus strand of CAXTEJ010000028.1, from coordinate 41,587 downwards.
GTAGGCGAGCTGGGTGCCCGCGAAGCGCGGGTGGTGGCGGTAGACGACCGAGGTCAGGGACGTCTCGCGACGGCGGGCCGGCATCGCGAGACTCGTCACCGCCACCTGGCTGCCGACCCACGCGGAGGAGTCGCGGGTGAAGAGCAGGTTGGGCAGCGGGTCGATGACGAAGTCCTCGGGCGCCGCGAGCGACGAAACGACGCCGGGCCGGGCAGCGGGGAACGCCGCCATCAGCTCGTCGTGGCGCAGGCCGGAGACGAGCACCTCGGCGAGCTCGTCGTCGTCGAGGTCCCGCAGGAACGCGCCGGTGCGGGCGGCCAGCCGGTCGCCGAGGTGCTGCTGGCCGAGCACGTGGGCGCAGGCCTCGTCGCGCGCCTCGGTGACGGCCAGCGCCTGCCGCAGCAGCTCGACGAGATAGAGCACCTCGACCCCGCGACCGGTGAGCGCCTGTGCGAAGGCGTCGTGCTCAGCCTGCGCGCGGTCGACCCAGGGGATGCCGTCGAACAGCAGCCGGTCGTTGTTGCGCGGGGTCAGCCGCCGCAGCTCGTTGCCGGGCCGGTGCAGGACCACGGTGCGCAGGCGCCCGACCTCGCTGTCCACTCCGTGCGTCATCTGCGCGACCCTACCCGGCACCTCGCGACCGGCGGGGGCTGCGCGGGGCCGGAACCGCGCGGCGGCCCAGCAGCAGCGCACGGCGGTGCGCCCGCGCCCCGCACTACGCTCCCCGGTGTGCCGAGTCCCGACCCGTCGAGCCTGCAGGGACCGTCGCCGACGGGCGCGCTCGCCGTGGTCGTGCCGGCCAAGGACGAGGCCGAGCGGGTCGCCGCCACCGTCCGCAGCGCGCTGCAGATCCCCGGCGCCGCCCTGGTCGTGGTCGTGGACGACGGCAGCACCGACCGCACCGCCGAGCTCGCCCGCCAGGCCGGGGCCCACGTCGTGCGCCACCGGCGCAACCGCGGGAAGGCGGCGGCCATGCAGACCGGCGCGGACGCCGTGGCCCGCCGCCACCCCGGCGCGGCCCTGCTGTTCGTCGACGCCGACCTGCAGGACACCGCCGAGCGCACCGCCGTGCTGGCCGGGCCGGTGCTGGCCGGCGAGGCCGACATGACGATCGCCGTGCTGCCGCCGCAGTCGGCGCCGGGCGGCGGGCGGGGGTTCGTCGTCCGGCTGGCGCGGGAGGGCATCGAGCGTGAGACCGGGTGGACGCCGACCCAGCCGCTGTCGGGCATGCGCTGCGTCAGCGCGGCGGCGTTCGCGAGGGCCAGGCCGCTGGCCGGTGGCTGGGGCGTCGAGGTCGGGCTCACCGTCGACCTGCTGCGCGCCGGGTGCACGGTCGTCGAGGTGCCCTGCGAGCTGCATCATCGCGTGACCGGAACCGACTGGCGCTCGCAGCTGCACCGCGCCCGCCAGTACCGCGACGTCTGGATCGCCCTGACCCGTCGGCGACTGCGACGGTCATGACGGCAGGCCGGCTGCAGCGCACCGCCCTCGCGATGGCTGCGCTGTCGGCGCTGCTGCTGCTCGGGACGGCGCTGCTCGGGCCGTCGGCGGCCGAGCCGGGCCTCGGCGCTCGGGCCGGGTGGCGGGGCGCGCTGCCGCCGTACGAGCTGGGGCTGCACCCGCCGTCCGGGCTGGTGACCGCGCTGCTCGCCGTGGCCTACCTCCTCGGTGGTGCCGCCGTGGCCGCCGGGATGGCCGCGGCCCGGCGGGGAGGCGTGCTGCCGCGGTGGGCGGTGCCGGCCGGTGCGGTCGTGGCCGTGCTCACCGTGCTGGTGCCGCCACTCGGGTCGGCCGACCACCTGTCGTACGCCGCGTACGGGCGGATCGCAGTGGGCGGCGGCGACCCGTGGCTGCAGTCACCGGTCGCCTGGGACGGCGGCCGTGACCCCGTCACCAGCGCGGTCGAGGAGCCCTGGCGCACCACCCCGAGCATCTACGGGCCGGTCGCGACCGGCGTCCAGGCCCTGACGAGCGTCGTCGGCGGCGACAGCCTGCGCCTGACGGTGTGGGCGTGGCAGCTGGTGTGCCTTGCCGCGTGGCTGGTCGTCGGCGCGCTCGTCGTGCGGCACGCCCGCGGCAGCACCCGCGCGGCGTGGCTGTGGACGCTCAACCCCGTGCTGCTCGGGCTGCTGCTGCTGGGCGCCCACGTCGACCTGCTCGCCGCCGCCCTCGGGCTCGGGGCGCTGCTCCTGGCCGGACGTCGGCCCCTGGCCGCCGGGCTGCTGCTCGGGGCCGCGGCCGGCGTCAAGGTCACGCTGCTGCTGCTGGGGCCGGCGCTGCTGTATGCGTTGTGGCGCAACCGGAGCGGCTGGTGGGCGCCGTTGCTCGGGGTGGCCGGGTCGCTGCTGGTGCTGGTGCCGACGTACGTCGCGGCCGGGCCGCACGTGCTCGACCAGCTGAGCCGGGCACGGGCCTTCGTCTCGCTGGCCACACCGTGGCGCCCGCTCGTCGATGCGCTGACCGGGCCGCTGCCGAGCGGCACGGTGCGGGCCGGCGTCCAGGTGGCGTGGCCGCTGGTGCTGGTGGTGCTCGCGGTGCTGCTCGCCCGCGCGCTGCGACTCGTGCCCGGACGACGTCCGGTCGGCGAGCGTGTCGTCACCGCCGACGCGGCGCTCGCTGCCGTCGTCCTCGGCGGTGCCTATGTGCTCGCGGCGCCGTACTCGCTGCCCTGGTACGACGCGCTCGTCTGGGCGCCGTTGCCGCTAGTGGCGGCCGGGCCGGTCGACGGGGTGCTGCTGACGCGGCTGACGGTGCTGGCGCTCGCCTACGTGCCGGGGCGCGTCGCCGGTCTCGGCGCCGACGTCGAGCGGCTGACGCTCGGCTTCCGCCGGCAGGTGGCACCGTGGCTCGGGCTCGCGCTACTCGTCGCGCTGGTGCTAGCCGCGCGCCGGCGTCCGGGTGCGAGGGTGGACCCATGAGCGGACCCATGAGCGACACGACCGTCACCGAGCTGGTCGGGGTCTACCACGCGGACGGCGGCGTGCTCGGCGAGCTGCGGTACGCCGTCGGCAAGCTGACCGGCCGCGCCCACTGCTCGCTGTGCGACATCACCCACGCCGGGGTGCGGCGGCGCGCGGACTGGGACCAGCTCGTCGCCGGCCTCCCGGTGCCGGTGCGGCTGGTGCACCTGAACGAGCGCGACGCCGACGTGGCGGCGGCGAGCGGCAGCGCCACCCCGTGCGTCCTCGCCCGCCGGGGCGACGGCACGCTGCAGACCGTGCTGCGGCCGGCCGAGCTCGCCACCGTCGCCGGTGACGTCGGGGCGTTCGGCGGCGCGCTGCGCGCCGGGCTCACCGCGCGGGGCCTCGTCCTGGCCTGACGGACGGAGCAGACCTGGGACAGCAACAACCCGCCACCGCCCACGAAGTCGCTCGCGAGCGCCGTCGGTGAGCCGTCAGGTGCCTGAGCGGGGACGGCGACCGGCTCGGCGGGTTGATCACGTTACGTAGGTGGTCCTGGACTTTCCTCGCGCTGCAGCACGAGGAAAGTCCAGGGTCGTCGCGGGAGGTGGCGCCCCTGGGCACGACGGCTCGTGCGGCGGCTCAGTGACCTGGGCGTGGAGCGCTCAGGGCGCGTGGAGCCCCCGGACGCGTGGAGCCCTCAGGACGCGTGGAGCCCTCAGGGCGACGTGTGGTCGCAGGCGTCGAGCCCGAGCACGCGGGTGCTACCGCCCGGTGGTTCTCGCTGCTCGCCACACCATCGACGTGACACCCGCCGCGCTGCGCAGACCCAAGGCCGTCGTCGGCCTCGAGGGTGGCGAGAGCCACGGGTCATCCGGCAGCCGCCCTCCGCTGCAGGTCGCGATCGTCGTCCATGCCAGCGACGGCAGGCGACATCAGCCGGAGCTGAAGAGCGCGTCCACCTTCGCGTCGAACTCCTCGAGCTTCTTGGCCACCTCGGGCCGGCGCAGCGTCTCGGCGACGTGCTGAGCGCTCTGGGTGACCGGCTCGTCGGGAGCCAGCTGGACGTCGCCGTCGTCGTCCTCGTCGGCGAAGCGGCTCCGGGCGAAGGCGACGGCTGCGCCGCCCAGCCCACGGCCCTGCGACAGCGCATCGGCCAGGGCGGCGGTCAGCAGCCGCAGGTCCATGCCGGCGATCGCCTCGTCGGTCGCGCCGCGCAGTGCCTTCGCCTGCTCGGTCACCTGGGCCGCGTCGCCGAACGCCCCGCGGTCGAGCTGCCGGTCCAGCGTGCGGGCGAGCAGCACCAGCCGCATGACGTCGTTCGGCACCCCGCGCACGGCGCCGAAGAGCGCGGTGTACTTCCGCACCGGGAACAGCAGCACCCGCCTGCCCGCGGCGCGCAACCGCCCGCTCATCCCTCGGCGCTGCTCCTCGCCGTCGTCCCACAGCGGCTCGAGCAGCTGAGCCGGGTAGGTGCGATGGTGCGCTTTCATCGTGCGCACCACCGCGAGTCGCGTGGCGCGCTCGCGGATGACGTCGTCCAGCAACGGCACGGGCACGAAGCGCGCAGCGGCCGACGCGATGCCGCACGCCGCCCACTGGGTCACCAGCGCGGTGTCTGTCATGGGGATGCCGTCCTGTCGTGGCGGGCGGGCGGGCGTCGGCCGGCGCCGGGTGGGGGGCCTGGGAGCCGCTGGGCCGAGGCGCACGCCATGGTAGGAGACCTCGGGCCGGCACGCCGGTCGCCGGCGTCGTGGCGGTGCCGCCGCCTGCGACACCGCCACGACGTCGCTGCCGGCGTGGTGGTGACGAGCTGGCTGCCATCACGACCACTGCGTCGTGGCACGGACACTGTCACCGCCGCACCCGAGCGCTCGAGGCTCACTCGCCGCGCGGCTGGCCGAGCAGGCGGCCGGCGCTTCCGCGCCGACCTGGCCCAAGCTCACCGTGACCCGCAACCGCTGACCCGCGGCCCCTGACCGCAACCCCTGACCCGCAACCCCTGACCCGCAACCCCTGACCCGCAACCCCTGACCGGGCCGGGATCGCAAGATCACGACGGCTGGGCGGCGACGGGGCGATCGCGGCGCTCTGCCGGTGGTGCACGGTCGACCAGCAGCGCCTGCATGCTGACGGCGATGAGCAGCGGGATCGCGAGCATCGCGCCGATCGCGGGGATGGCGGTGCCCGAGTCGTTGACGGCGAAGCCGATCGCCAGCAGCACCAGCAGGCAGGCCAGGCCCTGGCGCAGCGTGGGGCTGCGCTCGTAGGCCTTGGCCAGCGCCGGCGCGCCCCACGACGAGGGCCGCAGCAGCACCAGGGCGACGAACAGCGCGCCCACCGGCACCAGCACCGACAGCACGCTGCCGAACAGGATCGTGAGGTTCTGCTCGGCCTTGCGCCCGATCACCTGGAAGGCGCCGCCGTCGATCACGGTCTGCACGAAGCGGCCGAGGTGGGTGCGCTCGTCGGCCGGCCGCAGCCAGTCGACGACCGACACGGCGGTCAGCAGCAGCACCGTGCCGGCGGCGATCACCGCGACCCGGGCGAGCGAGAGCCGGGCGCCGAGCACCAGCAGCGTCAGCACCGCGAAGGCCGGGACGAGCGCGATCGGCCCGCCGAAGTCACTGCCCCACGCGGGCGCGACGTCGAGCACGGTCACGACCGCCCCGATCACGGCCACCGCCGCGCCGGCCAGGCGCCGGCGACCGGAGGAGACGAGGTGGTCGGCGACGGCGACGGTCAGCAGCAGCCCGCCGGTCGCGAACAGCGCGTAGGTGACGTTGGAGAAGCCGTAGAACCGCCCGGCGACCACCGGCTGCAGCCCCATCAGGCTCGAGATCTGCAACCGCGACCCGGTCACGATGTCGGCGGCGAGGATGAGCGAGGTGAGCCCGGCGACCGCGCCGAACGGGCCCAGCGGCCACCGCCGCCACGGGCCGAGCTGGGCCACGAGCGAGATGACGGCGACGTAGCCGACGACCACGGCGACGATGACGAGCAGCCGGTGCTCCGAGCGCCACCAGGGCACGGTGTTCGCGAGGTACGTCGACACCGGCACGGCCGCGAACACCAGCGCCACGCGGCGCACGGCGGTCAGCACCCGGTCGCGGCGCGGCCCCTCGGCCCAGCGCCGGCGCAGCGCGACCGCGGCGGCGCCGTACAGCAGCAGCTGGGCGGCGACCAGGCCGGTGAAGAAGGTGGGCACGAGCGAGGCGACCGACCGCGCGGCCACGTCGAGGTCGAGCACCTTCTGCAGGCGCCCAGCGGCGTCGGCGGGCGCGTCGTCCGGCGCCGGCAGGGCCCGCACCGGCGAGCCGACGAGCAGGTCGGGCTCGGGCAGGTCGAGCAGCCGCAGCACCGTCGGCGTCAGGTCGGTGAGCTGCACCAGCGCCACCTGCCGCGTGGACGCCGACCGCACCCAGCCCGGCTCGTAGCCAGGCCCGCGCGCGCCGAGCAGCATCAGGTGGGGCGTCGCGCCGCTGTCGGCGAGCGAGACCACCAGCACCCGCGCGGACGCCGGCACCGCGGCGAGCGCGGCCGCGACCTTCGCGTCGACGGCCGCCACCTGCGTCGCCCGGTCGGCGTCGACTGTCGCGCCACCGAGCTCGGTGGCGACACCCTGCTCGCCGACGCCCTGTGGCCGGTCGGTCGGGTCGCGCACGGCGCCGGCGTCGACGACGGTCAGTGGGCACGCGCTCGCGCCAGCGTCGGCCCCGGCCACCGACCCGGCGCTCGTGGCCACCGCGATCTGTGCGCCCGGCCCGCTCGTGGTGGCGCACAGACCGGCCCGCTGCAGTGCGTCGCCGAGCAGGCCGGGAGTCGCGCCGTAGCTCTCGGCGCGCGCCGCGGCGAGGTAGCGCGGCCAGGCGGCGATCTGGCCCCGGTCGTCGGCGCCCGCCATCGCCCGGCAGGGCGGGTTGCCCGCGACAGGGGCGCCCGGGACGTCCGCGTCGGCGGCGCGCCGGCCCGCCGACAGGGTCAGCCAGCCGTCGGCGGGGCAGGTGGCGGTGCGGACGCTGCGGACGGCCACGTCGCCGATCGCCCCCTGCCCGGCGAGCGCGTCCAGGGCCGGCGTGCGGGCGGGGTCGACGTCCGACCAGCGGACGCCGCCGAACCCGATGAGCACGACGGGCGCAGGTGTCGTGGCCGCGCGGGCGGTCGCTGCCGCCGGAGCGGCGCCCACGAGCAGCGCCAGCACCGTCAGCGCGGCCAGCAGCGCCGCCACCGGCAGCGGCACCGGGGCGGCGGGACGGCAGGAGGGGCGCAGCACCGGCCCAGGCTACGGCCGGCTGTGCTGCACCTTGGTGACGCTGCGGGTCGGGCCGGCAGGTCGGTCACACTGAGGGGGTGGCGAGCCCCTCCAGCACCTCGACCGCCGGCAGCCGGCTGCGGTGGCCCGCGTCGACCGGCGGTGTCGCCGTCCAGCTGGTGCTCGTCGTCGCCGTGCTGGCGCTCGCCGAGCTTCCCGTCGCCTGGAAGTACCTCGTGACGTGGCCGGGCGACCAGTGGCAGGTCGACGTCGAGGTCTACCGCGAGGCCGCGCGCTCGGTCGTCTACGGCCGGCCGGTCTACGACCAGATGACCGAGTCGCCGCAGCTGCTGCCGTTCACCTACCCGCCGTTCGCCGCGCTGCTGGCGCTGCCGCTGGCCGCGATCCCGTTCGTCGGCGTCGGGTGGCTGTGGACCGTGCTGCAGGTGGCCGCGACCTACCTCACGGTCCTGATCGCCTTCCGGCCGCTGCTGGCCCGCGCGGGGGGGTGGCGGTTCGTGGCGGGCGCGCTGGTGTGTGCGCCGATGCTGTGGCTGCACCCGGTCGCCGACGGCGTGCGGTTCGGCCAGGTCAACGCGTTCATCGTGCTCGCCTGCCTCGCCGACATCGCGGTGCGGCGCCCCCGCTGGGCGCGCGGTGTCCTCACCGGGCTCGCGATCGCCGTCAAGCTGACGCCCGGCGTCCTGCTCGTGCACTACGTCGTGTCACGGCAGTGGCGGACGGCGGTCACGGTCGTCGTCGCGGCGGGCGCGGCCACCGTGGGCGCGTTCGTGGTGCTGCCCGAGGCCTCGCTCGCCTTCTGGGGCGGCGCGCTGAGCGACTCCAACCGGCTCGGGCCCAACCGGGGGACGAGCAACCAGTCGATCCGCGGGCTGCTGCTGCGGCTGGGGCCGGACGGCCTCGCCGGCTCGGCGCTGTGGCTGCTGCTCGTGGTGGTCGCCGCGGTGGTCGGCCTGCGCGTCGCCCGCCGCGCCCACCTCGCCGGCGACCCGGTGTCGCAGGTTGCGGCGATGGGCCTCGTCGCGGTGCTGTGCTCGCCGGTCTCCTGGATCCACCACTTCGCGTGGATCGTGGTGGTGATCGCGGCCCTCGCCGGTGACGGCCGATCGCCGCAGCGCGTGGGGTTCGCTGCCCTGGTGACCGCGTGGTTCCTGTGCCGGCTGCCGTGGTGGGGCATCACCTGGGTGGCCGACGCCTACCCCGCCCTGTGGTTCGGCCGGCTGCTGCAGAACGCCGACACCGTCGGGGCCGTCGTCGCGCTCGCGATGCTCGCCCGCACCGTCGGGCAAGCCGCCCTGCCGCGACCGGTCCCCACTCCCCCAGCGCGCGCCCTCACCGGCGCCTGAGCCGCTGCGCGGGCCGGGCCCCGCGCGACGAGGCGCTCGCGGGCTCAGCTGTCCGGCGGCACGCCCTGCAGGGCCAGGACCGTCTGCGCCACCTTGCTCGGCGTGATCCCGGCGCGCAGCGCGGCGTCGTGGATGCGCTCGCGGGCCACGTCGACGTCCAGCCCCTCGACGACGTGGAGCACACCGACCGCGCGCTCGATCACGCTCGCGGCGTCGAGCAGCTCGATCCCGTGCTCGGCGTTGAGCCGGGTCTGCCAGGTGAGATCGGCGTTCGAGATGGCCTCGGTCGCCCACGCCCCGAACAGCAGGGCGACCTCGTCGGCCACGTCCGCGAAGGCCCGGGGTTCGGACGCGTACAGGTTGACGCCGCCGACGACCTCGGCGCCCTCGTGCAGCGGGTACGACAGCGTCGACTTGACGCCGTGGGCCGTGGCGGCCTGGCCGAACGACTGCCACAGCGTCTCATCGAGGGGGTCGCCGAGGTCGTCCTGGCGGACCTGGTCACCGGTGTCAATGGCGTCCAGGCAGGGGCCGCCCACGGCGTACTGCAGACCGTCGAGCGCCGAGATCCCGGGGCCGGTCGACACGTAGGTCACCGCGATGCCCTGGTGGACGTAGGACAGCGAGAAGCCCAGGCAGGACGGCACGATCTGCGACAGCGTCTGCGCCACCTGGCGCATCGGCGTCATCAGGTCCTCGCCCAGGTCGGCCTCCAGACGTTGCAGCACCTTGAGACTCTCGGGCAACGGCTCCACGATCCACCTCTCTTCGGATCCTGCGTGCGAGGCCGCCAGCTGCGCCGATCGCGCGCTCACGTTTCCTACCGATGCCCCCCGGTGCGTGGATCATGCGGGGCCGTGACTGGTCGCCATCCCGTCTGGCACAGCCCCGTCACAGCGGCAGGTCGACGCCCAGCCCCTGCAGGCCGCTGAGGACGGCGAGCAGCAGGCAGATACCACCGCCGACCCGGCGGATCGTGCTCAGCCGCATCCGGCGCAGCAGCGCCCGGCCGAGCAGCGCCCCGAGCCCGGAGACGAGCAGCAGGCCGAGGTAGGCGCCGACGAAGACCGACAGCGGCTCCTTGGTGCGCACGACCATCCCGGCGGTCAGCAGCTGCGACAGGTCACCCCACTCGGCGAGGAACAGGATGCCGAAGCTCGCGCCGACCGCCCGCAGCCCCGTGGTGCCCGGACGCACCTGCCCCTCGACCTCCGCCTCCGCCTCCTCCCCCTCCTCGTCGGCCTTCGCCGCCCCGCGCAGCAGCACGACGCCGCCGACGAGGAACAGCAGCGCCGCGACCGCGACGACCGGCCGGTGGGGCAGCCGCGAGATCAGGCCGCCCGCGGTCACCGCGACCAGCGTCTGCACCAAGAAGGCGAGGCCGACGCCGATCCACACCAGCAGCGGGCGGTACCGCGTGGCCAGCACGAGCGTGGCCACGAACGTCTTGTCGGGCAGCTCGACCGGCACGATGAGCAGCAGGGCCGTCAGGGCGACGGTCAGGTCGAGCGCCATGGCGGGTCCTCGTCCTCGTCCGCTCCGTCGTCGTCGTCCGCTTCGTCGTGGTCGTCCGCTTCGTCGTGGTCGTGGTCGTGGTCGTCGTCGGCTGCGGCGGCGCGGACCGGGTCGGTGGTGAGGGCGGCGGGCGCGCTCGCGCCCAGCAGTCCGGCGGCGGCTGCCGCGGCCCTCGCGAGCGCCACCTTGACCGGCAGGCCCAGGGCCGCCGCGGCGGCGGCCACGTCGTCGTGCTCGGGCATGGCGTTGACGACCGTGCCCCCGACGAGCGCCAGCTTGACCCGCACCGCCCGCCCGCCGACGTCCACCTGCACCTGGGTGCGGGGCAGCGCGGTCTTGGCGACGGCGTGCTCGCGCAGGCCGATGGCCGTGCTGTGGGTGAGGACGACGGTGCGCAGCCGCTCGCGGACCGCCCCGTCGTCCGGGCACAGCACGTGCAGCGAGTGGGCGGGCCGGCCCTTCTTCATCAGGATCGGGGTGAGCCACGCATCGGAGGCCCCGGCGGCCATCAGCTCGGCCAGCACGTGCGGCCACACCCGCGGGTCGAGGTCGTCGACGTTGGTCTCCAGGACCATGGCGGAGCCGGCGTCGGCGGTCACCACGGGCGCCGGCGCCGACTCGGCGGCGGTGCCGACGACCAGCCGCAGCGCCCCCAGCCGGTCGGGCAGCGCGCGGGTGCCCGCGCCGAGGCCCACGGCGTCCACGGTCATGGCGGGCATGGGCCCGAAGGCGTCGGCGAGCGTCAGCAGCAGCGCGGCGCCGGTCGGCGTGCACAGCTCGACGTCGACCGGGCCGCCGTGCGCGGGTGCGCCCGACCCGGTGAGCAGGGCCAGCACCGCCGGCACCGGGACGGGGATCACGCCGTGACCGGCCCGTGCCGTGCCACCGCCGAGCGCGATCGGCCCGACGTGCACGCGCCCTCCCAGGTGAGCGAACCCGGCGCAGACCCCGACGACGTCGCCGATGGCGTCGTGGGCGCCCACCTCGTGGAAGTGCACGTCGTCCGGGCTGGTGCCGTGCACGGCGCCCTCGGCCTGCGCCAGCCGCTCGAACGCCCGGTGCGCCGTGGCGCGCACGCGCTCGTCCAGCTCGGCGGCGTCCAGCAGCGCCCGCACGTCGGCCCAGGTGCGATGCGGCGGGTGCTGCTCGGACGACGTCACGCTGGCCCTGCCGACCCGGAAACCGCGCCGCACCTCGTGGCCGAGCTCGAGCCCCACCGGTGCGACCGCGGCCGCGGCGGCGGCCATCACCGGCGCCGGCACGCCCGCCTCGTGCAGCGCGCCCAGCAGCATGTCGCCGCTCGCCCCGCTGGAGGCGTCGACCCACACCACCCGCGGGCGTGCAGCAGCGATCGGGGCGTCGGGCACGGCGTCGAGCGTAGGCCCCGCGCGAGGCGCGCCCTGCGTCTCCGAGCCGCGGCTGGTCAGCGCAAGGCTCCCACCCGAGCTCGCGAGACCGCGTCGTCAGGAGGTCGGGGGCCGGCTCTGCGGCGACAGGACCATCATCCTGGCCGGATCGGGCAGGGGCACGAAGCCGACCCGGGCGTAGACCCCGTGCGCGTCCGCCGTCTGGAGCAGGATCCGCGTGACGCCGTAGGGCTCCAGCTGGTCGCGGACGGCGCTCGCCAGCCACGTCCCGACACCTCGACCGCGGTGGGACCGGGCGACGTACACGTCGCACAGCCAGGCGAAGGTCGCGCGGTCGGTGACGACGCGGGCGTACGCGACCTGCTCCCCCGAGTCGTACACGCCGAAGTTCACCGAGCCGTCGATCGACCGGCGGACGGTCTCGCGGCTGCGGCCCAGCGCCCAGTAGGCGTCGGTCGACAGCCAGCCGTGCACCCGCTCGAGGTCGAGCCGGCTGGGATCGGTCGAGATCTCGAGGCCGTCTGTCCCGCTCACGGACCCACCAGACCACACCGGGGCGCCGGATCACGGCGACATGCGGCGCGTCGTTGACCGCTGGGCCAGCCCCGGCTCGTGGTCGCCGTCTCCGCCACGAACATGCGCGACCATCGTCGGGGCCGGCCGCTGAGCACGGCTCGACCGCTTCGGGCCGGCTCCTGCATGTCGGTGTGGTCGTCAGCCCGCGTCGCTTCGACCCAGCGGACTCCCGGCACCGTCAGCCGCGCGGCGCCGCCCGGCGGGCGATGCGCGCGGCGTGGACGCCGGCGCCGTACCCGTTGTCGACGTTGACGACCACGACGCCGGGCGCGCAGGAGTTGAGCATCGCCAGCACCGCGGCGTACCCGCCGGCGCCGGTGCCGTAGCCGGTGCTCGTGGGCACGGCCACGAGCGGCACCCCGGTGAGCCCGCCGACCACGCTCGGCAGCGCACCCTCCATGCCCGCGACCACGACGAGCGCGTCGGCGTCGTCGAGCCGGTCGGCGACGGCGAGCAGGCGGTGCAGGCCGGCGACGCCGACGTCGTCGATGCGCTGGACGCCGGCGCCGTGGACGCGCGCGGTCACCGCGGCCTCCGCGGCCACCGGGCCGTCCGTCGTCCCGGCCGCGACGACGAGCACCAGACCGCGCGGCGGCGGCACCGGCCCGAGCACCGCGGTGCGGCCGACGTCGCTGACCTGCGCGTCGGGCAGCTCCTCGCGCACCGCGGCGCGAGCGGCCCCCTCCAGGCGGGTCGCGAGCACGGCGCGGTCGGGGTGGCGCTGCGCCAGGGCGCCGAGCGCGGCGACGACCTGGGCGGGGGTCTTGCCGCGGCCGTAGACGACCTCGGCGTCACCGGTGCGGCGCACGCGGTCGGTGTCGAGGCGCGCCCAGCCCAGGTCGAGGTAGCCGTCCGCACCCGTGGGGGTGGCGGCGTCGCGGGGGGCAGGAGGCTGCTCGGGCACAGGCCGAGCCTAGGACGCCGCCGACGCGGGCTGCCGCACCCGGCCACGGCACCGACGCTAGGGTGCGGGCGTGCCGACCCCCCAGCCGCGATGAGGTACGTCTACCTCGGTCCGAGCGGCACCTTCACCGAGGCCGCCGCGCTGCAGGTGGCGGGCTGCGAAGGCGCAGACCAGCTGGTGCCGCTCGCAAGCGTCGACGCGGCGCTGACCGCGGTGCGCCGCGGCGAGGCCGACCGGGCCGTCGTCCCCATCGAGAACTCGGTCGAGGGCGGTGTTCCCCAGACGCTCGACTCCCTCGGCAGCGGCACCCCCCTGCAGGTGGTGCGCGAGATGCTCGTGCCCATCACGTTCGTGCTCGCCGCGCGCCCCGGCACCACGCTGGACGACGTGCGCCGGGTGGCCTCGCACCCGCACGGCTGGGCGCAGTGCCGCGGCTGGGTCGGCGTCCACCTGCCCGCCGCGACCTACGTGCCGGCGCTGTCGACCGCGGCCGCCGCCGAGGGCCTCGCGGGCACCGACCCCGTGCCGTACGACGCGGCGCTGTGCTCGCCGCTCGCGGCCGAGCGCTTCGGGCTGCCGGTGCTCGCCGAGGACGTCGGTGACAACGCCGCCGCGGTGACGCGCTTCGTGCTGGTCAGCCGTCCTGGCCCGCTGCAGCCGCCGTCCGGCGCCGACAAGACGAGCGTCGTGGTGTTCCAGCACGATGACCACCCCGGCGGCCTGCTCGAGCTGCTGGAGCAGTTCGCCACCCGCGGCATCAACCTGACCCGCATCGAGTCGCGGCCCACCGGCGACGCCCTCGGCCGCTACTGCTTCTCGATGGACTGCGAGGGCCACGCCCTCGAGGCGCGCGTCGCCGAGGCCCTGATGGGCCTGCACCGCACGAGCAGCGGCATCCGGTTCCTCGGCTCCTACCCGCGCGCCGACGGCGTGCGTGCCGACGTCGCGGCCAGCACGAGCGAGCCGGCGTTCGAGCGGGCCCGGCAGTGGCTGGACGACCTGCGCGAGGGCCGCACAGAACCCTGACGCCGGGCCGCGGGCGTCCGGGCGAACTCCCGGACGACGCTCCGCCGCCGGGATGCGCGGGCGCCGCCGCGGTGTTGTCACTGGTGGCCCCGCACCGCGGCGTCGGCACCCGCCGACCCGTGAGCGTGCACCGGGCCGGGCAGCAGGAGGCAGTCGTGAAGGGTGACGCAGTCGAGGTCGTGATCGACGCCGGTGGCGCGACGCGCACCTACACGATCGAGGCGACGCGAGCCGGGCGCCGGGTCGAGATCTCCCACGCCCGCGGCTTCGTCGACGTCACCGAGACCACGCGCGGCGGTACGGCGGTCCGCACCGCGCGCTTCATGGCCTCGCGGGTGCTCGCGCTCGTCGAGCACCCGGCGCCCCGTCGTGCGGCTGTCGACGACGAGCGGCCGGCCCAGCTGACGCTCACGGCCTGAGCTCGGGCTCTGGCTGCGCTCAGCGGCGGGCCGCCCGGACGGCGTCGGCGGCCGCCTGCTCGCCGCGCTCCTCGAGCCCGGCGATCACGCCGTCGACGTCCGCGGCCGGCCGGTTCTGGCTGAGCTTGGCCTTGGACTCGACGCGGGTGATGACGACCTCGACGCCGACGATCGCCCGCAGCTGGCCCTCGACGAAGAGCCGGGGTGCGTCGTCGACCGACCAGGGCCGCGGTGAGGCTGCTTCGTGGCGATCGGTGAGCCGGCGGACGACGTCCTCGACCCAGGCGGGGTCGTCGTGCACGACCAGGCGGCCGTAGACGTGCGCAGTCAGGTAGTCCCAGGTGGGCACCACGCGCCCGTGCTCGGCCTTGCTGGCGTACCAGTCGGGTGAGACGTAGGCGTCCGGGCCGCGCACGACGACCAGGGCCTCGCCGAGCACCGGCTGCCGCCACTGGGGGTTGGTGCGCGCTACGTGCCCGAGCAGGGCGCCGTGCGCGCCGACGGACGCGTCGTGCAGCAGCGGGAGGAGCGTCGCGACCGGGCCGTCGGGCGTCGCGGTCACCAGGTCGGCGGCAGCAAGGCCGCTCAGCAGCGCGTGCACCGTGGCGTCGTCCGCGGCGAAGTGCGCGGGTACGTACACGTCAGCCTCCTCGGGCCTGGATCGCTGTCGGGCAGCAGTCTGCCTCGATCCGGTCGGCCGGGCGCTCCACCGGAGCATCATGGTCAGCAGGGTCTCGGTGAGGTCCGGCACGGAGCGATGCTGACCATGGCGATGGAGCGGGTGCCCAGCGGTACGGCGACCGGTACCGGCACGCCCGACGACCCCTGGCGGCTGAGCACGCCGAACTGGCTGCCGGCCATTCTGGTCCTCCGGGGCGACGACGCAATACCCGCCGAGATCCGCGCCGAGTACTCCGTTCACACGGCACCAGCGCTGGCGCCGGTGCCGCTGCGAGCACCGCTCAGGGCGTTACCCCCCTGGTCAAGCGGAGCAAGGCGTGACTGCCGCCGGGTACGACGTCGGCAGCGGCTGCGCGCGCCCGCCGAAGCACCGGCCGGCCTTCCACTGCGAAAGCTCAGCGCCAACGTCTAGACCGCCCCCTCGCGCAAGATGTTACCGAAGTGTCCACACCGGTCCCGTTCAACGATCGCTCACTGGGGGGCACCATCCGCATCGCTCGAGCATGGCAGCCCGCGTAACGGCAGCGCGCGAGCAAGCCGCTCCTGACGTCGACGATGCCGAGCAGGCGACCCGCCGCTCCATCGGCCTGTCCGCCGGCGACGCCCTGCCGGCGAGACGCCCGATTGTCGGTCGGTCTATCGTGCGTCAGTCCAACCGGCTCCCCGAACCGGGCGCCGTCACGGTGGCCGTGGCCGCAACCGTCGCGGTGTGGGGCGCGTCCGCTGCTGCAGCACGCCTGGGCGGTGGGCCAGGCCCGGGCAGCATGGGCGATCTCGTTGGCGCCCGGGGACTATCGACAGAGACTGTGATGCACTAGCCTTTCCCCTTTAGCAGATACGGGGTAGCTAGGGAGGCGGTAATGACATACCGCGGCGGCCGTAGAATTGTATGCACAGTCACTGCCCTTGCAGTATTTGCGTCCATGCCCGTGGTCGTTGCGCCGTCTGCTAACGCCGTCGTCGATGGCAAAATCGTACCCGGTGGCGTCTACGACGATGCTCCACCTTCCGTGAATCCGTACGCTTTCGTCGGACGCTTTATCACTTCCAGCGGCGGTGGCTGTACCGCCGCCTTGGTGGCACCCGAGTTTGCCGTTACCATTGGTCACTGTGGCTCTGGGGGGACTATCGAGTTCGGACTTCTCAACAAGGACCGTGACAACGGCGAGAAGCGTCGGGTTGTCAGCCAGATCAAGTTTGGCGATCTGACCGACGTATCGCCTCCTGTACTGGTCAAGCTCGATAAGCCAATATTCGCCATTAAGCCAGTGAGACTAGCGTGGGACAAAAAGCTCTTCCCCAAGAAGACCAATGTGCAAATTGTTGGATGGGGTCAGCTAAGCGACACATTACGCGGAGACGGCACGTGGAGCACTGAACTGCGTCGCGCCGATTTGCGAATTGCCGAGCTTCAACAAAAGTACACTCTGCGAATGAATTCTGTGACCGGGTCCCCGACTCACGGCGACAGTGGCGCGCCAGTGCTTATAGATCACAACAACGAACTTCTACTCATCGGCACACACAACGGCTCGGTGCCTGGCCAATATTTGGCCAAGTCATTGCTATGGAAATCCGCCTTGCGGGAGACCATCCAGGAGAATCTCGACAAGTGGGGCACAACAACGGGAACTCCTGGACCGACTTACCGCAACCAGATACGTCCGGGAACGGTCTACGACTGGGGTACCTTCCCGATCGTCAAGGGCAAAGGCGACATTCTGACACCCGTTGGCATCCGCGTTAAGCCGACAACTACTGGAGTGAGAAACACAGTCGCTCTAGCGACAGGTAATGGCACCTTCTTCGCACTCAACGACCACGGCACAGTCTACAGTTGGGGGACTGGCTTCGATGGGGCTCTTGGATATGCCAAGCTGCAGAATTTTACACCCCGACCCTTGCCGATTCCTCAGGTCACCGCCGTGGCTGCTGCCGGTAACAGCGCTTACGCAGTCTCTGCCGACGGCAAAGTCTGGGCTTGGGGGGCGAACAATCAGGGTCAACTGGGCAACGCCACCACGATCAGTCACCAGCCGTCGCCACTCAGTGGCATGCCAACAATCGTGGACGTAGCAGCGGGTTACAATACAGCCTACGCCTTATCTGCCGACGGCCATGTGTGGGCTTGGGGTGACAACTCAAGTGGCCAACTTGGCAATGGGCGAAACCGCATCAGCAGTACGAAACCAAGACTGGTCGCTGGACTCGACCAAGTCATCGCTATCTCCGCGACGCTAGGCGCAGCCTTCGCGCTGCGCAGTGACGGCACGGTGTGGGCCTGGGGAGCGCGAAGCCAACTGGGTGACCCCAAGCGAAAAAATGGGAGCGTGCAACCCATACGGGTTCCGAATCTCCGCGGAATTACGAAAATTGCAACTTATCCCAGCGGTTCAGGCGCGCTCGCCTTGCGCGACGATGGAACAGTTTTTGCGTGGCAGGTGCCTTGCGGAGACGGCACAACTATTGAGAAGTCAGTCCCAACACCTGTTTCGCGACTGAGTTCGGCGGTCACCATCGGCGTGGCCCAGTTCACCTGCTTCGCGACGACGGCCGACGGTCGCAGCTGGGCATGGGGAACCAATGTCAACGGAGAGACAGGAGTAGGTGTTGACGGAAGTTTTCAGCGCCTAGCCGTCACTCAGATGGCAACCAATGGTTTCGGCGCTTTTTCGGATAGCAGTGGCGTACGGTAGCGCCCAAACGGAATCAAAGCCTATTACATGATCTAGGTCATCGGCGTTCTAGCGCGTGACATGAGCGCGCCTGGTCTGTGCGGGATACGGCGCTTGCCCAGTCGGTTGAACGGCACCTACGGCGCGGGCAGGACGACGACCAGCGCGCTGCTGCAACCGCTGGTCCCCGGCTCGCGGGTGTTCGACGCCGAGAAGGTCGGCGAGACGCTCATGGACATCACGCCCCCGCTGCCTGAGACGGACAACTTCCAGCACTGGGCGCCGTGGCGTCCGCTCGTCGTGGAGACAGCCGCGCGCGTGCTGGCGTTCACCGGCGGCACGCTGATCATGCCCATGACCGTGCTGGTCGAGGCCTACTGGCGCGAGATCAGCGGCGGCCTCGCCCAGCACGGCATCCCGGTCCGGCACTTCGTGCTGCACGCCGGCACCGACGTCCTGCGCGACCGCATCCAGCGCGCCGAGGTCGGGCCGTCCGCGTTCCGGTTCGCCCACCTCGAGTCCTACGCCAAGGCAGCCCGCGGGTGGCTCGGCCACGAGGCCGAGGTCGTCGACACCACGCACCTGACCCCCGCGCAGGTCGCCCGCCAGATCGCCGACGCCGTGACCCCTGAGCGGCCGAGGCCCTAGCGGCGGGTGACGGGTTGCTGGAGCTCGGTGACCCAGTCAGTCTGGTCATCGGTCTCGGCCTGGACGTAAGACTCTCGGCTGGGGCCGGCGGACGCGTACCCGTTGGCGGCCACCCAGCGGTGCAGGCGCTGCCACGACTCCTGGATCCGCGACATCTCCCCGAGGTGCACCCCGCAGACCGCGGTCACCTCGGGCAGGTCGATCACCTGGCAGCCCTCGGGGGCTGGGCCCTCGTAGGCGTAGCCGACGACGACGTCCATGCCGTCGTCGGTCTCTGCGTACGTCGCGATGGGCGTGCTCAGGCTGCCGCTGATGTGCCGAAGGGGCTCGGCGACGGCCTCGAACAACGGCTCGATCTGCTGGCCCAGGCGTTCGCCGGGCACCGTCGCCGTGCGCGCGACGAGCCGCACGGCCGGAACGGTCTTGACGGTGTAGTCCGGGGACACGGCGTCCTCCTCCTCGATCATGTGGAGCCTGAGCTCGACTGCCGTCAGGCGAGTCTCGACGGCGCGCGCCTCGTTCTCCAGCTGCGCCCGGCGGAGGCGGAGCATGCCGCGCAGCTCGCCGACGTCGAGGTCGTCGTGAACAAGCCGGTCGACCTGGGCGAGGGTGAAACCGAGGTCCTTGAGGGCGACGATGCGGTTCAGCGCCGGGAGCTGTCCGGGCGAGTAGGAGCGGTAGCCGCTGACGGGGTCCGTGTGGTCGGGGGTGAGCAGGCCGACCACGTCGTAGTGGCGCAGCATGCGGACCGACACCTGCCCCAGCCGGGCGAACTCGGAGATCAGCATGATGGCAGCCTCCCGGCTGACACCGTGTGAAGGTCAAGGCGTCTCGCCGACCGGCAGAGCACCCTGCGGGAGGGCGCCGGCGCGATGCAGTGCCAGACGGCCGCCATGGGTGCCGTCAGGTCCACCCGCCGCCAGTTCCGCGCGGCCAGCGCCCGGCCACGAGGAACCGCTCGTCGTCGACCGGGCCGCCCCACAGCTCGTCGTACGCCGACAGCGACTGCACCCACGCCTGCCGCGTGCGGTCGCGCACCAGCGGCAGGACGTCGGCCGCATGCAGCCCGGCGCCGGTGTGCCAGTAGCCCTCGACGAGCACGAGGACGCCGTCCGGACGCAGCAGCGCGAGCCAGCGGTCGAGGGCTGCCGGGACGTCGGGCATCGCCCACAGCACGTGCCGCGACAGCACCACGTCGTACGCCCCGGTCACGGCAGGAGACGCTGCGTCGCCGACGTGGAAGCGGGCGCTGACACCGTGCTCGAGGGCCTTGCGCTCGGCGAGCTCGACCATCCGCGGCGACACGTCGACGCCGTCGACCTCGTGGCCGAGCTCGGCCAGCAGGACGCTGAGCGTGCCGGTGCCGCAGCCCAGGTCGAGCACCCGGCTGGGCCGCTCGGGCAGCACACCGGTCAGCAGCTCGGTCCACATCCGGCGCACGGCGTCGTCGCGCAGCCCGTGGTCGGGTGCCTCGTCGAAGTGCGCGGCCTCGGCGTCCCACTGCGCCCGGGTGCCCTCGGTCACGAGAGCACGGCGCCTGTTCCGCGCGGCCGACCAGCGGGCGCAGCGCGGCCCTCGTGCCGCGAGGCCCGCTCGCGCACGACGGGCCCGAACGCGACCCACGACGACAGCGGCAGCAGGCAGCCGACGAGCGTCCCGGCGACCACGTCGCTCGGGAAGTGCACGCCCAGCAGCAGCCGATCCAGACATGTCAGGACGACGAGCAGCGCCCCGGCCGCGGCCGCGACCGTCCGCGCCCGGCGGCGGGCGATCGGCGGCCACAGCACCACCAGCAGCACCGTGACCCCGAGCGCGGCGTTCAGCGCGTGGCCGGAGGGGAAGCTGGAGCCGCTGACGGCGGCGACGGGCTGGTCGAGCACCGGTCGCGCCCGCTGCACCAGCGCCTTGAGCACGACGCCGAGCAGCGTGCCGGTGAGCATGGTCGCGACCGCCCACAGGCATGCCGCCATGGCGCCGCGGCGGGCCAGCCACACGGCGACCCCCACCACGGCGAGTCGGAACACGAACGGGTGCAGGACGCCGGCGCCGACCTCGGCGGCGCGGCGGACGGCGTCGTGGGCGAGCGCGAGGCCCGTGAGCTGCACCTCGACGCGCTGGTCGAAGCGGGCGACGGTCGCGGCGGTGTCACGCACGAGCAGCCCCAGCACCACCACGGGGACGGCGCCCGCCACCATCGCAAGGACGCCGGCCAGCAGCCGCGGGCGCACCCGGCGCACGACCGCGTCGGTGGGCTGCTCGACGTCGCGGACGGCGGCCGCTGCGGGGCGCGACGGCCCGTCAGCCACCGTCCCGCCCGACCCGCACGAGCAGGGCGCCCGGGTCGACGCGGACCCGCATCGCCCGCACCTCGCCGACGGTGTCGCCGTCCAGCTCGCCCTCCTGAGGGTGCTCGACGGCGACGCGCAGGGTGCGCAGCCGCAGCCGCTCCACCCGCGGGTGGCCGCGCTTGCTCAGCAGCCGCAGCGCCACCGACGCCCAGCCCACGACGCCGCTCGGGGACAGCACGACGGCGTCGAGCCAGCCGTCGTCCACCTCGGCGTCGGGCATGAGCTCGAGCCCGCCGGTGAGCTGGCCGCAGTTGCCGACCACGACGGTGTGCAGCCGGCGGCTGGACGACGGCTCGTCGTCCACCCTCAGCCGTGCCTTCACGCGCGGACCGGTCAGGTTCTGCAGGCCGCTCACCGCGTAGGCGAGCCAGCCGACCTTCGCCTTGAGCCGCTCGGGCGCGCCGGCCATCATCGCGGCGTCGAAGCCGAGGCCCGCCATGACGAGGAACACCCGCTCGGGGGCGTCCTGATCATCGCCGGAGGCGTCGAACTGCACGACGCCCACGTCGATCGCGCGGTCGACGCCGTCGAGGGCGATCTCGAGCGAGCCCTCGAGGTCGGCGAACGGCAGCCCGAGGTTGCGGGCGAGCAGGTTGCCCGTGCCGCCCGGCAGCAGCCCGAGCGGCGTCCCGGTCCGGCTGAGCACCTCGGCGACCGTGCGCACCGTCCCGTCACCGCCCAGGGCGCACACGAGGTCGACGCCCGCCGCGAGCGCCTCGCGGGTCTGGCCGTCGCCGGTGTCCTCCGCGGTCGTCTCCAGCCACATCGGCCGCGCCCAGCCCAGCCGAGCGCACGCGTCCTCGACGACCTCCCGCACGGCGGTGGTGTCAGGGAACTTGGTGGGGTTGACCACGACCGCGACGCGTCGCTGGCCCTGCGGGTGGCCCTCGTCGTGGTCCGGCACCAGCGCAACGTAGCCCCTGCGTCGCTGTCACGGCTGGTCCAGCCGCGCACCCGTCGCGCCACGCAGCGTGGTGGGGCGTCGATACCCTTGCGGGGTGATCGATCTCCGAGTCCTGCGCGACCAGCCCGATGCCGTCCGCGCGAGCCAGCGTGCCCGGGGCGAGGACGCCGGCCTCGTCGACCGCGCGCTCGCGGCTGACGCGCGGCGCCGGGAGACGCTGGCGGCGTTCGAGCAGGCGCGCGCGGAGCAGAAGGCGTCGGGCCGGCTCGTCTCGCAGGCGAGGGGCGAGGAAAAGGCGGCGATGGTCGCCCGTGCCAAGGACCTCAGCCAGCGCGTCAAGGAGCTGCAGACCGACGCGGACGCGGCGGGGGACGAGCTCGACACCCTGGTGCGCGCCATCCCGAACGTCGTCGAGGACGGCGTGCCCGCCGGCGGCGAGGACGACTACGTCGTGCTCGAGGAGGTCGGCACCCCCCGCGACTTCGCCGCCGAGGGCTTCGCGCCGCGCGACCACCTCGAGCTGGGCGAGCTGCTGGGCGCCATCGACACCGAGCGCGGCGCCAAGGTCAGCGGGTCGCGCTTCTACTTCCTCAAGGGCGCCGGCGCCCGCCTCGAGCTGGGGCTGCTCAACCTCGCCATGGCGCGGGCGATCGACGCCGGCTTCACGCCGATGATCACGCCGACCCTGGTCAAGCCCGAGGTCATGG
Source organism: uncultured Actinomycetales bacterium (assembly GCA_964243295.1). Lineage (GTDB taxonomy): Bacteria > Actinomycetota > Actinomycetes > Actinomycetales > Angustibacteraceae > CAXTEJ01. The sequence continues at coordinate 19,298 of CAXTEJ010000028.1, read as the reverse complement.
CCGGCGCCGGGTTCCTCGACGCCCACGCCAGCGAGGTCTACCGCCTCGAGGCCGACGACCTCTACCTCACCGGCACCAGCGAGGTCGCGCTCGCCGGCTACCACGCCGACGAGATCCTCGACCTGTCGGCCGGGCCGGTGCGCTACGCCGGCTGGTCGACGTGCTTTCGCCGCGAGGCCGGCTCGTACGGCAAGGACACCCGCGGCATCATCCGGGTGCACCAGTTCCAGAAGATCGAGATGTTCAGCTACGCCAGGCCAGAGGACGCCGCCGCCGAGCACCAGCGGCTGCTCGGCCTCGAGCGCGCGCTGCTCGACGCCGTCGAGATCCCCTACCGCGTCATCGACGTCGCGGCGGGCGACCTCGGCGGGCCGGCCGCCCGCAAGTACGACTGCGAGGGATGGGTGCCCTCGCAGGGCCGCCACCGCGAGCTGACCTCGACGAGCAGCTGCACGACCTACCAGGCGCGGCGGCTGAACGTCCGCGAGCGCGACCCCCAGCGCGAGGGCGCCACGCGCCACGTCGCCACGCTCAACGGCACGGCCGCCACGACCCGCTGGCTCGTCGCGATCCTCGAGAACCACCAGCAGGCCGACGGCTCGGTGGTGGTGCCGCAGGCGCTGCGCCCGTACGTCGGCCTCGACGTCCTCGAGCCGGTGCGCTGAACGTGCTGTCCCCGGCGCTCGTCGCCCTGGACGTGGACGGCACGATCCTGCACCTCGACGGCACGCTGACCCCGCGCGTGCGCTCCGCGGTGCGCGACGTGGCCGCGTCTGGCCGGCACGTCGTCCTCTCGACGGGCCGGTCGCTGAGCGCGACCCTGCCCGTGCTCGAGCGGCTCGGGCTCGACAGCGGCTTCGCGGTCACCAGCAACGGCTCGGTGACCGTGCGGCTCGACCCGTCGGCGGACGACGGCTACGAGGTCACCGAGATGGTGACGTTCGACCCGCGCCCGGCGCTCGAGCTGCTGGTCGAGCACCTGCCGCAGGCCGTCTACGCCGTGGAGGACCTCGGCCTCGGGTACCGGCTCACCGGGCCGTTCCCCGGCGACGACCTGATCGGCCGGCTCACCGTCGTCCCGTTCGCCGAGCTGCTCGAGCGGCCGGCCACCCGGGTCGTCGTGCGCAGCCCCGAGCACACCCCTGAGGACTTCCTGGCGCTGGTGGCGCGCCTCGGCCTGCACGGCGGCACCTACTCGGTGGGCTGGACGGCGTGGCTCGACATCGCGCCCGAGGGCGTCAGCAAGGCCTACGGCCTCGACCGCGTCGCCCGCTCCCTGGGCGTCGACCCGGCCGACGTCCTGGCGGTCGGCGACGGGCGCAACGACCTGGAGATGTTCGCCTGGGCCGGCCGGTCGGTGGCCATGGGGCAGGCGCCCGCCGAGGTGCTGGCCGCCGCCGACACGGTGTGCGGCACGGTCGCCGACGACGGGCTGGCCGACGTCCTGGACGACGTCGTGCGAGCGCAGGAGGCAGCGTCATGACGGCCGCGATCGAGGGTGGAGCTGTCGCGGCGGGCGTGGTCTGCGCAGACCGATGTGGGCGGCCCACCTGGCGCCGACGGCACCGCGCGCCTCATCGAGCTGGCGCAGCCCTGGCGCGACGTCGTGCTCGCCAGCGGGTGCTGCCACCCGAGCTGCTGCGCCGGCCCTGAGCCCGTGCGGGTGACGTGCGGTGACGAGCCCGCGCGCGGACCCGGCAGAATGGGCGCCATGCGACTGGTGGCGACCGACCTCGACGGGACCGTCGTCCGGCCGGACGGCTCGATCTCGCAGCGCACCCTCGACGCGTTCGCAGGCTGCGCGGGGGCCGGGGTCGACGTCGTCTACGTCACGGGCCGCCCGCCGCGCTGGCTCGGCGACGTCGTCGCGCAGACCGGTCACCGCGGCACCGCGATCTGCGGCAACGGCGCGGTGATCTACGACCTGGGCGCCGAGCGGGTGCTCAGCGCCGTGACGATCCCGGCTGACGTCGTCCTCGAGGTCGCCGAGCGCATCACGAGGGTCAGCCCGGGCAGCGCGTTCGCGATCGAGACCCTCGACGGCTTCCGCCGCGAGCCGTCGTACGTCGCGCGCTACGACGCCGCCGACGGCCACCGGCCCGCGCCGCTCGCCCAGCTGGTCGCCGACCACCCCGTCGTGAAGCTGCTGTGCCGCAACGGCTCCAGCATCGCCGACGAGATGCTCGAGCTAGCCCGTGAGGCCATCGAGGACCTCGCGCACGCCACGCACTCCAGCCCCCACGACTGCCTCATCGAGATCTCCGCCGACGGGGTCAGCAAGGCCGCGGCGCTCGCGGCGCTCGTCGCCAGCCGCGGCATCTCCCGCGACGACGTCGTCGCCTTCGGCGACATGCCCAACGACATCGAGATGCTGCGCTGGGCCGGCCAGGGCTACGCCATGACCGGCGGCCACCCCGACGCCATCGCCGCGGCCGACGCCACCGCGCCGTCCTGCCTCGACGACGGTGTCGCGCAGGTGATCGAGCGGCTGCTTGGCGTGCAGCCCGGCTGAGCCCGCCCGCGCCCCCGTGGTCGTGCGATCCCGGCCCGCCCGGGGCGCCCAGTCACCGTGATCGTGCGATCCCGGCCCGCCCGCTGCGCCTACTTCCCGGTAGTCGTGCGGAGGCGGGCTGACGACGCGCTCATGCCCGCACCGCGCCGACCAGCGAGGCCAGCACGACGATGTTGTCGACGTAGTGGCCGCTGGCGCGGTCGAAGCGGCCCCCGCAGGTGATCAGGCGCAGGGCGGCCCGGTTGGTGTTGCCGTAGACGAGCGCTGACGGGAACTGGGCCTTGTGGAACCGCAGCACCCGGTCGACGGCGAAGACGGCGACCGAGCCGTCGGCACGGGTGACCATCACCCGCTCACGAGGCCGCAGCTCGCTGAGCCGGAAGAAGACCGAGGGCCCGTTCGCCGCTGAGTCGACGTGGCCGGCGATGACGGCCGGCCCGAGCGAACCCGGCGTCGGCGAGTACCGGTACCACCCGGCTTCGTCGTAGTGCGGTCCCTTCGGGGGTGTCTGCATCGCCCCCCGGGCCGACAGCCCGAGCCGAAGCAGCGGCGTGCGCACCCCGATGGCCGGTATGGCGAGCGAGACCGGCGTGGACGGCCGGAGCACGAGCCCGGTCGCCGGCCGCGTCTGCGCGGGCCGTGTCTGCGCGGGCCGGGTCTGCGCGGGCCGGGTCTGCGCGGGCCGGGGCGCCGCCGGGTGGGTCTGCGCGGGCTGGGGCTGCGCGGGCTGGGTCTGTGCGGGCTGGGAATGCCCGGGCTGGTTCTGCGCCGGCCTGACCGGCGTCCTGTGTGCGGGCGAGGCGGGTGCGGGCGGGAGGGCCGAAGGCAGGGCGGGTGCGCGCAGGAGGGCTGGGGGCAGGGCGAGTGCAGTGCCGGGCCGGCTTGCCGCGCCGCGCTGGATCGGCGGGAGGACCGCAGGTGCAGCCGGCACGGTTCCCGGGCGGCCTGGCGCGGGCACCGTGGTGGCGAGCACGAGCGCGGACGCCGAGGGCGGGACGGGCGCCTTCCTCGGCGAGGTCAGCTCGACCTCAGGGGCGACGGCGGTGACGTCCATGGCGGTCACCGTCGACAGCGGCGGCTGGGGCCGCGGCTCGGTGGTCACCGCGACCCCCACGCAGCCGGCGCCGCTCAGAGCGAGCACGGCGGCGCCCACCTGGCAGACGCGGCGCACCCGGTCGTGCGTCTCGCGGGCACGTGCCGGCACGGCCGTCAGGCCCTTCGCCCGGCCCGACGGCTGACCGAGGTGAGGAGGACGGCGCCCAGGAGCATGCTGCCGCCGAGGGCCAGCAGCACGGTGTGGCCTCCCGCGGTGGAGCCCCCGCCCGCCTGGACCCCGCCGGACGGCGTGCGCTTCACCTGCGGCGTGCCGGCTGGCACGGTCTGGCCGACCGGGGTGGTCCTGCTCGGGGCGGCGCCCGTGCCGGTGGCCGTGGGGCCGCTACCGGGCCCGGCGCTGGCCGTGGGGGCAGTGGTCCGCGTGGGGCCGGTGGTCGGGCGGGTGCTCGTCGGGCGGCTCGTCGGGACGGTGCCGGTCGGGGCGGTGGTTGTCGGGACGGTGCTGGTCGGAGCGGTCCTCGTCGGGGCGGCAGGGGCGGTCCCGGTCGGGTTGGCGGGGCTGCTCGTGGGGGTGGTGGTCGGGGCGGGGCCGCTCGTGGTGGTGGTGGTCGGGGCGGGGCCGGTCGAGGCGGTGCCAGTCGGGACGGCGCCGGTGGGTGCCACGCTGCTGGTCGGGGCCACGGTGGCGGTGGAGGTCGCGGTGCCCGTGGGGGCCACGCTGCTGGTCGGGACGACGGCCGCCGGGATGATGGTGGTGGTGATGCTGGTCCGGCACGTCACGACGCTGCCGCCGGGGTTGCCGGTGCCGTTGCACTGGTTCACGGTCATCGGGATCGCGGCGCTGACGGTGAGCTCGGGCCCGACGCTGCAGCGCACGGTCCCGCCAGTGCCGTTGCCGGAGCCGTTGCACTGGGTGACGGTGGCGCCGGTGGTGTTGGCGGGGAAGGGCTGGCAGTCGATGGAGCCACCGCCGCCGCCCGCTGATCCGACGCACTGGTTGACCGTGCCGGGAGCCAGCGGCTCGGCGCCCGGCGTGCCGGCGCTGATGTTGTTGGTGATGGTGACGGTGCAGGTGATCGGGTGGGCCGCGTCGTTGTCCGAGCCGTTGCACTGGTTGACCGAGGTGACCAGGTCGGTGGAGCTGGTGGTGAAGGTGCCGTTGCCCGGTGCGCAGGGTTCGAGCGAGCACTGGCGCGTCAGGGTGGTGGTCGAACCGCGGTTGGCGCCGTCGATGGTGTTGACGACGGTGACGGTGCAGGTCAAGCCGGTCGTCGCACCGCTCGGGCCGGGGCCATGACCGTTGCACTGGCTGAGGGCGACGTCCGCCGCCGAGGCACTGGGCACGAGCACCGTGCCGGCGAGGCACATGGCTCCGAACGACACGAGCAGCACGAGCGCGAGGCGCAACGTGGTCCGCTGGCTGAGGACGAGGAGGAGACGGGATCGCATGATCACGGGAGCGGCCTTCGACGAAGTGGCGTCCCGAGCCCGACTGGGCGACCGACACGATGGACGTGGAGCACGTCCTGTTCCTGTCTGTCGGCGCCGTGGTGCGTGCCCTTGAGCCTTCGCCGCCGGGAATCCTCGCCCGTTCGGCACACGGCACACGGCTCAGGCGCGGGGCGCACGGCTCACCGCTCAGGCGCAGGGGTCATGGCTCACCGCTCAGGCGCAGGGCTCACGGCTGCGGTGTGTCGCCCAGGTCATCGAGCGGCTGCTCCTCACCCGCTGACCCCCCAGCCCCCGCGGTGATCATGCGATTCCGGCCCGCCGTGCTCGATCATGCGATCCGGCTCGCGCGGCGCGCGATCACTGTGCGCCACTGGCCATGGCTGTGGCCACGCGCCGTACGACGTCACGACCGCGGCGGGATCACCTTGTCGGCGCGCAGCTGGGCGAGCAGCTCGAGGTAGCGGTCCTCGCTGTCGTAGCAGTCGGTGAACCCCGCCTGCCGCAGCTTGATCGTCGAGGTGACGTTGTCGAAGCCCGACGACCAGATGAAGTCGGCGAAGCCCCACTGCACCAGCTCGTCCCACGGCGTGGGGCGCAGCCCGTGCCGCTCGACCATCCGCTCCCACATCGGCTGCTTGTCCGACATGACGTCGACCAGCGGGGTGGGCAGCGGGTGCCCGACGTCGACGCCGAAGTCGTCGGCGAGCAGCGGCCACAGGTTCTGCCAGCGGTACTGGTCGCCGTTCGTGACGTTGAAGACCTGCCCGTCGGCGTTCGGGCTGCGGCCGGCCCAGACGGTCGCGCGGGCCAGCAGCTCGGCGTCCGTCGACTGGTAGAGCGCCTCGTAGGCGGCACGGGTGCCCGGGAAGGCGAGCGGCACACCGGCTTCGGCGCACAGGCTGCCGTAGACGGCGACCGCCATGAGCAGGTTCATCGGGTTGCCGGTGGCGTAGCCGAGCACCGCCTCGGGCCGCAGCATCGTGACCGCGAAGCCGTCGCGCAGCGCCCGGGCGCGCAGCACGTCCTCCTGCGCGTAGTAGAAGTTCGGCGCGAGCAGCCGCGGGTCGCTCTCCCTGGCCGGCGTGCGGAACGGGCCGAGGTGAGCGCCGTACGCCTTGCCGCCCTGGTAGAGCGTGACGTGCTGCAGCCCGCCCGCCGCCTCGCCGACGTCGAGCGCGCCCTCGAGCAGGGCGACGTTCGGCGCGACGAGCTCGGCGGGCGGCCCCGCCTCGACGTACGCGGCGAAGACCAGGTGGCTGATCTCGCCGACGTCCGCCAGTGCGTCGGGCGCGGCGCCGGACAGGTCGACCGAGCGGTGCTCGACCCCGTCTGGCAGGTCGGCGGGCACGCGGCGCGAGAGGCCGACGACGCGGTGGCCGAGCCGCGCGTACTCGCGGGCGACGTACCGGCCGATGACGCCCCCGACCCCGGCGACCACGACCGTCGTGGGTGTGCGGTCTGTGGCGGCAGGATCGGTCGTCACGGCAGGTGCTCCTCGATGTCGGACGTCGGATGTCGGCGGTGTGATGGGGCGTTCTGCACCGATCGAACACGGTCGGGCGCGATGTCGCCCGACGGCTCGGGCGCCCCGTCGACGCCGCGCCCACGTGGAGGCGCGAGGACGGCCCGCCGGACCGCCGGGCCGTCTCACTCACGGTCGGCATGGCGGACCTCGCACGGGGACGGCGACCCGCTCGTGGCTGTCGCGCGCGGTCGCTACTCCGGCAACGACTCCAGCACCAGCTCGCGACGCCTGAGCAAGTGCCTCGTCGTCGCCGGGTCGGTGCTGAGCGCGGCTGCCCGCTCGAGCGCGTCCGCCGCCTGCGCCGCTCGTCCGGCGTCCGCGAGCAGGTGCCCGCGCGTGGCCCACCAGGGTGGGAAACGGGCGGTCGCCGGGTCGCCCGCGAGCTCGTCGATCGCCGCCAGCCCGGACGTCGGCCCGTCCTGCCGGGCGATGACCGCGGCCATCGTCGTCGTGGTGACCGACGGCCGCAGCACCTCGGCCGACAGCAGCACCCCAGCCCGCTCGAGGGCGGCGCCGTACGCCGACAGGGCGCGCTGGCCCTCGGCCATCCCCTCCTCACCCAGCTCGTCCGCAGACATCGGCGGCCAGTGCATCAGCAGCGTGTAGCGCATGGTGGCGGTCCTTCCTGACTGTCATGACGTGGCCGCGGCTCGGGCGCCGCGGCCGGCACCGTGATGACGATCGAGCCGTCCACCGATCGACAGCGGCGCCTCACCATCCTCAGAGCACGATGGACCCGGTGTCGTTCAGCTCGACCCAGTGCTGCCGCGGCGCGGGCAGGGCGCCGGTGACGGTGCCGGCGGGCAGCCGGTCGGCGGCGACCAGCGGGCCGAGGTCGAGCCCGGTGAGAGCGGCGACGTCGGCCACCGGCACCTGGTAGGTGCGGTAGGGCCCGAGCGGCGGCGGGTCGCCGGCCGCGGCGGCACGGGCGGTGTGCAGGTCGATGTCGTCCAGCTGGGGCGTCTGGTCGAGCACGTACGCGGTGCTCGCGAGCACGCGCCCGCTGCCGTCGTCGTCACGGCGCTCGCCGTCACTGCCGTCGCCGTCACTGCCGTCGCCGTCACTGCCGTCACCGTCACTGCCGTCACCAGCCGCAGCCTCGGACCACGCGGCGACCTTCCAGAACAGCCGGGGGATCAGCACGCCGCGGTAGCTCGGGTCGTCGTCGTCGAGCACCGGGCCGGTCATGACGGCCAGCCGGTCGGCGTAGGTGCGGGCGTGCCCGAGCAGGTAGTCCTCGAGCCCCGCCCACAGCTGCTGCGACTGGTTGAACTCCCCGGCCTGCGGGGCGGCGTTGGTGTAGACGAAGGTCTCCCGGTTGGCCCGCTCGGCCGTCGCGGCGTCGCCCCACACCGGGTCACGGCGGCGCACCAGGTGGCCGCGGTCGAGGTCGTTCGCGGCGTAGAGCTCAGGCCCGGCCTGCTCGCTCTCAGGCACGCGCGGGTCGAGGTGCCAGTCGTCGCCGCGCTCGAGGTCGCGCAGCGCGGCGCCGTCGATCACGACGCCGGTCGCGGCCGCGAGCCTGCGCACCGGGTCGAGCAGCACCGTGAAGTGCGTGGAGTCGAGCCGGACGACGGGCCGACCGGCCGGCGCGACGGGCAGCGGCACGTCGACACCGAGGAACACGGGGTCGTAGCCGGTGGCGGCCGATGACGGGAGGGTGGGGTCGTCGCTCATGCCGACAGCCAACCACCCACCACTGACACCGGTCACGGGTGCGTGCGGACCGGGGCGTGACGACGAGGTGCTGTGCGTGGAACTCCGGCCCGCTGGACCCGTCGGTCCCGGTCAGCTGATCAGGCTCACGCCGAGCGCGGCGACGGCCAGGCCCTGCAGGACCGCGCGGGCGACGATGATCCGGTCCCAGCCGGCCTGGAGCGTGCGGGCGTCGGCAGGGGTGCGCTGCTCGGCGGCGGCGGCGACGAGTGCTCGGTTGATCGGCTCGCTGATGCGCAGGTAGAGGGTGAGCCACCCCACCAGCAGGAAGAAGCCGAGCCCCGCCGTCACGGACTGGGCGGTGCGACCCGCCACGCCGGCGAGGACGCACGCGGCGGCGGAGGCGACCATGCCGAGGACGCCGGGAACAGGCAGTCGCCTGTCGCCGTAGCGATGGATGTTGCCCATGACGGCGGTGAGCGTCGCGTCGTCGACCCTGGCCAGCGCCGGTCGCATGACGAGCGCGCAGAAGGCGTCGGTGCCGTAGATCACCCCGGTGCCCATGACCGCGATCAGCGCGGCGAGCTGACCCAGCAGGGTCACGGCTGGGCGTGCTGTCGGACTTCGGGCGCAGGCAGTGCGCCGATCTGCTGGAAAACCTGCATGAGGTTCAGCTCGTCCCAGTGCTCGACGAGCATGCCGTCCCGCACGCGCCAGATGTCGATGGAGTGCATCTCCACGGCGTTGCCGCTGGCGGGGATCCCCAGCAGCTCCCCGGTGTGGGTGCCGCGGTAGACGAAGCGGCCGACGACACGGTCGCCGGCGATCACGAGGTCTTCCACGGTGGCGCTCAGGTCGGGGAGGGCGGCGAAGAACGCGGTCCAGAACCGGCGGTTGGCTTCGCGGCCGTCGCCGACGACGGCGTTGTGGTTGATGTAGTCCTCCGCGACGAAGCGGTTCACCAGGTCGGGGTCATGGGTGTTGAGCATCGCGAGGTAGCTGCCGACGAGCTCGTGGGCGGTTGTGGCGGTCATCGGGTCTCCAAGGGTTAGCGTCGCTAGTAGTGGTGACGCTAGTCACGCCTACGGTCCCTCGTCAAGAGCAGCGCTCTATTTTCTAGCGGTGCTACCATGAGATGTGACCATGACAGACAGGCGGCTCCGTGAGCAGGCTGCGCGTCGGCAGCTCATCAGCTCCACAGCCCGCCTCCTCGCCGAGCAGGAGGGCTGGGAGGCCGTGACCACGCGCCGGTTGTCCACCGAGATCGAGTACAGCCAGCCGGTCATCTACAAGCACTTCGCCTCCATGGAGGACCTCGTCGAGGCCATCGCGCTGCAGGGCTTCGACGAGCTCGCCGATGCTCTCAGCGCGGCGCAGCGCGGCGCGGCGTCCGGCGACGCGTCCGGCGACGCGTCCGGCGACGCGTCCGGCGACGCGTCCGGCGACGCGGTCGGCGCCGTGGCGCGCGCGTATCTGACCTACGCCGTCGACAACCCGGCGCTCTACGACGCCATGTTCACCCGCGCCACGAGCCTGCACTTCGGCCCGGAGAACGCAGTGGCTCCGCTGTCGAGGGCGTATGCGCAGCTGCGCAGGGCAGTCGCCACGGTCGCCGGCGACCGGGACGTCGACACGCTCACCGAGGTGCTCTGGGCCGCCCTGCACGGACAGATCACCCTCGCCCGCCGCGGCCGGCTGCGCCCGGACCACGACGACGACCGTGTCGACCTGCTGCTCGCCCAGTTCCGCGGCGACGGCCTCGGGAGTGCCGGCGCGCACACGTAGCGGCCGGCCCTTCGCGCTGCGTCCGCGATGTCGTCCCATGCCGGCTTCCCGCTCGGCGCGTGGTCCCCTGCAGTCCTTCGCGCTGACGGCCGTGGCCCCCGGCTGGAGGCGCACCGATGCCCGTGGCGCTGAGCTGGCTGCTGCAGAGCTCGCCCGACCGCGCCGACTACCGGCTCTGCAGCGCGTCCAGCGCGACCGCCATCGCGGCCGCGACCCGGCCGTCGACGCGACCACCGGGCACGGTCACCTCGTAGCGGTCGCGCAGGCTGGCCTTGCGCACCGAGCTGACGAGCACCTGCCCGCTCGGGTCGACGAAGTCGAAGTGGAACAGGAACGGGGAGGGCAGGTCGCCGACGACCGGCAGCAGCTCCCACACGCGGCGGGCGATGGCGACGTTCTGGCTGCGCTCGCGGCCGACGAGCTCGGTGCCGTCGGCGAGGCCGAGGTCCCACGTCGAGCGCAGCAGCGACGCGCCGAACTGCTTGCGGAACCAGCCGATGCTGCGGCCGTCAGCGTCGGTCACGTCGTACGTCGCACCGAGGTCGATGCGGTGGCGGGCCTTGAAGCCGAAGACCGCGTGGCGCTTGTCGTCGTCGGCGTAGAAGACCACCTGCTCCTTGAACGCGAAACGCTTCTGCTGGGCCACCGCGACGACGGGTCCCTCGCTGCCGTCGGGCAGCGCGGCCCGGATCTCGTAGCGGTTGGCCACCATCGTCACCTTCTGCTTGACGAAGAAGTGGTCGAGGCTCTGCAGCTGGCTCATGGGCTCCATGGTGTCGTGGACGACGTGCGGCCGCCCAGGGTTCCCGCGGCCCGTGTTGACGCAGCCCCGGTGCCGACGCAGCCCCGGTGTTGACGCATCCCGGTTTTGACGCACCGCGGTGTTAGAGCAGCCCGGTGTTGAAGCAGCCGCTGTTGACGCAGCCGCGGTGTTGACACAGCTTCGGTGTTGACGCGGCTTCGGTGTTGAGGCGGCTTCGGTGTTGAGGCGGCGCGGTGTTGCGGCAGCCCGGTGCTCCCAGCGCTGCGCTCCCGCCGCTGCTCACCCGCCGCGTCGGCTCGAAGCGAGCTGCCCTGACCACCTCAACCTTCCGCGGCGGTGCCCGCGGCGGTGCCCGCGGCTGTGCCCGCGGCGGTGCCCGCGGCTGTGCGCTCGGCGCGCTCGGCCATCCAGCCCATCAGCGGGGTGAGCAGTCGGCCCAGCTCGACGCCGTCCGGCGTGAGCGAGTACTCGACGTGCGGCGGGACGACCGGCCTGGCGTCGCGGTGCACCAGTCCGTCCGCCGCGAGCGCCTTGAGGGTCTGGGCCAGCATCTTCTCGCTGACGCCGTCGGCCCGCCGCCGCAGCTCGCTCCAGCGCAGCGGCTCGCCCTCCGACAGCGCGATCAGCACGAGCACGCCCCACTTGCTGGTCACGCGCTCGAGCAGCGCCCGCGTCGGGCAGCCGGCGGGAAAGACGCCGTCGGGGTAGATCGCCCGCCACGGAGCCTCGGTCACCGTCACCAGCGCACCTTACTCCAAGGTGCGTACTCTCCCTGAGGAAGTTCAGTCGTGAGGAGGCGGTTGACACGGGCACGCACCGACGTGCGAAGCACCCGAACCCGAGAGGCAGCACATCATGACCATCACGATCACCGGCGCCACCGGCCACCTCGGCCAGCTCGTCGTCCGCGCCCTGCTCGCGCGCGGCGTCCCCGCGCAGGACGTCCGCGCCCTCGGTCGGGACGCCGGACGGCTGGCCTCGCTCGCAGCGCTGGGGGTGCAGACCCGCGTCGCCGACTACGACGACGCGTCCTCGCTCTCCGCCGCCCTCGCCGGCACCGACCGGCTGCTGTTCATCTCCGCCAGCACCACCGGCGCCGACCGGCCGCGGCAGCACCAGGCCGTGATCGACGCGGCCGTGAGCGCAGGCGTCGGCCAGGTCGCCTACACGAGCATCGTGGGCGCCACCTCCTCGCGCATGCAGCTCGCGCAGGAGCACGCCGCCACCGAGCGGGCGCTGGCGGCGTCCGGGCTGGACGTCGTGCTGCTGCGCAACTCGTGGTACCTCGAGAACTACTCCGGGCAGCTGGAGACCCAGCTGGCGTCCGGCGTCGTGCTCGGCGCCGCGGGTGACGGGCGCGTGAGCGCGGCTGCCCGCCTCGACTACGCCGAGGCGGCCGCAGCGGTGCTCACGCAGGACGGTCACCTCGGCCGCACCTACGAGCTCGGCGGTGACGAGGCCTTCACGCTGTCCGAGTACGCGTCGACCCTGCGCCGGGTCGCCCGCCAGGAGGTGCGCTACCAGGACGTGCCCGAGCAGGCGCTCGCCGAGCAGCTCGCGGGCTTCGGGCTGCCGCAAGGCGTCGCCACGATGCTCGCCGACAGCGACGCCGGGATCGCTCGCGGCGACCTGCTCGTCGAGACCGGTGACCTCGCGCGCCTCATCGGGCGCCCGACCACCGGTCTGGAGCAGCACCTGGGCGAGGCGGTGACGCGGCTGCGCTCGGCCTAGAGCGCAGGGACGCCGGGGGACGCCGGTTGTCGTCAGCCCACGGACGGCGACCGCCGGTTCCGACGGTCATCGCTGTGGACGGCTTCGGGGGAGTGAGGCTGCGGCGCGCCGACCTCGCGCAGCCGTCAGCCGTCAGGCGTCGAGGCGCACCGGCGCTCCAACCGCCACGGTGAGCGCCTGCTCGCGAGAGACGTACGACGACTGCGCCCCCGCGCGCAGGACGGCCTGCGTCGCGGTGCGCACGGCGTCGGCGGTGGCGGTGGGCAGGTCGTCCCCGGCGGCGAGCCGGGCCGCGAGCGTGCCGACCAGGCAGTCGCCGGCGCCCGTGGTGTCGACGACCCGCTCGACGGGGGGCGCTGAAACCCGCCAGGTGCCGCTCGCGTCCCGGACGACGGCCCCGGCCCCGCCGAGGGTCAGCACGACGCTGCGGCAGCCGAGGTCCTGCAGGGCGGCGGCGACCCTCGCGGCGGCGTCGGCGTCCTCGGGCACCGGCCGGCCGGTCAGCGCGGCCGCCTCGTGCGCGTTGACGACGAGCGGGTCGCACACAGCCAGCACGGACGCCGGCACGTCGTCGCGCGGCGGGGCGGCGTTGAGCACGAGCCGGGTGCCCGCAGCCGCGCAGCGCTCGGCGAGCGCGACCACGGCGGCCAGCGGCACCTCCAGCTGCACGACCGCCACGCCCGCGCCGCCCAGGTCGGTGACGTCGTCCGGGCTGACGGCGTCGTTGGCGCCCGAGGCCACCACGATGCTGTTCTCGCCGTCGGGCGTGACGGTGATGAGGGCGACGCCGCTGGCCCGCGACGGGGTCGTGACCACGCCGCTCACGTCGGCGCCGGCAGCGGCGAGCGCCTCGCGCAGCATCGGCCCGTAGGCGTCGTCGCCCACCCGCCCGACCACCCGGACGTCGGCACCGGCCAGCGCCGCGGCCGCGGCCTGGTTGCCGCCCTTCCCGCCGGGGTGCACCACCAGGTCGCCGCCGAGCACGGTCTCGCCGCCGGCCGGGCGCGCGTCGACGGCCACCACCAGGTCGGCGTTGAGGGAGGCGAGGACGACCACGCTGACGCTGCTCACGCGAGGCATCATGCCCGACGCTCAGCGCGGGTCGGACGGCTCGGGCTCGAGGTCCCACAGGGCGCGGTAGTAGGCGGTGCGCACGGGGTCGGGCGCGACGCCGTACGCCTCGAGCAGCGTGTCCTCGTAGCCCTCGCCGTAGTTCCAGGTCGTGCTGTACGTGGCGATCGCGATGTCCGACCACCGGTCGCCGACCCCGAGCCGGCCGAGGTCGACGTGCGCGACCCAGCGACCGTCGTCCGCGATGAGGGTGTTGGGCGCGCAGGCGTCGCCGTGGCAGACGACCAGCAGGTCGTCCGGCGGCGGCTCGCGCCACGGGTCGAGCGCCCTCACCTCGGCGTGGGCGGCGAGCCGGCTGCCCGCCGACCACTCGAACGGGCAGTCCGCGACCGGCAGCGCGTCGTGCAGCGACCGCAGGCCCTCGCCGACGGCCCGGACGGCGGTCACCGGGTCGGCCAGCCAGCGCGGCGCCACCGCGCTCTCGCCGGGAAGGCGGGCGGTCACCATCCAGCTGCCCGCGGCGTCGCTGCCGGCGTCGAGCACGCGTGGCACCGCGGCGTACGGCGCGGCCCACGCCAACCGCTCGGCCTCGAGCGCCAGGCCGATCGACCGTGACCGCGACCGGGGTGACCACTTCACGACGCGGTCGTCGCCCACCGCGAAGGTGAGACCACCCACTTGGTTGCGCCACAGCGGTTCCAGCGCTTCCCCGGCGGCGAGGCGCCGCACCGCGTCGGGCACGGGCACGTCGGCCGGGGGTGGGGCGGCGATCACTCACCGAGCATGCCGTACGCCGACGACGAGGTGCGGCGACCGCCTGCAGTCGAGGCCGCCTCGGTTCCCGCTTCGACGATGACCCGCGGGTCGGTGACGCAGCGTCGGGCGCGCTGCTCAGGCACCCTGCGGGGCGTCGACCTGTTGCGCCTGCGCCAGCGCCCGGACGTCGGCCGCCTCCGCACGCAGCCGCACCGCCCGCCGGTGCACCCGGCCGGACGCCGACGCGTCGCCCGCCCGCACCAGAGCCGCGCCCTCTGCGGCGGCGGCGATGTCGGCGCCGATGCGCGTCAGCCGGTTGTGGATGCCCGGGTGGACGCCCCGCGGGCCGGCCGGGACGTCGGTGCTGCTGCTCGGCGCGACCGCGTGGGCGGCGGCGCACGCCAGCCGCGCGTCGGCCACGGCGTCGGTCAGCAGCCCGAAGGCGTCCTCGAGCTCGTCTCGCGCCGCCCCCTCGGCCGAGGCGGCAGCCATCTTCTCGAAGCTGCGCAGGCCGCGACCGAGCCGGTCGGCGGTCAACCGCCACACGCCCTCGCCGTACTCGGACGTCGCCCGGCGGCGCTCGCGCCAGTCGCGCAGCCCCATCAGCGCAGTCTCATCAGCGCAGCCGTGTCAATGGCGCGAGCGGGTCACAGGTACTGCCCCGTGCCGCGGACGTCGGGCACCTCCGCGGGCGGCTCGCCGGACCGCTGCGGGTTGCGGCCCGGCGGCAGGGCGCGCCGCTGGTCGCCCTGAGCCGCCTGCTGCTGGACGGCCATCTGCTGGGCGACCAGCGCGGTCTGGATGCCGTGGAACAGGCCCTCCAGCCACCCGACCAGCTGGGCCTGGGCGATGCGCAGCTCGGGGTCGGTCGGGGTCGAGCCCTCGGCGAACGGCAGCGCCACGCGGCGCAGCTCGTCGACGAGCTCGGGCGCGAGCCCCTCCTCGAGCTCGGCGATGGACTGCGCGTGGATCTGCGCCATCCGGGCCCGGCCGGCCTCGTCCAGCGGCGCCGACCGCACCTCCTCGAGCAGCTGCTTGATCATGCTGCCGATGCGCATGACCTTGGCGGGCCGCTCGACCAGCTCGGCGGGGTTGCGCTCGGTGCGCTCGACGCCCCCTTCCCCCGACCGGCCTGCCTCGCCGAGGCCCGCCACGCCCGTGCCGTCCTGCGTGACCACGACGTAGCGGCTCGGGTCGGCCTGGTCGTCGTCGGGCTGACCGTCGGTCCGCCCGTCGGACGCGCTGGCGGGCTGCTGGCTGGGCTGGCTCATGCGCCCATCCTGCCTAGCCCGTTCGGGTTCTGCCCGGTCTGCCCGGCTGCGTTCTCCTCAGGAACCTGCCTACCCTGCCGAAGAGGGTGACGCGAGGTGCCACCTGCGGCAAGGGAGAGCGCGATGCGGATCGAGCCCGTCGGCAGCACCACCTGGAGGGTGCGTCCCATGGCGGCCGCCCCCGTGGTCGAGCCGGCCGAGAGCATCTCCCTGCTGCCCCGCCGGTCCGGCCCCGACGAGCACGCGTCCGATCCGGGCCACGGACGCCGGCGGTCGAGCCACTGGTACGACGCGGCCGAGGGCGCCGACACGGCCGGTGCCGACGTCCGTGACGGCGAGCTGCTGCCCGACATGACGGTCGAGCAGTTCGCGGTGTTCCTGCGCACTGCCCACGTCGACCTCCCGCACCCTGACGTCGGGCAGCTGTACGGCGCCGCCCGGCAGGTCATCGACCTGACCGAGCAGCACCACGTCATCGACTTGCGGGCCTGAGCGACCGGGCCGCGCCGGGACGCGCTGGCCGCACCAGGCGGCGCGGGTCGCCCGGCTGACCGCGAGGTCCGGCCAGGTGCCGGCTTATCGCGAGGTCCGGCCAGGTGCCGGCGCATCACCTCGCGCACCAGCGAACCTCAGACCCGGAGGGCGTCGCCGCCCGACGCCAGGTCGACGGTGCCGCGGGACGCGATGGACGCGGCGAAGCGGTCGGCGGGGTACCACGTGGCCCCTCCGGCGGCCCGGACCGAGCGGGTGCTGCCGTCGTCCGCGCGGTCGTAGCGCAGGGTCTCGCCGGGGGCGCCGTAGCCGCTGTCGCGCTCGACCGCGAGCGTGTCGCCGTCCACGACCGTGAGCCACGTGACGTCCTCGACCGGGTCGGCCGCGATGGGGTCGACGACGACGAGGCGGCCGCAGAGGGCGACCACGTCGGCGGTGCCCCACAGGTCGGCGAAGCGGCCCGTGAAGGACTCGGCGGCCGCCTCGTCGACGGTCGTCGCCGTGGTTGGCGTCGCGGTCGTCGCAACGGACTCGCGCAGCTCGGCGTCGGCTCGCGCCGCGAGGTCGACGATCTGCACCACCCCGCGGGCGAGG
Source organism: uncultured Actinomycetales bacterium (assembly GCA_964243295.1). Classification (GTDB taxonomy): domain Bacteria; phylum Actinomycetota; class Actinomycetes; order Actinomycetales; family Angustibacteraceae; genus CAXTEJ01. Next base: position 2,634 of record CAXTEJ010000028.1, on the reverse strand, counting down.
GCCGCCGCCGGCCCGTCGATGGCGTTGGTGAACACCGAGACGGCGAGCCGGGCTGCCGGGTCGAACAGCGTGCGTGTGATGTGGCCGGGATAGCCGCCCCCGTGGCCGAGCAGCCGTCGTCCGGCCACCTCGGTGACACCCAGGCCCAGGGCGTACTGCTCGGGGCCGGCGTCGTCGACCGGCCCGACGGGCCGTTGCATGAGCCGCTTGGTCGTGTCGGACAGCAGCCGCTCGTCGCCGGGCAGGTGAGCTGCGGCGTACTGAACGATGTCCTCGGCGGTGCCGTAGAACCCCGTCGCCGCGGCCATCGCGCGGGTGTCGACGTGCTCGACGGGCAGCCGCTCGTCGGCGTACGCCAGAGCGGTGTGCCCGGTGGCGTACTCGCCGGCGCGCGTGGCGTCGAGCTCGGGGCCGGTGTTCGTCAGGCCGAGGCGCTGCACGACGTGCTCCTCGACGTACGCCGCGTAGGGCATGCCCGAGGCGGCCTCGATGACGGCGCCGAGCAGCGAGTAGCTGATGTTCGAGTACTTGAACCGCTCGTCGGTGCCGAGGACGGCGGCGCTGTCGGACAGGGCGATCCGGCGCAGCTCGTCGGCGTCCGGGAACGGCTTGACGAGCTGCCAGTGAGAACTGTCGTCGCCGTCGCGGGTGACGCCACCGGTGTGCGCCAGCATCTGGTGCAGGGTCACCGACCCGAGCGGTGCGCCGGCGAGGAACGGCAACCAGGTCTGCGCCGTGTCGTCCAACCGCAGCCGGCCGGCCTCCACGAGCTGGAGCACCGCCGTGGCGGTGAAGGTCTTGGAGTGCGAGGCGATCCGGAACAGGTGCTCGGTCGTCAGCGGGGTGCCGGCACGCAGGTCGGCGTGGCCGTGGGCTGACGACAGGACGACCTCCCCGTCGTACCAGACGGCCACCTGCACGCCGGGCACCCGCAGCCGGCGCTGCTGCGCGCCGAGCCAGCGGTCGGCGTAGCGAACGGCGTCGAGCACGGCGGGGCGGCGCAGCGGTGCGGGTGCGGTCATGCGCCGTGACGCTAGCGAAGCGGGCGGCGCCCGGGGAGCCCGGATACGGTCACGAGGGTGACGTCCGACGCGAGCGCCGCTTGGCCCCGACCCGATCCGCGCGGTGCGGGTGCGCGCGAGCTCGACGTCGTCCTCCTCGGCGCGACGGGGTTCGTGGGCCGCCTGACCGCTCAGCACCTGGCGCGCTCGGCGCCACCCGGCACGCGCATCGGCCTGGCGGGGCGCTCGCTCGAGCGGCTCAGGGCGGTCAGGGACGGGCTGGGGGACGTCGCCGGTGACTGGCCGCTGATCGTCGCCGACAGCTCGGACGACGGCGCCCTGGCCGCGCTCGCCGCGCGCACCACCGCCGTCGCCAGCACCGTCGGCCCTTACGCCCGCCACGGGCTGCCGCTCGTCGCCGCGTGCGCGGCCGCGGGGACGCACTACGCCGACCTCACCGGCGAGGTGCTCTTCGTGCGCGAGAGCATCGACGCCCACCACGCGGCGGCCGTCGCCTCCGGTGCGCGGATCGTGCACGCCTGCGGGTTCGACTCGGTGCCCTCCGACGGCGGCGTCCTGCTGACGGCCGAGCGTGCCGCAGCCGACGGCGCCGGCGAGCTCACCGCCACCACCTACCTGCTCGTCTCCGTTCGCGGTGGCGTCAGCGGCGGCACGGTCGACAGCCTGCGCACCCAGGTCGACACCGCCCGGTCCGACCCCGCCAAGCGCCGCCTCGTCGCCGACCCCTACGGCCTGAGCCCCGACCGGGACGCCGAGCCCGCGCCCGGTGACGAGGGCGACGCCGTGCTGCCGCGCTGGGACGCCGACCTCGGTCGGTGGACCGCGCCCTTCGCGATGGCCGGTTTCAACACCCGGATCGTGCGCCGCAGCAACGCCCTGACGAGCTGGTCGTACGGGCGCGGGTTCCGCTACCGCGAGCTGCTCGGCGTCGGCCGCAGCCCTCTCGCCCCGGTGCTCGCGGGCGCGGTGGCCGCCGGCACGGTGTCCCTCGCCGCCGGCCTCGCCCTGCCGCCGACCCGGCTGCTGCTCGACCGGCTGCTGCCCGCCCCGGGCCAGGGCCCCAGCGAGAGCACCCGGCGAGGCGGCCACTTCAGGGTCGAGGTCACCGCGGCGACGACGTCCGGCACGCGCTACCGCACCACCGTCGCCGCTTCGGGCGACCCCGGCTACGCCGCCACCTGCGTGATGCTCGGCGAGGCCATCCTCGCCCTCGCTCTCGACGACCTGCCGCCTGCAGCCGGCGTGCTCACGCCTGCCACCGGCATCGGCACTCCGCTCGCCGACCGGTTGCGGCGCGACGGATTCACCCTCGACGTCGAACGCCTGTGATGTCCGGATCCGGCCCTTCGGCTGGCTGGCTCGTCGGGCTCGTCGGGCGCATCGGACGCATCGGACGCATCGGACGCGTCGGCGTCGGGGGCGGCGGCGCGCGTCTGGCCGTGGTCAGGCGCGTCGGGAGGCGTTCGGCCGCGCTGTCGTGACGTCATGGCTCGGTGCTCTCAGGTGCGCATGGGTGGAGTGAATCGTGGTCTGCCTTCGGTGATCTTCACGGTCCAGCCGGTGTGGTGGATGGTGTCGTGGTGGTGGCCGCAGAGCAGGACGAGGTTGTTCA
>CAXTEJ010000027.1:0-46323 GCA_964243295.1 uncultured Actinomycetales bacterium | reverse complement strand
AGCCTGCCGTGAGCGCGCCGGCGCCGGTCGATCGGCGACGACCCGCCGCCGACGCGCGGCAGATCGCCGACGAGCCTCCCGACGACGACGAGCCGCCACCCCCGCCCGACCCGTACGACGAGGGTCCCGTCGCGTCCAGCGCCGCGTCCGCTGCGGCGTCGCCGGCAGCACCACCGGCGGCAGTGCCCGCGCCGGCCCGCAAGCCGGCGTCCCGGCGTCCGGCTTCGACGCGGCGCGGCGGCGCGGGCGACGTGGGCGTGGTCGGTGACACCCCGCCCCGGCCGGAGCGGGTCGCGCCGGCCGACGACGTCGCGGCGTCCGACGACCTCGACGCCGACGACTCCGGCCAGGTCGGTCGCCCGGTCGTGGAGCGGCTGCTCGGCGGCAAGGTCATCGACGAGACGCAGGTCTGAGGCGCAGGCGGTGCCAAGCCGCCGGGTGGCGTCGCGTGGCGCCGTCGGTGCGAGCACGTAGGCTCACGGTGTGTACGAGGGCGTGGTCCAGGACCTGATCGACGAGCTCGGGCGGTTGCCCGGCGTCGGTCCCAAGAGCGCGCAGCGGATCGCCTTCCACCTGCTGCAGGCCGACGCCGACGACGTGCGTCGGCTCGTGCTGGCGCTGACCGAGGTCAAGGAGAAGGTCCGCTTCTGCGAGGTGTGCGGCAACGTCGCGCAGGACGCGCTGTGCCGCATCTGCCGCGACCCCCGCCGCGACCTCACCGCCATCTGCGTGGTCGAGGAGTCCAAGGACGTCGTCGCGATCGAGCGCACCCGCGAGTTCCGCGGCCGCTACCACGTGCTCGGCGGCGCGATCAGCCCCATCGACGGCATCGGGCCCGACGACCTGCGCATCCGCGAGCTCATGGTGCGGCTGGGCGACGGCGGCGTCACCGAGATCATCCTGGCGACCGACCCCAACCTCGAGGGCGAGGCGACGGCCAGCTACCTCGCGCGGCTCATCCGGCCCATGGGCCTGCGCGTCACCCGCATCGCCTCGGGACTGCCCGTGGGCGGCGACCTGGAGTACGCCGACGAGGTCACCCTCGGTCGCGCCTTTGAGGGCCGGCGGCTCCTCGATGCCTGAGATCCCTGCTCGCACGACGGCTCCGGAGGGCGATGTGGACGACAGCGCCGACATCATCGACCTGTCCGACTCGGCCGCGGCGGCCGAGGACGAGCGCACCGAGCTGATGCGCCTCGCGGCGACGACGGCGACCGACGCCCGGGCCTACATCGAGACGATCACCACGGTCGCGAGCGGCACCAGCCCGGACGTCGCCCTGCCCGTCGTGCTGCTGGCCGTCACCCAGGTGCTCGCCAGCGGCGCCCGTCTCGGCGCCATCACTGACGTCGTCCCCACCGAGCGCTTCGAGCCCGACTCGGGCCCCGAGCCCGATGTCGACCCGCTGCGCGTGGCGCTGGCCAACGTCTTCGAGGGCGTCGACGACTACGTCGAGGTCTTCGACCCGCTCGTCGACACCGAGCTCGCGGGCGGTTCGCTGTCAGGCGACCTCGCGGTCGTGGCGGCCGACCTGTCGCACGGCATGCGCCACTTCGAGGCGGGCCGGGTCGACGAGGCCCTGTGGTGGTGGCAGTTCTCGTTCCTGTCCAGCTGGGGTCCGCGCGCGGCCAGCGCCCTGCGCGTCGTCGTGTCGATCCTCGGCCACCTGCGCACCGACGCCGACGACGAGGCCGCCACCGGCGCGGCCTACGACGCGCTGCACCGCTAGGCGTCTCGGCATCCGGGCCGCCGCCGGCCGCCCCCCTACCGGCTCCTAGAGTCCCCTCGGCAGCTGCGACGTCCTGAGGAGATCAGCGTGGGTCTGGTGGTGCAGAAGTACGGCGGTTCCTCGGTCGCCGACGCCGAGAGCATCAAGCGCGTCGCTCGCCGCATCATCGACACCAAGACCGCCGGCAACGAGGTCGTCGTCGTGGTCTCGGCCATGGGCGACACGACCGACGAGCTGCGCGACCTCGCCCAGCAGGTCTCGCCGCTGCCGCCCGCGCGCGAGCTCGACATGCTGCTCACCGCCGGCGAGCGCATCTCGATGGCGCTGGTCGCCATGGCCATCGCCGACCTCGGCCACCAGGCGCGCAGCTACACCGGCAGCCAGGCCGGCGTCATCACCGACTCCGCGCACGGCAGGGCCCGCATCATCGACATCACGCCCGGCCGCATCCGGCAGGCGCTGGACGACGGCGCCATCGCGATCGTCGCGGGTTTCCAGGGCGTCAGCCAGGACACCAAGGAGATCACCACGCTCGGGCGCGGGGCCTCCGACACCACGGCGGTGGCGCTCGCCGCGGCCCTCGGCGCCGACGTCTGCGAGATCTACACCGACGTCGACGGCGTCTACACCGCCGACCCGCGCATCGTGCCGACGGCCCGGCGCATCGCCCGCATCAGCAGCGAGGAGATGCTCGAGATGGCGGCCAACGGCACCAAGGTGCTCCACCTGCGCTGCGTGGAGTACGCACGCCGGTACGGCATGCCGGTGCACGTGCGGTCGTCGTTCAGCCGCCACGAGGGCACGTGGGTCACCGACCGCACCGACGAGGAAGGCGTTCCGATGGAGCAGGCGATCATCACCGGTGTCTCGCACGACCGAAGCGAGGCGAAGATCACGGTCGTCGGCGTGCCCGACCGGCCAGGCAAGGCGGCCTCGCTGTTCCAGGCGATCGCGACGGCCGACATCAACATCGACATGATCGTGCAGAACGTCTCCGCAGCCGACACCGGGCGCACCGACGTGTCGTTCACACTGCCCAAGACCGACGGTACCGCCGCCATGTCGACGCTGCAGTCGATCAAGGACGACGTCGGCTTCACCTCGCTGCAGTACGACGACCAGATCGGCAAGATCTCGCTCATCGGCGCCGGCATGCGCACCCACCCGGGCGTCTCGGCCACCTTCTTCCGCGCCTTCGCCGAGGCGGGCGCCAACATCGAGATGATCTCGACGTCCGAGATCCGCATCTCGGTGGTCACCCGCGCCGACGACGTCGACACGGCCGTGCGCGGCGTCCACACCGCCTTCGGCCTGGACGGCGACAGCGAGGCCGTCGTCTACGCCGGCACCGGTCGCTGAGCCGCTACTGCCGCGGCACCTTGTGCATCCTCACCGGTCGCTGGGATGCGGTCCACGTCGCCGCCCGACAGGCTCCTCAGGGTCGGTGGCGCCGTCCGACTCCAGGTCGCGGTGGTCGGCCAGAGCCTGGACGAGGGGGCCGAGGGCGGCTGGCTCGAGCACGAAGTGGGTCGCCTTGACGGACCCGTCGTAGGTCGCGCGTACGGGGCTGGTCATGTCGGGACCGAGCACCCCTCTCCTGATCAGTCGACCGACGGCCCGAGTGACGGGCCCGGTCAGGCCGCGCAGGGTCGACCCCGGTGCGCGGCCAAGTGCGGCCCGCACGGTGTCCGCGGTGGATCGGCCGCCGTCGTGGGTCAGCCGCGCGAGGAGCGCGACCTGCGGCGGTGCGAGCTCGGCGAGGAGCATCGCGGCAGCGACGGGGGTCCAGGACCCGGGGCCTGTCGAGCCGCCGGGCTCGGTCGTCCGCCCGCGGGGCAGCGGGTGCCTCGTCAGGCGCGAGACGCACGCGGCTGCCCGCGCCGTCACCTCCGTGAGCAGGAGATCGGGCAATCGGCTGTCGAAGGTGCGCACGCCGTCCTCCGCGACGGCCTGCGCGAGCGCCCCCGGGGTCGCGCGCGCCAGTTCCCGCACCCTGGCGACGACGGCCGCAGGTACGAGCCCCACCTCCTCGGCGAGCTGCTCCCAGTTCTCTCGACCGATGAACGCCAGCTCGTACGACCGACCGACCTTCATGGCGAGGCGCAGCCGGTGACGGTCCACGTCCTCGTAGGGCAGCGCGCTGGCAAGGTCGTAGAGCGGAGCCAGGCGCACATCGCGTCCCGACAGCAGCAGTGAGTAGTTCTTGGCGTGGGCGTCGGTCCCAGCGATGATCCAGTTGAGCGCCATCGCGTCGACGAAGTCAGACGTGAGCCGGAGTGCGAGGCTGCGGCCGACGGACTCGCGGAACAGCCGGGCGATCCTCGCCGGTGACGGGCCGCCCTCCGCCTGGTACTTGCTGTCCGGGTGGATGGACAGCGCCTGGCACAGATCTTCCTGGTGGACCCTGAGGTAGCCGTCGTCGGTCTCCAGACGGTCGTAGCGCTCGACCACGACGGCGCGTTCTTCTTCGAAGAGGCGGACTTCGCTGACGGCGGCCGCCAGCCCCAGGTTCCGTGCAGTCCGTAGGCACAGGTGCTCGTTCAGGTCATGGTCGCTGTAGCCCTCGACGGCCGGTTTGAGGATGTGGGTCGTCGGGATCCGGCCGGTCGGCACCCCCCACCGTCCGCCGGCGAAGTGCAGCGCGGTCTTGGCCTGGGCCCCTGCGAGGCTGAACTGACCTGTGGCGTTCGACGTGTGCCAGGCGGTCGGGTCAGCGCGCAGCTGGCGCAACCGCTGAGCGACCCCTGCCTCGGACAACCACGTGACGCTGCCCCCGGCGCGGGGGTCGGTGACCCCGTCCGGCACGAACTGGACCGCGCCGGCACAGTCCCCACCTACGTGCTCGAGCAGTTGGAAGACGTTGCGTGCGGAGACCTGGTAGTCCTTGCCCCACCTGGTGAGCACGTCCTGGTTGTCCGGGAGCAGCCCCCACAGCCACGGCTCGAGGGTCGCTGTGCCGTGCTCCTCGACCAGCACTGGCATGGACAACGAGATGGGGGTGGAGGTCGATGCTCGCCTGTACCCGGCGTTGTATCTCAGGGTGAGCTTCCTGCCGTCGCGGCGTACCTCCGCGACCTCCTGTCCGTACAGCAGCGCCCGGAGCATCTCAGCCACGGGTGGGGCCATCAGGGCTGAGCGTGGCGCGGGTGCGGCCCAGGAGCTGGTCGAGGTCGGCTGGACCGTCGGCTGTGTCCGCTCGGTCCACGACCGTCAGATCCATGTCCAGGACCCGTAGCGCCTCGATGACTGGCGCCAGCCCCGGGTTGCCCCGGCCGGTCTCCACGAGCGCGACCCACTGCCGTGACACACCTATCAGTGCCGCGAGCTCGTGCTGGTTCAGACCGTGTTGGCGCCTTGCTTCTCGCAAGATGAGCCCGAGGTCTCGGACGCTACCCACGTGCACGACCGGCCCCGTTCTCGTGACTGTACGTTATTTCATACAGCACCCGTGATGTACGACACAGCATACAAGACATACCTGCCTGGTGTTTCGTACACGCCACGGGTGCGCCTCCCTGATCCACGTCGAAAGCGACTGGACACCTCAGCCCAGCGGTGGCGTGGTACCGAGGTGGCGGGCGGCGAAGTCCAGCTCGATGCGCATCTGCTTCACGCGCTCGTCGTCGACCAGCGAGCCGTGGCCGGCGTCGTACCGGTAGACCTCGTGGTCGACGCCGCGCTCGGCGAGGCGCGTCACGTAGTTCTCGATCTGCCGGATCGGGCAGCGGGGGTCGTTCTCACCGGCCAGCACCAGCACCGGTGCGCGGACGCGGTCGACGTACGTGATGGGGCTGGAGTCGGCGTACCGCTCGGGCACCTGCTCGGGCGAGCCGCCGAACAGACTGCGGTCAAAGGCTTTCAGCCCCTCCATCTCGTCCTCGTAGGCCGCGACGTAGTCGGCGACGGGCACGCCGGCGAGGCCGAGCGCCCAGCCGTCGGGGTCGACGCCGAGACCGAGCAAGGTGATGAAGCCACCCCACGACGCACCGGCGAGCACCAGCTTCTGCGGGTCGGCGACACCGGACGCCACGAGGTGGTCGCGGACGGCGCGCACGTCCTCGAGCTCGACGTGCCCGACGCGGGCCTCGAGGGCGTCGCGCCAGGCGGAGCCGTAGCCGGTGGACCCGCGGTAGTTGACCTGCACGAAGGCGTAGCCGTGGTCGACCCAGGCGCTCGCGTAGGCACGGAACGCGTCGACGTCGTGGTACGACGGCCCGCCGTGCACCTCGACCACCGTCGGCAGCGGCCCGTCGACACCGGCGGGGCGACGCAGCAGCGCGTGCACGCGTCCACCCGGGCCGTCGACCCACACGTCCTCGACCGGCACGGACGCCGGAGCCGGCGGGCCGGGGGCACGCAGCAGCACCTCGCCCTCGCTGTCGGTCGTCGCCAACCTGCGCACGGTCGCCGGCTCGGCCGCCGACGACCACGACGCCCAGACCTCGCCATCCGGCCGCACCCCCGTGCCGGTGACGGTGCCGGTCTGCGGGCCCACGGGCGTCTCGGTGCCGGTGGCCAGGTCGACGCGCAGCAGCCGGGTGCGGGCGTGGTGGTCGAGCGCCACCAGGACCGCCGAGGCGTCGGGGTACCAGTCGGCGTCGGCGACCTCACCGGGCGCGGCGAGGTCGAGCAGCGTCTCGGTGCTGGTGGTGGGGTCCCACACGAGCAGGGCCGGGGCGCCGTCGCGCTCGTGCACCACGAGCAGCCGCTGGTCGCCCTCGACCGGCGAGAAGCCGGCGGGGTGAAGGCCCAGGCCGGGGCCGTCGTCCAGGTCGGCGAGGGTGGTGCCGTCGGAGCTGCGCAGCACGCGCAGCGCCGGGTGGCGGGAGTCGCCGCGCTCGCTGTGGGCGATCACGACGAGCTGCTCGTCCTCGCTCAGGTCGCCGACGTACGCCTCCTCGACGTGCTCGTAGAGCAGCCGGCTGGTGGGCGCGCCGCCGAGCTCGACCGCGTGCACCCGGACGCCGTACCCGTCGTCCGAGCTGCCCACGACCGCGAGGCGCGTGCCGAGCGCGAGCCCGCTGGAGTACGCCGGCTCGAGGCCGGTCGCGTCGACCTCGGAGCCGGGGGCGCTGCCGAAGGGCTGGCGCCGCCACACCCCGCGCTCGTCGCCGCGGTCGTCATCGAACCACCACAGCCACGCGCCGGTGGGGTCGATGCCGGCGTCGGCGGTGCCATCGGGGCGGCTCGTGGCCGGCACCAGGTCGTCGTCGCCCAGCTGCCCGCCGATCTGCCCGTCGAGCTGCCAGGAGTGCAGCTCGACCACGCCGGCGTCGGTGGTCGCGACCACCGCGGTGCGCTCGGGGGCGTCACGCGCCCAGTCCGGCAGGCTCACCCGGCGTGCGCGGAACCGTGCTTCCCAGTCAGCCATGCGCGCCAGCCTGTCATGCCCGTCGTCGCCTAGCGTGGGCTCGTGCAACCCGTGTCACCGGCCGAGTTCGACGATCTCGTCGCCGACGCCCTCGACGACCTGCCGCCTGGGATCGTCGCCCACTTCGACAACGTCGTGGTGGTCGTGGAGGACGAGAACGCCGAGGACCCCGACCTGCTCGGGCTCTACGAGGGCATCGCGCTGACCGAGCGCGAGTCGTACTCCGGCGTCCTGCCCGACCGCATCAGCCTCTACCGCATCCCGCTGTGCCTCATGGCCGAGGACCTCGACCACCTCGTCGAGGAGATCGCCATCACCGTCGTCCACGAGTTCGCCCACCACCTCGGCATCGACGACGACCGGCTGCACGAGCTGGGCTGGGACTAGCGCGCCCGGTTGTAGCTTTCGCGCCGTGAGCGACGACTGGCGGGTTGGACGGGTCGAGCGGCTGCGTGCGCTGATCGTGGCGGCCGCGCCCGAGGTCGTCGAGGAGGTGAAGTGGCGCAAGCCGTCGAACCCCGACGGGGTGCCCACGTTCTCCTGCGACGGCCTGGTCTGCACGCTCGAGACCTACAAGGACAAGGTCAAGCTCACCTTCGCCAAGGGCGCCTCGGTGCCGGACCCGGCCGGCCTGTTCAACGCCAGCCTGGACGCCGGCACGCGCCGGGCCATCGACCTGCACGAGGACGACGTGCTCGACGCGGAGTCCTTCGCTGAGCTGATCCAAGCCGCGGTCGCGCACAACCGGACCTGAGCCGATCAGGACGCCCTTCGTCCGAAACCCGTGTGAGGCTGCGGGCATGACCACGTCGACCGAGGCCTCCGTCACCTGGGCCCAGGCGCTCGCCTGGCGGATGGAGCGACAGCTGCTCGACCCGATCGGGTCGGTACCGGTAGCGGCCGTCGTACGCCGGCTCGGCGCGGTGCTCTCGATGAACGAGTCGCTCGCCGAGCTGGCGGTGCGGACCCGTTGCAGCGCAAGCGAACCCGGCCAACTGGCACGCGCCCTGGCCGAGGGCGAGGTCATCAAGGTCTTCGCCTTCCGCGGGGCCGTGCACTACCTGTCGCCCGAGGACGGCGGCAGCTACCTCGCCCTGCGGTCGGCGGGACGCCAGTGGGAGCTGCCGAGCTGGGTGGAGCACTACCGGCTGAGCCCCTCGGACTGGCCTGACTTCCGAGCCGCGGTGCGTGAAGCGCTCGACGACGGGCCCCTCACCCTCGCCGAGCTGAGCGAGGTGGTGACGAGCAGCCCGGCGTACCGGCACCTGCGACCGGTCTTCGACGAGGGCGCGACCACGCTCATCAAGCCGCTCACCTGGCAGGGCGACATGTCGTTCGGCCCGCCCCGTGACGGGAAGGCCACGTTCCAGCGCCTCGACATCAACCCGCGGTGGCGGGGTGTCCCGGACCTCGACGAAGCCGGGCCGCGAGCGATCGTGGACTACCTGCGGACCTACGGGCCCGCGACGCCCGACCACGTGCATTACTGGCTCGGCCAGGGGCTGAGCGCAGGCAGCAAGCGGCTCGACAGGTGGTTCGCCGGGCTTCGTGACCGTGACCGGCTGGCCGAGGTCGACGTCGAGGGGACTGCGGCGTACGTCGCGCGCGAGGACCTCGACGCGCTGGTGGCCGCCGCGCCGTCCGACGCGGTTCGCTTCCTGCCAGGGCACGACCCGTGGGTGAACGGCCCCGGCACCAAGGACGTCCACGTCACCCCGCCGTCGCGACGAGACGCCGTCACCCGCAAGGCCAACCCGGTGATCGCGGGCGGCGTCGTGCGAGGCACCTGGGCACGCAGGGGCGACGCGCTCACGGTCGACTGGCTCGACGAGTCGCCGCGACCTGACGAGCAGATCGAGCAGGAGACCGCGCGCCTGGCCGGCATCCTCGGCGCCGACCTGCACGTCCCGCGGTCCTGAGCGACTGCCTTGCGGCCGTCCTGCTGCTCGACGACGGGAGGTCGTCACGGGCTGCTCGCCGTGCGACGTCTGGCGACAAGGGTCAGCGGCCGCGGTACACCTCTCGACGGTGGCCGACCGCGATTACGAGCATGAGGAGCACGTCATCGCGGATCTCGTAGACGACCCGGTAGTCGCCTGTGCGCACCCGCCAGACACCGTCGCCTCCGACCAGCTTCGTGGCGCCGCTGGGGCGTGGCTGCCCAGCGAGCAGCTCGATCGCCGCCTGGACGCGGCGCCGTGCGTCCGGCGCGAGCTTGCGCAGCTGCCGAACCGCAGCCGGCGCGACCTCGACGCGGTACGTCACACCAGGCCGAGGTCGGCCTTGACCTGCTCCCACGGAATCGCTGCGTCGCCTGCCGCCATCTCCTCGCGTGCCGTCCGCGCACCCTCGATGTCGGCGAGGTCCTCCGCAGCGGCGATCAGGCGGTCGAGGTCGTCGGCGTCGATGACGGCCGCGATCCGCTGGCCGCGCCTGGTCAGGTAGACCGGTTCGTGCTGGACGCGGGCGGCGTCGACGACGTCTGACAGCCGGGCACGAGCATCGCTGACGGTCACCTCACCCATGCCGACAACCATACGCGCTGAAACCGCGCTGTTGTACTACGCGCTGCTCGTGCCGGCGGTCCCGTCGCCGTGCGCCCTGTCCGTCGCTTGACACGCGGGCACGCGCTGCCGCGATCCGCCCGGCAGTTGACGGCTGCATATGTGAGACCGATCGTTGACGCATGGCGACATGGCAGGCCGCATCGAGAACACGTTCGGCGATGAGCTGCTCGCCGACGCCGGGAGCTGGGGCTCAGCAGTCGCACCGAGATCGTCAAAGGCCGCCCTTGAGCTGCTGCACCGCAAAGCAGCCGAGGAACGTATGGCCCGCAGCGTCCGTGACTTCTACGACGGTGCGACCGTGCCGCTCCCGATCGGAGTGCGCTCGCGTGCGCATGACCACGTGCCCGACGACGAGGACACCCTGCACGTGGATCGGGCCGAGGTCGACCAACGCAACCTCGGGTGATCGTGGCTCGCCCTGAGCCGCATCGCGGTGACGTCTGGGACATGGACTTCGAGACCTTTGGTCTGCACCCCGCCGTCGTCCTCAGCGCCAATCCGCTCAACACACAGCTAGGTCACGCGGCGGTCGTCCCCATCACTGGAACGCAAGGCCCCGCCTCGACCCACATTCGGCTCACTCCCGACACCAGCCTGACTCGCTACGACGAGTCCTACGCCGACATCACCGCACTGCAACCGTCGACCGGTACGCGCTGACTCGGCAGCGCGGACGCCTCAGTTCTCGAGAGCTCAGCACCATCGCCGACGCCCTGAGGGTCTACCTCGGCCTCCAGCGCTGCCCGACTGCGTTCACTGGTCAGGGCCCTGACGTGCTGAGTCGGGGTGACAGGATTCGAACCTGCGGCCTCTTCGTCCCGAACGAAGCGCGCTACCAAGCTGCGCCACACCCCGTGGCTGCCCCGCAAGCGGAGCGCAGCCATCCTAGCGGAGGCGCACCGTGACCTGCGCCACCGCCTCAGCTGACGGCCGTCAGCGTCAGCAGGCTCGCCTCGGGCCGGCAGGCGACGCGGACGGGCGTGAACGGCGAGGTGCCGAGGCCGGCGCTGACGTGCAGCCAGGCGGCGTCGTCCGGCGGCGGGGTGCGCGGGTCGACGTCGGCGGCGCCGGGCCACCAGCGGCTCACCCCCTTGCAACGGTGGCGGTCGATGTCGCTGTTGGTGACCAGGGAGCCGTAGAACGGGACGCAGAGCTGGCCGCCGTGCGTGTGGCCCGCGAGCACGAGCGGGATGCCCTCGGCGGTCATGGTGTCGAGCACCCGCGTGTACGGCGCGTGGCTGACGCCGATCGTCACGTCGGCTTCGGTGCCATCGGGCGCGGGGTAGCGGTCGCGGTGGATGTGGGGGTCGTCGACCCCGGCGAAGGCCAGCCGCACGCCGCGGACGGTCAGGGTGTCGCGGCGGTTGGTCAGGTCGCGCCAGCCGGCGGCGGTCAGGCCGTCGACGAGGCGGCCGGTGGGCAGCGGGGCGCCGATCACCAGCCTGGTGTCGCCGTGCTTGAGGTAGCGCGCCGGGTTCTTCGGCTTGGGTGCGTAGTAGTCGTTCGACCCGAGCACGAACACGCCCGGCCGTGCCAGCAGCGGCTCGAGCGCGTGCAGCACGGTGGGCACGGCCTCGAGGTGGGCCAGGTTGTCACCGGTGTCGACGACGAGGTCGGGCTCGAGCGCGCCGAGCGAGCGCACGAACGCGACTTCGCGGTGGTCGCGGGGCGTCAGGTGCAGGTCGGTCACGTGCAGCACGCGCAGCGACGGGCTCCCGGCCGGCAGCACGGGCAGGGTGAAGCGGCGTACCGTGTAGGCGCCGCTCTCGGCGTACGCGTAGCCCAGCCCGGCGACGCCCATCGCCCCTACGGCGCCCAGCGCGCGCACGCCCGTGCGCAGGGCCGAGCGGGTGGGGGAGCGGTGGGTGACCATGGTGCGCGATTGTGCCACCGGCTGCGAGCATGCAGCGGTGACCACCCTCAAGCAGACCCTGCGCGGAGACCTGCAGACCGCCATGCGCAGCCGCGACGAGCTGCGCACCGCGACGCTGCGCATGGTGCTCACGGCCCTCACGATCGAGGAGGTCGCCGGCGACACGGCCCGCGAGCTCAGCGACGACGAGGTCATGGCCGTCCTGCGTCGCGAGGCCAAGAAGCGCAAGGAGGCCGCGACCGCCTTCGCCGACGGCGGCCGGCCCGAGCGCGCCGAGCGTGAGAGCGCCGAGCTCGTCGTCGTCGAGGGTTACCTGCCCACGCAGCTGGACGACGAGCAGCTGGCCAAGCTGGTCACCGCGGCGATCGCGGGGTCGGGTGCGAGCGGCATGAGAGCCATGGGCCAGGTCATGAAGGCCGTGCAGCCGCAGGTCGCCGGTCGCGCCGACGGCAAGCGCGTCTCCGACGAGGTGCGCCGCCAGCTCGCCGGCTGAGCGCCGGACGACTGCCCCTCGATGTGACGACCTGACAGCCACGACTGCTGGGCTGACAGCCACGACGGCTGGAGCGTCGGCCGGTCAGCGACCGTTGCCGCGTCCCTGGCCCCGGCCGCGCCCCTGTACCTGGTCGCGGTCCTGCCCTTGCGGCTGGGGCTGCTGCGTCGCCGCGGGCACGATGGTGGGCTGCGGCTGGGTCGGCTGCGGCTGCCGCGGCTGCTGCGACTCCGGACGGGCCTGGGGCTGGCCAGAGCTGCGGTAGATCGTGACGGTGCCGCCGCGGGCCACCCGGTTACCAGACCGCGGCCGCGAGCCGGCAGACAGTCCCCTCGGTGCGTCCGAAGGGATGGACGAGCCGACGCGAGGCTCGAGCCCGGCGGCGCGGACGGTGTCCTCCGCCTCGCTGATCGTCATGCCGTAGGTGGACGGCACCCGCACGCGGTCGCCGTTGACGAGCTTGTCGCTCGGCTCGGCGAAGTCCTCCTTGGGCGCGCCCTTCAGAGCCGCCTTCATGAACTGCTGCCAGATCGGCCCGGAGATCGTCGCGCCGAAGACGTGACCGTAGCTGCGGCCACCGAACGAGGAGTTGTTGAGGGTGCGGGTCGCCTTCTGCTTGCCCTTGGGGGCCGTGTGGCCCACCCAGACGGCGGTGGCGAGCTGGGGCGTGTAGCCGGTGAACCAGACGTCGGACGAGTCGTTCGTCGTGCCGGTCTTGCCGGCCGCGGGCCGGTCGATGCCGAGGGCGGCGCCGGTTCCGTGGTCGATGACGGCTTCGAGCGCCGTGGTGACACCGCGGGCGACGTCGGGCTCGATGGCCTGGTTGCACTTCTGCTGCGGGGCGGGCTGCGGCTTGCCGTTGGCGGTGACCGAGGCCACAGCCAGCGGCACGCAGTAGACGCCGTTGGCCGCGAAGGTGGCGTACGACGCGGCCACCGTGAGGGGGGCGACGGTCTCGCTGCCCAAGGTCATGGACTCGTAGGCCCGCAGCACGGTGCTGGGCTGGCCGTCAGGCTGACCGGCGGCATAGGGGGCCGCCAGGTGCACGCCGAGCTTGGTCGCCATGTCGCGCACCTTGCACAGGCCCACCTCTCCGGAGAGGCGGACGAAGGCGGTGTTGATCGAGTCGGCGGTGATGTCGGTCAGCGACTTGGTGCCCTCCTCTCTGCCCTCGCTGTTGAAGGGCGCGTAGGTGCGAGCACGCAGGTCGACGCAGTCGCCGTCCAGGGCGAAGTCGGACTTGAAGAACGTCGTGCCGCCCCGGGGGGCGTTGATGCGGCTGCTGAGCGCTCGCCCGTCCTCGAGAGCCGCCGCCAGGGTGTAGGCCTTGAAGGTCGACCCCTGCTGGAACCCGCTGCCGCCGCCGTACGCCTTGTCGACGTTGTAGTTGATCGCGTCGAAACCCTTGCCTGCCCTGTTGCTGAACTTCGTGTTCTGCACCATCGCGAGGATCTTCCCGGTGCCGGGCTGCACCACCGACATCGCGCCGGCGGCACCCTCGGAGTTGGAGGCGGGGACGCGCTCGTTGATGGCCTTCTGCGCCTGCGCCTGCATCGTGGTGTTGAGCGTCGTGGTGATCTCGAGGCCGCCGCGCAGGATGCGGTTGCGGCGCTCGGCAGCGGTGGCGCCGAAGCTCGGGTCCTGCAGCAGCGAGCGGTAGACGTAGTTGCAGAAGTAGCCGTAGGCGGAGGTGTCGCACCCGTTGCCGGTCTTGGAGATCTTCAGCCGCACCGGGGTGTCGCGGGCCTTGACGAACTCGGCCTGGGTGATGGCCCCCGTGGTGTACATGCGCTGCAGCACCGTGTTGCGGCGCTTGTTGGAGTCCTTGGGGTTGATGCGCGGGTTGTAGGCCTTGGGCCGCTGCACGATGCCGGCGAGCAGCGCGGCCTGCGGCAGGGTCAGCTTCTTGGCGTTGATGCCGAAGTAGTGCCGGGCCGCCGCCTCGACGCCGTAGGCGCCGTCGCCGTAGTAGGCGATGTTGAGGTAGCCCTCGAGGATCTTGGACTTCGGCTCCTTCTGCTCGAGCGCGACCGCGTAGCGCATCTCGCGCAGCTTGCGGGCGTAGCTCTGCTCGGTGGCGGCGTCGACGCCCTCCTTGTCGCCGGCGTAGACGGCGTTCTCCTGGAGGGTGAGCTTGACGAACTGCTGGGTGAGCGTGGACGCGCCCTGGGTGGAGTCGCTGCTGGCGTTGTTGACCGCCGCCCGCAGCACGCCCTTGGCGTCGACGCCGCCGTGCTCGTAGAAGCGGTAGTCCTCGATCGCCACCTGAGCCTTCTGCATGACCGTCGACATCTGCGTCAGCGGCACGACGATGCGGTTCTCGCTGTAGAAGGTGGCGATGACGATGCCGTTGCCGGCGCGGATGTGGGACTGCTGGGCCAGCGGCTGCTGGGTGAGCTCGGTGGGCAGGGCGTCGAAGAAGTCGACACCCGCGCGGGCGCCCGCGCCGACCGCCCCGACCGCCGGCATGAGCAGCCCGGCGCCGATCAGACCGGCGACGACGGACGTCGTGACCATGCCGCCCAGCAGCACGAGGACGCCACCGAAGGACTGACCTCGGTCGTCGCCGCGGGTGGGCTTGACGAACGTCATCGCGATGGGGCTCCTCGGTCACCGGTGCGATGGCTGTCCAGTCGCACGACCAGATCACGATAACCCGGCGCACCGACGAAGCCTCGCGCTGCGGCGCGGCGACGTGGCCAAGGTCCGGGGAGCCAGCGGCTGCTCGGCGACGGTGCTCACGATGATCTTGTGACTAGTCACTTGGACCGAACGAGATGGCCGATACGGGGGATGGTCGGCCGAGGTGGCGGTCCCTACCGTTGATAGCGGGCCGCAGCCCAATGATCGCACTCGCGAGCGCTGCGTGTCTGCCGAACCATTCAGTCAGGGGAACGTGGCATGACGGTCGTCGCAGGCGTGGGGCAGCAGCACAACCAGCAGCACAACCAGCAGGGGTGGAGTCAGGACTGGGCGGTCCAGGCGGCGTGCCTCACGACCGACCCCGATGAGCTGTTCGTCCAGGGTGCCGCCCAGAACCGCGCGAAGGCGGTCTGCTCCGGGTGCGTCGTCCGCACCGAGTGCCTCGCCGACGCCCTGGACAACCGCGTCGAGTTCGGTGTGTGGGGTGGGATGACCGAGCGCGAGCGCCGCGCGGTGCTGAAGAAGCGCCCGAACGTGCGCTCGTGGCGCCGGCTGCTCGAGGCCGCGCGTGACGGCCACGAGAGCTACGAGGAGGAGTTCCGCGCGGGCTGACGGCAGGGGTGAGGCAGGCGTCAGGCGGGCGGCGCGGCGAGGTCGCGACCGACCTGCCGCAGCCCGTCGAGGTCGTGCACGTCCTCCGCCATGGCCGGCACGCGTGCGATCGGCACGTCGGGGTGGGCGCCGGTGAAGCGCCGCGTCAGCGCGTGCTCGCGGGCCGACACCTGGGCGCGCTCGGCGTGCAGCCGCAGCAGTTGGGCGGTGAGCGGGTGCTGCTTGCGCTCCGCGAGCGTCTCGGCGGCGGCGATGCTGCGCTCGGCCGACAGCGCCGGCACCACCGAGTCGTGCACGCGGTTGAGCACCAGCCCCGACAGCGGCATCTTCTCGCCGGCCAGCCGGTCGACGAAGTACGACGCCTCCCGCAGCGCATCGCTCTCGGGCGCAGCCACGACGACGAACGACGTGCCCTTCTCCTGCAGCAGCCGGTAGGTGACGTCCGCGCGCTCGCGGAAGCCGCCGAACATCGTGTCGAGTGCGGCGACGAAGGTCTGGATGTCTCGGAGCACCTGCGCGCCGAGCACCTTGGTCAGGGTGTTGGTCACCAGGTTGACCCCGCCCGCGAACACCTTGAGGTAGGCCTTGCCGCCGACCTTCGCCGGCGCCAGCAGCAGCTTGATGAAGCGGCCGTCGAGGAACGAGCCGAGCCGGGCCGGCGCGTCGAGGAAGTCGAGCGCCGAGCGGGAGGGCGGGGTGTCGACGATGACGAGGTCCCAGGTGCCGTCGCGGTCGGCCTGCGCGCGCAGCTGGCCCAGCTTCTCCATCGCCATGTACTCCTGCGTGCCCGCGAACGAGCTCGACAGCGCCTGGTAGAAGGGGTTGGCGAGGATCTGCTCCGCCTTCTCCGGCGTCGAGTGGCCCTCCACGATCTCGTCGAAGGTGCGCTTCATGTCGAGCATCATCGCGTCGAGCCGCCCCCCCGCCGCCGTGTCGAGACCGGTCACCGGCCGCGGGGTGTTGTCGAGCTGCTCGATGCCCATGGCCTGCGCCAGGCGGCGGGCCGGGTCGATCGTGAGGACGACGACGCTGCGGCCCTCCTCGGCCGCGCGGACGGCGAGAGCGGCTGCGGTCGTGGTCTTGCCCACCCCGCCGGCGCCGCAGCACACCAGGATGCGGGTGCCGGGGTCGGTGAGCAGCGCGTCGACGTCCAGGTGGGGGTTGCTGGCCGACGTCCGGCGGGACCGAGCCGCGCTCATGCCAGCACCTGCTCGTCGAGCCGGTCGGCGAGCAGGTAGAGCCCGCCGAGGTCGACCCCGGACGCCAGTGCCGGCAGCTCGACGACGGGCCGGCCGATCGAGGTGACCTGCACCCGCTCGCGCTTCTCCAGCGCCAGGCGGTCGGCGTGGTCGCGCGCCTCGGCGAGCAGCCCCTCGACCACCTCGGGCCCGGCGGCCAGGCCCGCGGCCGCCAGGCCCTCGGCCACCTCGTCGGCGTCGAGGTTGCCCTTGCCGGCGGCCGCGAGGCGACGCACCGGGAGCACGGCCTCGCGCACCAGGTTGACGACGACGGCCCCGACCGGCAGCCCGACCGCCTCGAGCTCGCGGACGCCGTCCGTGGTCTCCTGCACCGGCATCTCCTCGAGCAGCGTGACCAGGTGCACCAGCGTCTCGCGCGAGCGCAGCAGGGTGGTGATGGAGTCGGCCTGGTTGCGGATCGGGCCGACGCGGGCCAGGCCGCTGACCTCGTGGTTGACGTTGAGGAAGCGCACGATGCGCCCGGTCGGCGGGGCGTCGAGCACGACGGCGTCGTACACCGGGCGGCCCTTGTCGCGGCGCCGCACGGCCTCGTAGACCTTGCCGGTGAGCAGCACGTCGCGGATGCCGGGCGCGATCGTCGTGGCGAAGTCGACGGCGCCGAACTTCTCGAGCACCGTCGCGGCGCGGCCGAGCTTGTAGAACAGCTGCAGGTACTCCAGCAGCGCGGCCTTGGCCTCGACGGCCATGCCCATCACGGTGCCGCCGCCGGGGGCATTCGCGATCTTGCGAGGCGCGTAGCCGAGCGGGGGGACGTCGAAGACCTGCGCGATGCCCTGCCGGTCCTCGACCTCGACCAGCAGCACGGTGCGGCCCTCAGCTGCGAGCGCGAGCGCGAGCGCGGCCGCGGTCGTCGTCTTGCCGGTGCCGCCCTTGCCGGTCACCACGTGCAGCCGGACGCCGCTCCAGTCCGGCACGTCGCTGGGCCGGGCCGCTGAGGTCATGCGCCGAGGCTAACCGGCGGCTCGCGTGGCGGCGCGACGTGCCTGCCCGCCGACTACCGGCCGCTGACCGCCTCGAGCACGGCGGCCCACGCCGGCGAGCGCGGGTCGATGACGCCGAAGTGCTCCACCGGCTGCTCCACCAGCCGGACGTCGGCCCCGCGCTGCCCGGCCGCGAGCAGGTAGGACCGGGCGACCTCGATCGGCACGACGTCGTCCTGCGTGCCGTGCACCAGCACGACCGGCGTCGCCGGCGACAGCACCGCGGGGTCGGCCTGGGCGTAGCGGTCGGGGACGTCGTCCGGCCCGTCGCCGGGGCCGCCGCCGAGCAGCCCGGCGACGGCGCCCTCGCCCAGGCCCAGCTCGTGGCACAGCCGCAGGTCGACGGCCCCGCCGAGCGAGACGGCCACCGCGGCGCCGACGTCCGGGGTGTGCCAGGGCGACGACGTGGGCAGGCTCGGCCGGCTCACGGCCCAGGCCACGAGGTGGCCGCCGGCGGAGTGGCCGACGAGCACGGTGCGGCGCAGGTCCCCCCCGCGCTGCAGCCGACCCACCAGACCGGGCACCGCGTCGACCGCCGCGGCGACGTCGTCCAGCGTGCCGGGCCAGCCGCCCTCGTCCTGCCCGACGCGGTGGTACTCGATCGCGGCGACGGCGTGGCCGGCCGCCGTGAGGCCCTCGCACGTGGCCCGGGTGTGGCGGCGGTCGGTCGCGGCCTTCCAGAACCCGCCGTGCACGAGCACCACGAGGGTGCCGGTCGGCGGCGCGGTGGGCCAGAAGACGTCGACGACGCGGTCGGGGCCCTCGCCGTAGGCCACCACCTCGTCGGGGCCGGGGGTGGGACGGTCCATGACCTCGCGGGGGTCGTTGCTCATGGGCCGAGTCGACCATGCGCACAGCCCCGCTCGCGCGCGGGGCGGTGTCGGCGCCGGTGGCTAGGCTGGCCGTCATGACGACCTGGGAGTACGCGACCGTTCCGCTCATCGTCCACGCGACCAAGCAGATCCTCGACCAGTGGGGCGAGGACGGCTGGGAGCTCGTGCAGGTCGTGAACAACGACGGCAACCTCGTCGCCTACCTCAAGCGCCCCTCCGCGTGAGCCCGGCCGTGAGCGCGGTCGAGCAGCGCCTCGCCGACCTCGGCCTGGTGGTGCCCGACGTCGCGCCGCCGCTGGCCGCCTACGTGCCGGCCGTGCGCGACGGCGACCTCGTCTGGACGTCGGGCCAGCTGCCGATGATCGGCGGCACGCTCGCGGCCACCGGGAAGGTCGGCCAGGGGGAGGGGCTCGTGACCCCCGAGCAGGCGACCGGCCTCGCGCGCACCTGCGCGCTCAACGCCCTGGCCGCGGTGAAGTCAGTGGTGGGCGACCTCGACCAGGTCGTGCGCATCGTCAAGGTCGTTGGCTTCGTGGCCAGCGACCCCGCGTTCACCGGTCAGCCCGGTGTCGTCAACGGCGCCAGCGAGCTGCTCGGCCAGGTCTTCGGCGACGGCGGCGTGCACGCCCGCAGCGCGGTCGGGGTCGCGGTGCTGCCGCTCGACGCGCCCGTCGAGGTCGAGATCACGGTGCGGGTGCGCTGAGCCCGGTGCCGCCGGCTGCGTCGAGGCCGGACAGCCGCGCGACCAGGGCCCTGCGGTAGGCGGTCGTGGCCAGGTCGACCAGCACGCGCACCGCCTGCGCGCGCTCGGGGCCGGTCGTCACGGCGCGAAGGTACGGGTCGGTCGCGACGCGCTCGGCGACCGGCGCCGTGGCGGTCGCGGCGTCGAGGCACACGTGCCCCACGGCGGGGATCGGTGCGCCGTGAGCCACGAGCGCGTTGGCCAGCGCGAACAGCGCGGGGTCGCCCGCCCAGCCGCCGTCGTCCCGTCGTCCGAGACCGGCGTCGACGAGCCGGGCGACGAACCCCGGCTCGGCGAGGTCGAGCGCCATCGCGACCTGCGACGACAGGGGAACGGTGCGGCCCTCGTGGTGGGCGTCGTCGTCCGATAGCCGCACCAGCTCGCCCAGCGCCGTGCCGCGCTCGACGTGCCGCGCGATGGCGTCGAGGCCCAGCCCCCGCCCGAGCAGCGCCTGCACCAGCCGCAGCCGGGTCAGGTGCGTGGCGTCGTAGTAGCCGACCCGACCGCGCAGCCTCGGCGGCTGGAGCAAGCTGCGCGAGCGGTACGAGCGGATGTTGCGGACGCTCAGGCCCGTGGCGGCGGCGAGCTGGTGGATCGTGTACTCACGACTGCTCACCCTCGCCCCCTCGTCCGAGCCTCACGCGCACCTACGATCGGTGGGTGCTGCGCGACTTCGCCGTGCCCATCCTCGCCGACGGCAGCGCATCCGGCGCCGCGAGGCCACGGGACGCCGCCACCGTGATCCTGCTCCGCGACGCCCCGCAGGGGCTTGAGGTGCTCGTGCTGCGCCGGGTGCCGACCATGGCGTTCGCCCCGCGCATGCACGTCTTCCCCGGTGGCGGCGTCGACCCGCGCGACGACGAGCAGGCCCTGCCGTGGGCCGGCCCGGACGTCGGGTGGTGGGGTGAGGCGCTGGGCTGCCCGCCCGCGCAGGCGCGGCGGCTGGTCTGCGCCGCGGTGCGCGAGCCGTTCGAGGAGACCGGGGTGCTGCTCGCCGGGGAAGCGCCGTGACGGGGTGGACCGGCGGCGCGGTCACGGCACGCGCGACGTGCGTGCTGGCCCCCAACCCCGGGCCCATGACGCTCGACGGCACCAACACCTGGGTGCTGGCCGAGCCGGGCGCCGACCTCGCCGTCGTGGTCGACCCCGGCCCCGCCGACCCGGCGCACCTGCGGGCGGTGCTGGCCGACGTCCGGGCGAGGGGTGCTCGGGTGGCGCAGGTGCTGCTCACGCACGGTCACGCCGACCACAGCGCCGGGGCGGCGTCGTTCGCGGCGCTCGCCGGTGGGGTGCCGGTGCGGGCGCTCGACGTCGCGCACCGGCTGGGGGACGAGGGGTTGTCGGGGGGTGACGTCGTGCGGGTGGCCGGCCTGACGCTCGAGGTGGTCGCGACACCGGGGCACACATCGGACTCGCTGTCGTTCCTGCTGCCGCAGGACGGTGCGGTGCTGACCGGTGACACGGTGCTCGGCCGCGGCACGACGGTGGTGGCCCACCCTGACGGCCGGCTGGGCGACTACCTGGAGTCGTTGCGGCAGCTAGCGTATCGGGTCTCGAGCACGACGACCGTGCTGCCCGGGCACGGCCCCGCCCTGCCTGACGCCGCCTCGGTGGTCGAGGGCTACCTCGTGCACCGGCGGGCGCGGTTGCAGCAGGTGGCCGCGGCCGTGGCCGACGGCGCGTCGTCCCCGTCGGACGTCGTCGCCCGGGTCTACGCCGACGTCGACCGAGCGCTGTGGCCGGCGGCCGAGCTGTCGGTGAGGGCCCAGCTCGAGCACCTGACCGCTCAGCGGGAGCGGTGACGCAGCCGCTCGACGTCCAGCAGGACCACGGCTCGGGCCTCGACGCGCAGCCAGCCGCGGCCGGCGAAGTCGGCGAGCGCCTTGTTGACGGTCTCGCGGGAGGCGCCGACGAGCTGGGCGAGCTCTTCCTGCGTCAGCTCGTGGGCCACCCGGATGCCGCCCTCGACGGGGCGCCCGAAGCGGTTGGCGAGGTCGAGCAGCGCCTTCGCGACGCGGCCGGGGACGTCGGAGAAGACGAGGTCGGCGAGCGAGTCGTTGGTGCGGCGCAGCCGGCGGGCCAGCGCCTGCAGCAGCTGGACCGAGACCTCGGGGTGGCGCAGCAGCCAGGGCTCGAGCTCCTGGTGGCCCAGGGCGATGAGCTCGCACTCGCCGACCGCGGTGGCGGTCGAGGTGCGGGGGCCGGGGTCGAACAGGCTGAGCTCGCCGAACATCTCGCCGGGACCGATGATCGCCAGCAGGTTCTCGCGGCCGTCGCTGCTGTGGCGGCCCAGCTTGATCTTGCCGTCGACGACGACGTAGAGACGGTCGCCCTGGTCGCCCTCGGCGAACAGCACCGTGCCGCGGCGCAGCGACACCCGCTGCATGCTGTCGCGCAGGGAGGACGACGCGTCCTCGTCGAGGGCGGCGAACAGCGGTGCCCTCCGCATGACGTCGGCGTCCAACCGGACCCCCTCCTGCGCTCGCGGGGCAGCCTCGGTGCGGCCCCCGGTCATCGGGAGGCTACCGCCCGGTAGCGCTCACGGCGCTCAGGCACAGGGCCGGACGGGTGGCGTAGCGGCGCAGCAGCTCGCAGGTGGCGCGATCGAGGTCGCGCCGCGTGCCGACGGTCGCGGCTGCCAGCGCCTTCTCCGACGCGCACAGCGCGCCGAGCAGCCGGGGGCCGTGGCCCGCGTCGTGCTCGAGCGCCACGCGGACGACGTCCGGCAGCACGCCGCCTCCCCACAGGTCGGGGCCGAAGCCGGCCAGCCGGGCCACCTCGACGTCGCGTCGCGCCACCACGACACGGCGCAGCCACGCGAGCCGCTCGACCTCCTCGAGCAGCCACTGCCGCTCGGCGCGCAGCGGGTGGAGGTCGGCGTCGCTCATCAGGGTCACCTGCCACAGATCGGGGACGCGGCGCACGCGCTTGAGGTACCCCCGCGCCGCTCACCCGGGCGGGCCAGCCGGCGGTGGGGGCTGCCGTGATCACGTTACGTAGGTGGCGGTGCGCTTCACGTGGCGTGCATGCCTCGGGAAGCGCACCCAGCCCTACGTAACGTGATCACGGTCGCAGGCCCCCAGAGCCACGCCGCGGCCGCGGGTCAAGGCTCGCCGCGGTACGGAGCGGGGCGTCGCCCGGTCGGCGGGGGTGACGCCCAGGGGCGCGCCGTACGCTGCGGGAGTGCCAGCCTCGACAGCCGCAGCGACTGAATCGACGCTGGCGCGCAAGCGCCGGGCGCGACGGGCCTACCGCGAGCTGCTCGACCTCTACCCCTACGCCCGCTGCGAGCTCGACTTCACCACGCCGCTGCAGCTGCTGGTTGCGACCGTGCTGTCGGCGCAGACGACCGACGCGCGGGTAAACACGGTCACGCCGGCGCTGTTCGCGCGCTACCCCGACGCCGCGGCGCTCGCGGGCGCCGACCGGGCCGACGTCGAGGCGATCATCCGGCCGACCGGGTTCTTCCGCGCCAAGGCCGACAACCTCGTCAAGCTGGGGCAGGCCCTCGTCGAGCGGTACGACGGGCAGGTGCCGCGGCGCCTGGAGGACCTCGTCACGCTGCCCGGCGTGGGTCGCAAGACCGCCCACGTGGTGCGCGGCGACGCCTTCGGGCTGCCGGGCATCACGGTCGACACGCACTTCGGGCGGCTCTCGCGGCGGCTGGGGTGGACCGAGGAGACCGACCCGGTGAAGGTCGAGCACGCCGTCGGGGCGCTGTTCGAGGGGCGCGACTGGACACCCCTGTCGCACGTCCTGATCTTCCACGGGCGCCGCACCTGCCACGCACGCAAGCCCGCGTGCGGCGCCTGCCCGCTCGACGCGCTGTGCCCGTCGTACGGCGAGGGCGAGACCGACCCCGTCCGCGCCCGCGGCCTGCTGAGGTACGAGCGCGCGACCGAGGCCCAGCCGTGACGGCGACCGGTCCCGCGCTGCGCGAGCGCCTCGCCGCCGTGCCCGGGCTCGCGGTCGGCACGCAGCCGTCGTGGTCGCGGCCGCAGGGCGCGGCCGGGCGCCGGTCCGCGGTGCTGCTCGCCTTCAGCGACGGGACGCCGGACCGCGGCCCCGACGTGCTGCTGACCGAGCGCTCACGCACCCTGCGATCGCACGCCGGCCAGGTGTCCTTTCCCGGCGGCCGCGCCGACCCCGAGGACGCCGACGTCGTCGCCACCGCGCTGCGTGAGACGCAGGAGGAGACCGGGCTGGCGGCGTCCGAGGTGACGGTGCTGGGCACGCTGCCCGACATGGCCCTGACGGTCAGCGGCAACGTCGTCACGCCCGTCCTCGGCTGGTGGGACGGCCACGCCAGCGTCGCCCCGGTCGACGCGGCCGAGGTCGCGGCCGTCGTCCGCGTGCCGCTGGCCGAGCTGGTCGACCCCGCCAACCGTTTCATGACGCACCACCCCAGCGGCTACCTCGGTCCGGGCTTTCGCGCGGGCGGCCTCTACGTCTGGGGCTTCACCGCCGGGCTGCTGGCCTGGACGCTTCGCCTCGCCGGCCTCGAGCAGCCGTGGGACGAGGCCTCGACCCAGCCGCTGCCGGACGACGTCCTCGCCCTGCTGACGGTCGTCCCGCGATGACGTCCGACGTGCCGCGATGATCATCGACGTCGTGCTCGGCCTGGTGCTGGTCGGCTACGCGGTCTCGGGCTACCGGCAGGGGCTCGTGGTGAGCCTGCTGTCGCTCACCGGCTTCCTCGGCGGCGGCGCGCTCGCCCTGTGGGGCCTGCCCCGGCTGATCGACCGCTACCTCACGCCCGGAACCGGCGACGTCCGGCAGCTGATCGCCGTGGTGATCGGCGTGCTCGCGGCCGCCACCATCGGTCAGGCCGTCGGCGCGACCCTCGGCCGCGACGCCCGCCGGTCGCTGCGCACCCGGCCGCTGCGGGCGGTCGACTCCGCCCTCGGCGCCGCGTCCGGCGTCGTCGCCGTCTGCCTGCTCGTGGGCGTGGTCGCCGCCGCGCTGCGCACCGGCCCGTCCGCCGTCGTCTCGCGCGGCGTCGCGTCGTCACGGATCGTGCAGAGCATCGACGCCGTCGCCCCCATCGGGTCCGACCGCGTCTTTGAGGGCTTCCGCCGGCTGCTGGACGTCGAGGGCGCACCCCGCGTGTTCGCCGGCCTCGGTCCCGAGCGCATCCGCGACGTGCCTGCGCCCGACGGGTCGGCGCTCGTGACGGCCGCGGTCCGCCGGGCCGGCCGGTCGGTCGTCAAGGTCACGGGGCTGGCGGCGTCCTGCGGCCGGTCGCAGGAGGGCAGCGGCTGGGTGGTCGCGTCGCAGCGCGTGGTCACCAACGCCCACGTCGTGGCCGGCGTCGAGGAGCCCGAGGTCAGCGTCGGCGGCGTCGGACGCCGCTACCCCGGCCGTGTCGTCGTCTTCGACCCCCGGCGCGACCTCGCCGTGATCGCCGTGCCCGGGCTGCCCGCCCCGGCCGTGCCGCTCGGCAGCGACCTCGAGCCCGACGACACCGCGGTCGTCGCCGGCTTCCCGCTCGACGGCCCCTACCGGCTCGACGCCGCCCGCGTGCGCGACGTCCTGTCGGCCCGCGGGGAGGACATCTACGGCGACCAGCGGTCGGTGCGCGAGGTCTACTCCCTGTTCGCCCGGGTGCAGCCGGGCAACTCCGGTGGGCCGCTGCTGTCGGCCCAGGGCCGGGTCGTTGGCGTCGTCTTCGCCAAGAGCCTGGACGACGACAGCACCGGCTACGCGCTCACGCTGGACGAGTCGCGGCCCGTGCTCGAGGCGGCAGCCGGCGCCACCCGCACGGTCCCGGTCGGCGCCTGCGCCAGCGACTGAGCCGGCCACCGAGCCGCGCGAGACACCCCGCTCGCCGCGTGCCGGACGCCGGCCCCGACGCCTGCAGGTGGTCTACCGTCGTGCCATGCCGTCCTCGCCGCAGCGCCCCGCCGCCCTGCCGAGCGCCGCGACGGGTGTCGCGTCGCTCGTCACGCTCGCCGGGTCGGGGCGGCTGCTGCGGATGGCGCGGCAGGTGCGCAGCGGCGCCCCGCTGGTGCCGGGCCTGCGTAGCTGGCCCTCGCAGTACGCCCGCGGCCTCGACGAGGGCGCAGCGACGCTGCGACGACGCCCGTGAGCGCCGCCGACGAGCAGCTCGACACCGCCCACGAGGGTGTGTCGGTGGCGCTCGGCGAGCTGCCCTCGGCCGACACCTTCTCCGCCTACGAGCAGGTGCTGCCCGGCGCAGCCGACCGGATCCTCGCGATGCTCGAGCGCCAGGCCGAGCACCGCATCGACATGGAGCGCCACCTCGTCGAGGGTGCTGCGCGCAGTGAGCGGCTCGGGCAGCTGCTCGGTCTCGCCATCGTGCTGGTCGTGTTCGCGGCCGCGTCGAGGCTGATCGCCACCGACCACGAGCTGTCGGGCACGGTCCTCGCGGTGTGCGACCTCGGCGTCCTCGCGTCGGTGTACTGGCGTCGCGACCGGGGGCCCGCCGCGACCGTCAGCTGAGGCACGCGACCGCGGTCGTCCGCGCAGCGGCGTCACCGCCCGGTGCAGGAGGTCGGTGACGCCGAGCCGGGGGTGAGGTGTTCCCCCCAACGGCAGGTTCAGTCATGATCAGCAGCAACCGACGTCTACGGCTGTGACCACACCTGTGCGCCCCGGCCTCGGCGGCCCTGCCCCGCGCCCGTCGCTGGGCAGCTGCGCGGTGGTCGCGACGAGGTGGGGCTCGTGAGCCGCTCGCACCCGAGCGCCGTCGTGCGGTACCGGCCCCGCGGCCTGGTGCGGCAGACGCGCTGGCTGTTCTGCGGTGCGCTGCTGGCCGCGCTGGCCGTCAACACCCCCAGCGCCCTCATCGGCGTCCGGCCGCTCGCGGCGCTGGGAACTGTGGTCGGCCTGCTGGCGCTCGGGCTCGCGGCCGTGAGCCGGTACCGCAGTGACGACACCGGCTGGGCGGTCGACGTGCTCGACGTGCTGGGCCTGACGGTGCTCGCCGCATCGTCGTACGACCCGCCGATGACGTTCGGCGTGGGGTTCCCACTGCTGTGGGCCCGCGCGATCTACGGCTCCACGCGCTCGGTCGCGCTGCACACCGCTGGCCTGGGCGCCGCGTACGCCACCTCACTGCTGCTGTGGCCGCTGGTGCCCGGCCACGTGGGGGCCGCGCCGACCGCGGCGATCCTCGGGACGCTGCCGGTGTTCGCCCTGACCTCGGCCGTCGCGCGCTACCTCGCGGTGGGTTTGTTCGCCCGCGAGAGGGCGCAGCGACGCTCGACGGTGCTCGCGGCGCTGGGCAGCCGGCTGCTCGGGCTGACCGACGCCGCCGACATCGTCGCGGCGGGCTGGCACACCGCGCGCGAGCTGACCGACGCCACGCCGGGGCTTCGGAGTCTGACCCTCACTGCGGACGCCGGAGGGTTGCGCGTCACGCGCGCCACGGGGTACTTCGTGGCCGTGCCCGAGCGGCTCTCGGCCAACGGGCTGCCGCCGCTCGCGGCCGGGCCCGACCCCTACGAGCCCGCCGAGGCCACCTTCACCTCGACCGAGCTCGACGCCGCGGCGGGTGAGCCGCTGGAGTGGATGTGCCTCGCGGTGCCGGGGCTCGACGGCGCCGTCGTCCTCATGGGCGCTCCCGACCTGCTGTCGAGCGACGCGCTGCCGGCGGTGACCTCGGCTCTCGGCATGCTCGGGCTGGCCCTGCGCAGCAGCGCCATGCACCAGGACCTCCACGACCGCGCGCGCACCGACGGGCTGACCGGGCTGCTCAACCGATCCGCCTTCGACGACGAGCTCGGGCGCCACCTCGCCGCCCACGACGCCGGCGACACCACGCTGCTCTACCTCGACCTCGACGGCTTCAAGTCGGTGAACGACCGGCTCGGGCACGCGGCCGGCGACGACCTGCTGCGTGAGGTCGGGTCCCGCGTGACCTCGCAGCTGTCCGGTCGCGACGTCGCGGCCCGGCTCGGCGGTGACGAGTTCGCGGTGCTGCTGCCCGGCGCCGACGTCGCGGCGGCCACCGAGCTCGGGCAGCGGCTGGTGCACCTGCTCGCCCAACCGGTGACGCTGGCGGGCGCGCCCGTGCGCGTCGGCGTCAGCATCGGCGTCGCACCCGTGACACCCGGCGTCAGCGCCGAGCACCTGACCCGCCGGGCCGACGTCGCGATGTACGCGGCGAAGGCGCTGGGCCGCGGTCGGGTCCAGCTCTACGACGTCATCCTGCTCGAGGCGACGAGCGAGGCCGTGCGGACGACGTCCGGCTGAGCAGGCCGCTCAGTCGGTGCCGGCCTCCATCGCGGCGCGGTCCAGCAGCTCGTCCTCGCCGGAGATGCGGCCGCGCGAGGCGATGACCTGCGCGCCGCCAGCGGGCATCGCGCCGATCAGGCCGGTGGAGGCCGCCTGGGCTGCGCCGATCAGGCGGGGGTGCGAGCTGCCGACCATGCCGAGGTCGGCGTACTGCTCGAGCTTGGCCCGCGAGTCGGCGATGTCGAGGTTGCGCATGGTGAGCTGGCCGATGCGGTCGACCGGGCCGAAGGCGGAGTCCGCCGTCCGCTCCATCGACAGCTTGTCGGGGTGGTAGCTGAACGCCGGGCCGGAGGTGTCGATCAGCGAGTAGTCCTCACCGCGCCGCAGCCGCAGCGTCACCTCGCCGGTGACGGCGGTGCCCACCCAGCGCTGCAGCGACTCGCGCAGCATGAGCGCCTGCGGGTCGAGCCAGCGGCCCTCGTACATGAGCCGGCCGAGCCGACGTCCCTCGGCGTGGTAGGCCGCGATCGTGTCCTCGTTGTGGATCGCGTTGAGCAGCCGCTCGTAGGCCGCGTGCAGCAGCGCCATGCCCGGCGCCTCGTAGATGCCGCGGCTCTTGGCCTCGATGATGCGGTTCTCGATCTGGTCGCTCATGCCCATGCCGTGCCGTCCGCCGACCTCGTTGACGGCCATCACCAGCTCGACCGCGGTCTCGAAGGTGCGCCCGTCCACGCTCACCGGCCGGCCCTGCTCGAAGCCGATCGTGACGTCCTCGGCCACCACCTCGACCTCGGGGTCCCAGAAGCGCACGCCCATGATGGGCTCGACGACCTCGACGCTCGCGTCCAGGTGCTCGAGCGACTTGGCCTCGTGCGTGGCGCCCCAGATGTTGGCGTCGGTCGAGTAGGCCTTCTCGGTGCTGTCGCGGTAGGGCAGGTCGTGCGCCACCAGCCACTGCGACATCTCGGTGCGGCCGCCGAGCTCGGTGACGAAGTCGGCGTCCAGCCACGGCTTGTAGATGCGCAGCGAGGGGTTGGCCAGCAAGCCGTAGCGGTAGAACCGCTCGATGTCGTTGCCCTTGAACGTCGAGCCGTCGCCCCAGATCTGGACATCGTCCTCGAGCATCGCGCGCACCAGGAGCGTGCCGGTGACGGCGCGGCCGAGCGGGGTGGTGTTGAAGTAGCTGCGCCCGCCCGAGCGGATGTGGAAGGCGCCGCACGTCAGCGCCGCCAGCCCCTCCTCCACCAGCGCGGCGCGGCAGTCGACCAGCCGCGCCAGCTCGGCGCCGTACGCCGTCGCCCGGCCGGGCACCGACGCGATGTCGGGCTCGTCGTACTGGCCGAGGTCGGCGGTGTAGGTGCACGGCACCGCCCCCCGGTCGCGCATCCACGCGACGGCCACGGAGGTGTCGAGACCGCCGGAGAAGGCGATCCCCACGCGCTCGCCGATGGGCAGGGACGTCAGGACCTTGGACACGGGTCCCAGTATGCATGACCGTGCAGGGTTCTGCATATATGCAGGACGTGCGCGGGCGGGACCACGGGGTAGAACCGGGTCATGAGCACCGACGACGTCACGCCCGAGCCCGGCGAGGAGCAGGTCGACCAGCGCGCGATGCTGCTGCCCGAGGAGCGCGCGGTGGGCAGCGACGATCCCCTCACCCAGGCCGAGATCATCCTCGAGGAGTCCCGCGAGCGCACCGAGCACCCCGACCCCGACGACAGCAGCCAGTCTGGGCGCCGGGCGTCCGAGGACACCGTCTGACCCCGCCCGCCCGCGCCCCGACGTCCGTGATCATGCGATCGCGGCCCATTCGGGCCTGCCGCCTCGTCCGTGATCATGCGATCGCGGCCCATTCGGGCGCTGCCGCCTCGTCCGTGATCATGCGATCGCGGCCCATTCGGGGGTGCTTCCCGCGGCGATGGGTCGCTTCACGTGGCATCCACGCCACGTGATGCGCGTCCGAGCCCACGTAACGTGATCACGGTCGAGGGCCGACGACGCGGGCCGGAATGGGACGGCAGCGGGCGGGGTCAGGTGGTGGGGAGCCAGTCGAGGAGCAGGCGGGTGACGTCGTCCGGGCGCTCTTCGGGCAGGAAGTGCCCGGCGTCGGGGAGGACGACGGAGCGCATGCGGCCGCTGACCCAGCGCTCGGAGCCCGTGACCGAGGCCGTGAGGATGCTGGGGTCGCGGCCGCCGTGGAGGCTCAGCACCGGCACGGTGATCGGCCGGTCGACGGCCTCGTGGAAGGCGCGCCCGTCGCGGCGCAGCTGCGAGCGCACGACCCAGCGGTAGTACTCCATCGAGCTGTGGGCGACGAACGGTACGCGCATGGCGTCGGCGTAGTGCCCAACGACCGCGGGGTCGTCGGGCCAGCCGGGGCCGCCCCACGCGGTGAGCAGCTGGCGCACGGTGCCGTCGCGCACCAGCCGCCGCTCGGGCAGCACCGGCAGCTGGAAGGCGCACACGTGCCGGCTCGCGCGGCGCTGGGCGTGCGAGGTCAGCACCGCGCGACGCAGGCGAAGCGGGTGGGGCATCGACAGTGCGGCGACGCCGCGGACGACGGCCGGCTCGAGCGCGGGCATCGACCAGGCGACGTAGGCACCCCAGTCGTGGCCGACCACGGTCGCGGACGGCTCACCCAGCGATCGGACGACGGCAGCGACGTCGGCGGCGAGGGTCGGGGTGTCGTAGCCGCGGGGCGGCTTGTCGGAGGCGCCGTACCCGCGCAGGTCGAGGGCGGCGACCCGGTAGCCGGCAGCTGCGAGCGCCGGGATCTGCGCCCGCCAGCACCACCAGTTCTGCGGGAAGCCGTGCAGCAGCAGGACGAGCGGCCCCGCGCCCGCCTCGGCGACGTGGAAGCGGGCGCCGTTGGCCGACACGAACCGGTGCCGCCACGGCCCGTCGAGCAGCAGCGCCGCGGCGTCGACGGCCCCGGCCTCGGTCACGTCGGTGGGGGTCAGGCGCTGTGCGGCTTCGCCGCCTTCAGCGTCTGGACCGTCTCCTTGGTGGTGCGCACGGTGCGCTCGGGCGGGCCGACCTTCGACAGCTGCCTCTTGCCGATGAGCGCCGCGACCCCGGCCACGACGAAGAGCACGACGGCGACGATCAGGAACGACACCCAGCGCGGCAGCCCGAGCCCGAACAGCCCGTAGGCCGCGGCGAACAGCAGCATCATGGCGCCGAAGAACGCGACGACGCCGGCGACGACGAAGAAGACCGCGCCCTTGACGCCCTGGGTCACCTCGGTCTTGAGCTCGATCTTGGCGAGCGCGACCTCCGAGCGCAGGATCGAGGAGAGGTCCTTGGAGGCGTCGGAGAACAGCTGGCCGATGCTGCGCTCGGGCTTGGCCTGCTGGCCGGGGCGCAGGGGTGCGCTCGTCGCCCCGCTGGCCGCGGTGGCGCCCGGCGTCCGGGCTGGGGCTGTGCTGCCGGCAGCTGTGCTCACGCCAGCTCCTCCTCGTGCTCGTCGGACGGTTCGGCAGCGAGCCTAGGGCCAGCGGGCGCCGCGTGCTGGCCGGCGGTCGTCACCGCGGGGACCGCAGGGCGGTAGCAGTCGGGGACGCCGTCACCGTCGTCGTCGCGCTGCTCGTCCTGCTCGATGCGCCGGTAGACCGCGTTGCGGCGCCGCAGCACGACCGCGGCCAGCGCCGCCGACAGCAGCGACCCGGCGAGCACCGCGATCTTGACGTGCTCGTCGCGCGGCGAGCCCGAGCCGTACGCGAGCTCGCCGATGAGCAGGCTCACGGTGAAGCCGATGCCGGCGAGCAGCGAGACGCCGAGCACGTCGCCCCACGACAGGTCGTCGTCGAGCTGGGCGCGGGTGAACCGAGCGACCACGAAGGTGCCGCCGAGCACGCCGACGCACTTGCCGACCACCAGCGCGAGGACGACGGCGAGGGCCACCCGGTCTCGCACGGCCTCGCCGAGACCGCCGCCGACCAGCGTCACCCCGGCCGCGAAGAAGGCGAACACCGGCACGGCGACGCCGGCGCTGAACGGCCGCACGGCGTGCTCGACCCGGTGGGCGACCGACGTCCGCTCGCCCGACCGGCGCCGGACGGGCACCGACAGCCCGAGGAGCACACCGGCCACCGTCGCGTGGACGCCGGAGGCGTGGACGAGCGCCCACGTGGCCAGCGCGAGGGGCAGCAGCAGCCACCACGCCGTCACGCGCAGCCGCACCACGAGGGCGAATCCGGCGAGCGGCAGCAGCGCCAGCGCAAGGGGTGTGAGCTCGAGGTCGGCGGTGTAGGCGACGGCGATGATCGTGATGGCGACCAGGTCGTCGACGACGGCGAGGGTCAGCAGGAACGAGCGCAGCGCGCCGGGCAGGTGGGTGCCGAGCACCGCGAGCACGGCCAGCGCGAACGCGATGTCGGTGGCGGTGGGCACGGCCCAGCCGCGCTGGGCGCCGGGGTCGCCGGCGGTCACGGCGAGGAAGACGAGGGCGGGCACGGCGACGCCGGCCAGCGCCGCGGCGACCGGCAGCACGGCCTTGGCCGGCTCGCTCAGGTCGCCGACGAGCAGCTCGTGCTTGAGCTCGATGCCCGCGACCAGGAAGAACAGCGCGAGCAGCCCGTCGGCGGCCCAGTGGGCGAGGTCGAGGTCGAGGTGCAGGGACGCCGGCCCGACCGTCAGCTCGCGCAGCGCGGTGTATCCGTCGCGCCAGGGTGAGTTCGCCCAGACCAGGGCGATGACGGCG
Source organism: uncultured Actinomycetales bacterium (assembly GCA_964243295.1). Classification (GTDB taxonomy): domain Bacteria; phylum Actinomycetota; class Actinomycetes; order Actinomycetales; family Angustibacteraceae; genus CAXTEJ01. The sequence continues at coordinate 14,317 of CAXTEJ010000027.1, read as the reverse complement.
GCCACGAGCAGCAGGACGCCGCCCAGGGTCTCGGTGCGCAGCGCGGCGGTGACGCGCTGCGCCTCGGGCCAGCTGCCACGCGACAGCAGGCGGCGCACGGGGCTGGCGGGCACGGGGGTGGGCACGGGGGTGGCTGGCACGGTGCTCCTCGGGGTCGCTCGGTGGTCATCGCGCCCCTCGTGGGGGTCGCGGCCGACCAGGCTTCCCGGCTCTCCGCGGCCGAGCCTACCGGGGTGAAGCCGTCTCAGCCGAGCACGAAGTAGCGCAGCCACAGGTACGGCCACGACAGCGCCACGGTGACGAACGCGACCAGCAGCCCGTAGCGGGTGAACTGCCAGAACGAGATCGGGTGGCCGTTGCGCCGGGCGATTCCGGTGATGACGACGTTGGCGCTGGCACCGACCGCCGTCGCGTTGCCGCCGAGGTCGGCGCCGAGCGCGAGTGCCCACCACAGCGCCCGGGCCTGCGGCGCCCCGCCCGAGGCGTCGACGAGGTCCTTGACCAGCGGCGCCATGGTGGCGACGTACGGGATGTTGTCGACGATGCCCGAGATGACGGCCGAGCCGAACAGCAGGCCGGTCGTCGCGAGCAGGTAGTGGTCGCCGACGGCGCTCGTGGCGGCGCGGCCGACGTCCTCGATGACGCCGAGGTTGACCAGGGCACCGACCATGACGAACAGACCGGCGAAGAACGCGAGCGTCTCCCACTCGACGTCCTTGAGGTAGGTGCCCGGGCCGAGGCCGGAGACGAGCACGATCGCCCCGGCGCCGAGCAGCGCCACGAGCGACGGCTCGAGCCCGACCACCGAGTGCGCCGCGAAGCCGGCGACCACGAGCGCGAGCACGGCGAGGCTGCGGCGCAGCAGCACGGGGTCGGAGATCGCCTCGCGCCCCTCGAGGGCCATCAGGCGCGCGGCGCGGGCCGGGTCGGCGGTGAAGCTGCCCCGGAACATCACCCGGCACAGCCCGACGAAGACCACCACGAGCACCGCGATGAGCGGCGCGAGGTTGGTGACGAAGTCGTTGAACGTCAGCCCGCTGCGGCTCGCGATGATGATGTTGGGCGGGTCGCCGATGAGGGTGGCGGTGCCGCCGATGTTGCTGGCCATGGCCTCGGCGAGCAGGTAGGGGACCGGCGAGACGCCGAGCCGCTCGCACACCAGCAGCGTGACCGGCGCGACGAGCAGCACCGTGGTCACGTTGTCGAGCAGCGCCGAGGCGAGCGCGGTGATCACGACGAGCATCACCATCACGCGGTACGGCTTGGCGCGGGCGCGCTTGGCGGCCCAGATGGCGAGGTACTCGAACAGCCCGGTCTGCCCGATGACGCCGACGATGATCATCATGGCGAGCAGCAGCAGCAGGACGTTCCAGTCGACACCTGTCTCCTCGCTGAAGAAGGCCGTGGTGTCGGTGGTCGCGCCGATGACCACCATCAGCGCCGCGCCGCCGAGCGCCGCGGCGACCCGGTGCACCCGCTCGGTCGCGATGAGCACGTAGGCGCCGACGAAGACCGCCAGCGCGAGCGCGACCTGGACGCTCACCCCTCGGTGCCGAGGTCGTGCAGGACGTCGGACAGGTCGTCGTCGAGCGTGCGCCGGACGCCGGGCCCGGCCTGCCCCGCGGCGTCGAGCACCGCGGCCAGCACCCGCGCCAGCGTCACGACGCCCGAGCTGGCACCGCCGCGCTCGCGGACCACGACGACGGGGGAGTGCTCGCGGATCATGACCGCGGCGATCTCGACCAGGGTGTCGTCCGGCGCGACCTCGGGCACGTGCGTGGTCACGGCGGTGTCGTCGTCCAGCAGGTCGGCGACGGTGCGCTCGCTCAGTCGGGCCGAGATCTCGTCGGCGGCGGCCTCGTCGTAGACGTGCGCCAGGGCGGCGTTCTCCCGCACGTACCGCGGCACGACGAGCGTGAGCAGCTGGGTGCCGGGGATGACGGCGACCGGCTCGCCGGCGTCGTCGGCGACGACCACGCCGCTGACCCGCAGCGTCGCGACGATGCGCGCCGCCTCGAGCGCGCTGGTGTCGCGGCGGACGGTGGGCACGCTCTCGGCGAGGTCGCTGGCGAGCACAGCGGCCACCCTAGGAGGTGGCCGCCGTCATCACCTGTCGTGCCGTCGGCCGTGCTCAGTCCTCGCTGGTGCCCGCCATGCCGGCCGAGATCAGGTCCATGACGCCGGAGTCGGCGAGCGTCGTGACGTCGCCCACCGTGCGGTGCTCGGCGACGTCGCGCAGCAGCCGGCGCATGATCTTGCCCGAGCGGGTCTTGGGCAGCTCGGCGACCACCAGGATCGTGCGGGGCTTGGCGATCGCGCCGATCGCGCGGGCCACGTGTGCGCGCAGCTCGGCGACGATGTCGGGGCCCTGCTCGGCGCCGGCGCGCAGGATGACGAACGCGCACACCGCCTGGCCCGTGGTGTCGTCGGCCGCACCGACCACCGCGGCCTCGGCGACCTTGGGATGCGACACGAGCGCCGACTCGATCTCGGTCGTCGACAGCCGGTGGCCCGAGACGTTCATGACGTCGTCGACCCGGCCGAGCAGCCAGATGTCACCGTCCTCGTCGCGCCGGGCGCCGTCCCCGGCGAAGTACATCCGGTCGAACCGCGACCAGTACGTGTCCTTGTAGCGCTGCGGGTCGCCCCAGATGCCGCGCAGCATCGACGGCCACGGCTCGGTGAGCACCAGGTAGCCCGCGGCCGTGCCCTCGATGGGCTGACCGACGTCGTCGAGGACGTCGGCGCCGATGCCGGGCAGCGGCACCTGGGCCGAGCCGGGCTTGGTGGTCGTCACGCCGGGCAGCGGGCTGATCATCATCGCCCCGGTCTCGGTCTGCCACCAGGTGTCGACGATCGGCGTCCGGTCGCCGCCGATGACCCGGCGGTACCACTTCCATGCCTCGGGGTTGATCGACTCGCCCACGCTGCCGAGCACCCGCAGGCTCGACAGGTCGAACTGCGCCGGGATCTGCTCGCCCCACTTCATGCAGGTGCGGATCGCCGTCGGCGCGGTGTAGAGGATCGTGACGCCGTACTTCTGGACGATCTGCCACCAGCGGCCCTGGTGCGGGGTGTCGGGCGTGCCCTCGTAGATGACCTGTGTGGCGCCGTTGGCGAGCGGGCCGTAGACGACGTAGCTGTGGCCGGTGACCCAGCCGACGTCCGCGGTGCACCAGTAGACGTCGGTCTCGGGGTGCAGGTCGAACACGTCGCGGTGGGTGAGCGAGGTCTGCGTGAGGTAGCCGCCGCTGGTGTGCAGGATGCCCTTCGGCTTCCCGGTGGTGCCGGAGGTGTAGAGGATGAACAGCGGCTGCTCGGCGTCCATCGGCTCGGCCACGTGCTCGGCGGCGGCCTGCCCGAGCGCCTCGTGCCACCAGCGGTCGCGGCCGTCGGTCCAGGCGACGTCCTGCCCCGTGCGCCGGACGACAAGCACCGCGGTGACGCTGTCGGCGCCGTTCGCGAGCGCCTCGTCGACGGCAGGCTTGAGCGCGGCGGCCTTGCCGCGGCGGTAGCCGCCGTCGGCGGTGATGACGACCTTGGCCTCGGCGTCCTCGATGCGGCTGCGCAGCGCCTCGGCGCTGAAGCCGCCGAACACGACGCTGTGGGCGGCGCCGATGCGGGCGCAGGCGAGCATCGCCACGACCGCTTCGGGGATCATCGGCAGGTAGATCGCGACACGGTCGCCGCGCGTGACGCCGAGGTCGGCGAGGGCGTTGGCCGCCCGTTTCACCTCGGCGGTGAGCTCGGCGTAGGTGAGGGTGCGGGTGTCACCGGGCTCGCCCTCGAAGTGGATCGCGACGCGGTCGCCGTGGCCGGCCTCGACGTGGCGGTCGGTGCAGTTGTGGGCGACGTTGAGCGTGCCGCCGACGAACCACCGGGCGAAGGGCGCGTCGCTCCAGTCGAGGGTCTGGTCGAAGTCGGTCGACCAGTCGAGCAGCTCGCGAGCCTGCCGGGCCCAGTAGGCGAGCCGGTCGGCCGACGCCTCGTCGTACAGGTCGGCGGTCGCGACCGCCTGGGCGGCGAACGCCGCGTCGGGTGCCACGCGCAGGTCGCCGGGGGTCTCGGTGCCGGTGGCGGTCTGGTCGGGCTCGCTGCTGGTGGCCATGCTCGGCGTCCTCCTGCTGTGGGTGCGGGCAGTCGCTCCGGACGGCGCTGGGCCGGGTCGGGTCGGGTCGGGTCCGACCCTACGACCCTGCCGGTGGAGCTGATCAGTGGCTGGTGGCCTTCTCGGCGCCGGCCCCGGTGAGCGAGCGCACCTCCATCTCGGCGTACTTCTCGCGGCTGGTGCGCTCGCGGCTGGTGACCGTGCCGAGCCAGCCGAGGAAGAACGCGAGCGGGATGGAGACGATGCCCGGGTTGTCGAGCGGGAACAGGTGGAAGTCGATCGACGGGTCGGTGATCATCGACAGGTTGCGGGCGGCGTTGGTCGGGTCGGCCTTGCCCGACACGACCGGCGAGAACGCGATGAGCAGCAGGGCGCTGGCCAGGCCGCCGTACATGCTCCACAGCGCGCCGCGGGTGTTGAACCGCCGCCAGAACAGCGAGTACAGGATCGTCGGCAGGTTCGCGCTCGCGGCGACCGCGAAGGCGAGCGCCACGAGGAACGCGATGTTCTGGCCGTTGGCGAAGATGCCGCCCACGATCGCGACGGCGCCGATCGCGAGCGTCGCCCGCCGGGCCACCGTCACCTCGGCCTCGGGCGTGGCGTCGCCGCGCTTGATGACGCTGGCGTAGATGTCGTGGGCGAACGACGCGCTGGCCGTGATGGTGAGGCCGGCCACGACCGCGAGGATCGTCGCGAACGCGACCGCCGAGATGATGCCCAGCAGGATCGTGCCGCCCAGCTCGAACGCCAGCAGCGGCGCGGCCGAGTTGGCCTTGCCGGGTGCGGCGGCGATGCGCTCGGGGCCGACGATGGCCGCGGCGCCGTAGCCGAGCACCAGGGTGAAAAGGTAGAAAATGCCGATGATCCAGATCGCCCAGACCACGCTGCGGCGGGCCTCCCTGGACGACGGCACGGTGTAGAAGCGCATCAGCACGTGGGGCAGGCCCGCGGTGCCGAGCACCAGGGCCAGCGACAGCGACACGAAGTCGAGCTTGCTGGTCTCGGACTGGCCGTACTGCAGCCCCGGTCGCAGCAGCCCCTCGCCCTTGGCGCTGTTGCCCACGGCGCTGCCGAGCAGGTCGGAGATGTTGAAGCCGTACTTCGCCAGCACCATCACGGTCATGACGCCGGCGCCGATGACCAGCAGGATCGCCTTGACGATCTGCACCCAGGTGGTGCCCTTCATGCCCCCGATGAGCACGTACAGCACCATGATGATGCCGACGACGGCGATGACGATGCTCTGCCCGGTGCGGTCGCTGATGCCGAGCAGCAGCGCCACCAGGCCGCCGGCGCCGGCCATCTGCGCCAGCAGGTAGAAGAACGTGACCACGAGCGTGGCGATCGCGGCCGCCGTCCGCACCGGGCGCTCGCGCAGCCGGAACGACAGCACGTCGGCCATGGTGAAGCGGCCGGTGTTGCGCAGCAGCTCGGCGACCAGCAGCAGCGCCACGAGCCACGCCACCAGGAAGCCGATCGAGTACAGGAAGCCGTCGTAGCCGTTGAGCGCGATGGCACCGGCGATGCCGAGGAAGCTGGCGGCGGACAGGTAGTCGCCGGCGATCGCGACCCCGTTCTGCGGGCCGGTGAACGAGCGACCGCCCGCGTAGTAGTCGGCGGCCGACCGGTTGGTGCGCGAGGCCCGGATCACGATGCCGAGCGTCACGGCGACGAACCCGACGAAGATCGCAATGTTGACCGCGGGCTCGCCGACGGACTCGGTGGCGGGTGCCGCGGTCATGAGCGTGACCATCAGGCGTCTCCTCGGCTCAGGTGACCGGGGTGCGCGAGGACGCGCTCACCGAGCTCGGCCGCGGCGGTGTCGAACTTGCGGTCGGCCCATCGGGTGTAGGTCATCGTGATCGCGAACGTCGACACGAACTGCAGCAGGCCGAGCACCAGACCGGTCGTGATGTTGCCGAACAGCTTGTGCCCCATGAGGTCCGGCGCGTACGTCGACAGCAGCACGTACAGGAAGTACCAGGCGAGGAAGAACCCGGTCATGGGAAACACGAACCGGCGGAACCGCATCCGCAGCTGCGCGAACTCGGGGGTGTCCTGGATGGCGGTGTAGCCGGTCTCGCCGCCACCGGTCTCGCCGGAACCGGTCACGCCAGCGCTGTGGTGGGCGCCGGGGCCGTCGGCCCCGGGCGGTCCGTTGACGATGCTGCTCACGCGGGTCTCCTCGGAGCGCAGGCAACGGGCCCAGCGGCGACGTTGCCACGGATGATCCCGCGACCATATCGGCCGATGACCTGCGAGACGCACATCTGTGACCACGGCGGCGCGCGTCGCCTCGCCGAGCCGGTCGGACGGCGCTCGCGGTCCGCTGGCACTGCTCCGTCAGGGGGCCGGTGCGGCGAGCCGGCTCCGGAGGCGGCTGGAGCAGCCCCACGATGGGCGGCATGTCGAGATCGCACCGGGACCCGCACCTGACCGCCGCCGCCATCGGTCGCCGGCTGGCCGCTGCCGCGTCGGTCACGGCGCTCGCCGGCAGCCTGGCCGTCCTCGCGCCTGCGACCGCCGCCGCGCCCGCGGCCGTGAGCGCCGCCGCGAGTGCTGCGGCCGTGCAGCCGTACGCCGCCACGGTGGTCGAGGCGCTGCCGGTCAAGGGTCGCGCGGCCATGACGGGCTACTCTCGCAGCGCGTTCGGGCAGGCGTGGGCTGACACCGACCACAACGGCTGTGACACGCGCAACGACGTGCTGCGCCGCGACCTCGGCGGCTACGTGCTCAAGGCGGGGACGCACGGGTGCCTGGTGCTGAGTGGCACCCTGCACGACCCGTACACCTTCGCCACGATCCGGTTCGTGCGCGGCCCGCAGTCCGCCCGGGTGCAGGTCGACCACGTCGTGGCGCTCGCCGACGCCTGGGCCAAGGGCGCCCAGCGGTGGCCGGTCGCCAAGCGCGTCGCGTTCGCGAACGACTCGCTGAACCTGCTGGCCGTCGACGGGCCGACCAACCAGCGCAAGGGCGCCGGGGACGCCGCCACCTGGCTGCCGCCGGCCAAGACCTACCGATGCCAGTACGTCGCCCGGCAGGCGTCGGTCAAGCGGCGGTACGGGTTGTCGGTGACCGCCGCCGAGCGCGCCGCGATGCTCGGTGTGCTGCGCGGGTGCCGGTCGCAGCGGCTCGTGGTCGCTGCGGCGTTCCGACTCGGTGGCGGGACGACGTCCGCCCCGACGCCAGTGACGAAGCCCGCGCCGAAGCCCGCGCCGGCACCGCCGCCGGCGGTGTCGTACGCCAACTGCGCCGCCGTCCGCGCGGCCGGAGCCGCCCCCATCCGGCCCGGCGATCCCGGGTGGGACCCCAAGTTCGACGGGGACGGCGACGGCGTGGGTTGCGAGTAACTGGGGCGGTCGCAGCCGGCGAGCGCGCGGGGAAGTATCGGGCGAGGAGTCGGCTCGGCACTCATGACAACCGGGCGGGGGGTTCAGCCGCTCAGCATGAGTACGAGGGGTGCGACCGGCTCGGCTCAGGGGGTGTGGGGTGACGGACGACGGCGACTTCGTGACGTTCGTTGCGGCGTGCGGTCCGCAGCTGCTGCGCAGCGCTCGGCTGCTGACCGGGGAGCACCAGCTGGCTGAGGACCTCACGCAGACCGCGCTGCTCAAGGTGTTCCTGCGGTGGGGGTCCTCGCCGCGGTGGGACTCACCGGCGGCCTACGCCCAGCGCGTGCTCTACACGACCTTCTGCGGGTGGCGGGGGCGCAGGTGGAACGACGAGCGACCCACCGCGGACCTGCCCGACCGGCTGGCCGAGTGGCAGCCGCACCCGGGCGACACCGGCCTGGTCCACACGGCGATGCAGGCGCTGCCGCGCCGGCAGCGCGCGGTGGTGGTCGCTCGCTTCTACGACGACATGACGGTCCAGCAGACCGCGGCCCTGCTGGGCCTGTCCACCGGCACCGTCAAGAGCCACACGTCCCGGGCGTTGGCGCAGCTGCGAGTTGCGCTCGGCGCCGACGACCTGTCGCGGGAGGACCTGTGACCAGCAACGAGAACCGCCTGCGCTCGGCGCTGCACGAGCTGGCCGGTGACCAGGCGGCGGTGACGGTCGACGTCGCGGCGTTCGGCCGGCGCCGTCGTACGAGACGGTGGGCGCGGGCGCTGGCGACGACCGCGGTCGTTGCGGCCGTCGTCAGCACGGTGGGCGTCGTCGACAGCCGGCGGGACGCATCGCCCCCGCCCCCCGCCACCGTCCCGGGCGGTGTGACGGTGCTGTTCTACCGAGGCGTGCAGCTGAGCGTCCCCACCGCCTGGACCCAGGCGTCGCCGGGTTGCGGCGCGCCGCGGGCCGACAGCGCTCGCGTCGTCGCCGTGCTGCCGGACGACGACTGCGGCGCGCCGGACGAGCGGTCCGCCGCGCTGACCGAGATCACGCTGCGCCCCGTCGACGCGAGCCTCGTGCCGGGCCGGAGCACCACCGCGGACGGGCGGTCGCAGGTCGTGCGGTTCTTCTCCGGCCGAGGTGCGGCCGTGGTGGTCACGTCCCCCGACGCCGAGCGGGCGCAGGACTACGTCGACCAGGCGATCGCGCTGCCCGGCACGGCGCAGGTCGACGGGTGCCGCGTGCAGAACGTGTCGAGCCAGCCGCCGATGGTGACGGGCTCACGCGGGTCGCTGGCATCATCGGTGGGCGTCAGCGGCGGCTCGGTCTGCGCCTACGACGACGGGTGGCTCGACCACTCCGCCGCCCTGACGGCGACCCAGGCCCGTGACGTCGCGACCGCCCTCGCCGCGGCGCCCATCAGCACCGAGCCGTTCCCGCCGGTCGACCTGACACGGTGCCCCGACCCCGAGAGGGTTCCGCCGCTGGTCTTCACGCTGAGCCTGTCGGGTGCGGCAGGGCAGCAGCAGCTGTGGATCTACACCAACGGGTGCCGTGAGGCGGCGGTCGCCAACGACCGGGGGCTCGGCACCGTGGTCCCGTGGTCGATCGTCCGCCCCGTGCTCGGGCTGATGTCGCTCGAGCTCTGATGCGACGTCCGGGTGCCGTACGGCGACACCGCGCCACCGTGGTGAGATCACGGCCCGCGCGCTGCCCACAGGAGGAACCGCATGAGCCGCTACCTCATCCTGCTGCCCGCCCCAGAGGCCGAGTGGGCTCTGCTGCCCCAGTCCGAGCACGACGTGGGGATGCGGTCGCACGTCCAGTTCCACGAGGACCTCGCCGCCGGCGGGCACACCATCGTGGCCGCGGGGCCGCTCGACCCGTCGTCCGAGGCGACCTCGATGCGCCCGGACGGCGCGGGCGGGCTGCTCGTCAGCGACGGGCCGTTCTCGCAGGCGGCGGAGCAGGTCGTCGGCTTCTACCTCGTGGAGACCGCCGCGGAGCCCGATCTGCGGGCCGCCTGCGAGCGTTTCGCCGCGCGAGGCGAGCACATCGAGCTGCGTCGGGTGTCCGAGTGAGCGGGTGACGGCGGCGCCGATCGAAGCTCGACCCCAGCCGGCCGACGTCCGCGGACCGGCCGCCGGACCGACCGCTGCCCCGACCGCACGCGGCTCAGGGTCGTCGAGGCGGGCCGGGATCGCATGATCACGGTGGGGTGGGCCGGGATTGCATGATCACGGCGGGGGTGGGGTGGGCCGGGATTGGAGCCGCGCGTCGGCTGACCTGTCACTCCGTCGCCTACCGCGTCGGCTGGCCGGTCACGACTGCCACGCCGGGGTGCTCGCTGGTGACGTGCGCGACGCCGTCCCGGCCGACGGTCACGGCGAGCGCGTGGTCGCCGAGCCGCAGGCCGGTCACCTCCAGGGCACCCCACGGCGCCGACGTCAGCGGCCGGACGTCGATCCGGCCGTTGGGGACGTCGGGCCGCAGCCCCAGCGCGAGCGTCGCGACGCAGGTGCCGGCGGCGGCCGACCAGGCCTGCGGGCGGCAGGACGCGGGGTAGGGCAGGGCGGGGGACGCGTCTGCCTGGACGCCGGCGAGCAGCTCGGGCAGCCGGGCGGCGAAGGCGTCGGACGCGGCGACGAGCCCGGCGAGCAGTGACGCGGCGACGTCGTCGTGGCCCTCGAGCGCCAGACCGCGCGCGGCGATCGCGGTGTCGTGCGGCCACACCGCGCCGCCGTGGTAGCTGAGCGGGCTGAAGCGCGGTGAGCGCGCGGTGATCGTGCGCAGGCCGTAGCCGCTGTCGAGGTCGGGGCCGGCGAGGCGCCGCGCGACGGTGGCGGCCTCGCCGGCGTCGAGCAGTCCGGTGCCGAGCAGGTGTCCCATGTTGGACGCGACGCCGTCGACGGCCTTGCCGTCGCCGTCGAGCGCGATCGCGGGGTAGTCGCCGAGTGCGTCCTCGACCCAGAACCGGTCGCGGAACCGGGCCGCGAGCGCCGCGGCCCAGCCGCGCAGCTCGTCGCCGCCCGGGCGGCCGAAGGCGTCGAGCAGGTCGGCGGCGCCGACGGCGGCCTCGTGGGCGTAGGCCTGCACCTCACTCAGCGCGATCGGGGCGTCGGCGAGGCGCCCGTCGGCCCACTGCACCGAGTCGCCGGAGTCCTTCCACCCCTGGTTCGCGAGGCCGGTGCCGGTGCGGTCGAGGTAGCGCACGAAACCGGTGGGGTCGTCGTCCGCCTGCCGTCGCACCCAGCCCATCGCGGCCTCGGCTGCCGGCAGCAGCGCCCGCACCTGCTCGGGATCGGCGCCGAACCGCCAGGCGTCGACGAGCAGCGCGACCCACAGCGGCGTGGCGTCGACGGTGCCGAAGTAGACCGGTGGCAGCACGAGGCCACCGCCGTCGAGGCCGTCGCGGCGCACCTCGTGCAGGATCTTGCCGGGCTGCTCCTCGGTCGCCTGGACGTCGGCACTGCCCTGCCGCCGGGCGAGCGTGCGCAGCGTGCCCATCGCGAGGTCGGTGCCGAACGGCAGCAGCAGCCGCGCCGTCCACAGCGAGTCGCGGCCGAACAGGGTGAAGAACCACGGGCTGCCCGCCGCCGCGAAGACGTCGTCGCCGTCGCTCATCAGCAGGGCCTGCAGGTCGGCGAGCCCCCGGGCGGTCAGCGCGTCGACCCGCCGGTCGTCGGCGTGGGCCCAGGCGCCCGGCCAGTGCTCGCCGGGGGCGGCGCCGAACGGGACGGGCGTGCCGGCGTCCGTGCCGGTGACCACGAGCTCGGCCTGCCACTGCTCGCCGGGCTCGAGCGCGACGTCCCAGCCCAGGTCGGCGCCGGTGACGTCGGCGTCGAGTGAGCCGACGGGGCTGACGGCCACCCGCGAGGTGACCAGGCCGGCGGCGAAGCCCACGGCCGAGCCGTCGACGCTCGGGCGCACGAGGGCTCCGGGCGAGCCCTGCTTGACGGCGTCGAGGTGACCCAGGTCGGTGGACACGCGCACGGCCACCTGCAGCCGCACCGGCACCTGCGCCCGCGAGCGCAGGGTCAGGGTCTCGACGACGCGGTCGGCGAACACGGCCCGGGTGCGCTCGAGCAGCACGGTGGGGTCGGGGATCAGGTCGCCGACGCCCCGGACGACCGACGAGCTGCGCACGGTCGAGGCGCCGTCCAGCCAGGTGCGAAGGCACACCGGCTCACGGCCGTCGACGGTGACGAGCAGGGCGCGCACTAGCCGCCGGTCGAAGGCGTAGACGCCCTGCACGCCGTCCTCGCGCAGCTGCCCGTCGGCACCGCCGAGCGCGGCCACGGGCGCGCGCAGAGCCGTGACGAGCCCGTGCAGGAACGGCTGCTCGTGCGCCTCGTCGGGCATGCCGTGCTCCGTCTCGCTTTGATCACGGGTGTTGACATCCGGGGGTGGACCGTTGCAGATTACCCACATCGTTTGAAGGTTCCAATCGCTCGACGCCGAGCCGACGGACCGCCTCCGGGGCGGCTGCGGGCGCGTCGAGCCCGTCGGTCGAGGAGGCGTGAGCACCGTGTCGCCTGCCGCGTCCCCCCGCGCCACCCTCGAGGTCGTCGCCCGCCAGGCCCAGGTGTCGCGGCAGACCGTGTCGAACGCGCTGCACCGCCCGCAGGTGCTCAACCCCGAGACGCTGGCGCGGGTGCGCCGGGCGATCGACGAGCTCGGCTACCGCCCCAACCGCAACGCCCAGGCGCTGCGCACCCGCGAGTCGCGGCTGATCGGGATGCGCGTCGACCCGGTGGTCACGCCGTCCGGCGGGGTGCTCGACCGGTTCCTGCACGCGCTCGCCGACGGCTCGCGGGCCCACGGCTACCAGCTGCTCGTGTTCTCCCCGGAAGACCCGGGCGACGACCTGTCGGGCTACCGCGACCTGCTGACGACGATGACGGTCGACGCGTTCGTGCTGACCCAGACCCACCACGACGACCCGCGCCTGGCCTACCTCGCCGAGCGCGGCACGCCGGTCGTGTCGTTCGGCCGCCCCTGGGGTGCGGAGGACGACCACCACTGGGTCGACGTCGACGGCGCTGCCGGCACGCGGGCCGCGGTCGACCACCTCGTCGAGCGCGGTCACCGGCGCATCGGGTTCCTCGGCTGGCCCGAGGGCTCGGACGTCGGCGACGACCGCCGCGCCGGTTGGCTGGCCGGGCTGCGCGCCCACGGCCTGCAGCCCGGGCGAGTCGCCACCTCCCGCGAGGACCTCGCCGAGGCGTGCGCGCGGGCAGGCCAGCTGCTCGACGCCGCCGACGCCCCCACGGCGGTGGTGTGCGCGAGCGACGTGCTGGCAGTCGGCGTGCTGCACACGTTGCGGCGCAAGGGTCTTCGCGCCGGCGTGGACGTGGCGGTCACCGGGTTCGACGACTCGCCGACGGCCGCGCTGCTCGACCCCGCCCTCACCTCCGTGCGGCAGCCGCTCGAGCAGGTCGCCACCGAGGTCGTGCGCGTCCTCGGCGAGCTCCTTCCCGGGCGGCCGCCGCCGGCCCCGAAGCCACCGTCAGGGGTCCTCGTGACCCCGGCGCTCGTCGTCCGCGACAGCACGTGACCATCCCCGCCCGACCACCCGAGGAGATCGCATGAACCCCACATCCCGACGCCGACTGGCCGCCGTGAGCGCGCTGGCCTCGGTCGCGCTGCTGACGGCAGCCTGCGGAGGTGGCGGCTTCGACGACAGCGCCGCCACGGCCACGGGGACGCCGAGCACCGAGCAGGGTCCCGTGGCGCTGAAGATGCTCATCGCGTCGTCCGGCGACGCCGAGACCGACGCCGTCAAGGCTGCCACCGCCGCGTGGGCGAAGCAGACGGGCAACACCGTCGACGTCTCGGTGGCTCAGGACATGCAGCAGCAGCTCGGCCAGGCGTTCGCCGGCGGCACCCCGCCCGACATCTTCTACACCGACGCCGGGCGCTTCCCCGACTACGCCAAGGCGGGCTCGCTCTACGCCTACGGCGACCAGGTGAAGGACCCGGACGACTTCTACCCGGCGCTGAAGTCGACGTTCACCTACGAGGACAAGTTCTACTGCGCCCCCAAGGACTTCTCCACGATCGCGCTCCAGATCAACAGCGCGTCGTGGAAGGCCGCCGGGCTCACGGACGCCGATGTGCCGACCACGTGGGACCAGCTGCACGCCGTCGCCAAGAAGCTGACCACCGGCAAGCAGGTCGGGCTCGCGATCGGCGACACCCGCGACCGCATCGGCGCCTTCATGGTGCAGGCGGGCGGCGGCATCACGAACGAGGACGGCAGCACGGTCACCGCCACGTCGCCGGGCAACGTCGAGGCGCTGACCTTCGTGCAGTCGATGCTCAAGGACGGCAGCGCGAAGTACCCCAAGCAGCTGGACTCCGGCTGGGCGGGCGAGGCCTTCGGCACCGGTAAGGCCGCGATGACCATGGAGGGCAACTGGATCAAGGGGGCCATGAAGAACGACTACCCCACGGTCGCCTACCAGGTGGCCGAGCTGCCGCAGGGCCCGAAGAGCAAGGGCACGCTGCTGTTCACGCAGTGCTGGGGCGTCGCGGCAAAGAGCACCCACAAGGCGGCCGCGGTCGAGCTCGTGAACGCCCTCACCACCGACGACCAGCAGCTGGCCTTCGCCGACGCCTTCGGCGTCATGCCCTCGCGGCAGTCCGCCAAGTCGGCGTACGAGACGAAGTACCCCGAGGACAAGCCCTTCATCGCCGGCGGCGACTACGGCCGAGGCCCGGTCAACAAGCCCGGCTTCGACTCGGTGCTCGCCGACTTCGACACCGGCCTGTCGGGCCTGGGCAACGCCAAACCGCAGACGCTGCTCGCCTCGCTGCAGAAGAACGCCGAGGCCGCCCTGCAGCAGTGACAGGTGCCGGTCGGTGCCGGGGCAACTG
>CAXTEJ010000026.1:0-51089 GCA_964243295.1 uncultured Actinomycetales bacterium | reverse complement strand
TGGCCAACGGGCAAGGACTGTGCGAGCGGTGCAACCACACCAAGTCACTCGACGGGTGGGGCGCCACCGTGGTGACCGACGACACGTCGAGCGCCACCGTGGTGACCGACGACACGTCGAGCGCCACCAGCACTGAACCGCCAGGCACGCACACCGTCCGCACCACCACACCGACGGGGCACACCTACGACTCCACCGCGCCACCGGTGCTCGCTGCCGTCCGCCAGGTGTCGCCGCGCCGCGTGAAGCCTCGCGCGCCCGCCGACGCCGTGGCGGGAGCACCGCGCGCCCCCGCTGCCCGAGCGCCCGCCGACGCCGTGGCGGGAGCACCGCGCGACCCCGCTGCCCGAGCGCCCTCCGACGACGCCATGGCCGGAGCGACGCCCGAACCCGTTGCCCGGGAACGGGCCGGAGCGCCGGTCGAACCGGCTGCTCGAGAACGGGCCGGAGCGCCGGGCGCCCCCGCTGCCCGAGAACAGGCCGGAGCGCCGGGCGAACCCGCCGGCCGTGAACCGGCCGGAGCGCCGGTCGAGCCCGCGGCCCGAGCGCCGGTGGAGCCCGCGGCCCGAGCGGTGGTCGAGCCGTCGGTCGAGGCAGGCGTCGGGCCTGCGCCCCCAGCGTCGGTCGAGCCTGCCGCATGAGCGTCGGCGGGCAGGCCGGCACGCGACCTCCTCGCGCACCGCATCGCCCGACGTGCGGCTGTGGGGTGGCGTGGTGGAATGGCTGCGACCGGGTCGGTGCCGGTTGACGGCGATCCAGCCGGCGAGAGCGGGACGAGGGAGCGGGCGCAGCATGTCGGTCACGGCCCGCCTCGACCGCTTCCAGCGCAGCCACCCGGTCGCCGCCTTCCCGCTCGCGGTGGTCTACAAGTTCTTCGAGGACTCCGGGTTCTACCTCGCGGCGATCATCACCTACTACGCGTTCCTCGCCCTGTTCCCGCTGCTGCTGCTGGGGACGACCATCCTCGGGCTGCTGCTGAAGGACAACGTCGAGCTGCAGCAGGAGGTGCTCTCGTCCGCAGCAGGGCAGATCCCGATCATCGGCCAGCAGCTGCTCGCCGACCCGCAGCGCATCGGCGGTGGCGTGAGCGGGCTGGTGGCGGGAAGCATCGTGGCGCTGTACGGCGGGCTCGGCTTCGGCATGGCGTTGCAGAACGCCGTGAACTCGGTGTGGGCGGTCCCCCGCAACAGCAGGCCCAACCCGTTCAAGGCCCGCGGCCGGGCGGTGCTGCTGCTCGCGGTCGTGGGCCTCGGCGTGGTCGCGGCGGTGGGGTCGGCCCTGCTGGCGAACGGGCTGGGTGGCCAGGGCCCCTGGGTCACGTGGGGCTCGGCGCTCGGATCGGTCGTCCTCAACGTCGCGGTGCTGACGCTGGGTTTCCGCATCGCCACCGCGACGAAGGTCCCGCGCATCGACGTCCTGCCCGGGGCCGTCCTTGCCGCGGTCGTGTGGCAGGCGCTGCAGATCTTCGGTGCGACGTACGTCAAGAACGTGATCCAGTCGGCGAGCGTCTCGAGCGGCACCTTCGCGGTGGTGCTCGGCCTGATCGCGTTCATCCACCTGGCCTCGCTGACGCTGGTGCTGTCGGCCGAGCTCAACGTGGTGCGCGCGCGCCGGCTGTTCCCCAGGGCGCTGCTGACGCCGCTGACGGACGCCGTCGAGCTCACCGAGGGCGACCAGCGCGTCTACCGCGATCTCGCGCGGGCCCAGCGGCACAAGGGGTTCGAGCAGATCGACGTGAAGTTCGACAAGTAGTCGCAAACCGCCGGGCACGACCCGTTGCGTTCTCCCTCGGCGGAGCGCGGTCAGCCGGCCAGCGCGAGGGCCTGCTCGAAGGGTGCGCCCTGGCGCAGCAGCCTGCGGGCGCGGGTGACCAGCCGCGGGCTGTCGAGGCCAGCCACCCCCTGCAGCACGCCGTCGCCGGCCGACAGCGCGACGAACGCGTCCTCGTCCGGGCCGCCGGCGACGAAGTGCAGCTCGTCCTGCGGGCGCAGCCGGCCGTGCACCTGCAACCGCCCGCCGTGCTGCTCGGTCCACACGTAGGGCAGCGCGTCGCACGGGGTCGGTGTGCCGGTGAGCGTCGCAGCGACGCAGCGCGCCTGGTCACCGGACGCCGACCAGTGCTCGAGCCGCACCTGCTCGCCGTAGCGGGGGTGGTGCCAGCGCGCCACGTCACCGACGGCGAACACGTCGTCGACGCCGATGGCGCGCAGCAGCTCGTCGCACACCACGCCGTCGCCGACCCGCACGCCACTGCCCTCGAGCCAACCGGTGGCCGGCTCGCTGCCGACGCCCACGACGACGCAGTCGGCTTCGAGCACGGTGCCGTCGCCGAGGGTCAGCGACCGCACGCGGTCATCGCCTGAAAGCCCGACGACCACCTGCTCGGTCAGCACCCGCACCCCGCGCCGCTCGTGCCGGCGGGTCATCGCGGCGCCGAGCACCGGCCCCAGCCCGCGCAGCATCAGGGTCGGCATCGGGTCGACCACGGTCACCGGCAGCCCCATGCCGACGGCCACCGACGCCACCTCGGACCCGACCAGACCGCCGCCCACGACCGCCACGGAGCTTGCCGTGGTCAGGCTGGCGCGCAGCGCGACGGCGTCGTCCCAGGTGCGCAGCAGGTGCACCCCCGGCAGGTCGGGCACCCCCGGCAGCAGCCGTGGGCTTGAGCCCGTCGCGACGACCAGCGCGTCGTAGCGCAGGGGCTCGCCGCCGTGCAGCCGCACCCGGTGCTCGCCCGGTTCGAGGTCGACGGCCCGTCGTCCGAGCTCGAGACGGACGTCGAGCGCGGCCAGGTCGGCGGCCCCGCGCAGCACGACGTCGTCGAGGCCGGCGGCGCCGGTCAGGACGTCCTTGGACAGCGGCGGCCGGTCGTAGGGCGGGTGCCGCTCGGCGCCGATGAGGGTGACCGGGCCGTCGTGCCCGGCGGCGCGCAGCTCCTCCACGGTCCGCAGGCCACCGAGGCCGCCCCCGACGACCACGACGTGCCCACCGGTTCTCACCGGACCCATCATCCACGGGCCGCTGCTGCGCGCGGGGGACCGGTGTTGTCGACCCGTCAGCGCCTCGGGAGACTGGGCGCGTGCTGCAGCTGCGCCTCGACCGCATCGACGACGAGCTGGGTCACGCCGTCCTCGTGCAGTCCTCGGTGCGGCTGCTCGGCCGGGCGCAGCACGTCGGGGCGCTCCCCAGCCTGCCCGGCGCCCGCACGCTCGACCGGTTGCTGCTGCAGCAGGCGCTGCAGGCCCTGGCCGCCGCGGGCATCGCCGAGACCGCCACCGGCGAGCTCGCGGCCGCCCGCGCGCCGGCCGACCTGATCGCGGTCGTGCGGGCCGCCGACGCCAGCCTCGAGGTCACGCCGGTGCCCCACCTCACGCGACCGGTCGCGCTCGCGCTGCTCGGGGCGCCACTGCTGCGCGAGCTGCTCGACGCCGACCCCGGCGCAGACCTCGACGCCCCCGACGACCCGGCCGCGGCGTCCGCCGTGGTGGCGCAGCGGCTGCACCAGCTGGCGCTGACGACGGCCGACCTCGCCGGCGCCTACGACGACGAGGGCACCCGCCGGTGGTTCGCCCGCCCGCGCCGCGGCCTCGACGGCACCTCGCCGGTGCAGGCGCTGCGGGGCGGCTTCGACCCGGACGGCGACACCGCCCGCCAGGTGCGGGGCATGGCGGCGGCCCTGACCCGGCTCGGAGCCACGTGATGGGCGGCGCGCGGCGCATCGGCTTCGTGCTCGCCGACCCCCGGTCGCCCTTCCCGCCGGCCACCACCGCGGAGGGTCGCTGGTGCGCGCCCGACGGGCCGGCGCTGCTGCACCTGGCCGAGACCCCCGACGGGGCCTGGGCGGAGCTGCTGCGTCACGAGGAGATCACCGACCCCGCCGACCTCGCGGGCGTGCGGCGGCGGCTGTGGGCCGTCGAGCTCGAGCTGGACGACGAGCGGCTGGGCACGCCCACGGGTGTCGGCGGGCGGGTGGCGACCGGCGACGAGTGGTCCTACCCGGCGTGCCGCGAGGCCGCCAGAGCGGCGTGGGACGCGGGCACGACCGTGCTCCAGGTGCGGTCGGCGGCCCTGCGACCCGACGCCGGCGCGCCCGGCTACGACGTCGTCTGGGTGGTGGCGGGTGATCGGGGGCTGCGCGCGTGGGCCACCTCGGACGCCGGTGCGCCGACCGAGGCGGTGCTGCGGCGGGTCGCCCCGCTGGGCCAGGGCGGCGGGCGGCCGGGCGACGGCCCCGAGCGGCGCCGCCACGAGCGCCGGCAGACCATCGACCTCGTGCGCCTCGAGCGCGGCGAGCCGGAGCGGCGCGCCGGGTTCCTCGGCGACCGGCGGGGCAGCGCCGACGACGACCCGATGACCGATCCTTCGACCGACCCCGGGCCTGATCCCGCGCAGCCACCCGAGGACGGGCCGCCCGCGTGAGGCTCAGCCGCCGACGTGCATCCCGGGCCGCCGGGACGGGTCGGGCTCGGCCTCGCGGATGACCTCGCGCGTCACCGGGGCGGTGTCGCCCTGACCGAGCAGCAGGTACCTGCCCAGGTGGGTGATGGGGTTGCCCTCCGACCAGGCGAAGTAGCACTCGGGGTGCAGCCCCGTGGTGTCGCGCAGGTGCAGCAGGATGGCCGCCAGGGTGTTGGGCACGACGGGGCTGCTGACGCGCAGCACCCGGTGCCCGCCGACGTCCACACCGCTGACGTGCAGCCGGCTGGTGAAGTCGGAGGGGTCGGTGACCGTGACCTCGAGGAACAGCACGACGGCGTCGGGCGGGATGGGGTTGACCAGCCGCTGCTCGGCCTCCTTCTCGGTGTACTCCTCGACGTCGCCCGCCTGTCGCTTGTTGGCGATGACGTGCAGCCGGCCCCGGTGGGCGGCATCGTGCACGAACTGCTGCGCCGCCGCGTCGAGGGTGATGCGGTCGGCACGCAGCTCGGTCGTGCGCGAGACCCGGGAGACGATCGAGACGAGCACGATGCCCAGGATGAAGCCGGCCGAGATCGCGAGCCCGTCGGGCTTCTGGTGCACGTTGTCGACGAGGGCGTAGGCGAAGACGAGGGTGACCACGGCGTAGCCGATGGTGCCGCGGGTGCTGCGCCGGCGGTGGGCCGCGACCGCGACGGCGAACGCCGCGGACACCAGCATCGCGAGGATGCCGGTGGCGTAGGCGCCGGCCTGGGCGTTGACGTCGGCCTTGAAGCCGACGGTGATCGCGACCGCGATGACCGTGTAGACGATGACCACCGGACGGATGGCACGGCCCCACTCCGGTGTCATGCCGTAGCCGGGCAGGTAGCGCGGCACGATGTTGATCAGCCCGGCCATGGCCGAGGCGCCGGCGAACCACAGGATGAAGATCGAGCTGACGTCGTAGGCCGTGCCGAAGCCGGTGCCGAGGTACTCGTGGGCGACGTAGGCGAGGGCGCGGCCGTTGGCCTCGCCGCCGTCACGGAACTCCTCGGCCGGGATCAGCACGGTCGTCACGAAGGTCGTCGCGAGCAGGTAGACGCTCATGATCACGGCCGCCGTGGTCAGCAGCTTGCGGGCGTTGCGCACCCGGTGGGCCTCGCGCTCCTCCTGCGTCGCGCCCTCGGTCTTGATCAGCGGCATCATGCTGACGCCGGTCTCGAAGCCGGACAGACCGAGCACGAGCAGGGGGAAGGCCAGCAGCGTGGTGCTGGCGATCGAGCCGAACCCCCCGACGTCGGTGAGGGCGCTCGTCCACCCGGAGAACACGCCGGCTCCGGTGAAGATCTCCCAGATGCCGACGCCGACGACGATGGCGTTGAGCAGCAGGAAGGCCGCCACGAGCGGGATGGCGATGGTCACGGCCTCGGTGAAGCCGGCCAGGAACACCGCCCCGAGCAGCAGCAGCAACCCCACGGTGAGGAGCACCGGGTGGCCCGCCAGCACGTCCGGCGCGAAGGGGTTCTCGACGAAGTGCGCGGTCGCGTCGGCGGCTGACAGCGTAATCGTGATGATCCAGGACGTGGCCACGAACCCCAGCAGCACGAGCACGAGCACCTTGCCCCGCCAGAACGGCAGCAGGTGCTCGAGCATCGCCACGGACCCCTGCCCGCGCGGGCTCTCCGCGGCGACGCGGCGGTACATCGGGAGCATCCCGACGAGCGTCAGCAGCACGATGACGGCGGTGGCGAGCGGCGACAGCGCCCCCGCGGCGAGCGCGGCGATGCCGGGCAGGTAGCTCAGGCTGGAGAAGTAGTCGACGCCGGTCAGGCACATGACCCGCCACCAGGTGTGCTGGTCGTCGGCCGCCTCGCTGGCCATCGGGCCCTCGAGGCTGGCCACCTGGTGACGCAGCAGCCAGCGTGCCGCTCGGCCGCGCCGGGGCACCGGCGGCGTGCAGGCGGCGGCGCTCGCCAGGGAGTGCTCGTCCTCGGTGCCCACCGCACTGGCTGCGCTGCCGGCGCCGTCCGTGCGGTCGGTGGCGTCGTCGCGGACGTCGTCGCTGGTCGTGCCGGTCATGGACAGGTGCTCCTCGTGAGGGACGGCGCGTGCGCGCCGGGCGAACACTCCATGATGACCCGACGCCGACCGTGGCGCTGACCCCGGCGATGCTCGGTGGACGGAGTGTCAGACCTCTGAGGCCCGCGGTTGCCGCACCGGGGCACTGTGGCAGGCTCGAACGCGCCCGGACGACGTCCGGCAGCCGCCTGCACGAACACCGCACGACCCGCGACAGGAGCGTCCGAGACGATGACCACCCCCACGATCACGCTGAACGACGGCCGCACCATCCCCCAGCTCGGTTTCGGCGTCTTCCAGATCGACCCTGACGAGACGGCCGACGCGACCGCTCTGGCGCTGCGCACCGGCTACCGCCACATCGACACCGCCGAGATGTACGGCAACGAGAAGGGCGTCGGTGAGGCCGTGCGCGCCTCCGGCATCGACCGGTCTGAGATCTTCGTGACCAGCAAGCTGAACAACGGCTTCCACCGCCCCGACGACGCCCGCAAGGCCTTCCAGGGCACGCTGGAGGCGCTCGACCTCGGCTACGTCGACCTGTTCCTCATCCACTGGCCGCTCCCGACGCTCTACGACGGTGACTTCGTCTCGACCTGGAAGGTGCTCGAGGAGCTCGCGGCCGACGGCCGGGCCCGCAGCGTGGGCGTCTCGAACTTCCAGGTGGCCCACCTCGAGCGGCTCGCCGCCGAGTGCGACGTCGTCCCCGCCGTCAACCAGATCGAGGTGCACCCCTACCTCACCAACGAGGAGGTGCGCGCGTACGGCGCGGCCCATGGCATCGCCACCGAGGCGTGGTCGCCGATCGCGCAGGGCGCCGTGCTCGACGACCCGGCGATCGTCGCCGTGGCCGAGAAGGTCGGCCGCTCGACCGCGCAGGTGGTGCTGCGCTGGCACGTGCAGCGCGGCGACATCATCTTCCCCAAGTCGACCACCCCCAAGCGCGTCGAGGAGAACTTCGCGATCTTCGACTTCGAGCTCGAGGACGCCGACATGGCGGCCCTCACCGCGCTCGACAAGGGCGAGGACGGCCGCACCGGCCCCAACCCGGACGTCTTCGACTACATCCCTGACTGACGCGCCGGTCGTGCGCCCCGGCCCGTGCTGCCCGGGCGGGCCGGGATCGCATGATCACGGCGGGGTGTGGGTGACGGGAGGCGGGCCGGGATCGCATGATCACGGCGGGGGAGGCGGTCAAGGGGACGCCGGTGGGTGTCGATACGCCCGGGGTGCCCACTGAAGCAGCCCCCGTGCCCGCCCCCTCGCCGTCCCAGCGCTCCACCCGCCTGTCCGACGTGCCGATCGCGGCGAAGGTCGCCGCGGTCGCCGGCATCGGGCTGCTGTCCCTGATCACGGTCGGTGCCATCGGTGTCACGGCCGTGCGCCACGTCTCGGATCAGGCTGCCGAGCTGGAGCGGGCCAACGGCGTCACGCGGACGGCGCTCGAGACCGACATGGCGCACGACGCCATCCGCGCTGACGTCCAGGCGTTCGTGCTGGCCACGACCCCTGCCGGGCGGCAGCAGGCCACCGCGGCGGTCGCCGAGCACGGTGCCGCGCTCACCGGCGGGCTCGACGAGCTGACGACCGGCGGCGCCAGCGTCGCCGGGGCCGTCACGGCGTCGCGACCGGCCGTCGAGAGATACATCGCGGCGGCGACCAGGGCGACGACACCGGGCCAGCCCGTCGCCGCTCGCGACGCCGCGGTCGCGGAGGTCATGACGACCTTCGAGGTCGTCGCCGACGAGCTGCCGCAGGTCAGCGACGCCGTCGGCGCGGTGGCGGCCGCCACGTCGGAGCAGGCGAAGGCGCAGGCGTCGTCGGCCACCCGCACGATCCTCGGGGTCGTCGCCCTCGCCGCCCTCGTGCTGGCCGCGGCGACCACCTGGGTCGGCCGCCGGATCACCCGACCCCTCGCCGTCGTCCTCGGCGTGCTCGAGGCCCTGCGTGGCGGTGACCTCACCCGCCGGGCCGGCCTGCGCTCGCGCGACGAGGTGGGCCGCATGGCCACCGCCCTCGACGAGGGCCTGGACGCCGTCCGCGACAGCGTCACCGCGATGGTGTCGACGGCCGACGCCCTCGCTGCCAGCTCGGCGCAGCTGAGCGGCACCGCGGGCACCATCACCGCGGCTGCCCAGCAGGCCTCGACCCAGGCCGAGAGCGTGTCGTCCTCGGCCGCGCAGGTCTCGAGCAACGTGCAGACCGTGCTGCTGGGCTCGCAGGAGATGGGCGCCTCCATCAGTGAGATCTCGCAGAACGCCTCCAAGGCAGCCGAGGTGGCCGCGCGCGCCGTCCAGACCGCCGAGCACACCTCGACCACCGTCGGGAAGCTCGCGCAGTCGTCGGCCACCATCAGCGACGTCGTCAAGATCATCACCAGCATCGCCGCTCAGACCAACCTGCTCGCGCTCAACGCCACCATCGAGGCCGCGCGCGCCGGTGAGGCCGGCAAGGGCTTCGCGGTCGTCGCCGGCGAGGTCAAGGAGCTCGCCCGCGAGACCGCGAAGGCCACCGAGGACATCGCCCGCCAGATCGACGCCATCCAGGGCGACACGCTCGAGGCCAGCACCGCCATCGCCGAGATCACGGGCATCATCGGCTCGATCAACGACTACCAGGTCATGATCTCGGCCGCCGTCGAGGAGCAGACCGCGACCACGCAGGAGATGAGCCGGTCGGTGTCGGACGCCGCGTCGGGCTCCAGTGAGATCGCGGGCGCCATCACCGGCGTCGCGCGGGCAGCGGCGCAGACCACCGAGGGTGCGGGCGAGTCGCTCGCCGCCGCCGCCGACCTGGGCCGGATGTCGCAGCAGCTGCAGACCCTGGTGTCGCGCTTTCGCATCTGAGGCGGAACGATCGCGCGGTGACGCAGCCGCAGCCTCCCGACGCGCCGCCCACCCTCGACGACCTGCTCGACCGCGCCCGCCGGCTGGCCGCCGACGGCCGCCGGGCGGTGCTCGGCATCACCGGCGCTCCCGGCGCAGGGAAGTCGACCCTCGTCGAGGTGCTGCTCGACGCGCTGCGCCCGGTGGCCCCGGCCGGGGCGGAGCCGCACGACTGGGTGGCCCACGTTCCCATGGACGG
Organism: uncultured Actinomycetales bacterium; assembly: GCA_964243295.1. Lineage (GTDB taxonomy): Bacteria > Actinomycetota > Actinomycetes > Actinomycetales > Angustibacteraceae > CAXTEJ01. Next base: position 41,525 of record CAXTEJ010000026.1, on the reverse strand, counting down.
CTTCCACCTCGCCGACGTCCAGCTCGACCGGCTGGGCAGCCGCGACCGCAAGGGCGCCCCCGACACCTTCGACGCCGACGGCTACGTCGCGCTGCTGCGCCGGGTGCTCGCTGACGACGGCACCACCGTCTACGCGCCCGGGTTCGAGCGCACCCTGGAGCAGCCGATTGCGGCCAGCATCGCCGTCCTGCCCGCTGCCCGGCTGGTCGTCACCGAGGGCAACTACCTGCTGCTCGACGAGCCGCCGTGGACGCAGCTGCCGACCCTGGTCGACGAGGTGTGGTTCGTCGACGTGCCCGACGAGGTGCGGCTCGGGCGCCTGGTCACGCGACACGTGGCCTTCGGCAAGGCGCCCGACGACGCCGTCGCCTGGGCGACCGGACCCGACCAGCGCAACGCCCTGCTCGCGCAGGCGGCCCGACACCGGGCCGACATCGTCGTGACCGTCGACGCCGTCGTGCCCGCGGGCTTCGTCACGCACCGTGCACGTGTGTGAGCACCGCCCGCGAGCCCGTGATCTCCGTGTGCGGCAGCCGGGTGGGGGTAGGGCAAGATCGTGCCTGTGAGAGGTGTGCCCCCGTCCCCCGTCCCGCTCGCTGACCGCGTGACCGTCGTGGTCGCCAGCCGTGACCGACGTGAGGAGCTCGCCCGCTCGCTGGCGCGGCACGAGGTGCCGGTCGTGCTGGTCGACAACGCCTCTGCCGACGGGTCCGCCGACTGGGTGCGCGAGCACCTGCCCCACGTCACCGTTCTTCGGCTGCGACGCAACCGCGGCGCCGTGGCGCGCACGATCGGCGTGCGCCGGGTGATCACGCCCTACGTCGCCTTCTCCGACGACGACTCGTGGTGGGCGCCGGGTGCGCTGGCGGAGGCGGTGCGGGTGCTCGACGAGCACCCCCGCCTCGCCGTGCTCGCGGCACGGGTGCTCGTCGGTCCCGACGAGCGGCTCGACCCGGTGTCGACGGTCATGAGCGAGTCGCCGCTCGGCACCGCCGACGACCTTCCTGGCCCGAGCGTGCTCGGCTTCCTCGCGTGCGCCGTCGTGGTGCGGCGCGAGGCGTTCGAGCAGGCCGGCGGCTACGACGACGTCATCGAGTTCTGCGGCGAGGAGGAGCGGCTCGCGCTCGACGTCGCGTCGTACGGCTGGGGCCTCGCCTACGTCGACGACGTCGTCGCCCACCACCACCCCTCGGTCAGCCGCGACCCCGCCGGCCGCCGCCGCCTCGCCGCCCGCAACCGCGTGCTGACCGCCGTGCTGCGCCGCCCGTGGCCGGTGGTGTGGCGGGAGGTGCGCCGCGCCGCCGCCACGCCGGTGGGGCGCGGCGCGCTGGTCGACGCCGCCGCACGGCTGCCGCGGGCGATCGCGCGCCGCCGCGTGGTCCCGCCGCACGTCGAGGCTGCCCGACTGCTGCTCGACGCCCCCGCCGCGGCGCTCGCCCGTGCCTGACGCACGGATCGGCGTGGTCGTCATCACGTGGAACCGGCGCGAGGAGGCCCTCACGGCGGTCGGCCGGCTGCTCGACCTGCCCGAGCAGCCCCACGTCGTCCTGGTCGACAACGGGTCGGACGACGGCACCGCCGCAGCCGTGCGGGCGGCCCACCCGCGCGCCGAGGTCGTCGCGCTGCCCGAGAACCGCGGCGCCGTGGGCCGCAACATCGGCGTCGCCCGGCTCGACTGCCCCTACGTCGCGTTCTGCGACGACGACACGTGGTGGGACCCGGGCTCGCTGACCCGGGCGGCCGACGTCCTGGACGCGCACCCGCAGCTCGCCGTGCTGACGTCGCGCATCCTGGTCGAGCCCGGCGGCCGTGAAGACCCGATCGTCCCCGAGCTGCGCGACTCGCCCGTGGCGGGGCCCGACTGGCTGCCCGGCCCCGCGCTCGGCAGCTTCCTGGCCGGTGCGTCGGTGGTGCGGCGAGAGGCGTTCGAGCAGGTCGGCGGCTTCAGCGAGCGGCTGTGGCTGGGCGGCGAGGAGGAGCTGCTCGCCGTCGACCTCGCGACCGCCGGCTGGGAGCTGTGCTACCTCGCCGACCTCACCGTGCACCACCAGGCGTCGCGGCTGCGCGACCCCCACGTGCGCCGGCGGGCTGGGCTGCGCAACACCCTGTGGTTCACGTGGCTGCGGCGGCCGCTGCCCGCGGCGCTGCGGCGCACGTGGCACCTGGCGCTCACCGTGCCCCGCGACCGCGTCAGCCTGCTCGCGGCCCTCGACGCGGTGCGCGGGCTCGGCTGGGTGCTGGCAGCCCGTCGTCCGCTGCCGCCGCACGTCGAGGCGCGGCTGCTGGCGCTCGAGGAGTCGCAGCGGACGTCGACCGCCCGCCGCTACGTCAGCTGAGCAACGCAGTCAGCTGATCAGCTCGGCCGGCAGCGCGTGCGGGTCGACGACGACGGCGAACAGCCGCCGCGGGTCCTGCAGGCTGGCCGGCGGGCGCACCGCCGACCGCGACAGCTCGCCCGCCCAGCGCACCGGGCGGCCGTGGTGCGGCGGGCCCGGCTGCGCCGGTTCGGCGAAGTCGTAGCCGCCCGTGACCGTGCCGACCGTGAGGGTGCGCTCGTCGGGCCCGAGCAGCCCGACCAGGTCACCCGGCGACACCTCCTCGAGCAGGGCACGCAGCTGGCGCAGGTCCTTGCCCGGACGACGGCCCGGGGCGCGCTGCGTCAGCAGGGCCTTGAGGTCGCTGAGCGGCATCTCGTGGGCCGCCCCTGACGCGTCCACGTCGATGCCGGACTGCGCGCCCAGCCCGACGCGCGCCTGCGCCAGCATGACGTCGTGGGCGGCGGCGTGCTCGGCCCGCACCACCCACAGCGGGACGCCCTCGACGGGCCCGCGGGGCGCGGCGTCGGTGCCGCCCGGCCACCAGTACTCCACGGTGTCGTCGACGTCGCCGAACAGCGGGCGGTAGGTGCCCGGGTCCTTGCGCACCAGCGCTGAGCGGTGCGACAGGTGCAGCCGCCCATCGCCCAGCCAGGCCGGCAGCGCGTCGCGCGCGGCCAGCTGGGCCTGCGTCTCGCGCTCGGGCGCGAACTCGGCGATGAGCGCCTCGGTCGAGTCGGCGTACCCGCGCCGCCGCCACTCGGCGACAGTGGCCAGGCCGTACGCCACCACCCCGGGCGTGAAGCCGCGCCACATGCGGACGGCGGGGTGGTTGGCCCAGCCGTAGTCGGCGAGCTCGAGCGCCCGCAGCACCTGCAGCGTCTCGACGCGCTGCTTGCCCAGCCGCGGGGTGTCGAGCACCGCGGCGCTGCGGGCGAAGTCGCGGTACGGGAGGAAGGTCTGCATCGCGCCCCAGTGTCGTGCCATGTCAGGCGACGCGCACCCGCGCCACAGCCAGCAAGGGGGACGGCCCGACGCGCCACCGACGCGCGGCTTAGGCTGGCGTCGTGCTCGAGCCCGGGGTCGCACCGGCGCCGCCCCAGGGGCGCGCGAGGCAGCTGCTGGCGGTCGAGACCGTGCTGGTGGTCGCGATCGGCGTCGGGTTGACGGCGGCGCGGTCGGTGCTGCTGTTCGTCGCCGACGCTCTCGCGCCGGGAGCGCTGGGCTCCCAGCAGACCGGGCTCAACGGCTCGCAGGCGCCGGGGCACCCGTGGGTCGACCTCGGGCTGCAGCTGACCAGCGTGCTGCGGCTGCTGCTGCCGCCGGCGGTGGTGGTCGTCCTGGTGCTGATGCGCGGGGAGGCGCTGCGGTCGATCGGGCTGCGCCGCGACCGGCTGCGCGGGGACGTCGCGCTCGGGGCGGGTGCGGCGGCGCTGGTCGGCGGCATCGGCCTGACCTTCTACCTGGTGTCGTACGCGCTCGGGGGCAGCCTCGCCGTCATCCCGACGTCCCTGCCGCCGACGTGGTGGCGGGTGCCGGTGCTGGTGCTCTCGGCCGCGGCGAACGCGGCGCTCGAGGAGGTGGTGCTCACCGGCTACCTGGTCCGCCGCTGCGAGCAGCTGGGCTGGTCACCGTGGCGAGCGGTCGCGCTCACCGCCACCGTGCGCGGCTGCTACCACCTCTACCAGGGTGCCGCGGGCTTCGCCGGAAACCTGCTCATGGGTGCGGCGTTCGCCCGCTACTTCCAGCGCACCGGCCGCGTGGTGCCGCAGCTGGTGGCGCACACCCTGATCGACGTCGTCGCGTTCTGCGGCTACCTGCTCGTCGCCGGCCACGTGTCGTGGCTGCCGCTCGCGAGCTGACGCCTCACCAGGGCATGCGCGCGAACGGCGAGGAGTAGCCCTCGACCTCAGCGAGCACGGCCTCGGCGTCGGCAACCGCCATCCGGTCGGCCTCGGCGCGGATGACGGCACCGACCAGCCGCACGTCACCGGGCAAGGCGATGCCGGTGATCTCCGGGCGCGCGAGCGACCACGACACGGCGGCGCGGATGCGCCCGTCGTCGTCGAACGGCTCGTACCAGGTGGCGTAGGGCTGGTCGCCGACCGGCTGGCCCTCGCTGGTGCCGGGCCAGTTGCGGCGCGACACCGTCTTGATGGTCATGAGCCCGACGTCGTCGGCCTTGATGCGCTCGACGAGCGCCTCGTAGTCGGCGCGATACTGCTCGTCGCGCCACAGCACCGCGTTGATGGGCGTGAGCACGGTGGCGAACGGGAAGCGTCGCAGCGCCTCCAGGTGCGTGGCGGGCGCCTGCGGGCCGTGGCCGGTGATGCCGACGGCGCGCGTCAGCCCCTCCTCCTGCGCGCGCACGGCGGCGCGCAGCGAGCCCGCGTCACCGGTCGCGAGGTCGAGCTCACCCAGGTCGCCGACCGCGTGCAGCTGCAGCAGGTCGACGTGGTCGGTCTGCAGCCGCTCGAGCGAGGCGTTGATCTGGGCCCATGCCTCCTCCTCGCCGCGCAAACCGGTCTTGGTCGACAGGAACACCTCGTCGCGGATGCGCGGCATCCACGGGCCCATCCGCAGCTCGGCGTCGCCGTAGTCGGCTGCCACGTCGAGGTGGGTGATGCCGGCGTCGAGCGCCTCCTGCAGCGACACGTCGGCGGTGTCCTGGTCGACCTCCCCGAGCGCCGCCCCGCCGTAGATCAGGACCGAGTTGCTGACGTCGAGCCGCCCGAGGCGCCTGTGCTCCATGGCCACGACCCTAGCCGCGCGGCGTCCGCGCGCCAGCGGGCCGGACCATCGCGACGAGCAGCCGCTCCAGCTCGCCGGCAGGGTCGGCCGACAGCCCGGTGTGCACCGGCGACGCCTGGACGACGGTGCTGCGCGGCGCGGTCAGCCACCGAAAGCGCGCGCCGGCTGCCATCGCGGCCGAGGCCCGGTGCGTGCCCGCGCAGACCGCCGCGACCACCTCGAGGTGGCGGCGCACCGCGGCGAGGTCGAGGTCAGGGTCGAGCGCGAGCGCGCGCGCGTCGTCCAGCTCGCTCGCGGCGACGAGCACGCCGGCCTCGGCGCTGTGGACGACGGCGCCGGCGTTGACGAACTCGCACCGCTCGACACGGGGCACGACGCGCAGGACGCTCCACTCGTACGTCGCGAGGCCGGGCGCCGGTTGCCGCAGCTCACCGGGAGGCACGGGCACGCTCCAGCGGGTCGAGCCACTGCTGGCGCGCAGCCAGCCGCGCGAGCAGCAGGTCGGCGTAGGCCCGGCGGGCGGCGCCGGCGTCCGGGAACGGCTGGGGGTCCTCGGGTCGGCCGGTGAGCCAGGCGTCGGGCGCGAGGGCGAGGACGGCGTCGAGCAGCTCGCGCGTCACGCGCGGCGCCAGCTCGCGGTCGGCCGCGCTGAGCGGCCCCGCCACCGGCAGCAGCACGTGCTGGTCGCCGTCGCGCAGCTCGCGGGTCTGCGCGGCCTCGGCGGCGCGCCAGGTGTGGTGCCACCACAGCGCCGCGCCGTGGTCGATCAGCCAGGGCCGCCCGTGCCAGATGAGCAGGTTGGGGTTGCGCCAGGTGCGGTCGACGTCGTCGGTGAACGCGTCGAGCCAGACGACACGGGCCGCGAGCGCGGGGTCGACGTGGTCGACGGCGGGGTCGAGGGTCAGCGAGCCCGGCAGGTAGTCCATGCCGAGGTTCAGGCCGGCGCTCGCGCGCAGCAGGTCCTGCACCTCCTCGTCCGGCTCCGACATGGCGAGCTCGGGGTGCAGGTCGACCAGCACGAGGTCGGGCACCGGCAGGCCGAGCGCCCGCGCGAGCTCACCGACGACGATCTCGGCGACGAGCGCCTTGGCGCCCTGGCCGGCCCCGCGGAACTTCACCACGTAGGTGCCGAGGTCGTCGCACTCGATGACGGCGGGCAGCGAGCCGCCCTCGCGCAGCGGCGTCAGGTAGCGCAGCGCCCGCACGGTGGGCAGCCGGTCGGCGGGCTGCCGGACGGCGGTCGTCGCGCCGGCGTCCCGGGGGGCGGCGGAGCCGTCGCGACTGGTGCTCACGGCCGTGACGCTACCGGTGGGGAGGACGAGCGCGGCACGACGAATCTCGCGCGCGACCACCGCCGAGGCGCCGGCATGCGCCAAGATCGTCCGGGCTGCCCACGGTCAAGTCCTCCGTCGGGTCTGCCGACGCTGCAGCTGGTGGAAACTGAGCCCCGACCGCGGCGCGCGTGCGTGCGCCGCTGAGGGCAGGAGGGAGACGATGAGCGTGACCGAGCTGCCGCTGCGCTCCCTGTACGCCGCTGCGGCCGGCGGCGCCCTGCTGCTGTACGTGCTGCGGCTCGGGCCGGTCGCCGACGGCGTCGCGTTCGCCGTCCTAGGTGTCAGCGCCTGCACGGCGCTGCTCCTTGGACCCGGGCTCAACCGGGTGCCCGCCGCGCCATGGCGGTTCGTGTCAGCTGGGGTGCTGCTCTGCGCCGGGACGGCCCTGCGGCCGGAGGTCGCGGGCAGCCAGGACTGGCACCTGCTGCTGCCGGACGCGGCCGTCATCCCCGGCTACGGGCTGATCATCGTCGGACTCGTGATGGTGCTGCACCGTCGGGACGGCGTGCGCGACGTCCACGCGACGACCGACATGCTCATCGTCCTCGTCGGCGGCTCGAGCGCGGCCATGACGCTGCTCGTGGTGCCGGCGGTCGAGGTGACCGGCCGGCCGTTGTGGATCTCGGCGGTGATCGCCGTCTACCCCGTCCTGGACGTGCTGGGCCTGGCGTTCCTGGTCCAGCTCGCGTTCACCACCCGCGGCTTCTCCTGGTCGCTCGCCTTCTTGTCCGGTGCGATCGGCGCGACGCTCGTCGGCGACAGCGGCTACGCCTGGCTCAGCGCCCAGGCGGAGGTGAGCTCCCACCGGGTCCTGGACGTCTGCTACGTCCTCGCCTTCGCGCTGCTGGGTGCCACCGCGCTGCACCCCTCGGTCCGCACCCTCGTGGCCGGTCAGCGACGTCCGCTGCAGTCGTGGTCCGGTGCCCGCGTGCTGCTGCTGGTCCCGTCCATGGCCGCGCCGGTGCTGTTCCTCACCCGGCCGGGCCTGTCGACCGAGCACCGCGCGCTGCTGGCTGCGATGGCCGTGACCGCGATGGCCCTGCTGGTCTCGCGCGCGCTGACCGCGGTGCGCGCGCTGGGCCGGCTGCAGCGGGCGACGGTGCACGAGGCGCGCCACGACCCGCTCACCGGCTTGCCCAACCGCCTCTTCCTCGACGCCTGGCTGGCCCGCAAGCTCTCCTACGGGCGCAGCCTCACCGTGCTGTTCCTCGACCTCGACGGCTTCAAGCTCGTCAACGACTCCTTCGGGCACGCTGCCGGCGACGAGCTGCTCGAGGCGGTGGCGGAGCGGTTGCGTCGCGTGACACCGCCCGGGTCGGTCCTCGCGCGGCTGGGCGGCGACGAGTTCGTGCTCGCCGGCGCGACGGGGGAGGCCGGCCTCGACCTCGCGACACGGCTGCTCGACGCCATCCAGGAGCCCTTCGCGCTCGAGGTCGCCGAGGTCGTCGTCACCGCGTCGATCGGCGTGGCGACGTCGTCGCGCACCAGCAGCCCCCAGGACCTGCTGCGCGAGGCGGACACCGCGATGTACCGCGCGAAGTCGGCCGGCAGCGGCACCGTCGCGACGTTCGACGCCTCGATGCGGGCCATGGTGCGCGAGCGCCTCGACCTCGAGCAGGCCCTGCGCCAGGCGCTGCCGCTCAGCCAGCTCTCGGTGGTGTTCCAGCCGGTCGTGGCGATGCCGTCCGGGAGGGTCGTGAGCCACGAGGCGCTGCTGCGCTGGAGCCACCCCGTCCGTGGCCCGGTGTCGCCCGACGTGTTCATCGACCTCGCCGAGGACGCCGGGCTGATCGTCGAGATCGGCACGTGGGTGCTCCACCGCTCGCTGGAGGCGCTGGCGCTGCGCTGGGCGGACGGCGAGCGGCACCTCACCGTGGCCGTCAACATCGCCGGCCGGCAGCTGGCCGACCCCTCGCTGCCGCAGCGGGTCACCGGCGCGCTCGCGCACTTCGGGCTGCCGGCGTCCGCGCTGAAGCTGGAGATCACCGAGTCGGCGATGCTGCACGACAGCAGCGTCGTCGAGCGCACCATGGCCGAGCTCGTCGCTTCGGGCGTCGCCTTGTCGATGGACGACTTCGGCACCGGCTTCTCCTCGCTCAGCTACCTGCGCCGGCTGCCCCTGAGCGAGGTCAAGATCGACCGGTCCTTCGTCGCGGGCATCGTCGACAGCCCCGAGGACGAGGAGATCGTGCGGGCGGCCACGGCCATGGCCCACGCGCTGCAGCTGGAGGTCGTCGCGGAGGGCATCGAGACCGTCGAGCAGCGCCTGATGCTGCAGCGGCTCGGCGTCGACCGCGGCCAGGGGTGGCTGTTCGGCCGCCCCGAGCCGATGCCGCAGCTGGCCGCGGCCCACGACTTCCCGGTGCGGGCGTCGCTGCCCTCGCGAGACCCCGCGTGGAACAGCAGCCTCGCGAGCCCGGCCGGCTGAGGCCCCTACCGCCGTGCCCCCCGCAGGTCGAGGTCGGCGACGGCGAGCTCGGAGATCTCCCGCAGGTCGATGACGTGGTCGGGCGTGATCCGTCGCTGCGCGGGCAGCGGCGCGCTGTAGGCCCAGTACGTCTGGGTGTCGACCAGCTCGATCTGGATGTCGTCGATGACCTGACCGCAGATGCGGGCGATCGACTGCGGCAGCTTGTGGTCCTCGACGTTCGCCTGGCACACGTCCAGCACGCCGATGCCGCCGCTGACCCACGCGGTGTAGGACATGAGCTGGATCAGCCGGGTGAACAGCTCGGTGCCCTGACGGTCGGGCGCCGCGGCGACGATCCCGATGTAGTAGCACAGGCCGGCCGCGTAGTGCTCGGGCCAGCGGTGCTCGAAGAACTCCGGCGAGACCAGCGGGATCGCCTCGATGGCGTTCGTCATCGTGCCGATGCCCTGCACCTCGCCCTGCGGGTCGAGCGCGAGGTACTTCGCGATGCGGACGTCGGCCATGCAGTCGTCGAACTCGGCGCGGGTCATGCACGCGCGCTGCATGGCGCGGGTGCGCAGCGGCGCGAACGAGGCCTCGTACGCCGTCCACGCGCTCTCGCGCCCGGCGTCCTGCACCACGGTCCTGATCTGGATGCTGATGTCGCTCATGCTGGCTCCTGTCACCGCCCCGGTGGGATGAGGCCACCCTAGGCAGTGATCGTGATCTTGGGTGACGCCACGGCCACCGCATGATCCCGGCCGGGTTCACCGGCCCCTGTCGGCGACCGTGCCCGCGGCGACGACGTCGCGCATCGAGCGGCTCGGCCGCAGCCAGGCGCCCTGCACGGGCAGCGCGTCGAGGCGCACGCGGTCGAGCGGGACGGTGAAGGCGCCGGGGACGTCCTCGAGGTCGACGAAGGTGAGCAGCTCGCTGTCCATCGCGTAACCGGCGACCTCGCTGAACGACAGCACCACGACCTCGGTGCCCGCGCGGGCGAGCTCCTCGAGCGGGGCGCGGAAGTTGCGGCCGTCACCGCTGGCGACGACCAGCCGCACCAGCCGGTGGCTGGTCGAGCGGTGGTGGATGTGCTCGAGCATCGCGAGGTCGACATCGTCGTCGTGGTGCAGCTTGGGCTTGGCGAAGACGGCGTAGCCGAAAGAGCGCAGCGCCTCGATCCAGGCGCGCATGCCGGTGGCCGCGCCCGGCGGGACGTTGGTGAAGACCGAGCCCTCGACCTCGCGCTCGGCGGCGCTCTCGACCAGCCAGCGCGCGACGGCGTCGAACCGGGGCCGCGACGCCGCGGACGGGCGGGCGCCGATCACGTTCGACAGCGTCATGTCGATGTTCGGGGCGTCCCACACCAGCAGGTCCAGCTCACCGCCCGACAGGTAGCTGGGCGTCGCGGCGGCGGTCTCCGGCCCTGGGAACGGGTCGGCGCTGAGGTCGTCGGCCACCAGGGCGTCGTCTGCCATGGCGCCCATGCTCTCACCGCCGGCGATCAGCCGGCTGTGCCGTCGGGGTCGGGCTGGAACCGGTAGCCCATGCCCGGCTCGGTGATGAGGTGGCGCGGGCGCGAGGAGTCGACCTCCAGCTTGCGGCGCAGCCGGCCGAGGTAGATGCGCAGGTAGTTCGTCTCGTCGCGGTAGTTCGGCCCCCACACCTGCGCCAGCAGCTGGCGCTGGCTCACCAGGCGCCCGGGGTTGCGCGCCAGCACCTCCAGCACCGCCCACTCGGTGCGAGTCAGGTGCAGGTCCTCGCCCTCGGTGTCGCCGGTCGCCCCGGGGGACGCGGCGCGCGTGGCCACCCGCCTGGAGAGGTCGACGGTCACGTCACCGAGCCGGACGACGAGCTCGGCCTCCTCGGGCGCCGCGCGGCGCACCATCGCCCGCAGCCGCGCCAGCAGCTCGTCCATCGCGAACGGCTTGGTGACGTAGTCGTCGGCACCGGCGTCGAGGGCGTCGACCTTGTCGGCGGACTCAGTGCGGCCGGACAGCACCAGGATCGGCACCGACGTCCAGCCGCGCAGGCCGGTGACGACATCGACTCCGTGCATGTCGGGCAGCCCCAGGTCGAGCACGACGACCTCGGGCCGGTGCTCGGCAGCCAGGCGCAGGGCGGTGCGGCCGTCGGCGGCGACCTGCACGTCGTAGCCGCGCGCCGACAGGTTGATGCGCAGGGCCCGCAGGATCTGCGGCTCGTCGTCGACGACGAGCGCGCGGGTCACGACAGCATCTCCTGCGCCAGCGTCGGGGTGGAGCCCGAGACGTCGGCTGCAGGCAGGCTCACGACCATCGTGACCCCGCCGCCGGGGGTGTCCTCGACGGTCAGGGTGCCTCTCATGGCCTCGACCAGCCCGCGCGAGAGCGCCAGCCCCAGCCCGACGCCCGCGGTGTTGTCGTGGTCGCCCAGCCGCTGGAAGGGCTGGAACACCCGCTCGCGCTGCTCGGTGGGGATGCCGGGGCCGCGGTCGGCGACGCGCAGCTCGACGCAGTCGCCGAGGGCGCTTGCCGACACCAGCGGTGCGTCGGAACCGCTGTGGCGCAACGCATTCCCGACCAGGTTGACCACGATGCGCTCGAGCAGCACGGCGTCGGCGAGCACGCTGGGTGCCTCCTCGAGCCCCTGCAGCTTCACCCGGGCGGCGGCGTCACCGAGCTCGGCCAGCGCGCCGGGCACCACGTCGTCCCAGCCGACGGGGCGCAGGTACGCGGTGACCGCGCCGGCGTTGACCCGGCTCATGTCGAGCAGGTTGTCCACCAGCCGCGCGAGCCGGTCGAGCGAGCCGTCGGCGGTGTCGAGCAGCTCGGCGGTCTGCTCCGGCGTCCACCGCACGTCGTCGCCGCGCAGGCTCGTCACGGCGGCCTTGGCCGACGCCAGCGGGGTGCGCAGGTCGTGGCCGACGGCGTCGAGCAGCGCCGTGCGCATCTTGTCGGCCTCGGCCAGCGGCGCCGCCTGCTCGGCCTCGCGGCGCAGCTTCTCGCGCTCGAGCAGCACCGCGGCCTGGCTGGCGAACGCCGCCAGGATGCGCCGGTCGGACGCCGGGAGCTGGCGCCCGCGCAGCACGAGGGCCACCGACGGGGTCACCGGGATCTCGACGTCCGCCTGAGACGGCTGGGTGCAGGGCTGGTCGCCGGTGCACGCGACGACCTGCCACCCGTCGTCCGCGCGGCGCAGCAGGCTGACGGACGCCATCGCGAAGGTCTCGCGCACGCGCTGCACCAGCGCGGGCACTGCGTCCTCGCCGCTGAGGACGCTGACCGCGAGCGCGCCGAGAGCCTCGGACTCGGCCTCGGCGCGGATGGCGCTGCGCGTGCGGCGTGCGGCGCGGTCGACCAGTGAGCTGACGGAGGTCGCGACGGCGACGAACACCAGCAGCGACAGGGCGTTGTTGCGGTCGGCGATCGAGAAGGTACCGACCGGGTCGGTGAAGAAGTAGTTGAGCACCACTGTCGACAGCAGCGCCATCGCGAGCGCCGGCCACAGCCCGCCGATCAGCGCGACCACGATGACGCCGGACAGGTAGAGCAGCACCTCGCTCGTGAGGTTGAGGTCGGCACGGGCCGGCTCGAGCACCCCGGTCAGGCCGAGCAGCAGCACCCCGGCGACGCCGGCGCCGACCAGGCGCCGGCGCAGGCTGAGCCCGCCCAGGCTGGGCAGCGCCCGGCTGCTGGCGGCGCGGTCGTGGCCGACCAGGTGGACGTCGATGTCGCCGGAGCGCTGCGACACCGACTGCCCGACGCCGGCTCCGCCGACGAACCGGGAGAAGCGGCCGCGGCGGCTCGCACCGACGACCAGCTGCGTGGCGTTCTCGGCGCGGGCGAACTCCAGCAGGGCGTCGGCGCGGTCGTCGCCGACCACCGAGTGCCAGCCGCCGCCGAGCGACTCGACGAGCCGGCGCAGGTCGACGCGCTGGGCCACCGACCCGTCGCGCAGCCCGTCGCCCGAGCTGACGTGCACGGCGAGCAGGTCGCCGCCGTTGGCGCGGGCCGCGATGCGCGCCGCACGCCGGATGAGCGTGTCGCTCTCGGGGCCGCCGGTGACGGCGACGACGACGCGCTCGCGCGCCGCCCAGGTGGCGGCGATGGCGTTGTCGTCGCGGTAGTGCTGCAGCCCCTCGTCGACCCGGTCGGCGAGCCACAGCAGTGCCAGCTCGCGCAGGGCGCTGAGGTTGCCGACGCGGAAGTAGTTCGAGAGCGCCGCGTCGACCTTGTCGGGCTGGTAGACGTTGCCGTGGGCGAGCCTGCGCCGCAACGACTGCGGGCTCATGTCGACCAGCTCGATCTGGTCGGCGCCGCGCACGACGACGTCCGGCACGGTCTCGCGCTGCGGCACGCCGGTGATCTGCAGGACGACGTCGTTGAGCGACTCGAGGTGCTGCACGTTGACGGTCGTGACGACGTCGATGCCCGCGGCCAGCAGCTCGTGCACGTCCTGCCAGCGCTTGTCGTGGCGGCTGCCCGGCACGTTGGTGTGGGCCAGCTCGTCGACCAGCGCGACCTCGGGATGCCGGGCGAGCAGCGCGTCGACGTCCAGCTCCTGCAGGGTGACGCCGCGGTGCTCCATGGTGCGCCGCGGCAGCACCTCGAGGTCGCCGACGGCCTCGCCGGTGCGCTTGCGCCCGTGGGTCTCGACGACGCCGACGACCACGTCGGTGCCGCGCTCGCGGCGCCGGTGGCCCTCGTCGAGCATGGCGAAGGTCTTGCCGACGCCCGGCGCCGCGCCGAGGTAGACCCTCAGCGACCCCTTCTCGCCCACCGGTCGTCCCCGCCCTACGACGCGGAGCGCAGGGCGTCCAGCGCCAGGTTCAACCGGAGAACGTTGACGTGCGCCTCGCCGATGAAGCCAGCGTCACGTCCAGACTCGTTGCGCCGCACTAGATCCAGCACCTGTGCCTCCGTCAGCCCGCGTGCCGCAGCGACCCGCTCCACCTGAATCATGGCGTACGCCGGGCTGATGTCAGGGTCGAGCCCTGACCCGCTCGCCGTCACGGCGTCCGGCGGCACCTGCGCGAGACTGACGCCCTCGAGCTTCGCGACCGCGGCGCGGCGGTCGGTCACGGCGGTGAGCAGTTCCGGTGCGTTCGGCCCGAGGTTCGAGGCGGACGACGCGGCGCCGTCGTACCCGTCGCCGGCGGCGGACGGCCGGCTCTGGAAGTACTGCGGCAGCGGCTTGCCGTCGGCGTCGGTGAACGCTTGGCCGATGAGCTCGGAGCCGACGACGGTGCCGCCGCGGGTGATGAGCGACCCGTCGGCGCGGCCGCTGGCGACGAGCTGGGCGACGCCGGTGATGGCGAGCGGGTAGAGGATGCCGAGCAGGACGGTCAGGACGAGCAGCGCGCGCAGCGCCGCGACGTGCAGGCGAAGAAGGTTGGTCACGGGTCACCGGATCCCGGGGATGAGGGAGAAGAGCAGGTCCAGGAGCTTGATGCCGATGAAGGGCGCGATGACGCCGCCGAGGCCGTAGACGAGGATGTTGCGCCGCAGCATCGACTCGGCCGAGCCGGGGCGGTAGCGCACCCCGCGCAGCGCCAGCGGGATCAGCGCGACGATGACGAGCGCGTTGAAGACGACGGCGGAGACGATCGCCGACTCGGGGCTGTGCAGGGCCATGATGTTGAGCCGGTCGAGCCCCGGGTACACCACCGCGAACATCGCGGGGATGATCGCGAAGTACTTGGCGACGTCGTTGGCGATGGAGAACGTCGTCAGCGCCCCTCGCGTGATGAGCAGCTGCTTGCCGATGGCGACGATCTCGATGAGCTTGGTCGGGTCGGAGTCGAGGTCGACCATGTTGCCGGCCTCCTTGGCGGCCGACGTCCCGGTGTTCATGGCGACGCCGACGTCGGCCTGCGCGAGCGCGGGGGCGTCGTTGGTGCCGTCGCCGGTCATCGCGACGAGCACGCCGCCCCCCTGCTCCTTGCGGATCAGCGCCATCTTGTCCTCGGGCGTGGCCTCGGCCAGGAAGTCGTCGACCCCGGCCTCGCCGGCGATGGCCGCCGCGGTCAGTGGGTTGTCGCCGGTGATCATGACGGTGCGGATGCCCATGGCCCGCAGCTCGTCGAAACGCCTGCGCATGCCGGGCTTCACGACGTCCTTGAGGTGGATCAGGCCCAGCGTGCGAGCCCGGTCGCCCGCGACCTCAGCGACCAGCAGGGGCGTGCCACCAGCGGCGGAGACCGCGTCGGCCTGCGCGTGGACGTCGGCCGGCACCTCGCCGCCCGCGGCGCGCACCCACGCCGCGACCGAGCCCGTCGCGCCCTTGCGCACCTGCCGACCGTCGGCCAGGTCGATCCCGCTCATGCGGGTCTGGGCCGTGAAGCCGACGTACGCCGCGCCGGCGGGGTCGCCGTCCACCCGGGTGCCGAGCTCGTGGGCGAGGGTGACGACGCTTCGCCCCTCGGGGGTCTCGTCGGCGAGGCTCGACAGCAGCGCTGCCTCGACCAGGTGGGCGCGGGTCGTGCCGCCGACAGGCACCAGGTCGCTGGCCTGCCGGTTGCCGAGGGTGATGGTGCCGGTCTTGTCGAGCAGCAGGGTGCCGACATCGCCGGCGGCCTCCACCGCGCGGCCCGACATGGCGAGAACGTTGCGCTGCACCAGCCGGTCCATGCCAGCGATGCCGATGGCCGACAGCAGCGCGCCGATGGTGGTGGGGATCAGGCACACCAGCAGCGCCACCAGCACGATGATCGGCTGCTCGGCTCCGGCGTAGCCCGCCATGGGCTGCAGCGTCAGCACCGCGAGCAGGAACACGATCGTCAGGCTCGACAGCAGGATGTTGAGGGCGATCTCGTTGGGCGTCTTCTGCCGCGACGCGCCCTCGACGAGCGCGATCATGCGGTCGACGAACGTCGAGCCCGGCGTCGAGGTGATGCGGACGACGATCCGGTCGCTGAGCACGGTCGTGCCGCCGGTGACGGCCGACCGGTCACCGCCGGACTCGCGGATCACGGGCGCGGACTCGCCGGTGATGGCCGACTCGTCGACGCTCGCGACTCCCTCGACCACGTCACCGTCGCCGGGGACGACCTCGCCGGCGTCCACGACGACCAGGTCGCCGATGACGAGCTCGGTGGCTGCGACGTCGGTGGTCTGCCGCGGGCCGGTGAGCAGCGGCCCGCTCGGGGTGGCGGTCACGCGATGGGCGACGGTGTCGGTGCGCGTGCGGCGCAGCGACTCGGCCTGCGCCTTGCCGCGGCCCTCGGCCACGGCCTCGGCGAGGTTGGCGAACACGACGGTGATCCACAGCCACACGGTGATGAGCCAGGCGAACACGCTGGCGTCGGTGACCGCGATGACGGTCGAGAGGGCGGCGCCCACCTCGACCACCAGCATCACCGGGTTCTTCACCAAGGTCGCCGGGTTGAGCTTGCGCAGGGCGTCGGGCAGTGACCGCGCGAGCTGCTGGGGGTTGAGGACGACGGCGCCGGCCACGGTCACAGACCTTCCGCGAGAGGTCCCAGCGCGAGCGCCGGGAAGTAGGTGAGGCCCACCACGACGACGATGACCGCGAGCAGCAGCACGCAGAACAGGGCGCGGTGCGTGCCGAGCGTGCCGGCGGTGGTGGGGACGTGCGGCTGCTGGGCGAGCGAGCCGGCGAGCGCGAGGACGAACACCATGGGCAGGAACCGCCCGAGGGCCATGGCCAGCCCGAGCGCGGTGTTGTACCAGGAGGTGTTGACGGTGATGCCGGCGAAGGCGGAGCCGTTGTTGTTGCCGGCGGAGGTGAACGCGTAGAGCACCTCGGAGAAGCCGTGCGCGCCGCTGTTGAGCATGCCCGCGCGCTCGCCGGGCGACGCCATCGCGATGCCGGTTCCGATCAGCACGAGCGCCGGCGTGGTCAGGATGGAGAGCGAGGCCAGCTTCATCTCGCGCGGGCCGATCTTCTTGCGCAGGTACTCCGGCGTCCGGCCGACCATCAGGCCCGCCACGAACACCGTGATGATCGCGAGCACGAGCATGCCGTAAAGGCCGGAGCCGACGCCGCCCGGCGCGATCTCGCCGAGCATCATGTCGACGATCGTCACTCCACCGCCGAGCGGTGTGAACGAGTCGTGGAAGGAGTTGACCGATCCCGTCGAGGTGAGGGTCGTCGACGACGCGAACAGTGCCGACAGGCTGACGCCGAAGCGGGTCTCCTTACCCTCCATCGCGGTGCCGAGCAGCTGCGGCACCGCACCGCCGTGCGAGGACTCGGCAAAGCTCAGCAGCCCGACGGACGCCGCCCACAGCGTCGCCATCACCCCGGCGATCGCGTAGCCCTGCCGGTTGTCGCCGACCAGGCGACCGAAGGTGCGGGGCAGCGAGAACGGGATGACGAGCAGCAGGAAGACCTGCAGCAAGCTGATCCAGGCCGTCGGGCCCTCGAACGGGTGCGCCGAGTTGGCGTTGAAGAAGCCGCCGCCGTTGGTGCCCAGCTCCTTGATGGCCTCCTGTGAGGCGACCGGTCCGCCGGGCAGCGACTGGGAGCCACCCGCGAGGGTGCCGACGTCGGTGAAGCCGTGCAGGTTCTGCACCACGCCGGCGGCGACGAAGACCAGCGCGACGAGCACCGACAGCGGCAGCAGCACACGCAGGCTGATGCGCGTCAGGTCGACGAAGAAGCTGCCGAGGCGGTCCGTCGTCGAGCGGGCGAAACCGCGCACCAGCGCGACGGCGACCGCGATGCCGACGGCGGCCGAGACGAAGTTCTGCACGGTGAGCCCACCCAGCTGCACCAGGTGGCCCATCGTCGACTCGCCCGAGTAGGCCTGCCAGTCCGTGTTCGTCACGAAGCTGACCGCGGTGTTCCACGCCAGGCCCGGCTCCACGCCGGCGAGCCCCAGCGAGAGCCACAGGTGACTCTGCAGCCGCTGGAATGCGTACAGGGACACGACCGAGACCGCGCTGAAGGCCAGCACGCTGCGCAGGTACGTCGGCCAGCGCTGGTCGGCGTCGGGGTCGACGCCCATGAGCCGGTAGAGCCCGCGCTCGGCGCGCAGGTGCCGCGGGCTGGTCACCACGTTCGCGACGTAGTCGCCGAGCGGCCGGTAGGCGAGCGCGAGGGCCGCGACGAGGACGACTGCCTGCAGCAGGCCGGCGGTGGTGTCGCTCATCAGAACCGCTCGGGCGCGACCAGCGCCACGACGAGGTAGACCACCGCCGCGACGCCAAGCACCAGGGCGATGACGTCGAGGGCGCTCACAGCCGCTCGACCCCCTTGGCGACGAGCCCGAGGACCGCGAAGACGGCCAGGGTCAGGACGAGGAAGGCCAGGTCGGCCACCGGTGCTCCTTCGGACGGACGCCAGACGACGGCGTGCTGTGATGCGGGCCCCGGTCGCGGGGCTGCTGTGGCAGTCAAGCCGCGGTGCGGGCCGGCGTCCGGGTCGTTGACGGCACTGTTACGGCGCCGGCGCGGCTGTTGTCGCGCTGTTGACGCGCGCTGCCGTGCGGTCCGGTGGCCATCGCTGTGCACGTCAGCTCGTGGGACCGGTGTGGCCCGCGGCCGCTGGGCCGCGACGGCGCGGCGACGGGAACCTGACCCCGGAGTAACCTTCGCCGGTGGTCGAACCCGTCTATACCCCCGTCATCGCCGTGGCGAAGCTGTGGTTCGCGACCACCGGCATGCACGTCGAGATCCTCGGTGCCGAGCACATCCCGGCGGTCGGCGGCGCGGTGCTCGCCATCAACCACACGAGCTACGTCGACTTCATCTTCGCCGGGCTGGCGGGGGTGCAGGTCGGCCGGTTTCCCCGCTTCATGGCCAAGCAGAGCGTCTTCGACCACCGGCTGTCCGGGCCACTGATGCGCGGCATGAAGCACATCCCGGTCGACCGCGACGCCGGGTCGGCGTCCTTTCGCACGGCGATGAAGGCGCTGAAGGCCGGTGAGGTCGTCGGCATCTTCCCCGAGGCCACCACCAGCCGGTCGCTGACGGTCAAGGAGCTCAAGTCCGGAGCAGTGCGCCTGGCGCAGGCCACCAGCACGCCGCTGCTCCCGGTCGCGGTGTGGGGCGGCCAGCGGCTCTTCAGCAAGGGTGGCCCGCGCGGCCTGGCCCGCCGCGGGGCGCACGTGCTCATCAGCGTCGGTGAGCCGCTGCCGACCCCGAAGGGCGTCAACGGCGAGGCGATCTCCCTCGAGCTGCGCACCCGGCTGCAGCAGATGCTCGACGAGCTGCAGTCCCGCACCCCCGAGCAGCCCGCTCCCGGCGAGCGGCCCTGGTGGCACCCCCAGCACCTCGGCGGCTCCGCACCCACGCTCGAGGAGGCCGCCGCCCTCGAGCAGGCCGAGCGCGAGGAGAAGGCCGCCAAGCGGCAGGGCCGCGCCGCGTCCTAGCCCCCGCCACACCCCGTCGTCGGTCGGCGCCGCCCCACCTCAGTCCCCGGCGACCGACCCATCCGCCGTCAGTCGTCCGAGCGCTTGCTGGTGCCGCGGCGCTTGCGGCTGGACGCGACGCCCTCCGGGCCGAACAGCTCGTTCGACAGCACCGCGAACAGCGCACGGGAGTCGGGGAGGTGGTCGACGTTGCGCAGCGCCTGGTCCTGGCCGGCCGACTCGAACACGAACTCGCCGTAGCGCAGCACCCGGCCCAGCGGCGAGACGTTGTACGACATGTCGGTGACCTTGGCCAGCGGCATGATCGCGACCCGCCGCGTCAGCAGACCGTAGGTGAGCAGCAGCCGCTCGTCGGTGACGACGAACCAGTCCGAGCGCCACTCGACGACGCGCCAAGCCGTGCGCAGCACGAGCAGCACGAACCCCAGCCACAGCACGTCGCGCACAAAGGGGACGTCGGTCGGCAGCCGGGCGTCGGCGTACCCCGCGAGGGCCAGGGACATCACGAGGGTCAGGACCGGCTCGGCGACCACCACCCAGTGGCGGCGGGAGGTGATGACGGCGCTCTCGCTCGGCAGCAGGTAGCGCTCGACCCGCGCCAGGCCGGCCGGTGTGAGGGCCGGCACGGTGCTAGCGGTTCAGCAGCGCGTCGAAGAAGCGCCCGATGGCGCGAAGGCCAGCGACGATGCCGTCCCAGCCGTCGCGCACGATGCCGGCGGCCTGGTCGGGCGACTTGAAGACCGCGTAGACGCAGAAGGCCAGCACCAGGTAGATGAGGACCTTGCGGACCCTGCCCACGTGCCACCTCCCTCGCGCCCAGCGCCGTGGTCGTCACGGCTCGCAGGGCACAGCATGGCGGTAGCGGTGCCCTGCGGCGGGGAGGCGCGCCGGGCTGCGTGGTGCGGGCTCGTCTCAGCGGCGCGGGCCACGGGGGCCGGTATGACCGCCTGCACGACGAGGTCGGCACGCTCGGCGAGTCCGGTCGACCGCGACGGCGCCCCTGCGCGCGTCAGACCACGCCGTAGAGGCGGTCGCCGGCGTCGCCGAGCCCGGGGACGATGTAGCCCTGCTCGTTGAGCCGCTCGTCCATGCCGGCGGTGACGACGGTGATCGGCACGTCGAGGTCGGCCAGCTCGCCGTCGAGGCGCTCGACGCCTTCGGGCGCGCTGAGCAGCGTGATGGCCGTGATGTCGTCGGCACCCCGCTCGACGAGGAACCGCACGGCGGCCGCGAGGGTGCCACCGGTCGCGAGCATCGGGTCGAGCACGTAGCACTGCCGGCCGGACAGGTCGTCGGGCAGCCGGGTCGCGTACGTCGTGGCCGTCAGGGTCTGCTCGTCGCGGACCATGCCCAGGAACCCGACCTCGGCGGTCGGCAGCAGCCGCATCATTCCGTCGAGCATGCCGAGGCCGGCCCGCAGGATCGGCACGACGAGCGGCTTGGGCGCCGACAGCCGGACGCCGGTCGCGGCGGCCACCGGCGTGCGCACCTCGACGCTGGTCACGCGCACGTCGCGCGTGGCCTCGTAGGCGAGCAGCGTGACGAGCTCGTCTGCCAGCCGCCGGAACGTCGGTGAGTCCGTCGTCTCGTCGCGCAGGGTGGTGAGCTTGTGGGCCACCAGCGGGTGGTTGGCGACGTGGACGCGCATGGCCGCAACCTACCGCGCGCGTACTCGGGCCGGACCTGCCGCAGGACCGGCCACAAGAGCCCGCTGCGCCCTGCGCGGCCGGCCGTCACCGTGCCACCATGTCGCGGTGTCGTACTTCACCGCCGTCCTCGCCCGCTCCGGTTCGCAGTGGCGCGCCGTGGACGCCGACGTCGAGGACGCCGAGTCGCTGGACGAGCTCGCCGAGGTGCTGCGGGGGGTCAGCCGCGGTGGGCCGGTGCTCGCCGTGATCGAGCGCGAGGACGACTGGTTCGCGCTGGTCCGCGTCGACGACGACGAGGACCCCCGCGCCTTCGTCAGCGACATGCCCGCCACCGAGCGCAGCCAGTTCGCCGGGCTGCTCTCGCCGGTCGGCGACGTCGAGCTCGGCGAGTTCGCCCATCTGCGCACCCGTCGTCCGGCCAAGGCCGAGATCCCCACGGCGGTCGAGGTCGTGCCCGAGGTCGACGTGCCCGCCGTGACCGACGCCGGTGTGCCGGACGACGACCTCGACCTCGCGCCGGTCAGCGCCGGCGACGACACCACCACCGCCGAACCGCTGCCCTGGGCCGGCGACCCCAGCCTGCTCGCCGACGTGGGCGTCGACGCCGACGTGCTGATCGAGCTGGTCGACGAGGGCGAGGGCGACCCCGCGTCGGTCATCGCCTCGGTCGGTGAGCGCTGCGGCTTCGACGAGCTGCTCGACACGCTTCGCTGAGGTGGGCTGAGCTGAGCGTGCCGTCGCCCGCGACGTACGAGCGGTGGATGGGTCTGGCGATCGCCGCTGCGTCCGCGTCGTCGGCCAGCGCCGACGTGCCGGTCGGTGCCGTCGTCCTCGACCCGGACGGCGGGGTGCTGGCGACCGCGGCCAACCGGCGTGAGGCCGACGCCGACCCCACCGCCCACGCGGAGGTGCTCGCCCTGCGCGCGGCGGCGAAGGCGCTCGGTAGCTGGCGGCTCGAGGGCTGCTCGCTGGTCGTGACCCTCGAGCCGTGCGCCATGTGCGCCGGAGCGGCCGTCCTCGCGCGGGTCGAGCGCATCGTACTCGGGGCGTGGGACCCCAAGGCCGGCGCCACCGGCTCGGTCTGGGACGTCGTCCGCGACCGTCGGGTCACGCACCGCGTCGAGGTCGTCGGCGGGGTGCGCCCGGACGAGTGCAGCCGGCTGCTCGTTGATTTCTTCGCCGGTCACCGGCTCGGGTAGTGTGCCCCGCGGTGGCGTGTCCGAGCGGCCTAAGGAGCACGCCTCGAAAGCGTGTGAGGGGGAGACTCCTCCGTGGGTTCAAATCCCACCGCCACCGCCAGCCAGCCAGCCAGCCAGCAGGGGCTCACGACGACTGTCGGGAGCCGCACGGCCGGAAGTCGGCGATAGCCGTCTCAGATCCCTGTTCGCGGGGGCCTGGGGCGGCTTTCGTCGTGCTGGGGCCAGTGCCAGCGGAGCTCGACGGCGCCACGGCTCGCGGGTCGTGAGCGCGTCGACATCGACTCACGGCCTGCCCTCGGTCGAGGGGGCTCAGTCAAGGGGGTAGTGCGTCTCGTGCTGACGGGTTGCGCGGCCGCGCGCCGGGTAGGTCACCTGCATGTTCATGCGACTGCTCATCCCCTCGGTGCTCCGCCGCTTGCTCGGCGGGTCGCGGCGACCCCCGGCCGGCTACGGCTACGGCTCGCGGCGTGCGCCGCGCAGCGGGTTCGGGATGCGAGGGCCGTTCCCCAGCTACTCCCGGAACACCCGGGGCGGGGGCCAGGTACGCGTCACCGGGTGCTGCCTTCCCATCCCGCTCGCGATGATCTTCGGGGTGCTGAGTAGCGCACTGCTCGGTGTGCGGGGGCTGCGCCGCGGCCTCGGCTAGGTCTGGGGCACGGTGTGTCGGCAGCGCTTCGGGCACCGGGGTCGTACGGACACATGGCCCGGGTGTCTGTCTGCTGCCCCGACGCTGCGGTCGCTGCCCCGCGAGCGTTGAGGAGCCTGCCGCGGGGTACTCGACGTCCCACCGGCGCGGTCGGCGTCCTGCCGAGCCTGCGGCGGTCCGGAACAGTGGAGAGGCGAGGCGACGACGACGACGAGCACGTCCACAGCAGGGACCATGACGGGAGCGTGGCTCCCCGGTGACAGCACCGTCGACCTGCGGGTCGTGCCGGTCCCGATACCCGGCCCGGGTCAGGTGCTGCTGAGGATGCGGGCGTCGACGATCTGCGGGAGCGACCTGCGAGCGATCTACCACGGTCACGTGGGGCCCGAGCCCTACGACGACGTGATCGCCGGCCACGAACCCTGCGGCGAGGTCGTCGAGGCGCGCCCGGGCAGCCGCCTTCGGCCGGCGACCGTGTCGTGGTCTACCACATCGTCGGTTGCCTGAGGTGCCGTGCCTGCCGGGCTGGGTCGTACATCACCTGTGAGGCGAGCTTTCCCGACAAGCTCGCCTACGGGTACCAGCGCGACGGTGGCCACGCCGAGTACCTCCTGGCCGAGGAGCAGTCCTGCGTGTCGCTGCCCGATGAGCTGTCGTTCATCGACGGCGCCGCCGTCGCCTGCGGCTTCGGCACCGCCTACGAGGCGACCGTGCGCGCCGAGATCGACGGCCGGGACGCCGTGCTCGTGACGGGCCTCGGCCCGGTCGGGCTGGCCGCGGGGCTCCTGGCCAAGGCGATGGGCGCCGAGTACGTGATCGGCTGCGACCGGAGTCCGGAGCGCACCGAGATGGCCACGGCGTTCGGGGCGGTCGACGAGGTCGTGACGGCGGGCTCGTCGCCGGACGAGGTGGTCGAGCACGTCATGAGGCTCACGAAGGGACGGGGCGTCGAGGTGGCGCTCGACTGCTCGGGTGCAGGCGCGGCCCGGAGTGCGGCGCTGCGGTCGACGCGCGCGCAGGGCCGGCTCGTCCTGGTCGGGGAGGGTGGGGGCCTGGACCTCGACGTCAGCGACTGGGTCATCCACCCGCAGCGGCGCATCATCGGCTCGTGGGTCACGTCGGTGCCGCGGATGGAAGATCTGCTGGAGCACCTCGTCCGGTGGGACCTCCACCCCGAGCGCACGGTGACCGGGAGATTCCCCCTCGCCCAGACCGGGGAGGCCTACGCCCTCGCCGACAGCGGGAGCGCAGGCAAGGTCGCGGTCGTCATGAACGACTGATCACGAACATGCTTTCGTCGAAACCCCGCCAGCCAGCCAGCAGGGGTGCTCGCCCGGGCCCCGACGGGGGGCCGATGACATCGGCTCCTCGCGCTGTCTCTGGGGCGCTTAAGAGTGCGGGGCGAGTGGGCGTGGACGCGATCGTGACCGATCTCTTCGGTGCGCTCGCCGCCGCCCTCGATCTGCGTGACTCGGCCGGGACGTCGACCGAGGGCCTACCTGAGCGGTACCTGTACTCGGGCGACATGGTCTACCGGTACGCATTCGCGCGGTGGTGGGGGCCGCCGCACCTGAACGCCTGCGACGTCTGGGTGCTGCTCAACCCGGCGACCGGGGACACCGAGCAGCGCCGACGCCCCACGCTGGACAGGTGCGTGGCCCGGTCGCGATCCGATGATCGAACCGGCGTGATCATCGTCAACCTGTTCGCCCACCGCGACACCGACCCCCGGGCCCTGAGATCCGCAGCCGACCCGGTCGGCCCGGGTAACGACGAGACGCTACGCGCAGTCACCAGAGCTGGCGCCCGGACCGTCGCGGCGTGGGGAGCCGGCGGGCAGCTCCAGAACCGCTCGACCCAGGTCGCCCCGCTCCTCGACCGCCCGCTGTGCCTCGGCACGACGCGGCACGGGCAGCCCCGGCATCCGCTGTACGTCGGCGCTGCGACCCGGCTCGTGCCGTGGTCGGCCCCGGTGCTGGCCTCGACGTCTCGTGGGCGGTCCCCCTGTCAGTCTTCCAAGGCCCAGGCGGAGCGCGGCTGACCGCTGGTTGCGACCCAGCCCGGCGGCGTGGTTGTTGCCTCGTAGGCGCGCCTGAGGCGGGGCAGCGACATCTATGTCCATCCGCCCACTTTCCCATGGAGGGAAGGGCGACTATGCTGGCGTCCCCGGCCACAGGAGGCAGCCATGATCATCGTTGAGACCGATGCCCGTAGTCGTGTGGTGCTCCCTGGCCACAGCAACGAGCGTTTTATTCTGCAGGAGAACCCGGACGGGAGCCTGCTGCTGCAACCGGCTCGCGTCGTCACCGCGGCGCAAGCCGAGTACGACGCTGATCCCGAGCTGCGCGCCCTGCTGGCCCGCGCCACGCAGTCATCCACGGTCCACCGGCGCCGGGCGCGTCGCTCGGCGTGACTGAGGACGACGCCTACTCCGAGGTGGCCGATCAGCAGTTGGACGACCTCGAGCGAGGACCGGACGTCGACCTCTACAACGCCGTCCTCGACGCCTGTGACTTGATCTTCCGGCTACCTGCGCAAGCCCAGGCGAATTCCACGGCCATCGCCACGCAGGACGGTGTCCGGCTACGTCTTCCGGTCGCCGGCCACCCGCCCTACAAGGTGTTCTGGTCCTCGGCCGGTCCTCGCATCGAAGCAGTGTTCCCGCACTCCTGACCAGAGCGTGCCTCGCCGAGGTCACCGCTCGTCAGGGCGACGTCGCCCGACAGCCCGCTCGAGCCGTCGTCGGCTGGCAAGCAGACGGGGGAGGCCGAGCGCCCCGATAGTGGGGTCATGAACGACCTCGCGCTCGCGATCGCGGCGGTGCTGCTCGTGGCCGCCGTCGTCGCCGACCTGCTGCTCAGCCCGCGCTACGTGCGCAGGGTGCGGGCGTTGGTCGCGGCCGGTGACCGGCGCGCCCGTTCTCGGATGTACGCGCTGACCGTGTCGATAGGCTGGACAGGCGCCACGATCGCGCTCGTGCTGCTGCTCGCCGGGGGACTCAGCCTCGCGGACGTCGGCTTCCGCCTGCCGGATCCGGGCAGCATGGATCGGTGGGCCGGACCGCTCGTGGGAGCAGGGATCGCGCTCGGGGTCGGCACGGCCCTCGCCCGCCGCGGCGCGGCCCGGCCGCTGGCCGGCGACGTCGAGGTGCTCCTGCCGACGACCTCTCGAGAGCGCCGGTGGTACGCGGCGGTCGCGGTCACCGCGGGGATCACCGAGGAGGTCGTGTACCGCGCGCTCGCGCTGACGGTGCTGCTCGCGCTGCTCCCCGGCGGGCGCTGGCCCGCGATCGTCGTGGCCGCGGTCATGTTCGGGCTCGGTCACGTCTACCAGGGCGTCGCCGGGGTGCTGGTGACCGCGGGTCTCGCCGTCGCCCTCGGGCTGCTGTACCTCCACACGGGCAGCCTGCTCCCGGGCATCGTCGTCCACGCCCTGCTCGACCTGCGCATCCTGCTGCTGCCCGCTCCCGCGCCGAGCGACGACTCCGGCGGCGCAGCCACCGAGCCGGGACGTGCACCGACCGCTCCGTGAGGTCGTGTCACTCCTGGCCACCGGCTGTGCGAGTCATCCATATCAAGGAATGTGAAGCACAGGAGACTGGTCACGCCAAGCGCAACGTGGTCAGCGGACTGATCATGAAAGGAGCACATCGTGCCGACGCGCCCGCTGTCGAGCAAGGCCCGCCGTACGGCGAAGACTCTCGGTGGCTACCTTCGCTGCCAGCGGGCGCGGGGTGACCACGACCTTCCGGGGCGCCCGACCGAAGGCGTCGGTCCGCGACGGGGACCGCCTCCTGATCGCGAAGTTCGCCAGCCCGGGCGACGAGTGGGACGTCATCGGCTGGGAGAAGACCGCCCTGGATCTCGCCGAGCGGGCCGGTGTCAGGGTGCCGCCCCGTCGGCTGCGCCGCATCAACCGCAAGGCGGTCCTGCTCCTCGACCGCTTCGACCGAGCCGACGACGGCGAACGCATCCCGTACGTGTCGGCCATGACGCTGATGTCGGCGCGTGACGGCGACACCGGTGACTACGTCGAGATCGCCGAAGCCCTGAGCGAGCACGGTGACGTGACGGTCAGGGCCGATCTGGCGCAGCTGTGGCGGCGCGTGGCCTTCTCGGTCGCCGTCCACAACACCGACGACCATCTGCGCAACCACGGCTTCCTGCGCGGGACGGCCGGGTGGAGGTTGTCGCCGCTGTTCGACGTGAACCCCGAGCCTGACCCGGCGCGAGAGCGCGTGACCGGGATCAGCGCCGCCCACGGCCGAGCTGACGAGGTCGAGGGACTGAGGGCGTCGGCCGGGGCGTTCGGGCTCAGTGCCGCGCAGGCCGAGCAGATCCTGGCGGAGGTGAGCGCCGCGACGCGGGGCTGGCGAGCCGTCGCAGCCGAGAACGGCATCAGCGAGCGTGGGCAGACGCACATGGCGGCGGCTTTCGACGCCTTCGGCAGCTGACCTCCGTCACGGCTCGGGGATGTCACCGGGGCGGGCTACCGGTGCGACTGGTTCACGCGGGTGCGCGCCCCGAGGCCGTCACGCATGCTCGACCTGTGAGTGCGCGTGCCGGAGGGTGACAGCGTCTGGCGGGTGGCGCGCAGGCTGGACGACCGGCTGGCGGGGCGCACGGTCGTGCGGTCCGACCTTCGGGTGCCGGCTCACGCGAGAGCGGACCTGACCGGCCGGCAGGTGCTCGGCACCGACACGCACGGCAAGCACCTGCTGACCCGGCTCAGCGACGGCCTCACGCTGCACACGCACCTGCGCATGGACGGGTCGTGGTCGGTGCTGCGCCCCGGCAGTCGGCTGCCGCGCCACGTGCTCCCCGACGTGCGCGTGGTGCTGGGCATGGACGACGGGCAGCACGCCTTCGCGGTCAGCATGCCGGTGGTCGAGCTGGTCGCCACGGCGGACGAGGCGTCGGTCGTCGGGCACCTCGGGCCCGACCCGCTGCGCGCGGACTGGGACCGCGACGAGGCCGTACGCCGGATGGCGGCCGACCCCGCTCGCCCGCTGATCGCCGCGCTGCTCGACCAGCGGCTCGTCGCGGGGCTGGGCAACCTGTGGGTGAACGAGACCTGCTTCCTGCGCGGCTACTGGCCGTGGACGCCGGTCGGCTCGGTCGACCTGCCCCGCACCCTCGACCTCGCGGCGCGGATGATCCGCTTCTCGGTCGACCACCCGGAGGCGCCCATGGTGACCACCGGGTCGGCGCGTCGCGGCGAGAGCCACTGGGTCGCCGGGCGCGCGGGCGAGCCGTGCCGGCGCTGCGCCACGACGGTGCGGGTGCGGGCCGAGGTCGCTGGCGACCCTGGGCAGCGCCGCACCTGGTGGTGCCCGAGGTGCCAGCCGGCGCCGACGAGCGAGCCTGGGTGATCGCGGCGGGACGCCAGCCGTGGCGCGTTGCAGCGTGAGCATGCGTGCTGGAACGAGGTCATACGACCGAAACCCCTGCCGCGCAACGATCGTGGTCGCCTGGACGCCGGCCGGCCCTATCGCGCAGACCCCGTGCCGACCCGCCCAACCCGGCTTACAGTCTGTAGAAGCTTGCTCACCCACCGGTACCGACCAGGGTGCGGGAAGCGCTCGACCGAAAGGAAGACGATGACGACCGTGCCCATGCGCCACGTGGACGACAGGGCCCTGGCTCGCGTCCTGGACGAGTTCGCCGCCACCGTGACCGGTGACTTCTCCGTCCACGAGATCCTGCGCCAGCTGGCCGAGGGTGTCATGAAGGTGCTGCAGCTCGACGGCGCCGGGGTCACGACCCCGCAGGCGGGCGGGCAGCTGCTGCGGGCCGCGTTCGCGACGTCCGGGCCCGTGAAGGAGCTCGAGGTGCTGCAGGAGGTGCTGCAGGACGGCCCGTGCACCGACGCGCACCACTCGCGCAGCGTCATCAGCATCGGCGACCTGGGTGTCGAGGGGTCGTGGCCGACGTACCAGCGACGCGCCGTCGAGCTGGGCATGCGGGCGGTCACCGCGGTGCCCCTGTTCGCCCGCGGGCGCAGCTGGGGTGTGCTCGACGTCTACCGAGCCGACCCGGTGCGGCTCAGCGAGGACGAGCTCGCGGCGGTGCGCACCCTCGCGAACCTCGCGACGTCCTACCTCGTCGTCACGGCCGACCGTGACACCGCCCGGCTGGCCCAGCTCGAGCTGGCGCACCGTGCCATGCACGACCCCCTCACCGGCCTGCCGGCGCGCTGGGTGTTCCTCGAGCGGTTGGACTCCTCGCTCGCGCGCATGGCGGAGCGCGGCGGCCACGTCGGGGTGCTGTTCCTCGACCTCGACGGCCTGAAGTACGTCAACGACACCTTCGGCCACCAGGCCGGCGACGTCATGCTCACGACCTGCGCGGCCCGGGTGAAGGCCGCACTGGGGCCGCTCGACGTGCTCGCGAGGATCGGGGGCGACGAGTTCGGCGTGCTGCTGGAGGTGGCCGGACCGCCCGAGCACACGCACGAGGTGGCCGAGCGCATCATGCGCGAGCTGGGCCTGTCCTACACCCACGAGGGCCACGTGCTGCAGCCGTCGGCATCGCTCGGCCTCGCGATCACCGACGATCCCCACACCTCCGGCGACACCCTGATCGCCCACGCGGACGCCGCGATGTACCAGGCGAAGCAGGCCGGCCGGGGGCGCTGGCTGGAGTTCGACCCGGTCAGCTACGCCGCCGACCGCGAGACCAGCACGGTGCGCCAGCAGCTGACCGGCGAGCTGCGCGTGGCGCTGCGCACGGGCCAGCTCGAGCTGCACTACCAGCCGATCTTCGACCTCGGCGCCGGCGACGGAACGGGCGTCGTCTACGCCGTGGAGGCGCTGGCGCGCTGGCGCCACCCCGAGCGCGGGCTGCTGCCCGCCGGCGCCTTCATCGACACCCTCGTCGGCGCGGGGCTGTCCGCGCAGCTCGGCAGCTGGGTGATCGCCACCGCGTGCCGGCAGATGTCGGTGTGGCAGGCCGAGCTGGGTGACCTCTCGCCGCAGCGCGTGTTCGTCAACGTGTCGGCGTCCGAGCTGGTCGAGAGCGACCTGCCCGTCAGGGTGGCGGCCGAGCTGCACCGGTGCGGCATGGACGCCGACCGGCTGACGATCGAGATCACCGAGACGGGCCTGATCACCCAGCCGGACGTCGTCCGCGAGTGCCTCGACGCGCTGCGTGCCCTCGGCTGCGAGCTCGCCATCGACGACGTCGGCACGGGGTACTCCTCCTTGAGCCGGATCGTGCAGATCCCAGCGTCGACGCTGAAGGTCGACCAGTCCTTCACCCATCACCTGCTCGACAGCCAGGACGCTGCGGCGGTGGTGGCGGCCGTGCTGCTCATCGGCGCCAACCTGCGTCGCACGGTCATCGTCGAGGGGGTCGAGACCACGACGACCGCCGAGGCGCTGGTCGAGCTGGGCGCCACCCACCTGCAGGGTTACCTGCTGGCGATGCCGATGCACCCGGACGAGCTGTCGGTGCAGCTGCGCGAGCAGCCGTGGCAGACGCAGCCGGACTGGCTCGGGGTGTGCACCTAGGCCCCGACCGCCGCGCGCAGCCACCGGGCCGGGTCCCCGGCGTGGTAGGCGCGCTCGCTGGGCTCGATGCCGCGCAGGATGGTGTCGTAGACGACGGCCTGCCGCAGCGCCCCGACCGGCTCGACCAGCTCGGCCGCCCGCTCGGGCTCGCAGCCCGGCTGCGCCACCCGCCAGGCCTCGTCCCACGCGGCGAGGACGGCGGGCCGGTCGGCCGCCGGGACGCGCGGCAGGAACGCCGAGCGGTCGAGCAGCGGGTGGCCCACCCCGCAGTCGCCCCAGTCGAGCAGCGCGAGGCGCTCGTCGTCGCCGATGAGGTTGCCGGCGTGGAAGTCGCCGTGCACCAGCGTGTCGGGCACCCCGCACGCCGCTACCGCGTCGAACCGGCGGGGCAGGTCGGCCACCAGCCGCTCGCAGGCAGCCCGGACGTCGGCGTCGAGCTCGGCCGCGGTGCGCTGCAGGGTCGCGGCGGCCAGGGCGGGGAACGCCCCCGCCCGCCAGTCCGGCAGGCCCAGCCCCAGCAGCTCGTCCTGGCGGCCGACCCACGCCGCCTGCAGCCGCACCAGCAGCGCCACCATCCGCAGCCGCGTGGCGAGGTCGGCGTCGTAGAGGTCGTGTCCGGCCAGCTCGTCGACGAGCACGCGGGGGCCGTCGTGAGCCAGCAGCGGCGGCACGACGGCCGGGTCGAGCCGCGCCAGCACATCACCCTCGTGCGCGAAGAACGGCGGCACCACCTTCAGCCAGGCGGCCCCGCCACCGGCGGTCGGCAGCCGCCACAGGCTCGACAGGTTCCAGGTGCGCACCTGCTGCGGCCGGCCCTCCGGCGTCCGGCCGAGCTCGCGCAGCGCGTCCAGCGCCCACCGGACGTCGGCGCGCGGGCCGCCGGGCTCGGCGTACGGCAGCCGCAGGGGTGAGGTGTCCAGCTCGTCGCTGAAGGGTTGCAGCACCACGCCCTCGGGCTCACGCTCGACCTCCACGAGGTAGCTGACAGCGCCACCGCAGGCGCCCTCGCCCGCTGCGCGCAGCAGCCGCAGCACGGTCACGTCGAGCCCGTGGAGCTCCCTCGCGGCCCGGACGATGGGCCCGGCCTCCTGCCACCACGGCACCGCCACGTCGAACGGCGGCACCGCGCCGAGCACCGTCCCGTCGGGCCCGCACAGCACGAGCGTGACGTGCCGGGGCGGGAGGTCCATGACGGCATCCTGCCGTCGCCGGCGCGGCCGGGACAGCGGGTTCGCGGGGACGCTGGGCAGCAGCCGTGGTCGCGCCGCATCATGGGGACGTGGGGTACGAGGTGCTGGACGCGCAGGGCGACCGCCCATCGGTTGCTGCTGCAGTGCAGCCGGGGCGGATGCCCAGCCAGGTGCCTGGTCAGCTGCCGGGCCGCGGCGCCCTGCTCGACGTCGACGAGCAGGTCGTCGACCTCAGTCAGGACGACCTCGCCCCCCGCGAGGACGCCCCGAGGGGCGGGCGTCGGTGGTGGCGCGGCGTGGCGCCGGTCGTGGCCGCGCTGCTGGCCGGCGCGGTCCTGGGCGGGGTGGTCACCCACAACCGCGCCGAGGCCGCCGCCCAGGCGGACCGTCGCGCGACGCTCGCGGTCGACGCCCGGATCACCGGGTCGGTCATCGGTGGCCAGCGGCTGGGCCGGGCGCGGATCTCGCTGAAGGCGCGGCTGCGCAACCTCGGTCCCGAGCCGGTCGAGGTGCTCGTGCGCCCCGACTACGTCGTGGCGTCGCGCGAGCAGCCGGTCGTCATCACCGGCGCCGACCCGGTCATCGAGCCGGGCGGCTCGACGGCGCTCGCGGTCGAGCTGTCGGTGCGGTGCGGGCAGCTGCCGCTGCCCTCGCTGACGGCGCCGGTGCGCACCGCCGACGGCCGCACGCACGAGGTGCCCATGCGTTCGGCGTACGGCGACCCCGTCGAGACGCTGTGCGGCAACGTGACCGCAGGCACCCCATGGGTCTCGGCTGACGTCGTCGGGTCGACCGACGAGCCGATGATGCTCGTGACGAACGGGCGGCGCGTCGCCGTGCGGCTCGACCTGCCGGTGCGCGTGAGCTACGGCCCCAACGGCGTCGCCGGGCTGCTGCGCGTCACGTCGACACCGCGGCTGCCGCTCGTCGTCCCCGCCGGCGGGCAGCGACGCGTCGCGATCGAGGTGACGGCGACGCGGTGCGAGCGTGACCTCGAGGTGCTGGCCTCGCTCGACACCTTCGCCAACCCGGCGCTGCGCGTGACCTCCGCCGACGGGCGGCCGCTCGACACCTCGACCAGCCCTGACCAGGTGAGCACCCGGGTCGACCTGTCGACGCTCGTCGACCAGGCCCTGGCGCGTGCCTGCACCTGACGGGCGGCGCTCAGCGTGGCGTGGTCGTCGGCCGGCTGCGCTGCGCGCCGGTGGGGGACGGCGTGACGGTCGAGGGTGTGCAGGTGGGGCTGGGTGTGCGCGCCGTCGCGGTCGGCGTCGCCGCTGGCTCGGGCCGCGCGACGACGGGCTTGCCGCGCACGGCGGTGAACGCGCGCCCGACCACGAGGTCGACCACGGTGGTCGTGCGGCTGTCCTGGATGAGCCGGGCCCCCGGCACGTACGTCGCGAGCAGCGTCGCGCGCGGCTTGCCCCTCGGGCCGTAGCGGACGACGGCCGCCGACGTGACGCGCGCGCCACCGGGGGCGTTGGCGACCTTGCCGATGCCGAACCTCTGCCGCCGCAGGGCCTCGGCCGTCGCCCCCGCCAGGCCGCGTCGCCCGCTGCCGTTGTAGACGTCGACCCTCACCTGCTGCGGTGTGAGCGCGGCTGGACGCCGGGGAGCCGGGGCGCACGCCGGTGTCGGGTCGTCCTCGCCGGCGGACAGGTAGCCGGTGGCGAGGCCGGCGGCCACCAGGCCCGCGCCGAGCACGAGCAGCAGCACGACCGCGAGCGTCAGCTGCTGCCGCAGCCGACGGCGGCGCCGCCAGCCCGGCACGGCGCCGAGGTCTCCCGTGGCATCGACCGGGTCGGCACGCCCCCCGGCCGTGCTCACGCCTCGTTCCCCCCGCCTGCGGGGCGTCGGTGACGCGCGCGGTCTCCGGTCGTAGGTCGCAGCACGCGGTGATCCTACGAGCAGCGTCGCCGCTGCGCCGGGACGACGAGCACAGCTGCCGGCCCGGCGGCTGCCCCACTCCCCGAACGGTTGCAGCCACGGTGACGCGCGACGGTGGCGGGCTAGGGTGACGGCCATGCACCCGACGGCTGCTTCGCAGCTCGCCTCGTGACGCACGTCGCAGCAGGCCCGGGCCCGCAGCGTCGGCGTCCGGAGCGGCCGGCCCTGCCGCCGGTGGCCACCGACCGCACCCAGCAGCTCGTGCTGCTGGGTGCGGTCGCGTGGGTGCTCCTGCTGGTGGTGCTGCAGCTGAACCTCGGCGGTCGCCTGGTCGTCGTGCCGTGGCTGGCGCTCGGGCCGCTCGTCGCGTCGCTCGTGCTGAGCTGGCGGGGCACGTCGGTCAGCGCGCTGGTGTCGGTCGCGGCAGTCGTGTGGCTCACCGAGCGCGGCGGCGACCTCGGCGAGGTGCCAGGGGTCGTGCGCATCGCCGGCAGCGCGGCGCTCGCCCTGTTCGCGGTGGTCAGCGCGTCGGTGCGGGTGCGGCGCGAGCTGCGCATCCGGCAGGTGACCGAGGTCGCCACGGTGTCGCAGGCCGTCATCCTGCACCCCGTGCCGACGCAGGTCGGCCGGCTCGTGCTGGCCTCCCGCTACGCCTCGGCGTCCACGCACGCCCAGGTGGGCGGTGACCTGTTCGACGTCGTCGCGGTCGGCACGGGGGTGCGGCTGGTCATCGGCGACGCGCGGGGCAAGGGGCTGGAGGCGCTGCACGCGTCGTCCGCCGTGCTCTCGGCGTTCCGCCACACCGCCCCGCAGTCCCACCTGGGGCTCGACGAGGTGGCCCGCGCCATCGACGCGGCGGTGACGCCCGCGCTCGCCGCCGAGGACTTCGTCACGGCGGTGCTGTGCGAGGTGCACGCCGACGGCCGGCTCGACCTCGTGCTGTGCGGCCACCCGGCGCCGCTGCGGCTGCGGCCCGGCCACGCCCCGGAGGAGGTCGGCACGAGCGTGTGCCCGCCGTTCGGCCTGGGCGTCGAGCCCGTCGTCGACCGCACGGTGCTCGAGGGTGGTGACCGGCTGCTGCTCTACACCGACGGCCTGGTCGAGGCGCGCGACCGCGACGGCGCCTTCTTCGACCTCGTCGCAGCGGCCACCGGGTTGACCAGCAGCGGCCGCGCGGCTGCCTCCTCGCTCGACGGCGCCCTCGAGCGGCTGATGACTGAGGTGCGCGAGCACGTCGGCGGGCGGCTCACCGACGACGTCGCCGCGCTGCTGGTGCAGCCGATCGACGACCTGCCCGCCGCGTCCGCGCAGGTGCCGGCCGCGGTGGGGGACGCGGCGGGCGACGCCCGGCGCGGCTAAGCCTCGTGCTCATGCTGTCAGCGCGAGGGTGCCCGCGGTCGCGGAAAGCAGCGTGAGTAGCGTGAAGCAGAGCGGACGCCGGCCGGATGCCGAGACCGTCCGGGCCGGTCAGGACCTCGACGCGTCGGGTCCCAGCACGAGCACGCGGGCGTGCAGCACGGCGCGCTGCTGCAGCGCCGCCCGCAGTGCCCGGTGCAGGCCGTCCTCGAGGTAGAGCACGCCGTCCCACTCGACCACGTGCGCGAACAGGTCGCCGTAGAACGTCGAGTCCTCCGACAGCAGGGCGTCGAGGTCGAGCACGCGCTTGGTGGTGACCAGCTCGTCGAGCCGCACCTGCCGCGGCGGCACCTGCGACCACTGGCTGGGCGTGGTGCGCCCGTGGTCGGGATAGGGCCGCGAGTCGCCGACGGCCCGGAAGATCACGCTGCCCCCAGGAGCCCCGGGCCGCCACACCCGGGCGCCGTGCGGTGCGGCACTCCCCGCGCGGGCCACCGGTTCACGAGGATGCGCGGGCGGCCGCCGCCGAGGTCAGGCGCGCGTCGAGCACGTTGTCGCACAACGACATCGCCGAAGCGATGGCCATGTGCATGTCGAGATACTGGTAGGTGCCGAGCCGCCCGCCGAACCAGACGTCGGGTTCGAGCGCGGCGAGCTCGCGGTAGCGCAGCAGCGTCGCGCGGTCCTGCGGGGTGCTGATCGGGTAGTACGGCTCGTCGCCCTGCTCGGCGCGCCGGGAGTACTCGCGCATGATGACCGTGCGGTCAGCCGGGTAGCTGTCGCGCTCGGGGTGGAAGTGCTTGAACTCGTGGATGCGCGTGAACGGCACGTCCTCGTCGGCGTAGTTCATGACCGGGGTGCCCTGGAAGTCGCCGACGTCCAGCACCTCCTGCTCGAAGTCGAGCGTTCGCCAGCCGAGCCGGCCCTCGCGGTAGCCGAAGTACCGGTCGAGCGGGCCGGTGTAGACGACGGGCGTGCCGGCGGGCACCAGCGGTCGGACGTCGAGGAAGTCGACCTCGAGCGCCACGTCGATCAGCGGGTGGTCGAGCATCCGCTCGAGGAAGGCGGTGTAGCCGTCGACCGGCAGGCCCTCGTAGGTGTCGGCGAAGTACCGGTTGTCGAACGAGTAGCGCACCGGCAGGCGGCTGATGATCTCGGCGGGCAGCTCGCGCGGGTCGGTCTCCCACTGCTTGGCGGTGTAGCCGCGCACGAACGCCTCGTAGAGCGGGCGGCCGATCAGCGAGATCGCCTTGTCCTCGAGGTTCTCGATGCGGCTCGGGTCGACCTCCGCGGCCTGCTCGCGCACCAGCGCCCGCGCCTGGTCGGGGCTCAGGTGCCGGCCGACGTACTGGCTGATGGTGGCGAGGTTGATGGGCATCGGGAACGTCTGGCCGCCGCTGACCGTGAACACGCGGTGCTGGTAGGAGGTGAACTTCGTGAACCGGTTGACGTGCTCCCACACCCGGGTGTTGGAAGTGTGGAACAGGTGGGCGCCGTAGCGGTGCACCTCGATGCCGGTCTGAGACTCGTTCTCGGAGTAGGCGTTCCCGCCGATGTGGTCGCGCCGGTCGAGCACGAGGACGCGCTGACCGAGCCGGTCGGCGACGTGCTCGGCCACCGTGAGGCCGAACAGCCCCGACCCGACGACGACGAGGTCGGCGGCCTCCATGCGCCGCACCAGGTCGACCAGACGGCGATCGGTCACCGCGCTCATGCCGCGACCGCCTCGGCCGTGGCGCAGGGCGCCGCGCAGCCGCACGTGGGGCACGAGCCGTCGACGCCGGCGGCGGGGTGCAGCAGGCGCACCTGCGACAGCCGGCCCAGCAGCGGCGCCCGCACGAACGCGGTCGCCGACGTCACGGCCGCCTCGGCGAGCACCGGGACGGCGCTGCCGCTGAGCCGGATCGGGCCGAGCGCGGCGTCCTGCAGGCCGGCGCTCGCCGCGCCGACCGCGTAGGTGTGGGCCTGCTCGAGGTCCCGCGCGAGCGGGGTGGGCCGGGTGCGGTCGCGCCAGCCGCTCATGCCGTCTCCTCCTGCTCGCTGCTGCTGGCCACGCCCTCGAGGACGCGGGCCATCTCGGTGGCGATGTGGTCCCACTCCTGACGCTGCCGCAGCGGCCGCACGTGCGTGTCGCGCTGGTCGGGGTCGTCGTCCAGCACCCGCTGGCAGGCGGCCGCGAACTGCTCGCCGTCGTCCGCGAGAGCCACCACGTGGTCGTAGTCGGCGACGACGTCGGGCACCCGCGTCGAGACGACGGGCAGCCCGGCCGCGAGGTACTCCAGGGTCTTGGTGGGGCTGATGCTGCGGGTGGCCTCGTTGATGGCGAACGGCATCAGCGCGACGTCGAAGCCCGCCATCACCTCCGGCAGGACGTCGTAGCCGACCTGGCCCGGGTACTCGAAGTTGGGAGCGCCCGGCAGGTCGGCGGGGTCGATCTTGGCGATGGGCCCGACGACGCGGATGGTCCAGTCGGGCAGCCGCGCCGCGAGGTCGGCGAGCAGGTCGAGGTCGAGCCGCTCGTCGATGACACCGACGTAGCCGGCGACCGGCCGCTCGTGCGGGGTGCGCAGGTCGCGGCTGCGCGCGTAGTGGCTGGTCTCGACGCCGCTGCGGAACAGGTGGGCGTGCGCCGCGCCCTGGCGCCGGATCGAGCGGTGCAGCGACGGGCCGCCGGTGAGCACCACGTCGGCCAGGGCCAGCAGCCGGCGCTGGCGCAGCACCAGGCCCTCGGGTGCGTCCTTGAAGGACGCGAGGTCGTCCATCACGTCGTAGACCAGGCGGCCGGGCTCGATCGCGAGCGCGATGTCGAGGGCCATGGGCGTGTAGAGCCAGACGTCGGGGGAGGGGCTCGCACCCTCGTCGGCGAGGTAGCGCACCAAGAGCTCGGGCATCGCGACCGCCCGCGGGTCGTCGTAGCTCGGGATGCGCTCGCCGACCTTGCGGGGGATGTCGAGCCACACGCGCGTGATGCCGTCGCGCTCCTCGTGGCGAAGCCGCGGCTCCTCGACGTCGCACGGCGAGGGCTCCTCGACGAAGAAGGTGCGGGCGCCGGCGGCCCGGCGCTGGGCGGCGAGCCGCGAGACGACGTGCTGCGGTCGCTGCCAGACCCACGTCCAGCGCAGGTGCGACAGGACGACGAGGTCGGGTGCGGACGTGGTCGCCATGGGTGCCTCCGAGAGGTCGTGGTCGGGGGAAGCGGATCGACGGGCCGGGGGTGGGGGCTCGTCGAGGTCGATGCGGACGCTGGCCACCCGCTCGTGCGGCGCGGGGTCGCGCCAGGGCCAGTGGGCCATCGCGGGGAGCAGTCCGGTGAGCTGGGCGTCGCAGGGCGGCTGGAAGCGGACGGCGGGCAGCTGGCTGACCGGCGTCCCCGCCGCGGCCCGCTCCCAGGCGTCGGTGAACGAGGTGCGACGACGGCTGCCGTCGGGCTCGAGCACGAGCACCCCGACGGGGTCGGCGCGCCCGGCGCAGCGGGCGAGCAGGGAGTCCCAGTCGGCGGAGTCGACCTGCGGGAACCAGCAGTAGCCGTGCAGGGGCACACCGGCGTCCAGCGCCATCTCGTACTGCTCGAGGGTGTGCCGCAGCCACGACGTCTGGTCGCTCGGCAGCCCGCGGATGTTGGTCTCGGTGAGCATCATCGGCAGCCCGTAGCGGCGGTGGTAGGCCTCGACCACCGTGGCCATCCCGACCGGGTGCGGCGACGGCGCGTGGCTGCCCGACCGGTCGTAGAACCACTCCGAGTGGCAGTAGTAGTCGAGCCCGAGCACGTCGACCTGCAGCGGGGTGAGGTCGAGCAGCGGGGCGCCCTCATCGGCGACCAGCTGGGACAGGAACGGACGTGAGGGGTCGATGTCGTGGCCGGTCAGCAGGTCGAGGACCACGTGACGGCGGTCGTTGGCGAGCGTGGCGTGGGCCTCACCGGGCCCCTCGCCGACGTGGTGCTCGGCGGTGTCGACCCAGACGTGGTGAGCGTGCGGCAGCCGCTCGCGCCAGACCGCCGCAGCCTCGCTCAGCGCGGGCAGCACCGACAGCAGCAGCCGCCGCAGCCCAGGCAGCCCGCGGTCGTACGGCGGCCACAGCGCCTCGTGCCCGGCCAGGAACAGCGTCGCGAAAGGCTCGTTGAACAGCGTGTAGGCCCCCAGCCACGGGTAGCGTTCGGCCACCGCGGTCGCGTAGCGCACGAACGCCGGGCCGAAGTCGTCGCCGCGGAAGCCGTCTCGCAGCCAGTCGGGGTAGGAGACGTGGTGCACCAGGTCGACGACCGGCACCATGTCGAGCTCGCGCAGCCGGCCGAGCACGCGGTCGGTCTGCACCCAGTCGAAGGTGTCGGCGGTGGGCTGGATCACCTGCCACCGCAGCGGGTAGCGCAGGTGCCGCACCCCGGCGCGGTGCAGCTGCTCGAGGTCGTCCTCCCACAGCTCGGTGTGGCCGGTGGTGTCGAGCGAGTCGACGCCGACGCTCGGGTGGTACGTGCTCTCGAACCCGGCGACGAACGTGCGGCCCACCGGCGGCAGCGGCCACAGCGGGTGCTGCCGAGCGTGAGGCTGCTCGTCCGGCTGCCCGTGGTCGTCGCGCCCTGTGCCCCCCATGCCCCCCATGGCGCTCCCCCGTCAGCCTCGCGCGCCGTTCTGGCGCCCTCCATGCGGCTGCTCGACACCGCAACCTCGTGGAAGATACCCCAAGGGGAAAGCGGGGCAAACGGCGCGGCGGCGGTCCGGTCGCGCACACCGGTGATGGCGAGGAACATCCGCGCGCGCCGTCCGTGCCGGAGCGACCGTGCCGGCTGGGTGGGGCGTCGGCGCTAAGTCGCCGCCAGCCCGGTGGGGCCGACGGCGATCACGGCGGAGGATGCGGGATTTGAACCCGCGAGGGTGATTAACCCAACACGATTTCCAATCGTGCGCACTAGGCCACTATGCGAATCCTCCGCCGACGAGGATACCGGAGTCGGGCACCTGTGACGGACGTCGGAGCCCGCCTGGGCAGCGGTGCCGGCGCTGGTCGCCTGCCGGTAAGGTTGGAGCCGACCCCTCGTGCGGCGTCATCTCGCTGAACCCCCCCAGGGCCGGAAGGCAGCAAGGGCAGGCGGGCTCTGGCGGGTGTGCGAGGGGTCGCCTCGTCCCGGTCACGGGTCGAGAACCGGGCGGTACCGGTCGCCTTGCCCGGGCCTCACCGCAGCGCGGCCAGCCGCTCGACCGCGGCGTCGACCTGCTGGTCGACGGGCAGCGCGAGGTCGACGCTGACGCCGCGCTCGTCCGGCTGCAGCCGCTCGAGGGTGTCCAGCTGCGAGCCGAGCAGCGCGGGCGGCATGAAGTGGCCCGCGCGGTGGGTCACGCGGTCGCCGATGACGCCGGGGTCGCCGTCCAGGTGCAGGAACGCGACCTCGCCCGCTCGCGAGCGCAGGATGTCGCGGTAGCGGCGCCGCAGCGCCGAGCAGCTGACGACGGCCCCGGACCGGTTCGCGTGCAGCCACGCGGCGATGGCCTCGAGCCACGGGACGCGGTCGACGTCGTCGAGCGCGTGGCCGCTGCTCATCTTGGTGACGTTCGCCGGGCTGTGGAAGGCGTCGGCGTCGGCGTACGGGACGCCGAGCCGGGTGGCGAGCGCCTCGCCGACCGTGCTCTTGCCCGAGCCAGAGACCCCCATCACGACGACGGGTCCGAGCGAGCGCGACGGCGCGGCTGGCGGCGGAGCGGCTGGCACAGGTCCTCCGGGGGTCGGGTGGCGGTCACTCTCTCACCGGTCGGGCGATCACCCGGCGCTGTCGGTGGCCGGGGTTAGGGTCGTCGTCGTGTCCACCGCGCTGTACCGCCGCTACCGCCCCGAGACGTTCGCCGACGTCATCGGGCAGCAGCACGTCACCGAGCCGCTGATGCAGGCGCTGCGCACCGACCGCGTCAACCACGCCTACCTGTTCAGCGGGCCGCGCGGCTGCGGCAAGACCACCAGCGCTCGCATCCTGGCCCGCTGCCTCAACTGCGAGCAGGGCCCCACGCCCACGCCGTGCGGGGTGTGCGACTCCTGCGTGGCGCTCGCGCGCAGCGGCTCGGGCACGGTCGACGTCATCGAGATCGACGCCGCGAGCCACGGCGGTGTGGACGACGCCCGCGACCTGCGTGAGCGGGCGTCCTTCGCGCCGGCCGCCAGCCGGTTCAAGATCTACATCATCGATGAGGCCCACATGGTCACGACGCAGGGCTTCAACGCGCTGCTGAAGGTCGTGGAGGAGCCGCCGCCGCACGTCATGTTCATCTTCGCGACGACCGAGCCCGAGAAGGTCATCGCGACCATCCGCTCGCGCACCCACCACTACCCGTTCCGGCTGGTGCCGCCTGCGGTGCTGCAGGACTACCTCGCCACCATGACCGAGGCCGAGCACGTGCGGGTCGACAAGGGCGTGCTGCCGCTGGTGGTGCGCGCGGGCGCCGGCTCCGTGCGCGACTCGCTGTCGGTGCTCGACCAGCTGATCGCCGGCTCGGGTGAGGAGGGCATCTCCTACGAGGGTGCGGTGGCGCTGCTCGGCTACACCGACGCGACGCTGCTCGACGACGTCGTCGAGGCGTTCGCCGTGGGCGACGCCGCGACCGTCTACCGCGTGGTCGACCGCGTCATCGAGACCGGCCACGAGCCCCGCCGCTTCGTCGAGGATCTGCTCGAGCGGCTGCGCGACCTCGTCGTGGTCGCCGCCGTCCCCGACGGCGCCCACGCGATCCTGCGCGGACTGCCCGAGGACCAGCTCGAGCGCATGCGCCAGCAGTCCGCCCACTTCGGCGCGGCCGCGCTCAGCCGCGCAGCCGACATCGTCAACACCGGCCTCACCGAGCTGACCGGCGCCACCTCGCCGCGGCTCCAGCTCGAGCTGCTGTGCGCTCGCGTGCTGCTGCCGGGGGCCGACGGCGAGAACGGCTACGGCGCGCGCCTCGACCGGCTCGAGCTGCGCCTGGGGGCGACCGCGCCCATCGG
>CAXTEJ010000025.1:0-52055 GCA_964243295.1 uncultured Actinomycetales bacterium | reverse complement strand
AGGTGGTGGTCGCCGTGCTGGGGATCGTGGCGCTGATCATCGGTGGGCCGATCGCCTGGATCGTGTTCGCGGCGGCGGTGCTGATCTTGGCCGACACGATCGCGAAGGCGCTGCAGGGCAAGGCCTCCATGTGGGACGTCGCGTTCGCCGCCCTCGGGCTCATCCCGGGCACGAAGGGCCTGACGACGTTCAAGGCGCTCAGCGGCGTCTTCAAGGAGGCAGGCACCCTCGCCGCTGCCGTCCACGTCCTCGGGGCCGGGAAGAACGCGGTCGTCGAGGTCGCGGGCGCCGGCCGGGCGCTGCTCGGCAACGCCCGCACCGCACTCACGTCGATGGCCGGACAGGTCCGCCTCGGGCTGTCCGAGGTGCGCACGTCCCTGACGTTCCTGCGCGAGGGCGCCGCGACACCCCTCGCCACGCTCAAGATGGAGGGCCGGGTCCTGCTGCACCGCCTCCACGGCGGCCGGCTCACTCCCCAGGGCGACATGGTCGTCAGACGCTGGACACCCGCGCACGAACCGGGGCCGCTCGGTGTCGGCCATCCTGCGGACACCTTTCGCAGCGCCTCCTACGACGAGGTCGTCCTCCGCCGACCGACGACGACGTACCGATCCGTCAACGAGTTCAGCAACGCCCGAGGCGACTTCTGGTCGCGCGTGACACCACGCGGCCCGCTGCACACGCAGCTGGACCTCGCCCTCAAGCCGGAGTGGCTCATCACCAACCGGGCGGATCTCGGGGCCGTCCACCGGACGCTGCCGCAGGCGACCCACTACGTGGAGGCCACCTTCCCGCGGGGCACGACCCTCTTCGAGGGGCCGACCGCGCCGCAGCACAGCAGCGGGGTGAGCAGCGCCGCCGACGGGGTCAGCATCCCCGGCTCCGTGCTCGGCGGCGGTCATCAGGTCGTGCCGGACCCCGCCCTGCTGAGCCGGTGGAACGCCGACGTCAGGGCGGCCGAGCAGGCGGGGATCGACGTCGTCGACCCCTACGGGCTGGTCGACCACCGCCCGGTCGCTCGTTGATGCTCGGGCTGACGAGGGCTCACCCCCTGCTCACGAGCCGCTGCCTGTGGCACGGGCTCGCGTGGCGCGACCAACCGGTGCGGGTCCCCGTGCGCGGCGGCGAGCCCGTGCTCGAGCGCGGCGACCGTGGGCAGGGTCTGGTGGTGCAGGCCTTCACGCCCGAAGCCGACCCCCCCGCGGGCAGCGCGGTCGCGGAGCTGACGCTGGGCGAGGTGCTCCAGCGGTGCCCGGCGGGGACGCTGGCCGTCGTCGACCCGCTCCGGCCCCCCTACGTGACCTTCACCGCCGCGGACCTGCAGGACCCGGGGTCGAGCGCGACCGAGCCCGTCCCCCACCTCGTGGTGAGCCGAGCCGGTCGCGTGCGTGGTGCCTCGACCCGCCGGCCTGCCCTGCACGCCGCGCTCCACGAGCAGCTCGGGCCCGGCGAGCTCGTCTCCTGCTCGGACGACCAGCACGGGCAGCTGCTCTACGTCACGAGCCGAGCTCTGCCGGCTGACCTCGGCGCCGCTCGAGAGGTGGTCGCCGCGCACCACCCCGTCCCTCCGCTCTTCGTCGCTCCCTCCCCCGACCTACCACCCTGGCTGGCCCAGCGCATCGCTGACGCACTCGCCAGCGCCGAGAGGACGTCATGACCTTTCCCGCCAACGAGCTCGAGGTGTCGTTGCAGGACGCCTTCGACCAGCGGACACCGGTCGAGGTGTTCGTGGCTCGGCTGCTGGACGACGTGGTCTGGGTGCCGCTGGCGCAGCAGCCCGACGGCACGCAGACCATGCCCACCGTGACGATGGACCAGCAGGCGCTGCTGCCGGTCTTCACCAGCGAGGAGCAGCTGCACGCAGGCGCCCCCGACGCCCCACGTGTGCGCCCCCCGGTGCGCGAGCTGCTCGACATGCTCCCCGCCCACGTCGGCTTCGCGGTCAACGTCGGCGGCGACGTCGGGCTGCCGATCCACGCCGCGACGCTGCGGCAGGCCGACCAGGGCCGCACGACCCTGCCCGCTGGCACCAGGATCCGCATCGGTGAGCCGGCGGACGAACCCGTCGACGCCCTCGAGCGCCTGGCCGCCGCCCTGACCGCTGTCGCCGCGGTCAGGGAAGCACGGCGGTGCTGGGCCCAGGTCGGCGAGGACTCCCCCGGCCTGGTCATCGGGCTGGACCTGGACCCCGACCACCCGCAGACCAGGCAGCTCGCACTCGACGCCGTGCGGGACGTCGCCACCGTCTCGGCCAGCCGCATCGACGTCGTCTTCTCCGCCGACCGCAACCAGTTCACGGACTGGATGAACGCCAACGCGGCGCCCTTCTACGTCGCCACAGCAGGCTGATCTGCCTCCCCGCGGCTGTGGCCAGGTCACGTGACGCCTCTCGCCGGTGGTGCGACAGCGACGTCAGCGCAGCAGGTGCAGCCGCCGCGGACCGACCTCGATGCGCACCCGCTGACCGCGCGCGACGAGCAGGCGGTCGTCCTCGAGCCCGTCGCCGAAGACGACGAGCTCGTCGCTGAGGACGTCGACCTCCAGCGCCCCGTCGTCCAGGAGCCCGCTCGTCAGAGCCGCTCCGGTCGCCCGTGACGGCCACGCCTCGCGCACGAACCACGCCAGTCGGCCCTGCGTCGCGCCGGGCAGCTCGACCGGGGCGCCGCGCTCGAGCGAGAGCGACGCGAGCCAGCCGCTGGCTCCCGTCCCCGTGCCGACCACGACCCCGCTCGACGCCTGCACCTCGCGCCGGCCGTCCGGCGTCCGCACCTCGTAGCGGCTGGTCTGGTGGCTGCTGTGCCCGAGGTAGACCTCGTTGAGCGCGTGCAGCT
Organism: uncultured Actinomycetales bacterium; assembly: GCA_964243295.1. Lineage (GTDB taxonomy): Bacteria > Actinomycetota > Actinomycetes > Actinomycetales > Angustibacteraceae > CAXTEJ01. Next base: position 49,224 of record CAXTEJ010000025.1, on the reverse strand, counting down.
CCTGGCCGTCGTCGGTCACGGCCCGCACCATCGTGCGCTGCTCGCACCCGGCCGTGGCGCCGGGCGCCACCGCCCGTCGCAGCAGCACCTCCGCGGCGCCGGTCGGGTGGGGCACGAGCACGCCGGCGTTGCGACCGGGGTCGATGTCGATGCCCACGACCACCTGGCCGTCGAGGTACTTCGCGACGTTGGCGACCAGACCGTCCTGGCCGACCACGACCACGACGTCCTCGGGTGCGAACAGGAAGCGCGACAGGTCCTCGCGCTCGACGCTGCCGCTGCGCCACTCCAGCGGGACGGACGCCGCGACCGCCGCGAGAGCCGCCGTCTGCCGGGCGTCGGCGGCCTCGAGGTCGGTGACGTCGCGCCCGCGGCTGCGCAGGAAGAAGGCTGCCTGACCACGGGTGCCGTGGCGGGCGAGGGCCTCGGCGAGCTCGGTGCGGCGGTGCACCAGCACCGCGCGAGGCGCGAGGCTCATCGGTCCGCCTCCGCCCCCGCCGCCGCGCCCGCGCCCGTCACGGCGGCCGGACCGGCGAACCGTGCCAGCGCCGCGCCGAGCAGGTCGGGGGTCAGCACCAGCGTGCCGATGTCGGGCAGCTGACCCGCCAGCTCACGAGCGGCCAGGGCCAGCAGGACCTCGGGCGAGGTGCCCGCGACGGCCCCGAGCAGCGCCCGCTGGGCACCGGCCTCGGCCTCGCCGGACAGCCGGGTCGCCGTGGCCCTGGCGGCCGCCAGCCGCTCCTCGCGCTCGGCCTCGGCCGCCGTCCGCACCTCGCCCGCGGCAGCCGCCTCCTGCGCCGCACGCCGGTCGTTGGCGCCGCGCTGGGCGACCAGCTGCTCCTCGCGGCGCGCCAGCTCGATCTGGTTCTGCAGCTCGTTCTCGCTGATGGCCCGCTCGCGCTCGACGGCGTTGGCGCGCCGCTCGGACGTCGCCCGGTCGGCCTCCTGCCGCAGCTGCTCGAGCATCGGGGTCGCCAGCGCCTTCTCGACATCGGGCTGCGGCCGGACGGCGACCACCCGCGCGTCAACGAGAGCGAGGCCGGTGCTGGCCAGCCGCGAGTCGGCCGTCAGGCCGGCGACGATCCGCTCGCGGGTGAGCGCGATCCCCGTGACCAGCACCTGCCGCAGCGGCAGACCGGCCAGCACGTCGAGCACGTACTGCTGGGCGGTCTCGGTGAGCAGACCGGTCACCTGCGCCAGCGGGTTGCCCTGCCAGCGCCCGGTCAGCGGGTCGAGCGAGAAGTCGATGCGGGCGGCGGCGACCTCGGGCTGCTCGACCCGGAAGGTGACCGTCGCCTGCACGGTGACGTCCTGGAAGTCCGCGGTGCGCGCGTGCATCAGCAGCGGCAGCTCGCGGTCGTCGACCGGCACCTCCGACAGCACCGCCGAAAGCGGCCGGAACCAGAAGGCGGCGCCCGGGCCGGCGTGCACGGTGGTGCTGCCCCGCTGGTGGATCACGTAGGCGGTGGGCGTGCTGCGCAGGTGCCGGAGGAACGGGTACCGCGTGATGTCAGCCATGTGAGCTCCAGGATCGTCGTTGTCGTCATGGTGACGCTAAGGGGCAACCGGCCTTGTCGTCAAGCCGACGACAAGCCGCTACGGTGGTCGGGTGAGCGAGCACCCGCCCTTCGCCGTCACGGTCGACCTCGTCGTCCTGACCGTGCGCGACCACGAGCTCGCCGTGCTGCTGGTGAGGCGAGGCGAGGCGCCGCACCGTCGGTCCTGGGCGCTGCCGGGCGGCTTCGTGCGCCCGGACGAGGACCTGCCCGACGCCGCCGCACGCGAGCTCGCCGAGGAGGCCGGGCTGCCCGCCGGGTCGGTGCACCTGGAGCAGGTCGCGACGTACGGCGCGCCCGGGCGCGACCCCCGCCAGCGCGTCGTCACGGTGGTCTACCTGGCGCTCGCCCCCGACCTGCCGGGGCCGATCGCCGGCACGGACGCCTCGGACGCCCGGTGGGTGCCCCTGCGCGAGGTGGACGGCGACCGGCTGGCCTTCGACCACGGCATGCTGCTGCGTGACGGTGTCGAGCGCGCGCGCTCCAAGCTGGAGTACACCCCGCTGGCCACGGCGTTCTGCCCACCCACCTTCACCGTGGCCGAGCTGCGGCGCGTCTACGAGGCGGTGTGGGGCACACCCCTCGACCCGCGCAACTTCCACCGCAAGGTGACCGGCGCCGCGGGGTTCCTCGCGCCGCTGGACGAGCGCACCACCCGCGACGGCGGTCGTCCGGCGCAGCTGTTCCGCCGGGGTGCCGCCCGGCTGCTGCACCCACCGCTGCTGCGCGACTGACGCTCGGGTCAGCCGGCTCAGCTCAGCTCGGCGAGGAGCCGGTCGATGAACACCCGCTGCCCGGTGAGCAGCTTGGTCTGCGCGGCGTCGGGCGAGAACCACCCGACGCGGTCGATCTCCGGGAAGGCCTGGCTGCGCCCGGAGCCGCGGGGCCACTCCATCTCGAACGTGCCGGGCACGACGGCCGCCGGGTCGAGGTCGCCCTCGACGGCCCAGATCGTCACGACCTTGCCCGACGGCTGGCGCGACTCGCCGAGGTCCAGCCACTCCCCCGGCGGCGCGGGCAGCCCGAGCTCTTCGGCGAACTCGCGGCGCGCGGCGTCCTCGGGGGTCTCGCCCGGCTCGTACTCGCCCTTGGGGATCGACCAGGCGCCCTCGTCGCGGCGGGCCCACAGCGGGCCGCCCGGGTGGCCGATGAGCACCTCGACGCCGTCCCCGGCCCGACGGAACACCAGCAGCCCGGCGCTGCGTCGTACGGCCACGGCCGCCTCCTCGTCGTCGTCCGGCCACCCGGTGGGCAGCCTGCCACGCACTCCCCCTGGGGCGCGGCCTCGCCGCTCACCGACTGCGCGAGGGAGGGGCACCTGGCGCCGACAGCTGCCCCGATCGTGCGGCTCGTGCGCGCGACCGGGCGTCAGGGCTGGGTCAGCCGGACCCGCACGGCCCGTGCCCGCTCGGCGGTTGCAGCGAGCACGTCGTTCCTCGGGTCGGGGACGTCGAGCAGCGGCGAGCGCGGCAGCGCGGCGACCCCCGCGAGGACGGTGTCGGCGAGCACCGCGTCGACCAGCGCCCGGTCGCCACCGACGACGAGGCCGTCGAGGTCGGCCGGTTGCAGCCGGGCAGCGGCCGCCTCGGTGACCGTGTCGACCAGGGCGTCGGCCTGGTTGCCGCGGCGGCGGGCGTAGCGCTGCTGCGACCAGCCGCCCGCGGCGGTGCGGGCCTGCACGTAGCGGGTGCCGGCCTTGTGCACGATCAGCTCGCCGTCACGGGCGGTGCCGACCGCCCAGCCGCCGCGGCGCACGAGCAGCAGCCCGACGGTGCGCGAGCGGGCGGCGTGCCGGGCCAGCACGCCCGCCACGAACGAGGGGTCGGACGTCGGCGGCGGGGTCCACGGCGGCCACGGCACTTCGAGCACGGCGGTGGCGCCGTCCGCGGCGGTCAGCGCGACCGCCACCGGGCCGACGTCCGCCGTGGTGTCGCCGTGCCGCAGCGCGAAGCCCTCGACCCAGCGGACGAGCCGCGGGCCGCCGATCTCGAGCAGGCGGTGCTGGCCCGCGGCGCTCAGGGCGTGCTCAGAGGTTGAAGCCGAGCGCCCGCAGCTGGTCGCGGCCGTCGTCGGTGATCTTGTCGGGGCCCCACGGCGGCATCCAGACCCAGTTGATGCGGAACCCGCTGGTGAGGCCCGCGAGCGCCTCGCTGGTCTGGTCCTCGATGACGTCGGTCAGCGGGCAGGCCGCGCTGGTGAGGGTCATGTCGATGACGGCGTGGGCGTGCTGGTCGACGGTGACGCCGTAGATCAGGCCGAGGTCGACGACGTTGATGCCGAGCTCGGGGTCGACGACGTCGTGCAGGGCCTCCTCGACGTCGGCCACGGTCGGCGGCATCGGGCTGGTCGTGGTGTCGGTCATCAGGACTCCTGGGTGTGGGGCGTGCGCTGCGCTGACTGCGCCAACGCGTCGGTCAGGGCCATCCATCCCAGCAGCGCGCACTTGACGCGCGCCGGGTACCTCGAGACGCCGGCGAGGGCGACGCCGTCACCGAGCACCTGCTCGTCACCGGCGTCGGCGCCGCGGCTGGTGAGCATGGCGTGCATGGCGGTGTGGGTGGCGAGCACCTCGCGCACCGGCCGCCCGGCGACGGTGTCGTGCAGCACGGACGCCGACGCCCGGCTGATCGCGCAACCGAGGGCGTCGTACGACACGTCGGTGAGCACGGCGTCGTCGCCGCTGCCCTCGACGCGCACCCGCAGCGTGACCTCGTCGCCGCACGTCGGGTTGACGTGGTGCACCTGGGCGCCGAACGGCTCGCGCAGCCCGATGCCGTGAGGCCGCTTGCTGTGCTCGAGGATGAGCTCCTGGTACAGGTCCATCAGCCCATCACCTCGCGCACGCGGTGCAGGCCGTCGAGCAGGGTCTGCACGTCGTCGAGGCCGTTGTAGGGCCCGAACGACGCGCGGGTGGTGGCGGTGACGCCGAACCGGCGGTGCAGCGGCGCTGCGCAGTGGTGACCGACCCGGACGGCGATCCCGAGGTCGTCGAGCACCTGGCCGACGTCGTGGGCGTGCACCGGCCCGTCGTCGCCCGCGACGGTGAAGGCCACCGCGGCGCCACGCCGATCGGTGGTGGTGGGCCCGACAACGCGCACCCACGCCAGCTCGGCGAGCCCGTCGAGCAGCGCCTGGGTCAGCGCGGTCTCGTGCGCGGCGACGTCGGCCATGCCCAGGGCGGTCAGGTAGTCGACGGCAGCGTGCAGCCCGACCGCCTGCGCGGCCATCGGCACACCGGCCTCGAAGCGCTGCGGCGGCGCCGCGTAGGTCGAGCCGTCCATGCGCACCGTCTCGATCATCGAGCCACCGGTGAGGAAGGGCGGCATCGCCGCGAGCAGCTCGTAGCGCCCCCACAGCACGCCGACACCCGAGGGCCCGAGCATCTTGTGCCCGGAGAAGGCCGCGAGGTCGACACCGAGGTCGGGCAGCGACAGCGGCAGGTGCGGCACCGACTGGCAGGCGTCGAGCACGACCAGCGCCCCGACCTCGTGGGCACGGGCGACCAGCACGTCGACCGGGTTGACCGTGCCGAGCACGTTGGACTGGTGGGTGAAGGCCAGCACTCGGGCGCGCGGCCCCACGACGGTGTCGAGGTCGGTGAGGTCGAGCCGGCCCTCGTCGTCCACGGGCAGCCACCGCAGCGTCGCGCCGGTGCGGCGGCACAGCTCCTGCCACGGCACCAGGTTGGCGTGGTGCTCCATCTCGGTCACGACGACCTCGTCGCCGGGGCCGAGCGCGAACCGGCCCGCCCCGCCGGCGGCCGAGGCGTTGCTGAAGGCGTAGGCGACCAGGTTGAGTCCCTCGGTGGCGTTCTTGGTGAACACCACCTCGCGGGGGTCGCTGACGCCGACGAAGCCGGCGACGGCCGCACGCGCCGCCTCGAAGGCGTCGGTCGCCTCCTCGGCCAGCTGGTGGGCGCCGCGGTGCACCGCCGCGTTGTGCTGCTCGTAGAAGCTGCGCTCGGCGTCCAGCACCTGGCGGGGCTTGTGCGAAGTGGCGCCGGAGTCGAGGTAGACCAGCCGGCGGCCGCCCCGAACGGTGCGCGCGAGGATCGGCACGTCGGCCCGCAGCGCCGCCAGCCGGACGTCGTCCAGCCCGGCGGTGCCCGGACGCACCGGTCCCGCCGGCAGCACGGTCGTCATCTCAGGCCGAGACCCCGGGCGTGGCGCCAGCGGCGAGGAAGCGGTCGTAGCCCTCGTTCTCGAGCCGGTCGGCGAGCTCGGGACCGCCCTGCTCGGCGACCTTGCCGTCGACGAAGACGTGCACGTAGTCGGGGGTCACATAGCGCAGGATGCGGGTGTAGTGGGTGATGAGCAGCACGCCCACCTCGCCGCCGGACCTCACCCGGTTCACGCCCTCGCTGACGATCTTGAGAGCGTCGACGTCCAGGCCCGAGTCGGTCTCGTCGAGGATCGCGAAGCGCGGCTTGAGCAGCTCCATCTGGAGGATCTCGTGGCGCTTCTTCTCGCCACCGCTGAAGCCCTCGTTGACGTTGCGCTCGGCGAACGAGCCGTCCATGCGCAAATCGGCCATCGCGGACTTGACGTCCTTGACCCACGTGCGCAGCTTGGGTGCCTCGCCGTCGATGGCGGTCTTCGCGGTGCGCAGGAAGTTCGACACCGTCACGCCAGGGACCTCGACGGGGTACTGCATCGCGAGGAACAGGCCGGCGCGGGCGCGCTCGTCGACGGTCATCGCGAGCACGTCCTCGCCGTCGAGGGTCACGGTGCCGCCGGTGACGGTGTACTTGGGGTGCCCGGCGATCGAGTAGGCCAGCGTCGACTTGCCGGAGCCGTTGGGCCCCATGATCGCGTGGGTCTCGCCTGAGCGGATGGTGAGGTCGACGCCGCGCAGGATCGCCTTGGTGCCCTGCTCGGTGTCGACGGTGACGTGCAGGTCGTGGATCTCGAGGGTGGCCATGCGGCTCAGCTCTCCTTGGGTGTGGCGGGCACGCGGGACGCGCCCGGTGCGGAGGTCGGTGACGGGGCGGCCGTGACGTCGACGTGGACGGTGCCGTCACGGACATCGACGGCGTAGACGGCGATGGGGGCGGTGGCCGGCAGGCTGGTCGGCGCGCCGGTGCGCAGGTCGAAGCGCGAGCCGTGCAGCCAGCACTCGATCGTGCAGTCCTCGACCTCGCCCTCCGACAGCGAGACCTCGGCGTGCGAGCACACGTCGTCGACGGCGTGCACGCTGCCGTCCTCGTCGAGCGCGACGGCGACGGCCTTGCCCTCGACCTCGACCTTGACCGCGCTGCCGGGCTGCAGGCTCGCCAGGGCGACGGTGGGCTGGAAGCTCACAGCCGCGCCCCCTCGACCATGGCGCCCGCGAGCTCGTCCTCGATCGCCGCCATGAGCAGCTGCTGGACGTCAGGGACGCCGATCTGCGCGACCACGTCGGCGAAGAAGCCGCGGACGACGAGCCGGCGGGCCTCGATCTCGGGGATGCCGCGTGCCTGCAGGTAGAACAGCTGCTCGTCGTCGAAGCGGCCGGTGGCGCTCGCGTGCCCGGCCCCCTCGATCTGGCCGGTCTCGATCTCGAGGTTGGGCACCGAGTCGGCGCGACCGCCGTCGGTGAGCACCAGGTTGCGGTTGAGCTCGTAGGTCTGGGTGCCCTCGGCGCTCGCGCGGATCAGCACGTCGCCGACCCACACCGTGCGGGCGGTGTCGCCCTGCAGCGCGCCCTTGTAGGTGACCAGGCTGGTGCAGCGCGCCGGCTCGTGGTCGACGAACGAGCGGTGCTCGAGGTGCTGGCCGGCGTCGGCGAAGTAGACGCCGAGCAGCGTCGCGTCGCCGCCGGGGCCGGCGTAGCGCACGTTGGCGTTCAGCCGCACGACCTTGCCGCCCAGCGAGACCGCGACGTGCTTGAAGCGCGCGTCACGGCCCACGAGGGCGTCGTGCTGGGCGAGGTGCACGGCGTCGTCGTCCCAGCGCTGCAGCGTGACGACCGTGAGGTCGCTGCCGTCGCCGGTGACGATCTCGACGTTGCCGGTGTGGCGGCCGGAGCCGACGTGGTCGAGCACGACGGTCGCGCGGCTGTGACGGCCCGCTTCGATCACGACGTGCTGGTTGCCACGCAGGCCCGCCGCGCCCGTGACCGTCACGCGGACGGGCTCGGCGAGCTCGGCGTCGTGCGGGATCCGCACGTGCAGCGCCTCCGGAGTGCCCGCGTGCGCGACGACCGCGGCGCGGTCGGCGGGCACCAGAGCGGTGCCGCGCGGCGCCTGCCCGGCGGTGAGCAGCCCCACCGTCGCGCCGGGGGCGTCGACGACGACGTGGGCGGCACCCTCGTCGGTGGGAGCGTCCTCGAGCACCTGGCGCACCAGGTCGAGCGGGGTGAAGCGCCACTCCTCCTCGCGCCCGGTGGGCACGGCGAAGTCGGCGACGTCGAAGGACGTGCGCCGCTCGGCGCGCGACTGGTCGGGGATCGGCGAGCCGGCGCCGTGGGAGTGCTCGACGAGGCCGTGCTGCACGAGCTCATCGGGCTCCGCCGCCGGGTCGCCGGTGGCGTCGACCGCCGAGTAGCCGGGCCCGGGCGCCTCGGACGAGCTCATCACGACCGGCGAGGGTGCCGCGGCGGCGTGGTCGACCGCGTGCTCCTGCGTGGTCACCTCGTCGGACACGTGCGGGACGTCGGTCTGGGTGGTGTCGGTCATCCGACAGCGCCCTCCATCTGCAGCTCGATCAGGCGGTTCAGCTCGAGGGCGTACTCCATCGGCAGCTCGCGCGCGATGGGCTCGACGAACCCGCGCACGATCATGGCCATGGCCTCGTCCTCGGCCATGCCGCGCGACATCAGGTAGAACAGCTGGTCGGCGCTCACCTTGGAGACCGTGGCCTCGTGGCCCATCGACACGTCGTCCTCGCGGACGTCGACGTAGGGGTAGGTGTCGGACCGGCTGATCGTGTCGACGAGCAGGGCGTCGCAGCGCACCGTCGAGGCCGAGTGGTGGGCGCCCTCGAGCACCTGCACCAGCCCGCGGTAGGACGTCCGGCCGCCGCCGCGGGCGACCGACTTGCTGATGATCGAGGACGACGTGTGGGGCGCCGCGTGCACCATCTTGGCGCCGGCGTCCTGGTGCTGGCCCTCGCCGGCGAAGGCGATCGACAGCGTCTCGCCCTTGGCGTGCTCGCCCATGAGGAAGATCGCCGGGTACTTCATGGTCACCTTGGAGCCGATGTTGCCGTCGACCCACTCCATGGTGGCGCCCTCGGCGGCGGTGGCCCGCTTGGTGACGAGGTTGTAGACGTTGTTGGACCAGTTCTGGATGGTCGTGTAGCGCACGCGGGCGTTCTTCTTCACGACGATCTCGACGACGGCGCTGTGCAGCGAGTCGCTCTTGTAGATCGGCGCCGTGCAGCCCTCGACGTAGTGCACGTAGGAGCCCTCGTCGGCGATGATCAGCGTGCGCTCGAACTGGCCCATGTTCTCGGTGTTGATCCGGAAGTAGGCCTGCAGCGGGATGTCGATGTGCACGCCCGGGGGCACGTAGATGAAGGACCCGCCGCTCCACACCGAGGTGTTGAGCGCGGCGAACTTGTTGTCGCCGGTGGGGATGACGGTGCCGAAGTGCTCGCGGAACAGGTCCTCGTGCTCGCGCAGCCCGGTGTCGGTGTCGACGAAGATGACGCCCTTCTCCTCCAGGTCCTCGCGGATCTGGTGGTAGACGACCTCGGACTCGTACTGCGCGGCGACTCCGCCGACGAGGCGCTGCTTCTCCGCCTCGGGGATGCCGAGCTTGTCGTAGGTGTTCTTGATGTCCTCGGGAAGCTCGTCCCACGTGGTGGCCTGCTTCTCCGTCGACTTCACGAAGTACTTGATGTTGTCGAAGTCGATGCCCGTGAGGTCGCTGCCCCAGCTCGGCATGGGCTTCTTGTAGAACATCTTCAGCGCCTTCTGGCGGGTGCGCAGCATCCACTCGGGCTCGTTCTTGCGGCCGGAGATGTCGGCGACGACGTCCTCGGACAGACCGCGCTTGGCGACGGCCCCCGCGGTGTCGGAGTCCGCCCAGCCGAAGGCGTAGCGGCCCAGGTCGTCGATCTCGCGCTGGGTCGCCTCCGGCACGTTGCTGGCCGGGGTGCCGGTGGTCGGGGTGGAGGTCATGAGCGGGTCCTTCCGTCGGGTGTCCGTGTCGTGCTGGACGAGGTGGTGCGGGTGGTACCGGTCGCGCCGGTGGGAACGTGGGTGGTGCACACGTGGGCGCCGCCGGCCTGGGTGGCCAGCCGCTGCACGTGGACGCCGAGCAGGCGGGAGAACAGCCGGGTCTCGGCCTCGCACAGCTGGGGGAAGCGCGCAGCGACGTGCTGGACGGGGCAGTGGCCCTGGCACAGCTGCGTGCCCGCAGCCCCCGCGCTGCGCGTCGACGCAGCGTATCCGTCGGCGGACAGCGCGGCAGCGAGCGCCCTGGTGCGGGCGGCGACGTCGGGACCGGCCGCGGCGACCAGCTCGGCGTAGCGCTCCTCGAGCCCGGCGACCCGGCGCTCGGCGAGCGCGTGCACCGCCTCCGGCCCGAGCTGCTCGGCCACGAACGCGAGCGCCTCGACCGCGAGGTCGTCGGACGCCGAGGACGCGTCGGCCGTGGCGATGGCGTGGTGGCCGGCGGTCGTCAGCACGTAGGCACGAGCCGGTCGACCCCGGCCACGCGAGCTCTCGGGCGCCGTCGCAGCCGGCCGGACGTCGGCCAGCCCAGCCGCCGCGAGGGCGTCGAGGTGGCGGCGCACGGCCGCGGAGGTCAGGCCCAGCCGGCAGGCGAGGTCGCTGGCCGTGAGGGGACCGTGCTCGAGGACGGCCCGCGCCACGCGGTCACGCGTCCGGGAGTCCTGGGCGCGCGCGTCCGCGACGTCCGGGGTGGGAGCGAATTGCACAACACCAGTGTGCGCTAATTGGCCGCTGCACTCAACCGGGGCAGCGCGCGATCGGTGCAGGCGGCTCGGGGGCGGCGACCTACACTCGAGGCCATGCCCAGCCCGCGCGACCACCTCGTGGTCGTCGACGGGCTGGTGAAGTCCTACGCCGGGCGCCGGGTGGTCGACGGGCTGTCCTTCACCGCCGCTGCCGGCGAGGTCACCGCGGTGCTCGGCACCAACGGCGCGGGCAAGACCACCACGATCGAGTGCTGCGAGGGCCTGCGCTCCCCCGACTCGGGCACCGTCCGCGTGCTGGGCGCCGATCCCCTCACCGCCGGCCCCGACCACCGGGCGGCCGTCGGCGTGATGCTGCAGGGAGGCGGCCTGCCCAACGGCGCCCGCCCGCTCGAGCTCGTGCGCCACGTCGCCCGGATGCACGCCGCGCCGCTCGACCCGCTGGTGCTCGCCGAGCGTCTCGGCATCGCCGACCTCGACCGGACGCCGGTGCGCCGGCTGTCCGGCGGGCAGCGCCAGCGCGTGGCCCTCGCCTGCGCCGTGGTCGGCCGGCCCCGCGTGCTGTTCCTCGACGAGCCGAGCGCCGGCCTCGACCCGCAGGCCAGGATCGCCGTGTGGGAGCTCGTGGGTGAGATCCGCGCGTCGGGCACGGCCGTCGTCCTCACCACGCACCTGATCGAGGAGGCCGAGCGCCTCGCCGACGACGTGGTGCTGGTCTCGGCCGGCACCGTCGTCGCCCACGGCTCGCCCACGGCGCTCACGGACGTCGGTGACAGCGCCGAGGCCGTCCGCTTCTCCGCCCCGGCCGGGCTCGACCTCAGCTCGATGCGCGAGGCGCTGCCACCGGACGTCCAGGTGGGCGAGCCGGCCCGCGGGCAGTACCTCATCACCGGGCTCATCGACCCGCTCGTGCTCGCGACCATCACCTCGTGGTGCGCGTCGCAGCAGGTCATGCCGCAGGGCCTGACCGTCGGTCGCCGCAGCCTGGAGGACGTCTTCCTCGACCTGACCGGTGGCCGTCGGTGACGGCGCCCGCCCTCGCCCCCCCGGCCGCAGCGTCGCTGGCGCGCCGCGTGCTGGCCCAGGGTCGGCTCGAGACCCGGCTCATCCTCGGCAACGCCGAGCAGCTGCTGCTCGCGATCGCGCTCCCCGTGCTGCTGCTCGTGGCCCTCGAGCGGACGTCGACGCCCGACCTCGGTGCCGGACGCCGCATCGACGTCCTGGTGCCCGGAGTGCTGACGCTCGCGGTCATGTCGACGTCGTTCAGCGGCCAGGCGATCGCCGCCGGGTTCGACCGCCGCTACGGCGTGCTGCGCATGCTCGGCACCACGCCGCTCGGCCGGTCGGGGCTGCTGGCGGGCAAGGTCGTGGCCGTGCTGGCCGTGCAGGTGCTGCAGGTCGTGGTCCTCGGCGGCCTCGGCCTGGCCCTCGGCTGGCACCCGCGGTGGTTCGGCGTCCCCGCGGCGGTCGTGGCCGTCGTCCTCGGCACGGCGGCGTTCGTGGCCCTGGCTCTGCTGCTCGCCGGGACGCTGCGGGCCGAGGCCACGCTGGCCGCCGCCAACCTGCTGTGGGTGCTCCTGCTCGCCGGCGGCGGCGTCGTCGTGCCGGCCGACCGGCTGCCGCCCGTGCTCTCGCACGTCGCCGAGGCCCTGCCCTCCGGCGCCCTCGGCGAGGCCATGCGCAGCGCCCTGGTCGGCGGGCACCTCGCGCTCGGCCCCTGCGCCGTGCTGCTGGTGTGGGCCGCCGTCGCCGGCGCCGCCGCCGCCCGCTGGTTCCACTGGGACTGACTGCTGGGACTCACCGCTGGGACTGACCGCGCGCCCACCCCGCCGTGATCATGCAATCCCGGCCCGCTCGCCGTCCCGCAGCCTCCGCCGTGATCATGCAATCCCGGCCCGCTCGCCGCCCCGCCGCCTCCGCCGTGATCATGCGATCGCGGCCCGTCCTCCTCGGTCAGAGCCGCGTGAACATCACGTTCAGCCCGACCAGCCCGTGGACCGGGTGATCGAACGCCTCGGGCACCGTGGTCAGCACCTCGAAGCCGAGCGACCGCCACAACCGCACGGCGACGGTGTTGGTCTCGACGACGGCGTTGAACTGCATGCTGCGGTAGCCGGCGTCCCGCGCATGCTCGAGGACGTGCTCACACAGGGCCCGCCCGACGCCGCGGCCTCGCGCCCACCCGGCCACCATGAAGCTGGCCGTCGACACGTGCGCACCGCGGCCGGGCCGGTTGGGGCCCGTCTTCGCCATCCCCAGGACGACGTCGCCCTCGACCGCGACGACCGTGAGACCGGGCGGCTGCTCCAGCCACATGTCACGCGCGACCTCCGAGGTGAGGTCGTCGGGCAGGGCGTAGGTCTCCCCCGCGGCGGCCACCTCCGCCACGAGCGGCCACATCGAGGGCCAGTCCGGCTCGGTGGCGGGGCGGATGCGCACGGGCGGCAGCCTAGGCCGACGTGTGTCGTGCTGGACGTCGGCTGTCGGCTTCCGGCTGGGAAGGCCTCGTGGGTCCGTGTTCACGCCGTTCCGCCGCAGGGGTGCCTGTGCCCGGATTGGCAGCGTGGACACCGGCGTGTGCACGACGTGGCTGCATCACCACCCGGCTGTCACAACGGCACCTGCAGCCATCGCCGGGCCGACGGCCCGGGACCGAGGGCGACGGGGCGGGCAGGGATCGCCGGATCAGCACGAGGGGTTGGGCCGGACGTGCATGATCACGGCAGGGCTGGGCCACACGTGCATGATCAGGACGAGGGGCGCCGTCGGGTGGGCCGGGATCGCATGATCACGCGAGGCCGCGGGCCAGGATTGCATGATCACGGGAGGGGGCGGCGGGCGGACGTCGCGGCGGCGGGTCGGCTGCGTCACACGGCGCGATGGGCACCGGCCGGCGGGACGCGGCTGACCTACCCTGGACCCGTGGCGACCTCGGCGCAGCTGACCCCTCCCGCGCGGGACGTGCGCCCGGCTGCCACTGACGGGCTGCGCGCCTGGATGCGGTGGTCGCTGATCGCGAACGTCGTCGCGCAGGTGAGCATCGTCGTCACCGGCGGCGTGGTCCGCCTCACCGGCTCGGGCCTGGGCTGCCCGACCTGGCCCGAGTGCGTGGACGGGTCGTACGTCCCGGTCGCCGACCAGGCGCAGGGCTTCCACAAGTACATCGAGTTCGGCAACCGCACGCTGATCAGCGTCGTGGGCGTCACGGCCCTGCTGTCGCTGGTCGCCGTGGTCGTCGACGTCGTGCGCCGCCGCAGGCCGCGCCGGCTGGTCGCGTTCGGCGCGGTCCCGCTGCTCGGTGTCGTCGCGCAGGCGGTCATCGGGGGCGTCACCGTGCTCACCGGCCTGTCGCCGGCCACCGTGGCGCTGCACTTCCTGGTCTCGGCCGTGATCGTCGCCTGCTCGGTCGCCCTGCTCGTGCGGATGGGGCAGCCGGACGGCCGGCCGGCGCTCGTCGTCCGGGCCGAGCTGTGGTGGATGGCGCTCGCGCTCGCGGCGCTGACCGCCGTGGTCGTGGTGCTGGGCACCGTCGTCACCGGCTCCGGCCCGCACTCGGGCGACGAGGGCGCGAACGCGCGCTTCGGCTTCGACCCGCGCGCCATCAGCTGGCTGCACGCCGACGCCGTGCTCGTGTGGTTCGGCGTGCTCCTGGCACTGCTCGTGGCGCTGCGCCTCACCGATGCCCCCGCCGCCGCCCGCCGCGCCGGCCTGGTCGTGCTGGGCGTCGGGCTGCTGCAGGGTCTGATCGGGTACGTGCAGTACCTCACCGGCCTGCCGGTCGTCGCGGTCGCGCTGCACATGCTGGGGGCGTGCCTGCTCGTCGTGGCCGTCACGCGGGCCGTCATGACCCTGCGGCAACGACCGCCACTCACCCTCACGCGCTGAGCCACCCGCTCAAGCCCACGCGCCCCGAGGTCGAGACCCAGGGTGGCGCCCGGCGACGGCGCCCGCAGCCGGCGCGACGCCGGTCGACGGACGGGGTGACGGGTGCGGCCACGCCAGCACGTCGCTGCCGGACGTCGGCACCGCCGGCCGCGCGCCGCCGTCCTCGCGCTGCTGGCGACCCTCGCCCTGCCGCTCGCGCCCGCCGCGGCCCTGCAGACCCCAACACCCGCAGCCGCGGCGCCCGCAGCCGCGCTCTACGCCGCGCCGACGCCGTCGGCCATCCCGACCACCACTGGCGACGCCGACGCAGTGGGCGACAGCGAGCGAGCCGTCGCCGGTGTCGAGGCCGAGCTGGACGCCGTGTCCGACGCCGCCTCGCAGGCGCTCGAGGCCTACCAGGCCGCCCAGCGGCAGCTGTCGCAGGCCAGGACGGTCGAGGTCGTCCAGCACCTCGTGGCCGGCGACGCGCAGCAGTCGGCACGGAGCTCCCGCGCCGCGGTGAGCCAGTGGGCGCGCTGGTCGTACGTGCACGCCGGCGGAGCCGGCGAGCTGTCGGCCGCGCTGGTCGTGCTGCAGGACGCGACGCCCTCCACCGCGGCCAGCGCCCTCGCCACCCTGCGCAACGTGTCGGCCGCCCGCTCGCACGACGCCGAGCGCGCCGTGCAGGTGCAGCGCGACGCCGCCCTCGACCAGGCCCGGGCCGAATCGGCGAGCGCCAGCGCCACCGCCGCCGCGACGCAGGCCGAGGCGCTGCGCGTCCGCAGCCAGCAGCTCCTCGCGGTCCAGCGGGACCACCTCGCCCTGCTGCAGGCCGTGCTCGCCGCCGACCGCGCGGCGCTGCGCCACCGTCAGGAGCAGCAGCGGCTGGCTGCCGAGGCCGAGCGCCTGCGGGAGGTCGCCGAGCGCGAGCGCGACCGGCAGGCCGCGCTGCTGGGTGTCGCCGCGACGTGGGGCGACGAGGACGGGCACGGCTTCGCCCAGCGGGCGCCCGGCGCCCTGCCCGCAGGGGCGTGCCAGGGCGGCGACCTGTCGGCGTACCCGAACGGCCAGCTGCCGACGTCCGCGCTGTGCCCGCTGTGGAGCTCGCCGGGGCAGCTGCTGCGGGCCGACGCGGCCGCCGCGTTCGTGTCGCTGTCGCACGCCTTCGCCGCCGACTTCGGCACGCCGCTGTGCGTCACCGACTCCTACCGGCCGCTGGCCGACCAGGTGCGGCTGGCGCAGACCAAGCCGCAGCTCGCCGCCCGACCGGGCACCAGCAACCACGGGTGGGGGGTCGCACTCGACCTGTGCGGCGGGGTGCAGCGGTTCGGCAGCGCACAGCACGGGTGGATGCGGCAGCACGCGCCGCTGTCAGGGTGGTTCCACCCCTCGTGGGCGCGGGCCGACGGCAGCCGGCCCGAGCCGTGGCACTGGGAGTTCGCGGGCTGAGCCCGCCCGCGCTAGAAGCGCAGGAACGGGTCGATCGCGACGACTGTGAACAGCAGCGACACGTACGTGATCGAGTAGTGGAACAGCCGCATCGGGTTGAGCGCGGCGCCCGAGACCCCGGCGTTCGCGCGGGCCAGGAGCCGGTGGGCCTCGAGCACGAACACGGCTCCGAGGGCGACGGCCGAGACGGCGTAGACCGGACCGGTCGGCGCCACGGGCACGAGCAGCAGCGAGGCCGCCACCATGGCCCACGAGTACGCGACGACCCGCCGCGCGACGGCGATGTCACTGGCGACGACCGGCAGCATGGGCACGCCGGCGGCGGCGTAGTCGTCCTCGAACCGCATCGACAGCGGCCAGTAGTGCGGCGGGGTCCACAAGAAGATGACGAGGAACAGCACGAACGGGGCGGCGGCCAGCGACCCGGTGACCGCAGCCCAGCCGATGAGCACCTGCATGCAACCCGCAGCGCCGCCCCACACGATGTTCTGCGGGGTGCGGCGCTTGAGCAGCATCGTGTAGACGAGCACGTAGAAGGCGATCGCCCCGAGCGCGAGGCCTGCCGCCAGCCAGTTGACGACCAGGCCGAGGAACAGCACGGACGCGACGCCGAGCACCAGCCCGAAGACCAGGGCCGCCTGCGGCGAGACGGCGCCGGTCACCAGCGGGCGGTTCCTGGTGCGGTGCATGACGACGTCGATGTCGCGGTCGACGTAGCAGTTCAGCGTGTTGGCGCTGCCGGCGGCGAGCGTGCCGCCGACCAGCGTGGCGACCACCAGCCCCAGCGGCGGCAGGCCCTTCGCGGCGAGGAACATCGTCGGGACGGTCGTGACCAGCAGCGTCTCGATGATGCGCGGCTTGGTCAGCCCGACGTACGCCCTGACCGTCGCCACGGGGCCCTGCGCCCGGCCGGACGCCTGCTGCGAGGACGAGGTGCGGTGGAGCAGCGCCTTCGAGCGGGCGTGGGTCGCGGTCACGAGGTCCTCGGGTCGGGGGCGTCGCGCCGTCGCTGCGACGCGTGGTCGGCCCGGGCGCTGTGTCCCCGTCACTGTACCTGCGGGCGGCCGGCCCACCCGAGGGGCTCGACCCGCTCGCACCGGCGGTGTGCGGGTCCGGCGGACCGGCCGGTGACCGGCGGGTCGGCCGGCGCCCGCCGCTCGGCGCGTCGGCCCGCGGACGGGCCCGCTGCCGTGCTCAGGCGCCAGCGCGTGCGCCACCTGCGGTGAGGTCTAGGCTCGCCGGTGCAGGGCTGCGACGGCGGAGCCGATCACGGCTTCCCCCCGACGAAGGGATCATTTGTGAGCGAGACCACCACCGCCCGAGACGCGTCGCTGAGCGCTCCGGTCGCCAGCACGGTCGGGTGGACGGACCTCGACGTCCGCGCCGTCGACACCGTCCGCGTCCTCGCGGCCGACGCCGTGCAGAAGGTCGGCAACGGCCACCCCGGCACCGCGATGAGCCTCGCCCCCCTGGCCTACACGCTGTTCCAGGACGTCATGCGACACGACCCGACCGATGACCAGTGGCTCGGCCGCGACCGGTTCGTGCTGTCGTGCGGTCACAGCAGCCTCACCCTCTACATCCAGCTCTACCTCGCCGGCTACGGCCTCGAGCTGAGCGACCTGCAGGCGCTGCGCACCTGGGGCTCGGCCACGCCCGGCCACCCCGAGCACCGCCACACCAAGGGCGTCGAGATCACGACCGGCCCGCTGGGCCAGGGCCTGGCCAGCGCCGTGGGCATGGCGATGGCCGCCCGCCGCGAGCGCGGTCTGCTCGACCCTGACGCCGCCCCCGGCGAGAGCCCCTTCGACCACCACGTCTTCGTGATCGCCTCCGACGGCGACCTGCAGGAGGGCGTGACGGCCGAGGCCGGGTCGCTCGCGGGCCACCAGCAGCTCGGCAACCTGGTCGTGATCTACGACAAGAACCACATCTCGATCGAGGACGACACCGACGTCGCCTTCAGCGAGGACGTCGCCGCCCGCTTCGCCGCCTACGACTGGCACGTGCAGACGGTCGACTGGACCAGCACCGGCTCGTACGTCGAGGACGTCGACGCGCTCAAGGCCGCCATCGACGCCGCCAAGGCGGAGACGGGCCGCCCCAGCTTCATCGCGCTGCGGACCATCATCGGCTACCCCGCCCCCAGCAAGCAGAACACCGGTGGGGCTCACGGCTCGGCGCTCGGCGACGACGAGATCGCGGCCACCAAGACGCTGCTCGGCTTCGACCCCGAGAAGACCTTCGAGGTCAGCGACGAGGTCATCACCCACACCCGCAAGGCGCAGGAGCGCGGCAAGGCCGCCCACGAGGCCTGGCAGGGACGCTTCGACGCCTGGAAGGCCGCCAACCCCGAGCGTGCGGCGCTGCTCGAGCGGCTGAGCGCCCAGCGGCTGCCCGAGGGCTGGACCGACGTCCTGCCGCAGTTCCCGGCCGACCCCAAGGGCGTGGCCACCCGGTCGGCGTCCGGCAAGGTCCTCACTGCGCTGGCATCGGTGATGCCCGAGCTGTGGGGCGGGTCGGCCGACCTCGCGGGCAGCAACAACACGACGATGGACGGCGAGCCGTCGTTCGTCCCCAGCGACCGCCAGACCCAGAAGTGGAAGGGCGGCCCCTACGGCCGCACGCTGCACTTCGGCATCCGCGAGCACGCGATGGGCTCGGCGATGAACGGCATCGCGCTGCAGAGCCTGACCCGTCCCTACGGCGGCACCTTCCTGGTGTTCAGCGACTACATGCGCGGCGCCGTGCGCCTCGCGGCGCTGATGAAGCTGCCGGTCACCTACGTGTGGACGCACGACTCCATCGGCGTCGGCGAGGACGGCCCGACCCACCAGCCGGTCGAGCACCTGGCGGCGCTGCGCGCGATCCCCGGCCTGGACGTCGTCCGGCCCGGCGACGCCAACGAGACCGTCTGGGCGTGGCGCACGATCCTGGAGCACACGGACCGCCCCGCCGGGCTCATCCTGACCCGGCAGAACCTGCCGGTCTACGACCGCGGTGCGGAGTTCGCGCCCGCCGAGGGCGTCGCGAAGGGCGGCTACGTGCTGGCCGAGGCCGAGGGCGGCACGCCCGAGGTCATCCTGGTCGCCACCGGCAGCGAGCTGTCGCTCGCCGTCGAGGCCCGCGCGGCGCTGCAGGCCGACGGTGTCGCCACCCGCGTGGTGTCGATGCCGTGCCGCGAGTGGTTCACCGACCAGCCGCAGTCCTACCGCGACGAGGTGCTGCCGCCGTCCGTGCGGGCGCGCGTCAGCGTGGAGGCGGCGATCGGCCAGGGCTGGCGCGACGTCGTCGGTGACGCCGGCCGGATCATCTCGCTGGAGCACTTCGGCGCCTCCGCCGACTACCAGACGCTCTACCGCGAGTTCGGCATCACCACCGAGGCGGTCGTGGCCGCGGCGCGCGACAGCATCGCCACCGTCGCGGGCGGCCTGGCGGCCGTGCGCCCCGGCGGCGACCAGCCGACCTCCGCGCCCAGCTCGACCGGCACCGGCGACCAGCAGTAGGCACTGCCGGCCCTCGACCCCACCCCTGAACGAAACCCGCACCACCCGCAACCGGGAGGAACCCCATGACCGACGCACTCGCCCAGCTCAGTGAGCACGGCGTCTCCATCTGGCTCGACGACCTGTCCCGCGAGCTGCTGAACGGCGGCGACCTCGACAAGCTGATCAGCGACAAGCACGTCGTCGGCGTCACCACGAACCCCACGATCTTCGCCTCGGCGCTGTCGAAGGGCGAGGCCTACACCGACCAGATGAAGGAGCTGTCCGCCAGCGGCGCCACCGTCGAGGAGGCCGTCTTCGCCATCACCACGGCCGACGTGCAGCGCGCCTGCGACGTGTTCCGCCCGCTCTACGACAGCACCGGCGGCGTGGACGGCCGCGTGTCGATCGAGGTCGACCCGCGGCTGTCGCACGACACCGCGCGGACGGTCGAGATCGCCAAGGAGCTGTCGGCCGCCGTCGACCGGCCCAACGTCATGATCAAGATCCCCGCGACCGTCGAGGGCCTGCCGGCCATCTCCCAGGTCATCGCCGAGGGCATCAGCGTCAACGTGACGCTCATCTTCGCGCTCGACCGCTACCGCGGCGTGATGCAGGCGTTCCTCACCGGCCTCGAGCAGGCCCGCGAGGCCGGCAAGGACCTGTCGACCATCCACTCGGTCGCCTCGTTCTTCGTCTCGCGCGTCGACACCGAGGTCAACGCCCGCCTCGACGCCCTCGGCAGCGAGGACGCCGCAGCCCTGCGCGGCAAGGCGGCCCTCGCGAACGCCCGCCTCGCCTTCCAGGCGTTCGAGGAGGTCTTCGCCACCCCGCGCTGGACCGTGCTGGCGGACGCCGGCGCCAACGCCCAGCGTCCGCTGTGGGCCTCGACGGGCATGAAGGACAAGGCCTACCCCGACACGCTGTACGTCACCGAGCTCGTCACCCGCGGCACGGTCAACACCATGCCGAGCACCACCATGGACGCCGTCTTCGACCACGGCGAGGTCGGTGGCGACACCATCCGCGGCTCGTACGCCGATGCCGCCGCCGTGCTCGACGCCCTCGAGCGCCTCGGCATCTCCTTCGCCGAGGTCACCGAGCTGCTCGAGCGCGAGGGCCTGGAGAAGTTCGAGAAGTCCTGGGGCGAGCTGCTCGCCACCGTGACCGACGAGCTGGAGCGCGTCGGCGCGGCCGAGAAGGCCGACCAGTGACCGAGGCAGGGTCCTGGCTGCTCGCCTGGGCCGGTGACGAGGGCTCCGCGCAGCTGGAGGTCACGGCGTCCGGCGAGGCGGCCGACGCCGTCCACGCTCACGTCGCGGCGCTCGTCGACGACCACGTCGCCTCCCGGCTGTTCGCGCAGGACGCGACGCTGTGGGGCCCCGAGGCCGAGGCCGAGTCGGCCATCCGGCTGTCGTGGACGGGCCTGGGCCGAAGCTCGCGCCCCCTCGTCGGCGAGATCGCCGCGCTGAAGGAGACGCTCGCCTCGGCCGGCGCCGACCACGTCGTGCTCTGCGGCATGGGCGGCTCCTCGCTGGCGCCGGAGGTCATCTGCGCCGACGCCGGCGTCCCGCTGACCGTGCTCGACTCCAGCGACCCCGACGCCGTGCGCACCGCGCTGCAGACCTCCCTCGACCGCACCGTCGTCGTGGTGTCCAGCAAGTCCGGCGGCACGCTCGAGACCGCCAGCCAGCGCGCGGCGTACGAGAAGGCGTTCACCGACGCCGGCATCGACCCCACGACGCGCATCGTCGTGGTCACCGACCCGGGCTCGCCGCTCGAGGCGTCGGCACGCGAGGCCGGCTACCACGTCGTGCTCGCCGACCCCCACGTCGGCGGCCGCTACTCCGCGCTCACCGCGTTCGGCCTGGTGCCGAGCGGTCTGGCAGGCGTCGACGTCGCGGGCCTGCTCGACCAGGCCGAGGCCGTCGCCGACCTGCTCGCCGAGGACGCCGAGGGCAACCCGGGCCTCGTCCTCGGCGCCGCCCTCGCCGGGCTGCCCGACGCCACGCCGCCGCGCGACAAGGTGGTGCTCGCCGAGGACGGGTCGGGCATCCCCGGCTTCGCCGACTGGGCCGAGCAGCTCATCGCCGAGAGCACCGGCAAGTCCGGGCTCGGCATCCTGCCCGTCGTGGTCGACGGCCCGCAGGCACCCGAGGTGGCCAGCGCGCCGGCCGACGTCCTGCCGGCGCGGCTGGTCTCGGCGACCGACGACACCGGCACCGAGGTGCCGGACGCCACCGACGACGCGACGCCCCCGCCCACCGAGGTGACGGTCGCCGGCTCGCTCGGCGCCCAGATGCTGCTGTGGGAGGTCGCGACCGCGGTCGCCGGCCACCTGCTGGGCATCAACCCCTTCGACCAGCCCGACGTCGAGAGCGCCAAGAAGGCGGCGCGCGGTCTGCTCGACGCCCCCACCGCCGACGCCCCGGCGTTCGTCGACGGCGGCATCGAGGTGCGCGGCACCGACGGTCTGCTGGACGGCGTCACCGACGTCCCCGGCGCCGTCGAGGCCCTGCTCGGGCAGCTGGACGCCCAGCGCGGCTACCTCTCGGTCATGGTGTACCTCGACCGGCTCGCCGACGCCGAGCTGGCGGGCGTGCGCGAGCCCCTCGCCCGGCGCAGCGAGCGCCCCACCACCTTCGGGTGGGGCCCCCGGTTCCTGCACTCGACGGGCCAGTACCACAAGGGCGGCCCCGCGACCGGCGTCTACCTGCAGGTCACCGGCGCACCGCACGAGGACCTCGACGTCCCGGGCCAGCCGTTCACCTTCGGCGAGCTGATCACCGCGCAGGCCGCCGGTGACGCGCAGGTGCTGGCCGACCACGGGCGCCCGGTGCTCAAGCTGCACCTCACCGACCGCGAGGCGGGCGTCCGGCGCCTGCTGGAGGTGCTTGCGTGAGTCCTGCCCGCGTCGCCGCGGGTCAGAACCCGCTGCGCGACCCGCGTGACAAGCGGCTGCAGAAGATCGCGGGGCCGTGCAGCCTGGTGATCTTCGGCGTCACGGGCGACCTCGCGCGCAAGAAGCTGATGCCCGCGGTCTACGACCTGTCCAACCGCGGGCTGCTGCCGCCGGGGTTCTCGCTGGTGGGCTTCGCGCGCCGCGACTGGGAGAACCAGGACTTCGGGCAGATCGTCTACGACGCCGTGCGCGAGCACGCCCGCACCCCGTTCCGTGAGGACGTGTGGCGCCACCTCGCCGACGGGTTCCGGTTCGTCCCCGGCGACTTCAGCGACGACGAGGCCTTCGACACGCTGCGCGACACCGTGCAGACACTCGACGCCGAGCGCGGCACCGGCGGCAACCACGCGTTCTACCTGTCGATCCCGCCCCGGTTCTTCGCCGACGTGTGCCAGCAGCTCCAGCGGTCGGGGCTGTCCAAGCCCGCCACCGACAGCTGGCGCCGCGTGGTCATCGAGAAGCCGTTCGGCCACGACCTCAAGAGCGCGCGCCAGCTCAACGAGATCGTCTCGCAGGTCTTCCCGCCCGACTCGGTCTTCCGCATCGACCACTACCTGGGCAAGGAGACGGTGCAGAACATCCTGGCGCTGCGCTTCGCCAACCAGATGTTCGAGCCGATCTGGAACGCCAACTACGTCGACCACGTGCAGATCACGATGGCCGAGGACATCGGCATCGGCGGCCGCGCCGGCTACTACGACGGCATCGGCGCGGCGCGCGACGTCATCCAGAACCACCTGCTGCAGCTGCTGGCGCTCACGGCGATGGAGGAGCCGGTCTCCTTCGAGGCCGAGAGCCTGCGCTCGGAGAAGGAGAAGGTGCTCTCCGCCGTCCGAGTGCCTCGCGACCTCGACGCCTCGACGTCCCGCGGGCAGTACGCCGCGGGCTGGCAGGGCGGGCAGCCCGTCAAGGGCTACCTGCAGGAGGAGGGCATCTCCAAGGACACCGTCACCGAGACCTACGCGGCGGTCAAGCTCGAGATCGACACGCGCCGCTGGGCCGGGGTGCCGTTCTACCTGCGCACCGGCAAGCGGCTCGGACGACGGGTCACCGAGATCGCCATCGTCTTCAAGCAGGCGCCGCACCTGCCGTTCGCCAGCACCGCCACCGAGGAGCTCGGCCGCAACGCGCTCGTGGTGCGGGTGCAGCCCGACGAGGGCATCACCATGCGCTTCGGGTCCAAGGTGCCGGGCACGGCCATGGAGGTGCGTGACGTGACCATGGACTTCGGCTACGGCCACGCCTTCACCGAGTCCTCGCCCGAGGCCTACGAGCGGCTGATCCTCGACGTGCTGCTGGGCGACCCGCCGCTGTTCCCCCGCCACGAGGAGGTCGAGCTGTCCTGGCGCATCCTCGACCCGATCGAGGCGTACTGGTCGCGCAACGGCCGGCCCGAGCCCTACTCCGCGGGCACCTGGGGGCCCGCGGGCGCCGACACGATGATGGCCCGCGACGGCCGGTCCTGGAGGCTGCCGTGATCATCGACATGCCCAGCACGACGACCAGCGCGGTCAACCGCAAGCTGGTCGACCTGCGTGACAACGGCGGCGCCGTGGCCCTGGGTCGGGTGCTCACGCTGATCATCGTCACCGAGGACGACGGCGCCGAGGCGGCCATCGAGGCCGCCAACAGCGCGAGCCGGGAGCACCCCTGCCGGGTGCTCGTGATCGTGCAGGCCAACCGCCGGGGCGTCGACCGCGTCGACGCCCAGATCCGCGTCGGCGGCGACGCCGGGGCCAGCGAGGTCATCATCCTGCGGCTCTACGGCCGCCTCGCCCAGCACGGCGACAGCGTCGTCACGCCCCTGCTGCTGCCCGACTCCCCCGTCGTGGCGTGGTGGCCGTCCACGGCGCCCGCCGTGCCGAGCGAGGACCCCATCGGCGCCATGGCGCAGCGGCGCATCACCGACGCCGCCGAGACCCGCTCCCCGCGCAAGGAGCTCGACAAGCGCCGCGCCGGCTACGCCGTGGGCGACACCGACCTGGCCTGGACGCGGATCACCCGCTGGCGCGGGCTGCTCGCCGCGGCTCTCGACCAGCCGCCGTACCTGTCCGTCGAGCAGGTCGTCGTGACCGGCGCCTCCGACAGCCCCAGCACCGACCTGCTGGGCGCGTGGCTGGCCGAGACGCTCAAGGCACCGGTCGTGCGCGCGAGGTCCGGAACGGGCACCGGCATGGCGAGCGTGCGGCTGCAGCGACGCAACGGGCCGATCGACCTGGTGCGCGTCGAGGGCGCCATCGCGACGCTCACCCAGCCCGGGCAGCCCGACCGCCGCATCGCCCTGCCCCGCCGTCCCACGGCTGAGTGCCTGGCCGAGGAGCTGCGCCGGCTCGACCCCGACGAGGTCTACCAGCTCGCCCTGAGCAAGGGGCTCGGCCGGCTCGAGACCGGGCGTGCCGCCGGTCCCTCGCTGGACGAGGCCCGCTCCCGCGCGCGCACCGCCGACCGCCGCGAGCGCTCCACCGCCCGGGCCATCGCCAAGGCCTCGCCGAGCGGCGAGCCCGCCGAGCGCCCGGCGACCACCGACGAGCCCTCGACCGACGCCAGGCGCGGGAGCAGCGACGCCGCCGGCGAGCCGATCGGGTCGGCGCCGACGTCCCGGCGCAGCGCGCGCACGGCGCCCAAGGAGCCCCAGCGCGCGACGCCGAGGAAGACCGCAAAGGCCACCCAGCCCACGAAGGCCGCCGGGCGGTCACCGCGCCGGTCCACCACCAGCACGGAGGCCGGCTCGTGAGCGCTCAGCCCAGCGTCGTCGTCCACCCCGATGCGGCGACGCTGGCGGAGGCGGTGGGCGCCAGGCTGGTGACCGCCATCGTCGACGCGCAGGCCGCGCGCGGCACCGCGTCGATCGTGGTCACCGGCGGGTCGACGGGCACCGCGGTGCTCGCGGCGCTCGCGACCTCCCCCGCCCGTGACGCCGTGCGATGGGACCGCGTCGACGTCTGGTGGGGCGACGAGCGCTTCCTGCCGGCAGGCGACCCCGACCGCAACGAGACGCAGGCGCGCGGCGTGCTGCTCGACGTCCTGCCGCTCGACCCGGCTCGCGTGCACGTCATGGCGGCCAGTGACGGCCCGGACGGCGACGACGTCGCCGCCGCAGCGCACCGCTACGCCCGCGAGCTGTCGGCGAAGGCCGGCGGCGGCACCGAGGTCGGCGGGGCGGTGTTCGACGTGCTGATGCTGGGCGTCGGCCCCGACGCGCACGTGGCCTCGCTGTTCCCCGGCCTGCCCGGGGTGCACGAGCACGGCTCGTCGGTGATCGCCGTCCACGACTCCCCCAAGCCGCCGCCGATCCGGCTCAGCCTGACGGTGCCGGCGCTGTGCTCGGCGCGCCAGGCCTGGCTGATGACCGCGGGCGCCGACCGCGCCGAGGCGGTGCGGCTCGCTCTCAGCGGCGCCGCGCCGGCCGAGGCCCCCGCCGGCGCCGTGCACGGCCGTGAGGCGACCCTGTGGCTGCTCGACGCCGCCGCCGCAGCCGGCGTCCCCGACCACCTGCTCCCCGCCACCGAGGACTGAACCCGCAGGCACCGGCCCACCAGCCCCCCCGGGATCATGCAATCCCGGCCCACCCCCGCCGTGATCATGCAATCCCGGCCCACCCGCCTGCCGACGTCCGCCCGCGCGGCCGGGCCGGGATCACGGCGAGGCCAGCGCCTGGTCCGGGATCGCATGATCACGTGGGTCGCGCCGGGTGATCCGGAGCTGCATGATCACGGCGGGGCGGGGGGCGGGCGGGTGGTCCGGGATCGCATGATCACGGGGGGTCGCGGCGAATCGGCGTCAGACGCGGCGGATCGGCCTCGGACGCGACGATCGGCCTCGGACGCGACGGCGCCCGGCTCCCCGAGGGGAACCGGGCTCCGAGGTGCGGCGCGCGTCAGCGGATGAGACCGCGGGAGCGCAGCTGCTCGAGGGCCTCGGTGAGGATGGCCTGGCCGTCGGTGTCGCTGCGGCGCTCCTTCACGTAGGCCAGGTGCGTCTTGTAGGGCTCGACGCGGTTCGGGGACGGCGGGCTCGCCTTGTCCTGACCGGCGGGGAACCCGCAGCGCGGGCAGTCCCAGGTCTCGGGCACCTGGATGCCCGGCTCGTCGGCGAAGCTCGGCCGGGTCTCGTGGCCGTTGGCGCACCAGTACGAGAGGACCAGCCGGGGCGCCGCGTCGCCGCGCTCGGCCTCGCCCATCGGGCCGGCGCCGACCCGGCTGCCTCTGATCGCGTTGCCGCCTGCCATGCGTTGTCTCCCAGGTCCTAGGTGGTGGTGAAGCGCTCGATGAGACCGAGCCCGACGATGGCCGTGATCCAGATCAGCGCGATGGCGATCGTGAACCGGTCGAGGTTGCGCTCGGCGACCGACGAGCCGCCCAGGCTGGACGAGACGCCGCCGCCGAACATGTCCGACAGGCCCCCGCCCTTGCCCTTGTGGAGCAGGATCAGCAGGGTCTGGAACAGGCTGGCGATGATGAGCACCACCTGGAGGCTGATGCGTACAGCGGTCACGAGACGTCCGTTCGGCTCTGGTCAGGTCGGTCAGCAGCTGACCCTTGGTGCGCCGGCTCAGGCGCCGACGTGGTCACGATACCGGCAGATCGAGGCGAACTCGTCCGCCTTCAGGCTCGCGCCGCCCACGAGGGCGCCGTCGACGTCCGGCTGAACCATGATCGCCGCCACGTTGGCGGCCTTGACCGACCCGCCGTAGAGCACGCGCGTGGCCGCGGCGACATCGGCGCCGTGCAGCTCGCCGAGGCGCGACCGCAGCGCGGCGCAGACCTCCTGCGCGTCGTCCGGTGTCGCGACCTCGCCGGTGCCGATGGCCCACACCGGCTCGTAGGCCACGACGAGCGACGCCAGCTGCCCCGCGCTCAGGCCCTGGATGGCGGCATCGAGCTGGGCGATGGCGTGCGGGACGTGGTCGTCGGCCTGCCGGACGTGCAGACCCTCGCCGACGCACAGGATCGGCGCGATGCCCGCGGCAACGGCGGCGCGCAGCTTGGCGGCGACGACGTCGTCGCCCTCGCCGTGGTGCTCGCGGCGCTCGCTGTGGCCCACGGTGACGTAGGAGACGCCGAGCTTGGTGAGCATCTGCGCGCTCACCTCGCCGGTGTAGGCGCCGTCGGCGTGCGCGGACAGGTCCTGCGCGCCGTACCGCAGCTCGAGCTTGTCGCCGTCGACGAGCGTCTGCACGGTGCGCAGCGCCGTGAACGGCGGCAGGACGGCGACCTCGACGGCGCTGTGGTCGTGCTTGCCGTCCTTGAGGGTCCAGTCGAGCTTCTGCACCAGGTGGGCGGCCTGCAGGTGGTCGAGGTGCATCTTCCAGTTGCCCGCCATGAGCGGTGTGCGTGCGGCGGGGGTGGTGCGGGGGGCCATCGGTCTCCTCGGATCAGCTCTGCAGGACGGCGAGACCGGGCAGGGTCTTGCCCTCCAGGTACTCAAGGCTCGCCCCGCCGCCGGTCGAGATGTGACCGAAGTCGGTGTCGGCGAAGCCGAGGGTGCGGACGGCGGCAGCCGAGTCGCCGCCACCGACGACGCTGAACGCGTCGCTGGCGACCATCGCCTGGGCCACGGCGCGGGTGCCGTGGCTGTAGGGCTCCATCTCGAACACGCCCATCGGGCCGTTCCAGAAGACGGTCGCCGCGTCGGACAGCGCCGCGGCGAAGGCTGCCGCCGACGCCGGCCCGATGTCGAGCCCGATGCGGTCGGCGGGGATGGCGTCTGCTGCGACGACGTCGTGGGCGGCGTCGGCGGCGAAGGCCTCGGCCGCGACCACGTCGGTCGGC
The DNA here is from genome assembly GCA_964243295.1 of uncultured Actinomycetales bacterium. Classification (GTDB taxonomy): domain Bacteria; phylum Actinomycetota; class Actinomycetes; order Actinomycetales; family Angustibacteraceae; genus CAXTEJ01. The sequence continues at coordinate 21,276 of CAXTEJ010000025.1, read as the reverse complement.
AGCACGATGTCGACGCCCAGCTCGGCGGCCGTGGCGAGGTAGCCGCGCACGGTGTCGAGCTGGTCGGCCTCGAGCAGGCTCTTGCCCACCTCGAGGCCCTGAGCCGCGAGGAAGGTGAAGACCATGCCCCCGCCGACCAGGATGCGGTCGGCGGTGCCCACCAAGCTGTCGATGACGCCGAGCTTGTCGGAGACCTTCGACCCGCCGAGCACGACGGCGTAGGGCCGCGCCGGGTCGACGGTCAGCCGCTGCAGCACCTCGACCTCGGCGACGACGAGACCACCCGCGGCGTGCGGCAGCCGCTGGGCGACGTCGTAGACGCTGGCCTGCTTGCGGTGGACCACACCGAAGCCGTCGCTGACGAAGGCGTCGGCGAGGGCCGCGAGCTGGTCGGCGAACGCGCCGCGCTCGGCGTCGTCCTTGCTGGTCTCGCCCGCGTTGAACCGCAGGTTCTCCAGCAGGACGACGGTCCCGTCCTGCGCCTGGCCCACGAGCCGCTGCGCGTCGGGCCCGACGGTGTCGGCCGCGACGGGCACCGGCACCTGGAGCAGCTCGGCGAGGCGCACCCCGACAGGCGCGAGGGAGTACCGCTCCTCCGGCGCCCCCTTCGGGCGGCCGAGGTGGGCGCAGACCACGACGCGGGCGCCGGCGTCCAGCAGCTGCCGGATCGTCGGCACCGACGCGCGGATGCGCCCGTCGTCGGTGATCCGCTGCCCGTCGAGCGGGACGTTGAGGTCGCTGCGCACGAGCACGCGCTTGCCGCGCAGCCCGCCCAGCTCGGCGGTCAGGTCGTCGACGGTCCGCACCGGATCTACAGGCTGGTGCCGACGAGGCCGACCAGGTCGACGAGCCGGTTGGAGTAGCCCCACTCGTTGTCGTACCAGCCGACGACCTTGACCTGGTTGGCGCTGACCTTGGTCAGACCCGCGTCGAAGATGCAGGACGCCGGGTCGGTGACGATGTCGCTGGAGACGATCTCGTCCTCGGTGTAGCGCAGGAACCCCTTCATCGCGCCCTCCGCGGCGGCCTTCACCACGGCGTTGACCTCGGCGACGGTGGTCTCGCGGGACAGGGTGACCGTCAGGTCGGTGGCCGAGCCGGTGGGGATCGGCACCCGCAGCGCGTAGCCGTCGAGCTTGCCCATGAGCTCGGGCAGCACCAGGCCGATCGCCTTGGCCGCACCGGTCGAGGTCGGCACGATGTTGAGGGCGGCGGCGCGGGCCCGGCGCAGGTCCTTGTGGGGACCGTCCTGCAGGTTCTGGTCCTGGGTGTAGGCGTGGATCGTCGTCATCAGGCCGCGCTCGATGGTGAACTCGTCGTGGATGGCCTTGGCCATCGGCGCGAGGCAGTTCGTGGTGCACGAGGCGTTGCTGATGATGGTGTGGGCGCTCGGGTCGTAGTCGACGTGGTTGACGCCCATGACGACCGTGAAGTCCTCGTTCTTGGCCGGCGCCGAGATGATGACCTTCTTGGCACCGCCGTCGATGTGGGCCCTGGCCTTGCTGGCGTCGGTGAACAGGCCCGTCGACTCGATGACGACGTCGGCGCCCAGGTCGCCCCAGGGCAGCGCGCCCGGGTCGCGCTCGGCGAACGCCTTGAAGCTCTTGCCGCCGACGGAGATCTCGTCACCGCTGAAGGCGACGTCGCCGGGCAGGCGGCCGAGGATCGAGTCGTACTTCAGCAGGTGCGCGAGGGTCTTGTTGTCGGTGAGGTCGTTGGCGCCGACGATCTCGATGTCGGCGCCGGACGCCAGGGCGGCGCGGAAGAAGTTGCGGCCGATGCGGCCGAAGCCGTTGATGCCCACGCGGACGGTCACTGGGTGTCTCCTCGGTTGCGAGCTGGGTCGTGTCGACCCTAGGGGATGCGGACGGGTGAGCCGGTACCGCCCGTCCCACGCCCGCGGGACGGCGTGGGGACGGCATCGGCGGCGGCTCAGGCCTCGAGCATGTCCGCCGTGAGGTTGGCGTCGGTGCCGGGCAGGCCGTCATCGAAGGCCTTCTTGTCGGCCATCGCCAGCAGCCGGCGGATGCGCCCGGCGACGGCGTCCTTGGTCATGACCGGCTCGGCCAGCTGGCCGAGCTCTTCGAGGCTGGCCTGCTTGTGGGCCAGCCGCAGGTGGCCGGCCTCACGCAGGTGCTCGGGGACGTCGTCACCGAGGATCTCGAGCGCGCGCTCGACACGTGAGCCGGCGGCGACCGCGGCACGGGCCGAGCGGCGCAGGTTGGCGTCGTCGAAGTTGGCGAGCCGGTTGGCGGTGGCTCGCACCTCGCGGCGCATCCGCCGCTCCTCCCACGCCATGAGCGCGTCATGAGCGCCCAGCCGGGTGAGCATGGCGCCGATGGCGTCGCCGTCGCGGATGACGACGCGGTCGACGCCGCGCACCTCGCGGGCCTTGGCGGCGATGCCGAGCCGGCGGGCGGCGCCGACGAGGGCGAGCGCGGCCTCAGGACCGGGGCACGTGACCTCGAGCGCGGACGAGCGGCCGGGCTCGGTCAGCGAGCCGTGGGCCAGGAACGCACCGCGCCAGGCGGCCTCGGCGTCGCACACCGCACCGGACACGACCTGCGGCGGCAGCCCCCGCACCGGTCGACCGCGGCCGTCGATCAGCCCGGTCTGCCGGGCGAGCGCCTCGCCGTCCTTGGTGACGCGCACCACGTATCGCGTGCCGCGGCGCAGCCCTCCGGCGGCGACCACGACGACCTCGCTGGCGTGGCCGAAGACCTCGGCGATGTCCTTGCGCAGCCGCCGGGCCGACTGCCCGGTGTCGAGCTCGGCCTCGACCACGATGCGCCCGGCGACGATGTGCAACCCACCGGCGAACCGGAGCGTCGCGGACACCTCGGCCTTGCGGCAGCACGGACGCGTCACGGTCAGCCGACTCAGCTCGTCCTTCACCATCGCCGTCATCGCCACCCCACCATCCTGCCACCTGGTCGAGGCGGGTCGAGACGTCGCAGGAGCCGAGCGTCAGGCCAGCAGGTCGCGGTAGGCCGCGGCGAGCCGCAGCTCGTCGTGCACCTCCCGGCGGGTCGACGACGCGACGGTCGAGACGACCAGGCGCGCGCCGACGTCCTCGCAGACGGCCTCCAGGGACCGGCGGTCGCCCACCACGGCCGGGTCGGCCAGCACGACGTCGGCCGTGAGCTCGGGCGCGTGCAGGAACAGCGCCTCCAGGTGGTTCTCGGCGCTGAAGCCGTCGGTCTCGCCCGTCTGGTTGGTGAGGTTGAGGGTGATGATGCGGCGCGCGGGGGTCTCGCACAGCGCGCGGCGCAGGTCGGGCACCAGCAGGTGCGGCATGACGCTGGTGAACCACGAGCCGGGGCCGAGGACGACCCAGTCGGCGTCCATCACCGCCCGGACGGCCTCGTCGCACGCCGGTGGGTCGTCGGGCACCAGCCGCACGGACGCGACGCGGCCGGCGGTCGTGGCGACCGCGACCTGCCCGCGCACCAGCGTCGTCGCCGTGGGGTCACGCGGGTCGAGGCCCAGCACGACCGCCTCGATGTCGAGGGCCACCGCGCTCATCGGCAGCACCCGGCCCCGCGCTCCGAGCAGCCGGCCGACCAGGTCCAGGCCACCGACGGTGTCGCCCAGCAGCTCCCACAGGGCGACGATGAGCAGGTTGCCCACCGAGTGGCTGTGCAGCTCACCCGAGCTGGCGAAGCGGTGCTGCAGCACGTCGCGCCAGGTGCGGCCCCACTCGCCGTCGTCGCACAGCGCCGCGAGCGCCATCCGCAGGTCGCCCGGGGGGATCACGCCCAGCTCACGGCGCAGCCGCCCGCTCGACCCCCCGTCGTCCGCGACGGTGACCACGGCGGTGAGCCGGTCGGTGAGGTGGCGCAGCGCCGACAGCGACGCGGCCAGGCCGTGGCCACCGCCGAGCGCGACGACGACGGGCGCCGACGAGCCGCCGGAGCCCGCCGGCAGGGCGGCGCCGGGAGGCTGGACCAGCGCGCCGGGCGGCGTCGTCACTCGCGGCCCAGGTCGCGGTGGAGCACGCCCACCTGCACGCCGAGGCCCTCGAGCCGCTCGGCCAGCGCCCGCGTGACCGACACCGAGCGGTGCTTGCCGCCGGTGCAGCCGACGGCGATCGTCACGTAGCGCTTGCCCTCGGCCAGGTAGCCCTCGAGCACCGGTTCGAGGCTGCTGACGAAGCGGTCGAGGAAGACCGTCGCGCCGTCCTGGCTCATCACGTAGTCGCGGACGTCGTCGGACAGCCCCGAGTGCGGCCGCAGCTCGGGCACCCAGAACGGGTTGGGGAGGAAGCGCATGTCGATGACGAAGTCGGCGTCGAGCGGGATGCCGTACTTGAAGCCGAACGACATGAGCGTCGCCCGCAGCCGGACGTCGTCGGCGCGGTCGAACGCCTGCGTCACCTTGGTCTTGAGCTGGGTGACGTTGAGTCCCGAGGTGTCGATGAGGACGTCGGCGCCCTCGCGCACCTGCGCCAGCAGCTCGCGCTCGCGGCCGATGCCGTCGAGGATCCGGTCGCAGCCCTGCAGCGGGTGGGGACGACGCACCGACTCCTGCCGGCGCACGAGCACGTCGTCGGAGGCGTCCAGGAACACCACGCGCGGCTGCACCCCCTGGCTGTCCAGCTCGACCAGGGCGTCCTGCAGCGCCTCGAAGAACGCCCGGCTGCGGGCGTCGATGACCGCGGCGAGCCGGCCGCCGTGCTGCGGCGCGCTGGCGGTGAGCTCGATCATCTGCGGCAGCAGCTGCGGCGGGAGGTTGTCGACGACGTACCAGCCGAGGTCCTCGAGCACGTTCGCCGCGGTCGAGCGGCCCGCGCTCGACATGCCGGTGATGAGCACCAGCTCGATGGCGACGCCGACCGGGGCGGACGGCGGGGTCGGCTGCTGGGCCGGCTGCTCGCTCGACTGCTGGGTCGGCTGCCCGGTGGGCGGCACGGGCTCTCGCGGGGGCGGGGCCGGCGCGTCGTCGCGGCTCACACGGGTCCTCTCGGGGGGTGTGCCCAGCCTAGCCAGCGCCAGGCCCCGAGGAGCGTCAGTCGAGCACCTCACCGGTCGTGACGTTGACGGCCGGCTCAGCGGCCGGCTGGCCCGCGAGGGCGCTGACGACGGCGCGCGCCGTGCTCGGGCCGATGCCGGGCACCTCGGCGATCTGCTCGGCCGTCGCCGCCTTGACCTTCTTCACCGAGCCGAAGTGCTTCAGCAGCGCGGTCTTGCGGGTGCCCCCGAGCCCCGGCACGGTGTCGAGGGCGGACGACGTCATGGCCTTGGACCGGCGCTGGCGGTGGAACGTGATCGCGAAGCGGTGCGCCTCGTCGCGCACCCGCTGCAGCAGGTAGAGGCCCTCGCTCGAGCGGGGCAGCACCAGCGGGTGGTCGTCGTCGGGCAGCCACACCTCCTCCAGCCGCTTGGCGAGGCCCACGAGCGCGACGTCGGTCACCCCGAGCCCGTCGAGGGCCCGCTGGGCAGCCGCCACCTGCGGCGGGCCACCGTCGACGACGACGAGGTTCGGCGCGTAGGCGAAGCGCCGCGGCCTGCCGGTGTCGGGGTCGATGCCGGTGGGGCCGGTGGCACCCTCAGCGGCCTCGAGCGCGGCCTGCTCCTCGACGTGACGGCGGAACCGCCGGGTGATCACCTCGTGCATCCACGCGGTGTCGTCCTGCCCGTGCGTGCCCCGGACGGCGAACCGGCGGTACTCGCTCTTGCGCGGCAGGCCGTCCTCGAAGACCACCATCGACGCGACCACCTCGGTGCCCTGCAGGTTCGACACGTCGTAGCACTCGATGCGCAGCGGCGCGTCGGTGAGGCCCAGCGCCTCCTGGATCTCCTGCAGGGCCAGCGACCGGGCGGTGAGGTCACCGCCGCGGCGGGTCTTGTGGAGCGTGAGGGCGTGGGAGGCGTTGCGCGCCACCGTCTCCAGCAGCGCCCGCTTGTCGCCGCGCTGCGGCACGCGGACGTCGACGCGCGACCCGCGCAGGCCGCTGAGCCACTCCGCCATCTCCCCCTCGTCGGTCGGCACCGCCGGCACGAGCACCTCGCGCGGCACGGCGTCCGGGGAGGCGCCGTAGACCTGCAGCAGCAGCCGCTCGACGAGCTCGGCGGTGTCGACGTCCTCGACCTTCTCGACGACCCAGCCCCGCTGGCCGCGCACCCGGCCGCCGCGCACGTGGAACACCTGCACGGCGGCCTCGAGCTCGTCGTCGGCGAGGGCGAAGACGTCGGCGTCGGTGGCGTCGGGCAGCACGACGGCGCTCTTCTCGAGCGCGCGGTTGAGGGCGCCGACGTCGTCGCGGCGCCGGGCCGCGCGCTCGAAGTCGAGCTCGCTCGAGGCCTCCCGCATGTCCTTCTCGAGCCGGCGCACGAACCGGCCGGTGTCGCCGGCCATGAAGTCGCAGAACTCCGCCGCCAGCGCCTTGTGCTCCTCGGCGCTGACCCGGCCGACGCAGGGCGCCGAGCACTTGTCGATGTAGCCGAGCAGGCAGGGCCTGCCGACCTGCTCGGCACGCCGGAACACCCCGTTGCTGCAGGTGCGGACCGGGAAGACGCGCAGCAGCAGGTCGACGGTCTCGCGGATCGCCCAGGCGTGGCTGTACGGCCCGAAGTAGCGGGTGCCCTTGCGCTTGTCGCCGCGCATGACCTGCACCCGCGGGAACTCGTCGCCCATCGTCACGGCGAGGAACGGGTAGGACTTGTCGTCGCGGTACTTGACGTTGAACCGCGGGTCGAACTCCTTGATCCAGGCGTACTCCAGCTGCAGCGCCTCGACCTCGGTGCCGACGACGGTCCACTCCACGCTGGACGCGGTCGTGACCATCGTCTGGGTGCGCGGGTGCAGCGCGCTGAGGTCCTGGAAGTACGACGACAGCCGCGGTCGAAGGCTCTTGGCCTTGCCCACGTAGATGACCCGGCGCTGGGCGTCGCGGAAGCGGTAGACGCCCGGCCCGGTGGGGATCTCCCCCGGTCTCGGGCGGTAGGAGGCGGGGTCCGTCACGGTGCCGATCCTACGAGCCGGGTCTGACAGACTCCGCTCGGCCGCGGGGTCACGCGGCCGGTCACCGCGCCCGGGTGGCGGCCGCCGTGCCCGCGCGGACGGCGGCCCGTGCGGCGGCGGGCTGCGCAGCAGCCGTCCGCTTCGCCACCGCCGTCTTGGTCACCGCCGTCTTCGCGACCGTCTTCGTCGCAGCCGTCTTCTTGGCTGCGGTCTTCCTGGCGGCAGGCGTGGTGACGGGCGGCGCCGCGGCCGCCGCAGCTGCCCGCTCGGCGCGGACCGCGGCGCGGGCCCGCTTGGCCGCGGCCTTGGTGGTGGGGGCTGGGACGGCGACCGGCAGCGCCGGCTGCCCGACGGGAACGGCCGGCCCTCGGGCGAGCACCGGCGCGAGGTAGTGCCCGGTGTAGCTGGCCGAAACCGCGGCGACCTGCTCAGGGGTGCCCTGCGCGACCACGAGGCCCCCGCCCGAGCCGCCCTCGGGGCCCATGTCGACGACCCAGTCGGCGCTCTTGATGACGTCGAGGTTGTGCTCGATGACCAGGACGGTGTTGCCCTTGTCGACCAGCCCCTGCAGCACCAGCAGCAGCTTGCGGATGTCCTCGAAGTGCAGACCGGTGGTCGGCTCGTCGAGGACGTAGACGGTGCGGCCGGTCGACCGCTTCTGCAGCTCGCTGGCCAGCTTGACCCGCTGGGCCTCGCCGCCCGACAGCGTGGTGGCCGGCTGACCCAGCCGGACGTAGCCGAGACCGACGTCGACGAGGGTGCGCAGGTGGCGGCTGATCGCGGGGACGGCCGCGAAGAACTCAGCGGCCTCCTCGATCGGCATGGCGAGCACCTCGGAGACCGTCTTGCCCTTGAAGTGCACCTCGAGGGTCTCGCGGTTGTAGCGGGCCCCCCCGCACACCTCGCACGGCACGTAGACGTCGGGCAGGAAGTTCATCTCGATCTTGATCGTGCCGTCGCCGGAGCACGCCTCGCAGCGGCCGCCCTTGACGTTGAAGGAGAAGCGGCCCGGCAGGTAGCCGCGCACCTTCGCCTCGGTGGTCTCGGCGAACAGTCGGCGCACGTGGTCCCACACGCCGGTGTAGGTGGCGGGGTTGGACCGCGGGGTGCGCCCGATCGGGCTCTGGTCGACGTGGACCACCTTGTCGAGCTGCTCGAGCCCCTTGACCGAGCGGTGGCGGCCCGGCACGTGCCGCGCGCCGTTGAGCTTGTTGGCCATGACGTTGTAGAGGATGTCGTTGACCAGGCTGGACTTGCCGGAGCCGCTGACGCCGGTGACCGCGACGAAGCAGCCCAGCGGGAACGACACGTCGATGCCCTGCAGGTTGTGCTCGCGGGCGGCCACGACCGTGACCTGCCGCGCCTTGTCGACCGGACGTCGCTCGGCGGGCAGCGCGATCTCGCGCCGGCGCGAGAGGTACTGGCCGGTGAGGGAGTCGGGGTGCTCGAGCAGGCCCTTGACGGTGCCCGAGTGGACGACGTGACCGCCGTGCTCGCCGGCGCCCGGGCCGATGTCGACGACCCAGTCGGCGTGGGCGATCGTGTCCTCGTCGTGCTCGACGACGATCAGGGTGTTGCCGAGGTCGCGCAGCCGGGTCAGGGTGCCGATCAGCCGGTGGTTGTCGCGCTGGTGCAGGCCGATGCTGGGCTCGTCGAGCACGTACAGGACGCCGACCAGCCCCGAGCCGATCTGGGTGGCGAGCCGGATGCGCTGGGCCTCGCCGCCGGACAGGGTGCCGGACGGGCGGTCGAGCGAGAGGTAGTCGAGTCCGACGTCCAGCAGGAAGCCGAGGCGGGCCTGGATCTCCTTGAGCACCTGCTCGGCGATCTGCCGCTCGCGCGAGCTGAGCTCGAGGGTGTCGAGGAACTGCGCGCACTCGCGGATCGGCCGCGAGCACACGGCGGAGATGGACTGGCCGCCGAGGAGCACGGCGAGCGACTCGGGCTTGAGGCGGGCGCCCTTGCAGACCGGGCAGGGCACCTCGCGCATGTAGCCCTCGTAGCGCTCGCGGCTCCACTCGGAGTCGGTCTCGAGGTGACGGCGCTGGACGAAGGGCACGACGCCCTCGAAGCCGCTGGAGTAGGACCGCTCGCGGCCGAAGCGGTTCTTGTAGCGGACGTGCACCTCGTAGTCCTGCCCGTGCAGCAGGGCGTCGCGGGCGCGCTGCGGCAGCGCCCGCCACGGGGTGCTCACGCTGAAGCCGAGCTGGTCGCCCAGCGCCTTCATCAGCCGCTGGAAGTAGTCGGCCGAGCCCTGGGTCCACGGGGCGATGGCGCCCTGCTCCAGGGTTAGCTCGTCGTCGGGCACCAGCAGCTCGGGGTCGACCTCGAGCCGGGTGCCGAGGCCGGTGCACTCGGGGCACGCGCCGAAGGGGCTGTTGAAGGAGAACGACCGGGGCTCGATCTCGTCGATGCTCAGCGGGTGGTCGTTCGGGCAGGCCATCTTCTCCGAGAAGCGGCGCTCGCGGCCGGGGTCGCCCTCGGCGGCGTCGACCAGCTCGACGACCACGATGCCGGCGGCGAGGCCGAGCGCGGTCTCGATCGAGTCGGTGAGGCGGCGCTTGGACGACGGCTTCGCCACGAGGCGGTCGACCACGACGTCGATGGAGTGCTTGAGCTGCTTCTCCAGGGTCGGCGCCTCGGCGAGGCTCACGACCTCGCCGTCGACCCGGGCACGCGAGAAGCCCTTGGTCTGCAGCTCGCGGAACAGCTCGCCGTACTCCCCCTTGCGGGCGCGAACGACGGGGGCCAGGACCTGGAAGCGGGTGCCCTCGGGCAGCTCGAGCAGCCGGTCGACGATCTGCTGCGGGGTCTGGCGGGTGACGGGCTCACCGCAGACCGGGCAGTGCGGCCGGCCGGCGCGGGCGAACAGCAGGCGCAGGTAGTCGTAGACCTCGGTGATGGTGCCCACGGTGGAGCGCGGGTTGCGCGAGGTCGACTTCTGGTCGATCGACACCGCCGGCGACAGGCCCTCGATGAAGTCGACGTCCGGCTTGTCCATCTGCCCCAGGAACTGGCGGGCGTAGGCGGACAGCGACTCGACGTACCGCCGCTGACCCTCGGCGAAGATCGTGTCGAACGCCAGCGAGGACTTGCCCGACCCCGACAGTCCCGTGAAGACGATCATGGCGTCACGGGGCAGGTCGAGGTCGACGTCGCGCAGGTTGTGCTCGCGGGCTCCGCGAACGATGAGGCTGTCAGCCACGGTGGGAGACGCTCCTGCATGTGGTGAGCGGACGGGTGGCGCGGGGCGCGGTCGCGGCGGACCGGGCGGATGTGAGCACAGGCGGTGTGAGCACAGGCGGTGTGAGCACGGCTGGGGTGGGTCCTCGCCGACCCCGGTCCATGCTAGGTGCCCCCACCGACAGTCCCGAATCCCGCGCGTCGCGGGGCCGGCGATCGCGCCAGACCTGCTGCCGGAGGAGTCCGGCGACCCGACGTGGGCGAGGCGGCGGCGCCAGGCCCCCCAGTCGGGCTAGGTTGGCCGCGTGGCCAGACGCATCGAGGACTACGCCGTGCTGGGCGACCTCGGCACGGCGGCCCTGGTCGGCGTCGACGGCTCAGTCGACTGGCTGTGCCTGCCGAGATTCGACTCCGCCGCCTGCTTCGCGGCGCTGCTGGGCACGCCCGACCACGGTCGCTGGCTGCTCGCGCCGGACGTCGACTACGAGGTCAGCCGTCGCTACCTCGAGGACTCGTTCGTGCTCGAGAGCACCTACACGACCGATGAGGGCGTCGTGCAGGTGCTCGACGCGATGCCCATGGGCGACGAGCGGGCCGACGTCGTCCGGCAGGTGCGCGGCATCGAGGGCAGCGTGCGGATGCGGCACGAGTGGGTCGTGCGGCTCGGCTACGGCAAGGTGCGCCCGTGGGTGCACCGCGTCGTCGACCCGCACGGCCACCCCGCGCTGCAGGCGGTCGCCGGCCCCGACATGCTCGTGCTGCGGGGCAGCCGGTTGCCGACGGCCGTCGAGGGCCGGCACGAGGACGTCTTCGACGTCGGCGCCGGCGAGACGCTGCACTGGTCGACGACCTGGTTCCCCGCCTGGGACCGCGTGCCCCCGGCGCTCGACGTCCCGCAGCGGCTGGCGAGCACCGCGCTGGCGTGGCGCACCTGGGCGACCGCGGCACGGCTGGAGGGCCCCTACCAGGACGCGCTGGTGCGCTCGCTGCTGGTGCTGCGCGTGATGACGCACGCCGAGACCGGCGGCATCGTCGCCGCCGTCACCACCTCGCTGCCTGAGGACTTCGGCGGCACCCGCAACTGGGACTACCGGTTCTGCTGGCTGCGTGACGCGGCGCTGACGCTGCAGTCGCTGGTCGAGGCGGGCTTTCGCGACGAGGCGCTCGCCTGGCAGCACTGGCTGATGCGGGCCGTCGCCGGCGACCCGGAGGACCTGCAGATCATGTACGGCGTCGACGGCGGGCGCGACCTCGCCGAGCGCACGCTCGACCACCTGCCCGGCTACGAGGCCTCGGCGCCGGTGCGGATCGGCAACGGGGCCGTCGACCAGCGCCAGTCGGACGTGCTCGGTGAGGTCATGATGGCGCTCGAGGCCGCGCGCGACGTCGGCCTGGACGGCACGGGCATGACGTGGGCGCTGCAGCGCCTGCTGCTCGAGGAGCTGGCGCGGCGCTGGGAGGAGCCCGACAACGGCATCTGGGAGGTGCGCGGCCCGCTGCGTCACTTCACGCACTCGCGGGTCATGGTCTGGGCCGCGTTCGACCGCGGCGTCCGCGCGATCGAGAAGCACGGGCTGCCCGGCCCGCGCAAGCGGTGGACCGCCCTGCGCGACAGGGTGCGGGCCGAGGTGCTGGAGCACGGGTGGAACGCCGAGGCCGGCACCTTCGTGCAGTACTACGGCGCCGCCCACACCGACGCGGCGCTGCTGCAGATCCCGGTGTGCGGCTTCCTGCCGTACGACGACCCCCGCGTGGTCGCGACGGTCGCCGCCGTGCAGCGCGAGCTGCTGCACGAGGGGCTGCTGCTGCGCTACCGCACCGAGGCCGGCGTCGACGGCCTGCCCGCGGGTGAGCACCCCTTCCTCGCGTGCTCGTTCTGGCTGGCGCAGGTGCACGCGGGCAGCGGCCGGATCGAGGAGGCCGCCGCGCTGCTCGACCGGCTCGTCGCCCTCGGGGGACCGCTCGGCCTGCTCGCCGAGGAGTACGACCCCGTCGGGCGGCGCATGGCCGGCAACTACCCGCAGGCCTTCAGCCACCTGGCGCTGGTGCAGGCCGTGCTCGCCTACCGGCACGCCGTAGGGGCACGCTCCTGACCTCGGGCCGGCGGCTGTCACCGGGGCGTCCTAAGGTCGCGCCATGACCACCACCTACACCGGGGACGTGACCTCGGGCGGCGACGCCGACGTCCGCGAGCTGTCGGCCCTGACCATCCGCAAGGTCAGCGTCGGCCCCCAGGACAACAACGCCTACCTGCTGACCTGCACCGCCACCGGCGGCCAGCTGCTGGTCGACGCGGCGGACGACGCGCCCCGGCTGGTGCGCCTGGTGGCCGAGGGCAGCGGCGAGCTCGACGTGGTCGTGACGACGCACCAGCACTGGGACCACCACCGCGCTCTGGCGGAGGTGGTCGACCACACCGGTGCCCGCACCGCCGCGGGCACCGCCGACGCCGACGCGCTGCCCGTGCCCGTCGGCCAGCTGCTCGAGCACGGGGACGTGGTGACGTTCGGCCACGTCACGCTCGACGTCGTCCACCTGCGCGGCCACACGCCCGGTTCGGTGGCGCTCGTCTACCGCGACCCGGCGGGCAGCGCGCACGCCTTCACCGGCGACTCGCTGTTCCCCGGCGGGGTGGGCAACACCCAGCAGGACACCTCGCGCTTCGCCTCGCTGGTCGACGACGTCGAGCAGCGGCTGTTCGCCGTGCTGCCCGACGACACCTGGGTCTACCCCGGCCACGGCGCCGACACGACGCTCGGCACCGAGCGGGCGAGCCTGCCGGTCTGGCGCGAGCGAGGCTGGTAAGGGGTCGTCCGGAACTCCGCGGCCGGGTCAGGCCTGCGCGGCGACCGTCGCCCGCTCGTCGTGGTCGCTGCCGTGCTGGGGTGAGTCCCCGTTGCCGGGCCACCAGGCGGCGTGCCCCAGCAGCGCGGTCAGCGCCGGGGTCAGGAACATCGCCATCACGAAGGCCGAGATCGCGATCCCGAAGGAGATCGCGAACCCCATCTGCGTCAGCGTCGCGTTGCCGGCCAGCATCAGTGAGGCGAACGTCCCGGCCAGGATGAGACCCGCTGCAGCGATGGTCGGCCCCGCGTGCCGGACGGCCAGGGCAGCTGCCTGCCGTGGCGACCTCCCCTCCTGCGCCTCCTCACGCAGCCGGGAGACCATCAGGATGTTGTAGTCGGTGCCCAGCGCGACCACGAACAGGTACATGATCACCGGCAGGATGAACAGCAGCCCCGGCTCGCCCGCGAGCTGCTGGAAGATCAGGACGGTGGCGCCGAGCGTCGCGGTGAAGCCCAGCCCCACCGAGATCATCAGGTACACCGGAGCGACGAGGTTGCGCAGCTGGAGCGCCAGGATCGCCATGATCAGCAGGGCGGCCACCGGGAACACGACCAGGTAGTCGTGGTTCACCGCGGCCTGGATGTCGACGTAGATCGCCGTGACCCCGCCGACCAGCGCCGTCGCGCCTCCCGGTGCGGCGGCGTGCGCGGCCTCCCGCAGTGGCCCGTCCACCGTCGCGATGGCGGCCTTGGACTCCGGGCTGTCGGCGAGGGTGACGGTGTAGTCGGCGACGGTCCCGTCCTCCGACAGGACCGGCTCGCCGACCGTACCGACCCCCGCGACGCCGGTCAGGCTGCTGCCGAAGTCGCTCAGCTGAGCCGGGGTCAGCGTGTCGCCGGCGGACTGCAGGAAGACGTAGGTGGGCTGGGTGGCCCCGGCCGGTAGCCCCTTCAGCAGCTCCTGGCTGTACGTGCTGGACTCCGAGGCACTGGCGGTGGAACCACCCGTGAGGTCGAAGTTCGCACTGAACCCCAGCGCGGCGATCGACAGCAGCAGCATCGCTCCACCGGCGCCGGCGACGTAGCGGACGGGATGGCGGCCCAGCGAGTTGCCGACAGCGGTGATCCGGGCCGCCTTGGGCTCGGTGCGCCAGGCCTTCGACGGCCAGAACACCCTGGTGCCCAGCAGCGAGACGATCGCCGGGATGAGCGTGAGCCCCGCGACCAGGGTCACCGCCACCGCGATGGCCAGCGCCGGGCCGAGGGACTTGAACAGTCCCAGGGTGGACAGGGTCAGCGCCAGGAAGGCGATGATCACCGCGAAGGCGGCCGAGGTGATGGCCTCCCCCACCCGGCTGACGGCGTGGATCATCGCCGTCCTGGAGTCCTCCCCGGCGCGCAGCCGCTCCCGGTAGCGGAACATCAGGAAGAGGATGTAGTCGGTGCCGACGCCGAACAGCACCACGATCAGGATCGCGCTGGACGAGCTGTCGGTCTGCAGACCGAAGACGTCGTTGGCCCAGGCGATCAGCCCCGTGGCCACCTGCGAGACGACGCCGATCGTGATCACCGGCAGGAACGCGATGATCGGGCTGCGGAAGATGATCAGCAGCAGCACCAGGATCAACCCGATCGTGGCGACGCCGATGATCACCTCGGCCCTGCTCCCGGACTCGGCGGCGTCCAGCTGCTGCGCCGCCGAGCCGGTGATGCCGCCGACCAGCTCAGTGCCGGACAGCTCGCCCTGCAGCTGCGCGCGCAGCTCGGTGACAGCGTCGTTGGACCGGGTGTCGGCGGGGTCGGTCACCGTCGGCATCTGCACGGCGATGATCTGGACGAGCCTGTTGCTCGAGGCCGGCGTGGCGGTGATCGCGTCGACGAACGGGATGTCCGCCGCAGTCAGCGCTGCCGCGATCTCGGTGACCTGCGTGGAGTCGGCGGCGGTCAGGGGCGAACCGTCCCGGCGCTCCACCACGACCAGTGCGGCCGGGGCGGCCGCGGACGGGAAGGCCTTCTCCTGCACGTCCTGAGCCTTGATCGACTCGTAGTCGCGAGGCAGGAAGCTGGCGGTGTCACTGGTCGAGGTCAGTGTCGGGGCGAAGCCGATGATGGCGACGGCCGCGATGACCCAGGCGAGGATCACCCGCCACGGGTGGTGGACGACCAGCTGGGCGAGACGCGCGAACATCGGGGAACTGCCTTCCACCGGGAGCCTGGGACAGCTGACGGTAGCACTTGCTTGTCGACCGTCAAGCGGCGGCGACTAGGCTGCTGAGCATGTCCCTCAACGCCGCCCCCTGCGCTGCAGCATCGACGCGGCAGCGCATCCTCGACGTCGCGCTGGAGCTGTTCGCCGCACACGGTTTCGCCGCGACGACGACCCGCGAGCTGTCCGAACGGCTGGGCTTCACCAAGGCGGCGCTGTACTACCACTTCCACACCAAGGACGACCTGCTGCAGGCCCTGGTCGAGCCGGTCCTGGACGAGCTGAACCGGGTGCTCGCCGGGCATGCGGTGCAGCCGGTGGACGACGCCGTCCGGGCATCGGCCCTGGCCGGTTACCTCGACGTCGTCCTCGAGCACCGGCGGCTCCTGGGGGTGCTCGTGCAGGACCCCTCAGCCACCGGCCGGCCGGCCATGGAGGCGGGCCGCGAGTTCTACCTCCAGCTGACCACCCTGCTCGCCGGTCCGGCCGGTGACTCGCCGCAAGCGCGCGCCCGGGTCCGCTTCGTGCTCGGTGGCGTGCACGGCACCGTGCTCTTCGCTGAGCCCGACGACGACCCGGCGGTGCTGCGCGCCAGCACGCTCACCGCCGCCCGCGCCGCCCTCGGCCTCGAGCCCGCTCGCACCGATCGCTGAACGCAGCCCCTGGGGCACTGTGAGCCACGCCGGGGCGAGAGGCTACGGCCGGGTGAGCGAGCCGGGCGGGGCGGCGGCGCGCTGGCTGCGGTGGGCCAGCACGGTGACCACCGCGGACGTCGGCAGCAGCACCACGTGCGGGGCGCTGACCGTCCACGAGCCGATGAGCACGCCGTAGCTGAACCAGCAGACCGACGCGATGCAGATCAGCACGTACGTCGGCACCGAGACACCCGCCAGCCGCTCGCGGTCGGCGAGGGCGCGGGCCATCTGCGGCAGGCTCACCACCGCCGCGGTGACGACGGCCACCGCCCCGAGCACCGACGAGCCGGCCGCAGTCGCCGCGGTCACCACGACGGCGACGAGCAGCGCCCCGGCCAGCAGCCGGCGCCGGCGAGGGGTCCGCCGCACGAGCAGCACCAGGAGCACCAGGAAGCCGACGGCGACCGTCGCGTTGCCGATCACGAGCTCGGTGTCGTCGAGCACGGCGCCGTACGTCGTCCAGGTCGAGCGGGCCAGCAGTCCGCCGAGGACGGTCAGCGCGGCGACGCCCTCGGTGGTGCGGACGGCACGGGCGACCTGCGGCCAGATGAAGACCTGGTTGAGGGCGATGCCGACGGCGCCGACCGCCGTGGCGGCGCTCAGCACGCCACGACGGCCGCGGTGCAGCGGACGCTCAGGACAGCGCCTGCTCGTCGCGCCGGGTCTTGGCGAGGCTCGCGACGGCGGTGACGACGAGGGTGCCGAGGATGACGAGCAGCGACAGCCAGATCGGGATGTCGGGTGCCCACGGCACGTGCTCGCCGCCGTTGATGAACGGCAGCTCGTTCTCGTGGAGCGCGTGCAGGATCAGCTTGACGCCGATGAAGAGCAGCAGGAACGCGAGGCCGAGGCTGAGGTAGACCAGCCGCGTGAGCAGCCCGCCGATGAGGAAGTACAGCTGCCGCAGGCCCATGAGCGCGAAGATGTTGGCCATCAGCACGAGGTACGGCTCCTTGGTGAGGCCGTAGATCGCCGGGATGGAGTCGAGCGCGAACAGCAGGTCGGTCGTGCCGAGCGCGATGAGCACCAGCAGCATCGGGGTGACGAAGCGCTTGCCGTCCCGCTTGATCGTCAGGTGCGTGCCGTGGTACTCGTCGGTGGCCGACAGGTGGCGCTTGGTGAAGGCGATCAGCTTGTTGTCCTGGAACTCGTCGTCGTCGTCGCCGTTCTCGCGGGCGAGCTTGACGGCCGTGTAGACCAGGAAGGCGCCGAACAGGTAGAACACCCAGCTGAACTGGTTGATCGCCGCGGCGCCGACGGCGATGAAGATCCCGCGGAAGATCAGCGCCAGGATGATGCCGATGAGCAGGGCGCTCTGCTGCAGGTGCCTCGGCACCGCGAACTTGCCCATGATGATGATGAAGATGAACAGGTTGTCGATCGACAGCGAGTACTCGGTGAGCCAGCCCGCGTAGTACTCCGCGGCGAACCTGCCACCGGCGAAGTACCAGACGCCGAGACCGAAGATCAGCGCCGCCGCGACGAAGAACGCCAGGTGGCGGCCCGACTCGCCCATGCTCGGCTCGTGCGGACGCCGGCCGATGATGAAGACGTCGACGAGCAGGAACACCATGGCGACGCCGACGGTGGTCAGCCAGACCCAGGTGGGAACGGACATGCGGGTCTCCGGTCAGTCGAGGCGCACGCCGCCAGGTGCGGTCGCGCTGCTGCCGGAGGTCTCTCCCACCCGTGGGCCGGGTCCCCGGGGGCGGCCGGCGTGCCGGCGGCTCCGTGATGACGAGGACACCGCGCGGGGATACTCCCCTCCGATGTACCCCTCGATCGTACCGAGTCGGCGGCCCACCGCCCGCCACGACGCCGCGCGAGCGGCGGGCGGCGAGCCGGCGCTCAGGCGTGGCCCGCCGACTGCATGCCCCGCAGCTCCTTCTTGAGGTCGCCGATCTCGTCGCGCAACCGCGCCGCCAGCTCGAAGTGCAGGTCGGCCGCGGCGGCGTGCATCTGGTCGGACAGCTGCTGGATGAGGTCGGCCAGGTCGGCGGCCGGCAGCTCGGCGAGCCGGGCGGGGGCGCCGTCCGGGCGGGAGGACATGCCGGGCACGGGCGTCTTGCCGCGCGACTGCTGCCGACCGCCGCCGCCGAGCAGCTCGGCGGTGTCGGCGTCCTCACGGTTGATCAGGTCGGTGATGTCGGCGATCTTCTTGCGCAGCGGCATGGGGTCGACGCCGCGCTCGACGTTGTAGGCGACCTGCTTGGCCCGGCGGCGGTTGGTCTCGTCGATCGCCTGCGCCATGGACGGCGTGATGGTGTCGGCGTACATGTGCACCTGCCCCGAGACGTTGCGCGCCGCCCGGCCGATCGTCTGGATCAGCGAGGTGGCAGAGCGCAGGAACCCCTCCTTGTCGGCGTCGAGGATCGCGACCAGCGACACCTCGGGCAGGTCGAGCCCCTCGCGCAGCAGGTTGATGCCCACCAGCACGTCGAACTCGCCCATGCGCAGCTCGCGCAGCAGCTCGACGCGGCGCAGCGTGTCGACCTCGGAGTGCAGGTAGCGCACCCGGACACCGTGCTCGAGCAGGTAGTCGGTGAGGTCCTCGGCCATCTTCTTGGTCAGCGTGGTGACCAGCACCCGCTCGTTGCGCTCGGCACGCACCCGGATCTCGTGGAGCAGGTCGTCGATCTGCCCCTTGGTCGGCTTGATGACGACCTCCGGGTCGACCAGGCCGGTCGGGCGGATGATCTGCTCGACCACGCCGTCGCCCTTGGCGAGCTCGAAGGTGCCGGGCGTCGCCGACAGGTAGACCGTCTGCCCGATGCGGTCGAGGAACTCCTCCCAGCGCAGCGGCCGGTTGTCCATGGCGCTGGGCAGCCGGAAGCCGTGGTCGACCAGCGCCCGCTTGCGGGACATGTCGCCCTCGAACATCGCACCGATCTGCGGGACCGTGACGTGGGACTCGTCGATGACGAGCAGGAAGTCCTCGGGGAAGTAGTCGATCAGCGTGTGCGGCGCCGTGCCGGGGGCCCGCCCGTCGATGTGACGGCTGTAGTTCTCGATGCCCGAGCACGAGCCGACCTGGCGCATCATCTCGATGTCGTACGTCGTGCGCATGCGCAGCCGCTGCGACTCGAGCAGCTTGCCCTGCCCGTCGAGCTCGGCGAGGCGCTGCTCGAGCTCGGCCTCGATCGAGGTGATCGCCCGCTCCATGCGCTCGGGGCCGGCGACGTAGTGGGTCGCCGGGAAGACGTACATCTCCGTCTCCTCGTTGACGACCTCGCCGGTGAGCGGGTGGAGCGTGTAGATGCGCTCGATCTCGTCGCCGAAGAACTCGATCCGGATCGCGAGCTCCTCGTAGACCGGGATGATCTCGACGGTGTCGCCGCGCACCCGGAAGGTGCCGCGCGTGAAGGCGAGGTCGTTGCGCGTGTACTGCATGCCGACGAAGCGCCGGAGCAGGTCGTCGCGCTCCAGCTGGTCGCCCACCTTGAGCACGGCCATCCGGTCGACGTACTCCTGCGGGGTGCCCAAGCCGTAGATGCACGACACCGAGGCGACCACGATGACGTCGCGGCGGGTGAGCAGCGAGCTCGTCGAGGAGTGCCGCAGCCGCTCGACCTCCTCGTTGATCGAGGAGTCCTTCTCGATGTAGGTGTCGGTCTGCGCGATGTAGGCCTCGGGCTGGTAGTAGTCGTAGTACGAGACGAAGTACTCGACCGCGTTGTTCGGCAGCAGCTCGCGGAACTCGTTGGCCAGCTGGGCCGCCAGCGTCTTGTTGGGCGCCATGACGAGCGTCGGGCGCTGCAGCTTCTCGATCAGCCAGGCGGTGGTCGCCGACTTGCCGGTGCCGGTGGCGCCGAGCAGGACGACGTCCTTCTCGCCCTCGGTCACGCGCTTGGTGAGGTCGGTGATGGCCGTCGGCTGGTCGCCGGACGGCGAGAACTCGGAGACCACCTCGAAGGGGGCCACCCGGCGCTGCAGGTCGGTCGTCGGTCGCATGCCTCAACGGTAGACGGCCCCACCGACAGTCCACGACGGCGCCGGTGTCAGGGAGCCTGCTCGCGCAGCAGCAGCCTCGCCGGCCGCCCCGGGTCGGCGGACCCGCAGCACGCCAGGCAGCCGGCCGGCGGCTCGCCGTCGGGGGGGAAGCCGGCGTCGGCGAGCGGGTCGGCGAGCACGCCCGCGTCCGGCGCCGACCTAAGCCCGAGCTCGAGATCGAGGACGTCGGCCGCCGGCTGCCCCGGCTCGGACGTCGGTCCCACGTGCCGCGCGTCGACGGCGCGCTCCCCCGCCACCAGCCGCAACCGGGCCAGCAGCCGCGCCGCCTGCGCGGGCCAGGACGGGTCGGACGGCACCGCAGCCGTCGGCTTCGGGACCGCGGTGCGCTGCCGCACGTTCTGCTCGTAGGGCAGCAGCCGCTCGAGCCACAGCCGCTCGACGGCCCGCGCCAGCGCCGGCTGGGCGCCCTGGTTCTCCAGCCACACGTCAGCGGCCGCCAGCCGCTGCTCGCGGGTGGCCTGCGCGCGGATGCGCGAGCGCGCGTCGCCCTCCGCCATGCCGCGCGCGCCGAGCCGGGCGACGCGGGTCTCGACGTCGGCGTCGACGACCACCACGAGGTGGTACGCCGGTCCCATCCCCTTCTCGACCAGCAGCGGCACGTCGTGCACCACCACGGCGTCGGCCGGCGCGGCGGCGAACAGCTCGCGGGTGCGGGCGGCGATGCGCGGGTGGGTGATCCCCTCGAGGACGCGGCGGCGGTCGTCGGAGGCGAAGGCTGCCGCGGCGAGCGCGGGTCGGTCGAGCGCGCCGTCCGGTGCGAGGACGCCGGGGCCGAACTCGGCGACGACCGCCGCGAGCCCGGCCGAGCCCGGCGCGAGAACCTCGCGGGCCAGGACGTCGGCATCGATGAGCACGGCGCCCTGGCCACCAAGCAGCTGCGCCACCGTGGACTTGCCCGCACCGGTCCCACCGGTCAACCCGATCCGCAGCACGGCCGCAGCCTAGGTGCGCTGACCCGCAACGCACGACGGCCCCGCACCCGGGCGGGGTGCGGGGCCGTCGTCGGCGTCAGGCGCCGGTGAGCTTCTCGCGCAGGGCGGCCAGGGCCTCGTCCGAGGCGAGCGTGCCCTCGGCCTCGTCGTCCTGGGCGGTCGCGACGTCGACGTCGACGTCGTCGCTGCCGCCACCGGTCTGCGAGGAGTAGGACGTCGGCGCCTCGCCACCGCCGCTGCGGGCCTCGGCGTCGGCCCGCTGGGCCTCCTCGACCTGGGCCTTGTGCGCCTCGTAGCGCGAGTGGGCCTCGGCGTACTGCTTCTCCCACACCTCGCGCTGGGACTCGTAGCCCTCGAGCCAGTCGTTGGTCTCGGGGTCGAAGCCCTCGGGGTACTTGTACTGACCGGCCTCGTCGTACTCGGCCGCCATGCCGTAGAGCGTGGGGTCGAACTCGGCCGTGGGCGACATCGCGCTGTCGTTGGCCTGCTTGAGCGACAGC
>CAXTEJ010000024.1:25925-53738 GCA_964243295.1 uncultured Actinomycetales bacterium | reverse complement strand
CCACCAGGCCGTCATGGCGCACGCCGACTGGATCATCGACCTCGGCCCGGGTGCCGGCAACGACGGCGGGCGCGTCGTCTTCGAAGGCACCCCCGCTGACCTCGTGGCCGCCCGCTCGACCCTCACCGGCGAGCACCTCGCCGCCTACGTCACCCCCCACCCCGCGTGATCGCCGCGCCCATCCCCAGCGTGATCATGCAATTCCGGCTCGCGTCGGCGCCACAACAGCCGTGATCATGCGATCCCGACTCGCGCGACGACCCAAGTCGACGCCCACCAACCGGTGACCGGGGACGCGCGGTGTCAGCCCTGGTGGGCCCGCAGGCCGTCTTGGGCTTGCATCATGGTTTTCAACCTCTGTTGCGGTTCGTGGTGGGTTTGCTTGCGCCTGCGGACGGCGGGCTCTTGGACGGCCGGTTCACCCCAACGGCTTGCTGGGCGACAGACCCATGAGCGACTGGCCCGTGGCGAAGTCGGTCGGCATCGACACGTGGTCGTGAAACATCAGCCACTCGCCGTCGACCAGCTGGAAGCAGTTGGTCTGGCGGACCCAGACGTCGAGGTGGTGGCCGCTCATCGTGCCGACCAGGCGGACCAGCAGCCGGACGACCGCCAGGTCGCCGGACGCGCGGACCTCGACGTCGGAAAACTCCAAGGCCGGCGTGTCGGCCCACTCCGCGAAGAAGTTGACCCAGTTCTCACGCCACATGGCTCCTCCCCGGAACTCGATCGGAGGCATGAGGTCGAACGCGCTGAAGGCGTGCCCGTCGACGTAGTAGGACATGATGTCGTCCACGTTCTTGGACTCGAACGTCTCCTTCCAGTCCTCCATGCGCTGCAGCACCTGCTCCGTGGGGGTGGTGGATGCGCCTGCTGTCGTTGTCATGCTCGGCTCCTGTCAGTGACGCGGATTGTGTTGTGAATCAAGGCTGCCACCGGTGAGCCAGGCGCACCACGCCCTGCAGGTACCGGTACGGGCAGTACCCCTCTCCAGATGCGTCCGGCGATGGCGGCGTGCTGTTCTCCGACCCCACCCTGCTGAACGGCGACCGCCCGTCCGGCGTGTTGGGCTTCAGGGCGGACCGCGGGCGGGGCCGCTCTGCTCGTCTTCTCGCAGAGCAGGTGTCGGCATCACTTCTCTCGCCGCCTCAGGAGAGATGGATGCCGGAGACCTCGTGGCAGTAGGCGAGCAGGTGCTCCTGCAGCCGGGTGTCGTGCGCGCTGGCGTGGAGCTTCCCGGGTCGCTGGTGGTAGTAGAAGCCGCCGCTGGTACGGGCGACGGGATCGTCGCTGACCGCCAGCCAGGCCTGTGTGCGGTGCGCCTGGTCCAGGTCGTCCGGAGCGCCCTGCCCTCCCATGCGGGTAGCGACCCAGCCGGGGCTGACCACGTTGGCCAGCACATCGGGCCGGCGCCGAGCGACGCCGAAGGCGAGCAGCACGTCGTGGAACTTGGTGTCGGAGTAGGCCTGAGTGCCGCTCCACCGGCGCGCGGACCACTGAAGGTCTTCCAGACTGCTGTCGCCGCTCAGGTGCATGCCCGAGCTGAGGTAGACCAGCCGCTGCGGCTGGCTCGTCGGCCGGTGCATCAGCGCGGTGAGCACGTAGGGAGCCAGGACGTTCACCGCCCACAGCTGACACAGCCCGTCCGCGGTCTGGACGCGGTGCGGCTCCATGAAGCCCAGGCCGACGTTGTGGATCACCGCGTCGAACGGCCCAGAGCCGTTGGCCTGGTCGGCCACGTCGCGCATGGCCGCCACGGTGGACAGGTCCCCGCTGAGCACGTGCTCGGCCTGAGGTAGCGCGGCACGTGCGTCGTCGGCCCGCGCCTGGTTGCGGGCGTGCAGGCTGACGGCGTGCCCCTGCTCGGCGAGCAGGCGTCCCACCATCAGTCCGAGCCCGTCGGACGATCCGGTGACCAGTACTCGTGCCATGTCGGTGCCTTCCTTGGTCCTCATCTTCGCCTGCCGATCCGCAGCGCGGGTTGCCATCGGTCGTCATCTTGCTGCCGTCGAGTCACTACGCCGCCACTGCCGTTCACCTTGATGTGCCCGGCGATGGTCGGCGGCAGACGGCTCCCGCCGGGAGTGCGTCGCAGTGGCTCGGTCTCGCAGTGACATGTTGTCGGACCGTCAGCAGGCCAGGGAGTGCCGTGTTCTTCCTGGTACCGGACGGGCCAGGTAGCCGGCACCTACCCGGCGAGCCGCTAACGTGCCGATGTGGCAACCAATCTGCTGGGTGACTACCTGCGGGCACGCCGTAGTCGCCTGCGTCCCGAGGACGTCGGACTGCCGGTGCACGGCCAGCGGCGCGTACCTGGCCTACGCCGCGAGGAGGTAGCCCTGCTGGCCGGGATCAGCGCGGAGTACTACCTGCGCCTGGAGCAAGGACGGACTGGGCGGCCATCTGTTCAAGTGCTGCATTCTCTCGCCCGGGCGCTGCAGCTCGACGAAGCGGCCACCGACTACCTGCTGGGCCTGGTCGCCCTGCGGTCGGTCATGCCAGCGCCGACGCCGACGGAACCAGTGCCTCCCAGCGTCCTGAACCTGCTCGACGTCATCGGACTACCGGCGTTCGTCACCAACCGGCGCTTCGACGTCCTGGCCGCTAACGCCGTGGCCCGCGCCATCTCCCCTGAACTGACAGCCGGGCGCAACCGCATGCGTTCCCTCTTCCTCGTCGACGCTGAACGCGCGCTGTTCGGCGACTGGGAGACGATGGCGCCGCACTACGTCGCGATCTTGCGCGATGTGGTCGGCAGCGGCGCCACCGACCCGTCATTCGTCAGGCTTGTCGAAGAGCTGACCGCCCTCAGCCCTCGCTTCCGCGAACTGTGGGCTCGCCACGACGTGGTCGCCTGGGACACACAGTTCGCCACACTCACCCACCCTGTTGTGGGACGACTACGACTGCACCTCGAGCGCCTCGACGTACCAGGAGGCGTCGGTCAGAGTTTGTACCTGTTCCACCCCGCGGCAGGCTCCGACGACGGCGCCCGCCTCGCCGCCTTGCAGTGCCCGGCCTGATGCGATCAGGGAGTGTCGGGATCGCCGTGTCGGTCTCGTACGGTGCCGACGTCAGCGACCAGTGGCGGTCGTCCGGCCGGCGGGACTGCCCCTGATCGCCGCGGGCTCGACCCCCACCGGCGAGCACCTCGCCGCCGAGGTCACCCCTCACCCCGCGTGATCACACGATCGCCGTCCAGCACGGCGAGCGCGGCTGCTCGTACGCCTTCCGCCGATGTGCTGGTGGCAGGACCACCCGTTTCGCCGAAGCCCGCCATGCGGGTGTGCCATCCGGCTACCGTCAACGCCGACGAGGCTCGCGGTCGCGGACTCGCCCCTCACGAGGGAGCTCACGATGACTGCAGCGAGACGATGGTCGGGTGGTGCCTTCACGCGCCGACGGGCGGGCATCACCGCTCTGGCGGCGACAGCAGTTCTTCTCCTGCCGCTGTTTCCTAGCCCGGCGTCCGCAGCGGCGTCGGCGACGTGGAACGTCTCCCTCGAGTTCGCTCGAACCGTCGACATCAGCGCCCCTGACGACGGCAGCTGCAGTGGCCAGGGCACGGACAGGCTGCAGCTGACCGAGTCGTGGAGCCTCACCTCGGTCGCACCGGTGACCACGGTGGTCGGGGACTACACCTTCAACATCGACGCTGCGGCGACCGGCTCGGCGCAGTACACCTACAGCCAGTCGTGCGAGGGCAACGAAAGCTCCATTCAGGGCACCTTCGGCGGCGCCGCGCCGCACATGGCTTTCAGCATCCACCAGACCACCAGCGGCGACACCGCCGAGCTGGTCGCCGGCACGCTGACGGACAGCAGCGGGTACAGCTATCCCGACTACGGCCTCCCTGGCACAGCGACCGAGACGCGTTTCGGCATCACTGAACCCATCACGGCCGCGCAGTTCGGCCTCTTCACCGACCCGCCGGTGAAGCTGCAGCGCAGCGGCGACGGGTACGTCATCACAACGCCGCCGTCCGTGCCGGTCGGCGGGCGGCTGGACGCCGTGGTGCGGCAGAACCCAGCTCTGGCAGCGCAACCGCTGACCGCAGGCACGATGACGGTGACGGTGAGCCGCACGCCAGTTGCCCCCGCGCCCACCCCCACGCCTGCCCCGACCCCCACTCCCGCACCGACCCCCACTCCTACGCCGACCCCGAAGCCCACGCCGAAGCCGCTGCGTCCAGTCGCGGCGTGCGACATCTACTGGACCAAGCCCGGGACCGTGCTGAACGTCCTGCCCACGGCGGGGCTGCTGGCGAACGACTCTCCGGTGGCCGGACGGCGGGCCACCCCGCGCGTGTCGGCGATCTTCTTCTCCGCCGCCACCCATCCGTACGCGGTAGCACCGTCGGGCGCGATCACCCTGCAGACCCTCAAGACCGACCGCAAGCTGCAGCTCGCCTACTACCTGCTGGACACCAGCGGCGCTCGGTCTGCAACCGTTCGCGCGACCGTGCTGGTGTCTGCCACGAGGCCGGCTGCCAAGGCCTTCGCCGGCTGCCCGCTGCCCCGCGTCATCCGCGGGGCGAACACCGCCCTGCCGACCGCGCTGCCGTCGAGCACCAAGGACACCCGGCAGATCCTCGCCGACTCGATCGCCTCGTGGAGCAAGTGGCAGAAGATTCTCACCTCACGCAGGGACAGCCCGTACAAGCAGATGGACTTCGCCCAGGACGGCTGTTCCGACCCGACGAAGGCCGCCTTCGGCGCGGGGTTCGACTTCACCGACGAGTGCATTCGGCACGACTTCGGCTACCGCAACAGCCTGTGGCTGGCGCGCTTCAACCAGAACCGACCGACGATCGACAGCAATCTCGGGGCGGACGCCACCCGCAAGTGCGTCACCCGCTACGGCAGCGAAGACCCCCGGCGGGGGCTCTGCACCAAGCAGGCGAAGGCCTACTACGCCGCAGTCAGCTTCGGCGGGGGCAGCTCGGTGCCCGAGAAGGCGCAGGCGTGGAACGGGCTGGCACGCGCGCGGGTGCTGACCGTGTTCCAGCCGGTCGACAACTACTACGTCCGCGGCGTGCTGGAGGACACCAACAAGGACGGGCGGGCCGTGACGCTGGAGGTCAGTCGGGCCAGCAGTGGTCCGAACAGCGGCTGGACCCAGGTAGCGCGGAACACCAACGGCGCCGGGAACATCCAGACGTTCGACTACTCCTTCGCCGCCAAGGCCTCGCTGAACCTCAAGGGGCTGTATGTCCGGCTGTGCGCCGAGGGCCCGAAGGCTTGCGGACCGAAGTTCTACATCAACAAGCCCTGACGGTCCGGTGTCCTACCGCACCATGGCCGGCACGGGGACGCGAAGACGGTCCGGTGTCAGCCTTGGCGGGTGAGCAGGCCGGCGACGTCGTCGAACCACTCGGGGTAGCGGGCGGCGGGACCGAGCAGGGTCGCTGTCGCGATGGCCCCGTCCAGGTCGACCGCGTGCCCCGTCAGGCTGCCCACCACCGTCGCGAGGTAGTGGTAGTCCGCGTAGTCGGGGTGGTCGGCCACACCGGAGGTGGCGACGGCGAGGGCGTCGTCCGCGCGGTCGTTCTCGAGCAGCGCGAGGGTGATCCAGCGGCCGAGCACCGCCCGCTCCCGGTTGTCCGTGCACGCACGGTGGGCCTCGACGAAGCGGGTGAGGGCTCGGTCGGCGCGGCCGCCGGCGAGGTCTCCGACAGCTCCGACGTACGGGAAGTCGCGTGGTGCCCGCTGCGAGGAGTGCGGCAGGTACGCGCGCTCGGTGCGCCCGTTCCCGTCCGTGCGCTGGCCGACGACCTGCCACCGCACCACCGAGTGCCCCTCGAACGCCGGGAAGCTGACGGGCACGGTGATCCGCGATCCGGCGGAGCTCTCGAGCCGCAGCCGGAGCATGTCGTGCACGCCACCGTCCCGCGGCGTCAGCCCCTTCAGGGCCAGCCGCCACGAGTCGGCGGAGCGGCGCTGCGGTCGTGACCGCGCCACGTGCCGGTAGGTGTCGAGCAGCGACCGCGTGATGGTCGACCAGGTGTGCGATCCCGCCGTCCGAAGACCGCCCTCCCGGCAGGACGTCGCCAGCCGGGCGTCGTCGAGAAGCTGACCGACCGACGCCAACATGGCCGCCACGTCGTGGACGTCGACGAGCAGGCAGTTCTCTCCATCGGCCGCGTACTCCAGAACCCCGCTGTTACGGGTGGCCACGACGGGTGCACCGCAGGCCATGGCCTCGAGAGGCGGCAGCGGGAACGACTCGTAGTGCGACGCGTGCAGGTAGACGGCGGCACCGCGGTACAGGTCGGCCAGTTCTGTCTGGGACGGCGAGACGACCACCCGCCCCCGCGGCTGCAGCGGTGGCTGAGGGGTGACCCAGACGAGGTCGAGGTCGCGGCCTTCGGCACGCAGCGCCGTCCAGGCACGGTGGGCCTCGTCGATGCCCTTGAAGGCGTTGCCGTCCCAGCCGACGACGAGCAGGTAGGGCCGGCGGGACGCCGGCGGGCCCGGGTGGAAGACAGCGGGGTCGACGGCGTTCGGCACGACGTCGGCGGGGGTGGCGTAGCGCTCGGCGAGGATGGCGGCGTTGGCGCTGCTCAGAGTGATCGTGTGGTCGGCGGCGGACATGCTCGCTCGCACGAACTCCTCCGCCTCTGTCCCGAGCGCCTCGAACAGGTGGGCGTCGCCCTGCTCGAGGTGCACGACCGGCGCCAGTCCGGTGCTGCGGGCTGCGACCACCTGGTCCCAGTAGCCGGCCACGACCAGGTCGCACTCCGGCAGGGCCTCGGCCAGCTCGAGGCCGAAGGGCACCTGCACGAAGTCGGCGGAGAACCGGTGCCACGTCGGCCGCGGGAAGTGGGAGAGCACCGTGACGCGGCACCCGGCAACGGTGAGCCTGGTGGCGTGCTCGAGGATGATGCGGGCGCCACCGCCGACGTCGGTCCGCGGCATGAGGTAGCAGACGTGCAGCTGGGTCGGTGGGTCCTCGCGCACGGTCAGCGCCGGCAGGGCGTGCGCCCCCAGCGCGAGGGCCGCCCGCTCGGCGTGCTCGTCGCCGCGCGCGGCCGCCACCGCGTCGTCCGCGCTCGGGAGCACCAGCGGCACAGCCACGGGCTCGGGTCGCCCGGGCGCACCGTCACCCGCACGTGCGGACGTCGGCTTGCTGGCGAGCATCATCAGCGAGATGCCGTTCAGGAACCACAGCCCGTCGATGGCCCAGTCGGTGTGCTTGCGGACGATGTTGCAGAACGTGTACGGCGTGAACCAGTAGTTGTGGTCGGGATGGACCACCTCCGTGAACACGCCGGTCGTCTCGTCGTGGTCGAAGTGCCGGCTGCAGGAGTAGGCGTCAGGCACCGTGATGATGATCGCGCCGAAGTCGATCGCGGCCAGCTCCGCGAAGAACGTCTCGGGGTTGCCTACGTGCTCCAGGACCTCCGGCACGAGCACGACGTCGTAGGAGTCGGTGACCTCGTCGAGCGAGGCCAGCAGACGGCCGCGCACGTGCGGTCGCAGCGCCTCGGCCGCCTCGGTGTGAGGGTCGACGCCGTCCAGCTGGGCGCACACGCCGTCGAGGGCGACGTGCAGGTTGTTGGCGAGATCGGTGATCGGCCAGTCGGCGTAGCCGACGTGCAGCACGCGCTTGCCGGCGAGCAGGTTGGTGAAGACCTCGAGGCGTGGACGGCCGGCGAGGTCGCTGCTGACGCTCACCTGCTGGACGAAGTACTTCTCGTGCTGCTCCTGCAGCGGCGAGTGGACGCGTCCGTCCAGCGCAGAACTGCTCATCAGGCTCCTCGTCGGCTCGTCGACCACCCGTGGGCGGCACCTCAGCAGTTCTCGGCGGTCCGGCAGCGACCTTGAGCCCTGCTGCCGGTCGACGACGACCTCCTGTTGCGACGCGATGCTGGTCGACAGGCCAGGCTGCGAGGTGCTGGGGGAGGCGTGGGACGGCGACGAGGCTCTCGATGCCTGACGCGCCTGCCGCTGGGCCGATCGGCCTCGTGCTGGGCTTCCGCAAACCCGAAATCTTTGCCGATAAGCCACATTATGTCACCACCTCTTTCGCTCTTCGAGCGACCGCGCCACCTGTCCGGCCACTCCGGCCGCTCCTCCCGTTCCGGCTGGGCGGTGCCGGCGGTTGCCCTCCCTGCAGCGGCCGACCCGGCTCAGCATCTCCTCGACCACCTCGCTGAGCGGAGTTGCCGCGTCGATCACGAGGCGTCGCTCGGAATGTCCTCAAACTTCCGATACTGCAACCCGTTCTAGTTCCTTCGCAACGAGCGAGGGGTCCGCGTTCAATGTCCAGAGGCTCGCCAATCGCGGGATCGCCATGGTGAGCCACCTCGCGGTAGGCCCGAGGCCGCCTAGCAGCCGCGCCGGCTGTGCTCGGTGCAGACCGACGTCTTGGCAGTGCCCGACGCCCCTGCGACGAGGTGCCGAACCCCCCACCGTGCGAGCATTTCGCCCAACGCCCCACGCGGCAACCGCTCCATGGCGCAGACTACGAAACTTGCTGCGGCTGAAAGGTTGCACATGACCGTGAGCGCACCGACCACTGCGCATCACGGCCGGCCGACACCGACCTTCGCGCGCCGCCGCCGTCCGGCGGAGGTCAGGCTGTTGCCTCGCCACACCGAAACCGCTCAACCCGTCAGACTGCGACGGAAGGCGACGGTGTCAGCAACAATGCGGTGCAGGTCCGACGATCGTGGTTTCCACCCCAGCTCCCGCTGCAGACGCTGTGACGAGGCCACGAGAACCGCTGGGTCTCCTGCGCGAGCCGGCATCGGGTCGTACGGCAGGGCGACGCCCGCGACCTGTTCGATGGCAGCAACCACCTCGAGGACCGAGTGACCGGCTTCACTTCCGACGTTGTAAATGTGATGGCCGGACTGTTCGGCGTCCAGCGCCACCAGATGTGCGTCCACGATGTCGTTTACGTGCACGTAGTCGCGGATCGCCGTACCGTCGCGCGTCGGATGATCGAGACCGTAGACGTGCAGGGCTCCGCGACGGCCGAGAGCCACGTCGACGGCGATGGGGATGAGATGGGTCTCGGCGCGACGGTCCTCACCCATCCCCTGTCCCGCACCCGCGACGTTGAAGAACCGCAGACTCGTTGCCTGGAACGAGGGGTCCTCGGCCGCCGCTGCACCCAGCAGTCGGTCTGCTGCTGCCTTGGTCGCGCCGTAGGGGCTCGAGGCATTCACGGGCAGGTCCTCGGTGAGTGGCGCCGCACCGGCATTGCCGTAGACGGCGGCGGTCGATGAGAAGACGATGTTGCAGCACCCGGCCAGCCGCATGGCGTCGAGAACGACCTCCGTCCCGTGCACGTTGACACGGTTGTAGGCGTCCGGCTGGGCGAAGGACTCCTCTACCACGAGCAGCGCGGCGAGGTGGACGACCGCATCGACGCCCCGTATGGCCCGCAAGACGGTAACGGGCTCGGTCACGTCTCCACGCATCAGCGCGACGCCCGTCGGCAGTGAGGCGGCGTCTCCAGTGGAGAGGTTGTCGAGCACGACGACGTCGTGCCCGGTGGCAAGCAACCGCCGTACCAGAAATCGACCGACGAAGCCCGCCCCTCCGGTGACCAGAACCCGCATGTCAACCCTTTCGGAGTCGCTCGACGTGTCCGAGGAGCGTGTGGGCCTCACGCGTGGCGTCGTGCCTCTCCCGCACCAACTCCGCGCCGCGCACCCCCATCGCCGTGAGATCCCGGGTAGGGCTGTGCAGCAGGTGCTGGAGCGCCGTGGAGAGGGCGTCGACGTCCGTCGGCGGGACCAGCCAACCCGTCTCGCCCGGTCGGACGAGCTCGGCCACGGCGCCGACTGCTGTCGCCACCACCGGACGACCGGCGGCCAGCGCCTCCATGACCGCTAGAGGCAGGCCCTCGGCCAGGCTGGGCAGGACCAACCCGCGGGCCAGCACCAGTTCTCGTCGTACGTCGTGACTTGCGAGCCACCCGGTGAATCGGACGTGGTCCGTCATGTCGTGGCGTTCTACCCAACGCTGCAGCTCGTCGCGCGTAGGACCGTCGCCGACCAGCACGACGCTGATCTGCTGTCCTTCGGCCAGCAGGCCGTGTGCGGCCGACAGCAGGAGCTGCTGACCCTTGCGCTCGTCGAGCCGCGCGACGCAGACGACGACCGGGACATCCGGCACCTCGGCTGCCGCCTGGTGCAGCTGCTCGGCTGGCAGACCGCACCGCACCACGTGCACACGGTCCCAGAAGCTCATCGGAATCATCCGGCACACCTCGCCACGGACGACGTGGGTCACCGCCGCGATGAAGGCCGCCTGCTGGGCATGCACCTCCAGGTGCGGTTGCTCAGGAGAGTCGAACTCAGGCGGTCCGTGTGTTGTGAAGCTGTACGGCACGCAGGCGACCGTCGACGCGACCATGGCCACGGGTGCGCTGTGGACGCCGTGGTTGTGCAGGTGGTCGACGCCTTGCGACCGGAGCTGGCGGCCGAGCCGGATCCCAGCGATGAGCTGAATGACGGACCGTGCTCGGCCGTAGACACCGGCCGCGGACGTCGAGGTGACCAAGCGCGCCGCCCTGAGTACCGCGGCAGGCCGGGTGATGGTCTCGGCCAGCACCTCGGGCACCAGCCGGCTACGGGCCAGCAGATAGGTCGTGGGAGCCGGCATAGAGGGCTCGCTTAGGGCGCGATCCTCCTCGCCCGGCGTCCGCACCGAAAAGGGCAGCACGACATGACCGGCATGGGTCACGGCAGTCATCTCGTGACGGATGAAGGTGGCGCCCACTTCGGTGAGCCGGTTAGCCAAGTACGCGATCTTCACGTGTCACACCACATCCGTGTGCGCTATGACGGGGATGGGATGTCCCGCGGTGGATCGGTCGTGCAGCCTCAGGGCCTGGTGAGCGAACATGGTGGCCCACACGTTGTGGTGTCGTTCGCCGTGTTCAACGAAGAGCACAGATCCACGGGGCGTGATGTGCTGACCCAGCCAGAAGCGCAGGCGGTTGACGACCACATCCGACGGTGCCGTCGCCACGTCGTGCCGACGGAGCAGCATCGCGGCGCGAAGCGCCTGGCTGATCACGTCCCCGCGACGTCCTCTCCCCTCGCGCATCTGGGAAAGGACGTCACGCAAGACCTCCGCAGCACGACCTGGTGCTCGACCCGTCATGAGCAGGGCCTCGACTTGGTACAGCGCCGGGTGCAGCTCGTCCACCGATAGCGGTGTCGGCGACGCCTGCGTCCAGCGCGACAGCGTCGTCTCAGCGGCCGCCGCCAGTCGGCGGGGCAACTGGCCGCTCAGCATCAGCGCGGCGGATGCCTTCGCAAGATGCGGGCCCGGCCGCGTCGCCCAACGGTTGGGAAGGACGACACCCGGCTCGGGGCAAAGCGGCATAAGCTGCCCGTGCTCGGTCAGGTGCTCGGAGACGCGGAGCACCCATCTCGCCCTCAGGTCGTCGGCCGCAGCACCGACCAGGGGGCTCACGGCGGACAGACCTCGCACGACCATGGCGATGTCGAAGACGAATAACGCGCGGGACCGCCATCCAGGCAGGCTCCGGCCTCGAAGATCCAGCCTGGTCGGCGGCAGGTCACCGCCTCTCACCCGGGCCAGCCACCCCACCGCGGCGGTCGCCCGCTCAGTGGCAAGGGCCTTCGCCGCCGGCTGACTGCTAGCCAAGCCGGCAAGCCAAGTCAGGTAGTAGCCCGTGATCTCGGGGTAGACAAATGCAGGCCTGCCGTCCTCGGCGGTCCAACCGACGACGGCACCGGATGACGGTCCCCCTTCGACCTGCACGTGGTCTGAGCACAACCAGCTGGCCAGCAGGTCGGATGCGGCCCCGTCGTCAGGCATGCTTCAGCACGCGGACCTCGCCGCTCGAGATGCGTGACAGGACCTCGACGATGCGCGCCGCGGCGAAGCCATCGCCGTAGAGGGTCTCATGCTTCTCCAGCGCCGGTCGTGCCAGTGCCGCCTCCGTCGCAGCGACCACCGCGTCACGACACAGAGCCGTGGTGTGCGCCGCACCGGAACACACGCCCTCAGTCCTCGCTGTCTTCTCACCGAGCACCAGTACTGGAACGCCCAACGCCGGCGCCTCCTCTTGGATACCGCCGGAGTCCGTCAGCACCAGCGCAGCACCAGCCAGCCGACGGATGAACTCTCCGTAGGGCAGCGGATCTCGGGCAACGAGGTTCGGAGCACCGGCGCCCGCCAGGCCAGCGAGGACCTCCGCCCGCACCGCGGGGTTCGGGTGCAGAACCCACGTGAACTTGATGTCAGGATGGCGACCGGCCAGGATTCTTAACGCTGCGCCGACCTCAGCAAGGCCACCGCCGAGACTCTCGCGGCGATGAGCGGTCACGAGGACCTCACGATCTCGTTTCGGCTGCGCGGCGGGAACCACGAGCGCCGGCAACAGAAGACCCAGCGCGTCGATGACGGTGTTCCCCGTCAGCCAGACCCTGTCTGCCGGCACCCCCTCGTCGAGCAGGTTCTGCCGGGCCCGGGGCGTCGGCGAGAAGTGCATCGCAGCGATGGCGGCAAGCATGCGCCGATTCGCCTCTTCAGGAAACGGTGACGTCATGTCACCTGTCCGCAGCCCCGCCTCGACGTGAGCCACTTGGGTACCTTGGTAGAACGCCGACAGCCCTGCTGCAAAAGCTGTTGTTGTGTCGCCCTGCACGACGACGGTGCCGGGTCTCACCTCGTCATAGACGCGGGGAAGCTCGTCCATCAGTCGTGCGGCTGTGCCGGATGGCGTCTGTGCGGCGCGCATTACGGCCAGACGGATGTCCGGGACAAGGTCGAACTCACGGAGAGTCTGCTCGAGCAGCTGCTGGTGCTGACCCGTGACGCAGACGACAGGCTCCAGACGCGCGGAGCTCTCAAGAGCTCGGATCACCGGCGCGAGCTTGACGACCTCAGGCCTGGTTCCCATCACGACCAAGACACGTCGCGGCTCGACGGTAGGCATGGTCCAGGACTGTAACGTTCCGATTCAGATGAACGACCGTGACCTACGTCACACCGTACCCGTCATTCCGTGACTGTGCTGCCGTGCCGACGGCCGCGCGGTGGCACGAGCCGGAGGGCCAGATGATCACCCTTCACCGGCCGCTCAGCGGTGGCGCAGCATCACCACACCCGTCAGGCCCTCGGGATCGGCAGCGGGGGGGCCCATCGAGGCGTTACTGCCCCTGCTGTTCTTCGCGATCGGGCTGTCGATGGACGATCAAGTGTTCCTGGTCAGCCGGATCCACGAGGAGTGTCAGCGCACCGGCGACAACGCGCGGGCCATCACGTCGGGCAGGGTGAAACCGGAGGCATCATCAGCGCCGCCGGTCTGCTCATGATCGCCGTGTTTGCCGGCTTCGTCCTCGGCGCCGATCGCACCATCAAGCTGTTCGGCGTCGCCTGGGGTCGGCGGTCCTGCTCGACGCCTTCGTCGTCCGCACCTTCCTGGTCCCCGCCGTGATGCACCTGCTCGGGCGGGCCAACTGGTACATCCCCTCCTGGCTCGACCAGCTCCTGCCAGCCCTGACGATCGAGGCCGCCGAGGCGCCGGAGGCGCCCCGCCCCGAGCCGGAGTGGGTGCTCAGCCCCGTGTGAGACCGGCACGGGATACGCATCACGCCCCGCCTGCACCCGTTGCCAACCGGGTGCAGGCGTCCGGCGGGCCAGAGCTGTTGCGGTCCCCGAACGAGTCGCGGACCATCGTCAGCGGATCAGCAGGATGCCTCCGCAGACCACGCACGGCGCGGATGGCGCACAGCGCCACGTGAGGCGAGGAAGACGTACTCCTTGCCGGGTCGGTCCGGCGCCTCTCGGACGTCGATGACGTCGAAGCCGTGCTGCCGCAGGTCGCCCGCGATCTCGTTGCAGTCGCGGAACCGGAGCGTCGACGCCGACCGAAGCGTCTCACCGCCGACGCGGGTGGTCGACTCGAACGTGACCAGTGGCAGGGCTACTCGTGTCACCTGCTGGGCAACGGTGACGTGCGCCCCATCGCCGATAGAGATGGTCGTGAGGGGGACGTCCCACGTCTCCCAGTCGCGCACCGCTGGACGGCGGCTCTCCAGGACGAACCACCCGCCCGGGCGCAGGCAGCGGCGCACCGCCTCGAGCGTGAGCGACCAGCCGTCGTCCGAGACGAACACCTGGGCGACGTTGCCGGTCATCAGCGCGAGGTCGGCGGCCGGCTGCAGCGCTGCGGCGGCCGTGGCGTCGCCGTGCACCCACGTGACCTGGTCCGCGTACGGCTTCGCGCGGGCGACGTCGAGCGACGCCTCGGCGGGGTCGACGCCCAGGACGGAGAGGCCCTTGGCGGCAAGGCGTACAGCCAGAGTACCTGTGCCACAACCGATGTCGACCACGCTGGCGGCCCGGAGCTCTGCGACCACGTCCTCGTACACGTCGAGGTCCGTGCGGTCGCTGTCGAGCACGTCGTACAGGACGGCGAGGCGCGGGTCCGCGAAGGCGGCGTCGGGTGCTCTCACGCGGTGAAGGGTAGAGAACGTCGTCGCGGCCGTCACACGCATTTCCCCTGGGTCAGGCGCTCTCGTCGCGCAGGCCGACGGCGTCGTGGCGCCAGAACGTGGCGGAGTACACCAGGGTGCCGGTCATCCACGGTTCGTACGCCGGCAGCTCGATCACCTGGAAGGCGGGGTCGGGTATCCGCAGCGACGGCTTGCGGAAGCCGTGCTCCGCGCCGGGACGAAAGCCCAGCCGCGCGTACGTGCGAGGGTCACCCTCGAGGAACACCAGCGGGACTCCCCGCTCCCCGAGCGTCTGCAGGCCCGCCTGCACGAGCGCGGCGCCCATGCCCCGCCGCTGCTTGTCCGGTCGCACCGCCAACGGGCTGAGCACCTGCACGTTGACGAGACGACGCGGGGCGTCGAGCAGGCTGTGGGAGAACATCACGGGGCCGACGACCTCGCCGGCGTCCTCGGCGACCAGCGACAGCCCGTCGTCCGTCATCGACCCGCGCAGGTCGTCGACGAGCGCTGCGACGACCGAGCCGTGGTCGCCGAACGCAGCCAGATGCAGCGCCCTGACCTCGGGCGCGTCGGCCGGCTGCTCCGCGCGTACGTGCACGTCGGGAGACTAGGCGTCCCGGACCACCTGCTGTGCAACGATTTTCGACCTGAGCCGGCTGCCGCGGCGGGCCCCGGAGCACTGGTCATGGGCGGACGTACACGCCCATGCGGTGTGCAGGGTGAAAGCCATGGGCCTCGTAGAACGCGGACGGTCCGCTGTCACGGGCCGTCAGCAGGTACCAGCGGGCCACGTCGGGGAGACGTTCGCCGAGCGAGACCAGCAGCTGCCCGCCCCAGCCGCATCGCTGTGCGTCGCTGCGGACGCACATCTCTCGCAGGCTGAAGTGGTCCTCGCCTTGGTTGCGTTCCACGTGGCCGAGCGCGAAGCCGACGAGCGTGCCGCCGACGTCGCGCGCGCAGACGCCGACGGCACCTGGCGTCGCCACGAGATCATCGAGCCGACGGACGACGTCGGACTCGTGCCACGACTCGTTCCACGGCGGGCCGTTGAAGGTCGCGGTGTAGACCGTGACGCACTCGGGCAGGTCGGCCGGCACCAGGGTCGAGATCATCGGTGCAGTGTCTCAGGGGCGCACTGTCAACGGTCGACGACGGGCCTGCGCATGCAGACGCGTGGCCAGGCGTCCAGCCCGAGCTCGTGCTCGTGTCGCCGCACCTGCCGCAGCTGCGGGCCCAGCTCGTCCTCGGCCATCACCGTGAACCCCAGACGCGCGTAGTAGGGCGCGTTCCACGCGACGTCGGCGAATGTCGTCAGGGTCACGGAGCCCAGGCCCTCCGCGACGGCCCACCGCTCGGCGGCGTCGATCAGCATGCGCCCCAAGCCACGCTGGCCGTACGCCGGATCGACCGACACCTGCTCGACGTGGGCTGCGCCGTCCACCACGACTATCAGCAGGTAGGCCATGACGACCGCGCCGTCGTCCGCGACCAACGCCCTCCCCCGCGCCTGGTACGCCGCCAGCTCGGCGAGCGTCGGCGGCTCGTCGTCCGCGATCGCAGCCATGCCGATGGCCCGGAACGCCTCACCGGCCGCGCGCTCGATCTCGCGCAGACGCGGCACATCGCGGACGTCGGCGGGCCGGATCACCGGGTCACGGTCGCATGCGAACGACCGGGTCGGCGACAGTCGGGGCGTTCGACCCGAAGAACCATCGCGGACGCCCTTGATCGGCCGAACGGGTCAGATTCGCCTCCTGCGCGACGAGAGGCCGGCCTTCGCCGCCGTAGCACGACCGGCGTGTGACAGGGTGTGGCCCGCCAGTGACACAGCCAACCCGGAGGAACGAGGAGGCCATGATGGATCTGCAGGGCACCGAACCGCTCGAGGGCAGTGACGTCCGGCTGCTCCCCGTCGACGACACCGGCCTGCACCACGGCGTCCTCACGTCCTGGTCGACCGGCCCCGGCGGCCTCGTGGTCACCAGCACGGTGCGGCTCAGCACGGATTCCGTCGAGGCGCTGGTCGGTGCGCGCGTGTGGGTGGAGACCCAGGGGCCGTCCGGGCAGGCGCGAGTCCACGAGGCCCTGGCCCGCCCGACGCTCGACGCCACCGAGCTCGACCTCACCGGCGTCATGCTCGCGGCTGACACCCGCCGCGCGGCGGTCCGCGCCCCGCTGTCGCTGGCTGCGCGGCTCGCCGCTCCGGGCGTGGAATCCGTTGCAGCGCAGACTGTCGACGTGTCTTCGGGCGGTATGCGCCTGGCCGTCGAGGACGATCTCGAGCTGGCCGTCGGCGACGACGTCGAGGTCACGGTGTTCATGGGCGACGACGACGCCCCCGTGCTCGCGACCGGTCAGGTCGCCTCGGCCGGCGACGACTCGGTCGGCCTGCGGCTGCAGATCTCGTCGGACGCCGACCGCGAGCGCCTCGAGCGCGTGGTGCTCAAGCAGATCGCGGCGTCCTCCCCCGACATCGGCTCCTGACCTCAGCGCTGCTGCGCCACGACACGGTCGGGCCGCACGAGCACCTCCCGGGCGCCGTGCCGTCGCAACCAGGCGGACAGCGGGCCCGAGCTGAGCTCGCCGTCGGCTGACGGCCGACCGTCGACGACTCGCCACGAGCGAACCCCTGCAGGCGGCCGACCCGGCACTCCAGCAGACAGGTGGCTGAAACCGTTGCCCAGCAACGAGTCAAGCCGAGCTTGGCCGTTCGTCGTGTCGACGAGCGGGGTCGGCAGCAGGCGGCCCACAGCTGAACGACGGACGGTGCGGGGTGCCCGCAGCAGCGGACCGCCGGTCAGGGCAGGCCAGGCATGCTCCGTGATCCGTTGCGGCAGACCGGGGACGGCACCGGCGGCCCGCAGCGCTCCCGACCGCGCCACCGATGTCAGCGACCCCCCACGGGTCATCACCACACCCAGCGCAGCCGCGACGCGGATCACGTACGTGACGTGCGGGCGCCGCTCCAGCTCGTAGGTGTCGAGCACGCCCTCGGCCAGCGTGTCGTCGAGCACCCCCGCGAGCTTCCACTCCAGGTTCGCGGCATCGCGGATGCCGGCGCACATCCCCTGCCCCAGGAAGGGCGGGGTCTGGTGTGCGGCGTCACCGAGCAGCAGCACGCGTCCCTCGCGCCACCTCTCGGCCACTCGTGCGCCGTAGGTGTACGTCGTGGCGCGCAGCACCTGCCACGACCCGGCGGGCCCGAGCCACGGCTCCGCCAGGGCCGTCAGCCGCGAGGGCGCGGTGAGCTCTGCCTGCGACTCCCCCCCCAGCACCGCCAGCTCGAGCCGGTAGCGCCGCGGCCCCACGCGCATGAAAGTCGCCGCCCGGCGCGGGTCGCACACCTGCAGCACCCCGCGCCACTCGTCCAGCTCGTCCGTCGTCCGGACGTCGACCACGAGCCAGGTGCGCGACTGCCCCAGCGACCGCAGCCCGATCCCAAGTCCCTGCCGCACACCGCTTTGAGCGCCGTCGCACGCCAACACCGCCCGCGCCCGGACGTCGGCGCCGCCAGCGAGCGAGACGACGACCTCGTCGTCCGACACCTGCCGGGTGCCGACGACCTCCTCGCCGGTGCGCAGCTCGGCCCGGCCGGCGAGGTCCGCACGCAGCACGCGCTCGAGGTCGGGCTGGTCGAACATGTTGGCGCCTGGAAAGCCGTCCACGCCGCCGGTCGGGTCGCGCGGGAGTTCGAGCAGCACGCGCCGTTCGCCGTCCAGCAGCCTCATGCCCAGCCCGGGGGTGCTCACCGCGCGCACCTGCTCACCGAGCCCCATGCGGGTCAGGACGCGCAGCACCTCGTCGTCGAAGTGGACCGCGCGCGGCAGCGCATAGGGCTCACGGTGCCGCTCCACCACGGTGACGCGCAGCCCACGCCGGGCCAGCAGGCCCGCGGCCGTCATCCCGGTGGGGCCGGCACCCACCACCACGACGTCGGTGCCGGGAGTCATCGGCACATGCTGCGCAGCGCCGTCACCGTCCGCCAGTTGCGCGCGGTCACCAGCGGGGCCACGCCGCGCCAGAACGCCAGCGGCACACGGCTGTTCGAGACGCCGGCAGGGCACCACTGGTAGACCGCCCTGTCACCGACGACGAGCAGCTCGGGAGCGATCGCGGCCGGGTCGGGGGCACCCGACCCGTCGGGCGGTGCCGAGGTGAACGAGACGACCAGCCGCGAGTGGTCCGTCGCGACGTCGGTCAACGGGCACGCGTCCGCCACCAGGTCGAGCTCGTCCCGGTCGAGCAGCAGCACGCGCGACGACACCCCCGTCGACTCCTCGACAGCAGCCTGCAGCGCCGCCTCGTCGGGCCGCTGGTCGGACTCGAAGACCACGTTGCCGCTGCGCAGGTGCGTCCGGACGTCGGCCAGCCCCAGCGCGGAGTACGCCGCCGTGAGGTCGGCCATCGGCACCCGCGTGGTCGGGCCGACGTTGATGCCTCGCAGCAGCGCCACCCAGACGGTCATGCCGGGACCCTAGGTCACCGGCGCGGGCGCCCGGAGCCGTCTCGGGTTGCGTGAGCCCGTTCCGCGCCATGCCGGGCCCGGGCGTGCGGGGCTGGCTAGCCTCGCCCGATGAGGCTCAGCAAAGGGACCAAGGTCACCTGGAACACCTCGCAGGGCGAGACGGAGGGCAAGATCGTCGAGCGCAAGACATCCGACTTCACGTTGGCGGGCAACGACTTCAAGGCCTCCAAGGACGACCCGATGTTCGTCGTCGAGTCGAGCAAGACCGGCAAGCACGCGGCCCACAAGGAGTCCGCGCTCACCGAGAAGTAGCGACCGGGCCAGGATGGCGGGGTGATCCCGCCACCCGACCTGCACGTCGTGCGCTTCGCCGACCTCGACGTCGCGACGCTGTACGCGCTGCTGCGCTTGCGCACCGACGTGTTCGTCGTCGAGCAGCTGTGCCCTTACCCCGAGCTCGACGGTCGTGACGTCGAGCCGACCTCCCTGCACGCCTGGCTGGACGACGGCAGCGGGCCGGTCGCCGTCCTGCGGGTGCTCGCGGGTCCGGGTGGCACGCGCCGGATCGGCCGGGTCTGCACGCGGGCCGACGCCAGGGGTCGTGGCCTGTCGGGCCGTCTGCTCACCGACGTGCTGGCAGTCCTGGGCCCGGTGGAGACCGTCCTCGACGCGCAGAGCCACCTTCGGGGCTGGTACGCCCGCTTCGGCTACGCCGCGGACGGGCGGGAGTTCATCGAGGACGGGATCCCCCACGTGCCCATGCGGCGTCCGGCACCTACGGTCGTGCCATGACGAGGATCCCCGCACGGCAGCTGTGGCAGGACGGACCCGAGGTCGGCGCGATCGGCCTGGGGTGCATGGGCATGTCGTGGGCCTACACGCCGGCCGAGCGCGACGACGAGCAGTCGGTCGCGCTGATCCGCACGGCGCTCGACACCGGGGTGACGCTGATCGACACCTCCGACGTCTACGGGCCGTTCCACAACGAGCAGCTCGTGGGCCGGGCGCTGGCGGGGCGCCGCGACGAGGCGACCCTCGCGACGAAGGTGGGCCTGGTCACCGCGGGCGCCGGGCACCCGATCGAGCGCGACGGCCGCCCTGAGCACGTGCGCTCCGGCTGCGACGCCTCGCTGCAGCGGCTCGGCACCGACGTGATCGACCTCTACCAGCTGCACCGCGTGGACGAGAAGGTGCCGCTCGCCGAGACGTGGGGCGCGCTGGCCGAGCTGGTCACCGCAGGCAAGGTGCGGGCCCTCGGCATGAGCGAGGTCACGGCCGAGCAGCTGGCCGAGGCGCACGCCATCCACCCCGTGGCCACCGTGCAGTCCGAGCTCTCGCTGTGGACCCGCGACGCCCTCGCCGACGTGCTGCCCTGGTGTCACGAGCACGGCGCCGGCTTCATCCCCTTCTCGCCGCTGGGCCGCGGGTTCCTCACCGGCACCATGCCCAAGGTGCAGGACGACGACTTCCGCGCCGGGCTCCCCCGGTTCACCGACGAGGCGCAGGCAGCCAACGGGGCCATCGTCGACGAGGTGCGGGCGGTCGCCGAGCGGCTGTCGGCCACACCGGCGCAGGTGGCCCTGGCGTGGACGCTGGCGCAGGGCGAGCACGTCGTGCCCATCCCCGGCACCAGGCGCCCGGAGCGGCTGGCGGAGAACAGCGCCGCCGCCTCGCTGCAGCTGGACGCCGATGCGCTGGCTGCGCTCGACGGCCTGCCCGCGCCGGTCGGCGGGCGCTACTGATGGCCGCGCTGGGAAGGGTGCTGCTGGTGCGTCACGGCCAGACCGAGTGGGCGCGCGACGGGCGTCACACCGGGCTCACCGACGTGCCCCTCACCGAGCTGGGCGAGCGTCAGGCCCACGCGGCCGGCGTCCTGGTCGCCGACCTGCTGGGCGGCACCACCCCGGCCCTCGTCCTGAGCAGCCCGCTCGCCCGCGCGTGGCGCACCGCCGA
Source organism: uncultured Actinomycetales bacterium (assembly GCA_964243295.1). Classification (GTDB taxonomy): domain Bacteria; phylum Actinomycetota; class Actinomycetes; order Actinomycetales; family Angustibacteraceae; genus CAXTEJ01. The sequence goes on along the minus strand of CAXTEJ010000024.1, from coordinate 32,868 downwards.
GCTCGCGGGTCTGAAGCCGCAGGCCGAGCCGCGGCTGGTCGAGTGGGACTACGGCGGCTACGAGGGCCTGACCAGCGAGCAGATCCAGGCGCAGGCCGGTGCTGACTGGACCGTCTTCGGTAACGGGGTTGTGCCGGGTCAGACTCCCGGCGAGACCCTGCAGCAGGTCGGTGCCCGCGTGGAGCAGGTGCTCGCCGACGTCCGCGACCGGCTGCCCGACGGTGACGTGGTGCTCGTGGCGCACGGGCACTCGTTGCGCATCCTCGCCGGCTGCTGGCTCGGCACCGGGCCCGCCACCGGCGCCCGGCTGCTGCTCGACCCGGCGGGGGTCTGCGTGCTCAGCCACGGCCACGGGCTGCCCTCCGTGCAGCACTGGAACCTCACGGCCACCGTGGCGCACGTGCCCGTCTGAGGTCCGCCGCCGACGGCGCTTGAATGCTTCCGTTCAGGCCGCCGGGCCGGTCGCGCGGGCGCGCTCGACCGCGGTGAGCGCCTCGCGCAGCTGCTCAATCCAGTCCTGCTGGTGCTGCCCGACGAGCCGCACGCACCACGCCATCGCCTCCGACCGCGTGCGCGCGACCCCGGCCTCGACCAGGGTGTCGAGCACCTGCCGCTGCGGCTGGCGCAGCCGTGTCATCACCGGCGTCGCCAGACTCGTGAACAGCGTGCGGGTCTGGCCGCACTCGGCCCCCCAGGCGACCTTGCGCCCGAAAGCCGCCTCCGCCTCGTCGGCCACGCGCATGCGCGCACCGCGGGTCTCCTCCCGAAAGCGGCTGATTCGCCCGGCTTCGGCGCGTCGTACCGCACCCTCGTCGGCACCGTCCTCCAGCGCGGGGACGGCCAACCGGCCGACCACGACGATCTCCTCGCGGTCGACCGAGACCGAGGGTGCGCCCTCGAACCACTCGTCGGGCAGCCGCCCTGCCAGCCATGCCTGCACCTGCGCTGAATCGCTCATGCAGCAATTACACGATTACACGACGATGAACGCAAGGGTGTAAGCCGACGGCAGAACGGTCCGCCTACCGCGGCACGTCCCAGGTGTGCACCGGCTGGTTGTCGTGCATGCCGACTGCGTAGCGGCGCAGCATCTCGCGGATGGCCGACAGCCGGTCGTGCCCGCGGGCCTCGAGGGCCTCGACGGTGGCGACCTGCCACTCGGCGCCGTTGCGGCCGGTCTTGCAGCGGCCCTCGATGACGCCGAGGTAGCGCTCACGGGCAGCCGCCGAGACGCCCCACTGCTCGAGCCCCGCATGGGCCATGGGCAGCAGGTGGCGCAGCACGAGCTCCTCGGCCGGCAGGTCGCCGAGACCGGGCCAGTAGACCGAGGCCGACATGCCGCGGCGGGCGCACTCGACGAAGTTGGCCTCGGCGGTGGCGAAGCTCATCTTGGTCCAGACCGGCCGGTCCTCGGTCGTGAGCACGCGCATGGCCCCGAAGTAGAAGGCGGCGTTGGCGAGCACGTCGACGGCCGTCGGCCCGGCCGGCAGCACCCGGTTCTCGACCCGCACGTGCGGCCGGCCCCCGACGGTGTCGTAGATCGGGCGGTTCCAGCGGTAGACCGTGCCGTTGTGCAGCCGCAGCTCCTGCATCCGCGGTGCACCCCCGGCGTCCAGGACGGCGACCGGGTCCTCCTCTGACACCTCGGGGAGCAGCGCTGGGAAGTAGCGCACGTTCTCCTCGAACAGGTCGAAGATCGAGGTGATCCAGCGGTCGCCGAAGTAGACGCGCGGCCGCACGCCCTGGTTCTTCAGCTCGATGGCCCGGGTGTCGGTCGCCTGCAGGAACAGCTCGGTGCGCGTCTCGGCCCACAGCCGTCGTCCGAACAGGTAGGGCGAGTTGGCGCCCATCGCGAGCTGCGGCCCGAGCAGGGCCTGGGCGGCGTTCCACGTCGGCGCGAAGGTCTGCGGCGTCACCTGCAGGTGCAGCTGCACAGACGTGCAGGCGCTCTCGGGGGCGATGGTGTCGGCATACGCCGTGACCCGCTCGCCGCCGGTCGGTGCCGTGATGTCGATGAGCAGGTCCTCGCCGCGGGCCGCGAACACCGACTCGTTGAGCGCGGCGTAGCGGGCGTTGGCGCTCATCCAGTCGGTGTGGAAGTGCTCGGGCATGACGGTCGGCAGGATGCCGATCATCACGATGTGGCCGCCCTCGAGGTTGGCCTTGTGCTCGGCGGCGTTGAGGCTGTCACGCAGCTGGTCCTCGAGCACGAGCAGCGCGTCACCGTCGAGGGTGCGCGGGCTGACGTTGAGCTCGATGTTGTACTGCCCGAGCTCGGTCTGGTAGTCGGGGTCGGCGATGCTCGCGAGGACGGCGGCGTTGACCATCGCGGGGCTGAGGTCGGCGTCGACCAGGTTGAGCTCGATCTCGAGCCCGGTCAGCGGCTGGGCGTCGTCGAAGGACGACTCCGACAGCATGCGCTCGAACACGTCGAGGCACTGCCGCACCTTCTCGCGGTACCGCTGGCGCTGCTCTCGCGTGTACGTCGCGGCCCGGACCTCGTCACCCATCGCTGTCACCCATCGCTGTCACCCATGCGCATGACCCAACCACGCGACGCACCCGGGCGACAGCCCGGCGCACCGCTGCCGACGCGCTCGCCCAAGTCGCCCGGCCGGGCCGCCGCGCGCGTCCCGGGCGCGTGCTCACGCCGATTGTCGGTGGTCGTCCTTACAGTCGCGGCATGCGCATCCTGCACACCTCCGACTGGCATCTCGGGCGCAGCTTCCACCGCGTCGGCATGCTCGAGCACCAGGCACGCTTCCTCGACCACCTGGTCGAGGTCGTGCGGGACGAGGCCGTCGACGTCCTGGTCGTCGCGGGCGACGTCTACGACCGCGCCCTGCCCTCGGTCGACACCGTCGCGCTGCTCGGCGACGCGCTCGCCCGGCTGCGGTCGGCGGGCGCCGAGCTGCTGCTGACCAGCGGCAACCACGACTCCGCTCGCCGCCTCGGCTTCGCCGCCGAGGTGCTGCAGCTCGGTGGCGTGCACCTGCGCACCGCCGTGACCGACCTCGCCCGACCGGTGCTGCTGGACGACGCGCACGGCCCCGTCGCGCTCTACGGTCTGCCCTACCTCGAGCCGGCGCTGTGCGCGGACGAGCTCGGCGCCGGTGGCCGCAGCCACGAGGCCGTCCTCGCGCACGCCATGGCGCGGGTGCGCGCCGATCTGGCCCGCCGCCGCGCCGGCACCCGGTCGCTGGTCGCGGCCCACGCCTTCGTCGTCGGCGGTGCGCCCAGCGACTCGGAGCGCGACATCAGCGTCGGCGGCGTCGGCTCGGTGCCCTCGCAGGTCTTCGACGGCGTCGACTACGTCGCGCTCGGCCACCTGCACGGCCGCCAGCGCCTGGCCGAGACGGTGCGCTACAGCGGTTCTCCGCTGGCCTACTCCTTCTCCGAGGCCCGCCACCACAAGGGGTCCTGGCTGGTCGACCTCGGTGCCCACGGAGTGACGTCGGTGACCGAGGTGCTCGCGCCCGTGCCGCGCCCGCTGGCCGTGCTGCGCGGTGAGCTCGACGTGCTGCTCGCCGACCCCGACCTCGCGGCCGCCGAAGACGCCTGGTGCCAGGTGGTGCTGACCGACGCCGTGCGCCCGCGCGGCGCCATGGCCCGCGTCGAGCGGCGCTTCCCCCACACCCTCAGCCTGGCGTTCGAGCCGCAGGGGGGCACGGCGACCGCCCGCGACTACGCCTCCCGCGTGCGCGGCCGCAGCGACATGGACGTGTGCTGCGGCTTCGTCGAGCACGTGCGGGGCGTCGGTCCCGACGACGGCGAGGCGGCCCTGCTGGGCCAGGCGCTCGAGCAGGCACGCGTCGCCGCCGAGCGCGAGGGGAGCGCGGCATGAGGCTGCACCGGCTGACCATGACCGCGTTCGGGCCCTTCGCCACGACCCAGGTCGTCGACTTCGACGCCCTGGCCGCCGGCGGGCTGTTCCTGCTGCACGGCGCCACCGGTGCCGGCAAGACCAGCGTCCTGGACGCCGTCTGCTTCGCCCTCTACGGCCAGGTGCCGGGCGCCCGCGCCGGGGCGCGGCTGCGGGTGCGCAGCGACCACGCCGCCGACGACCTCGCGCCCTCGGTCGTGCTGGAGGCCACGGTCGGCGGCCGCCGGCTGGAGGTCTCGCGCCGCCCCGAGTGGGTGCGACCCAAGCGCCGGGGTGCCGGCACGACCACGCAGCCCGCCAGCACCCACGTGCGTGAGTGGGTCGACGGCGCCTGGGCCGGGCTGACCACCCGCAACGACGAGGCGGCGCAGCTGCTGCTCGACCTGCTCGGCATGGGGCACGAGCAGTTCACCAAGGTGGTGCTCCTCCCCCAGGGCGACTTCGCCGCCTTCCTGCGCGCCGACGCCGAGCAGCGGCGCGTGCTGCTGTCGCGGCTGTTCGACATCGACCGGTTCGCCGGCGCCGAGTCGTGGCTGGCCGACGAGCGCCGGCGCCTGGCGGCAGCGGTCGAGGACGCCGACCGGCGGGTGGCCGAGCTGCTGGCCCGCGCGGGCGAGGCCTTCGCCGGGCTGCCTGAGACCGACGAGACCGACGAGAGTGCCGGCGGGGCACCCTCGTGGGTGCCCGACGACCTCGGCGAGCTCAAGCCTGCGCAGCGCTCCGGGGTGCTGCTCGAGCGGGCCACCGCGCTGGCCCGGTCCGCGCAGGTGAGGCTGGAGAGCGGCACCGAGCTTGCTGCCGCGGCCCGAGCCAGGCTCGCCGACGCCACCGACCTGGCCGCCCGCCGGCTGCGGTGGTCGGTGGCCACCGCCCAGCTGGCCGACCTGGACGCGGTCAGCGAGGGCCACGACGAGGCGGTGCGCCGGCTCACCGCGGCGCGACGGTCCGCGCCCGTCGCCGGGCTGCTCGCGGCCGCTGACGCAACCGCACGACGGCTGGCGTCGGCGCAGGATGCCGTCGAGACGGCGGTCGAGCGGTTTCGCGACCTCCATCCCCGCCGACGGGCCACCAGCGAGGCCGTCCAGCTCGTGGTCACCCACCACCGCGAGGTACTCGCGGCCCTGACCGCCGCCGAGGGGCGGGTCGCCGACCTCGCCGACCTGCGGGCCCGCCACGCGGCCCTCACCGCCGAGCGCCGCGACGCCCACGAGCGGCTGGCCGGCGCGCGCTCGAGCCGTGAGCAGGCGGCGACCGATCTCGCCGACGCCCGCACGGCCCAGCAGGCCGTGGCCGTGGCCGCGGCCGACGTCGAGCCGGCGGCCGAGGCACAGCGAGCCGCTGCCGAGCTGGTGAGCCTGGTCGAGGCTCTGGCGCGCGCTCACGTCGAGCACGGCGCGGCCGAGCTCGCCCGCGCGGCGGCCGTCGACGTCGACCAGGCCGCGCGAGAGCACCTGCTGGCTGTGCGCGAGCAGCGCCTGGAGTCCTACGCCGGTGAGCTCGCGGCCGGCCTGGCCGACGGCGACGCCTGCCTGGTGTGCGGCAGCACGGTGCACCCGGCGCTCGCACCCCGCGGCCCCGCACACGTCGGCCGTCAGCAGGAGGCCGACGCGCTGGCGGCCGCCGAGACGAGCAGGCTCGCGCGGGCCCGCGCCGATCACTACCTCGCCCGGCTCGACGCCCGGGTCGTCGAGCTGCTCGACCGCACCGGCGGTGCCGACGAGCCGGCCGCCAGGGCCGCGCTGGCGTCGGCGCAGGCCCGGTTGGCGGCGGCCGAGCAGGCGCGAGCCGACTGCGTGCGCCAGACCGCAGCCGCGACCGCCGCTGAAGCCGGGCGAGCGGCGGCTGAGGCCGAGGTGCAGCGCTGGGGCGCGGTCGAAGCGCAGTGCAGCGCCGCGCTGGTCGAGGTCGGCGAGCAGGTGTCGACCCTCGCGGGCGAGCTTGACGGCCTGCGGGGCAAGGACGCCGACGTCGCCTCGCGTGCGGCTCGGGTGCGTGAGGCCCTGGCCGCCGCCGAGGCGCTGCTCGACGCCCGGGCCGTGGTCGAGGCGGCCGATGCGGTGCTCGCGGAGCAGCTGCAGCACCTCGCGGTCGCCCTGGACGAGTGCGGGGTCGCCGACGCGGCGACGGCCCGCGGCGACCTGCTGCCGCCGGCTCAGCTCGCCGCGCTCGCCGACGTGGTCGACGAGCGCGAGCGTGCCCGTGGCGACCTCGTCGCGGTGCTCGCTGCAGCCGACCTGCGCGGCGTGGCCGGCCTGCCCGAGCCCGACCTCGCCGAGACGCGGGCGGCCGTCGCGGTGGCCGATGCGAGCCTGCAGCGCAGCGCGTCGTCGGCCGCGCTGGCTCGTGACGCCGTCCGGCGGCTGGGTGAGCTGCACCGCCAGCTGGTGGCCGCGCAGGACAGCGACGCGCCGCTGCGCGAGCATCACCAGCGGGCCGACGAGCTCGCGGGCTGCGTCGCGGGCACCGGCGGCGGCAACACCCTGCGCATGCGGCTGTCGGCCTACGTGCTGGCGGCCAGGTTGGAGGAGGTCGCCGCAGCCGCCACCGAGCGGCTCGGGGCGATGTCGGACGGCCGTTACGCGTTGGTGCACAGCGACGAGCGGGCCAAGGGCGGAGGCCGCAGTGGCCTCGGGCTGCGCGTGGTCGACGCCTGGACCGGTGTCGAGCGTGACACCGCCACGCTCAGCGGCGGCGAGTCGTTCCTCGCGTCGCTGGCCCTCGCGCTCGGGCTGGCCGACGTCGTGCAGGCCGAGGCAGGCGGTGGCGTGATCGAGACGCTGTTCGTCGACGAGGGCTTCGGCAGCCTCGACGAGGAGACGCTCGAGGAGGTCATGGCGGTGCTCGACGACCTGCGCGGCGGTGGTCGCGCCGTCGGGCTGGTCAGCCACGTCGCCGACCTGCGGGCGCGCATCCCGTCCCAGCTGGAGGTGCGCAAGACCCGCACCGGCTCGACGCTGCACCTGCACGCGCCGGCCTAGGACGGCAGGGTGGGTGGCGACGGGAGCGTGGGTGGCGACGGGAGCGTGGGTGGCGACGGGAGCGTGGGTGGCGACGGGAGCG
>CAXTEJ010000024.1:0-25825 GCA_964243295.1 uncultured Actinomycetales bacterium | reverse complement strand
TGAGGAGTGGGCGACGACGTGAGCGGTGACGGGCAGGTGGGCGAGCCGGAGCAGCCGGCGCTGGCGGTGTTCGACATCGACGGGGTGCTCGCGGACGTCGGTCACCGCCGCCACCACGTGCAGGGCGGCCGGCGCGACTGGGACGCGTTCTTCGCCGCGGCCGCCGACGACCCGCCCCTGGCCCCCGGCATCGAGCGGGCGCAGCAGGCCCAGCAGGACGGGCGCGTCGTGGTCTACCTCAGTGGCCGCCCCGAGCGGCTGCGCGACGTCACCACGCGGTGGCTGGCGCAGCACGGGCTCCCCGCCGGCGAGCTCGTGCTGCGCCCGGACGACGACCGCTCGCCCGCCGTCCGGCTGAAGGTCGCTCGGCTGCGTGACATCGCGGCGGCGTTCACCATCGCGCTGTTCGTCGACGACGACGAGATCGTCGTGCGGGCGGTTCGCGACCACCGGCCGGCGCTGGTGGGCGAGGTGCTGCTCGCCGACTGGCAGCCGGCCGGCGCGCGTCGCACGCTGCGCCGCGCCCAGGAGCGCGACGGCCGCACCTGAGCAGCCGGGCTCCGGACCGACGTCCGGCCACCGGGCTGAGGGCAGGCGCCGCGGGGTCGGATGCTCGAGGGGGATCGGGTAAGGACGCCCGGGACGACCACACTGTCGCCTCGGGCGCCCGCTTCGGCCCCCCCGGGCAGGTCAGTCCGCGAACGCCTCCGGCGGCGGGCACGAGCAGACCAGGTTGCGGTCGCCGTAGGCGCCGTCGATGCGGCGCACCGGCGGCCAGTACTTGTGGCGCGGGTCGACGCCGGGCGGGTAGGCCGCCTCCTCGCGGGTGTAGGGGTGGTCCCACTTGCCGGCGATGGCCACCGCGGTGTGCGGCGCGCCGCGCAGCGGGTTGTCGTCGGCCGGCCACTGGCCCGCGGCGACCTGGTCGATCTCACGCCGGATCGCGATCATGGCCTCGCAGAACCGGTCGAGCTCGGCGAGGTCCTCGCTCTCGGTGGGCTCCACCATGAGCGTGCCGGCCACCGGGAACGACATCGTCGGGGCGTGGAAGCCGTGGTCGACGAGCCGCTTGGCGACGTCGTCGACGCTCACGCCGGTCGCCTTGGTGATCGGCCGCAGGTCGAGGATGCACTCGTGGGCGACCAGGCCGCCCTGCCCGGCGTACAGCACCGGGAAGTGCTCGCGCAGCCGCGCCGCAACGTAGTTCGCCGACAGCACGGCCGTCTGGGTCGCGTGGGTGAGGCCCTCGGCGCCCATCAGCCGCACGTAGGCCCACGAGATGGGCAGGATCGACGCCGAGCCGTACGGCGCCGCCGCGACCGGGCCGACACCGGTGGCCGGGCCGGCGTCGGCGACCAGCGGGTGGTTGGGCAGGAACGGCGCGAGGTGCTCGCGCACCGCGACCGGGCCCACGCCCGGGCCGCCGCCGCCGTGCGGGATGCAGAACGTCTTGTGCAGGTTCAGGTGCGAGACGTCGGCGCCGAAGCGGCCGGGCTTGGCGAGCCCGACGAGGGCGTTGAGGTTGGCGCCGTCGACGTAGACCTGCCCGCCGGCGTCGTGCACCTGGGCGCACAGCTCGGTGATGGTGTCCTCGAACACCCCGTGGGTGGACGGGTAGGTCACCATGATCGCCGCGAGGTCGTCGCGGTGGGCGTCGATCTTGGCGCGCAGGTCGGCCAGGTCGACGTCGCCGCCGGCTGAGGTCGTGACCACGACGACCTTCATGCCGGCCATGACCGCGCTGGCCGCGTTGGTGCCGTGGGCGCTCGCCGGGATCAGGCACACCGTGCGGTGCTCCTCACCGCGCGAGCGGTGGTAGGCACGGATCGCCAGCAGCCCCGACAGCTCGCCCTGCGACCCGGCGTTCGGCTGCAGCGAGACCGCGTCGTAGCCGGTGACCTCGACCAGCCACTCCTCGAGCTGGTGCACCAGCGCGACGCTGCCGGCGACCTGGTCGGCGGGCGCGAACGGGTGGAGGTTCGAGAACTCGGGCCAGGTGACGGCGGCCATCTCGGTGGTCGCGTTGAGCTTCATCGTGCACGAGCCGAGCGGGATCATCCCGCGGTCGAGCGCGTAGTCGAGGTCGCTGAGGTGGCGCAGGTAGCGCAGCATGGCCGTCTCGCTGCGGTGGCTGGAGAACACGGGGTGCGTGAGGTACGCCGAGCTGCGCACCAGGGCGTCCGGCAGCGCGTCGGCGCCGGCGATGGTGACGTCCGCGCGGGCCCCGAGCGCACGGGCGACCGTGGTCAGGTGGGCGTCGGTCGTCGTCTCGTCGACGCTGACGCTGACGTGGTCGGCGTCGACCCGCCACACGTTGACCCCGCCGGCCAGCGCGGCCGCGACGACGTCGTCGGCGCGGCCGGGCACGCGGGCCAGCACGGTGTCGAAGACCTGCTCGTGCACGACCTCGACGCCGTCGGTCTGGCGCAGGGCAGCGGCCAGGGCCGTTGCCCGGCGGTGGACGCCGCGCGCGATCGCCGCCAGCCCCTGCGGGCCGTGGTAGACGGCGTACATGGACGCCATCACGGCCAGCAGCACCTGGGCGGTGCAGATGTTGCTCGTCGCCTTCTCGCGACGGATGTGCTGCTCGCGGGTCTGCAGCGCCAGGCGGTAGGCCGGGTCGCCGTCCGCGTCGACGGACACGCCCACCAGCCGGCCGGGCAGACTGCGCTCGAGGCCGGTGCGCACCGCCATGTAGCCGGCGTGCGGGCCACCGAAGCCCATGGGGACGCCGAAGCGCTGGCTGGTGCCGACGGCGATGTCGGCACCCATCTCGCCCGGGGCGCGCAGCAGCGTGAGGGCCAGCAGGTCGGCAGCGACCGTGACCAGCACGCCGCGCTCGTGCGCCGCCGCCGTGAGCGGGGCGACGTCGAGCAGCTGGCCGCTGGTGCCCGGGTACTGCGTCACGATGCCGAAGACCGGCTGGCCGACCGCGTCGAGCACGGCTGCGGCGGAGCCGGCGTCCAGGGCCACCGACAGGTCGACCTCGACCACGGGGATGCCGAGCGGCTCGGCCCGGGTGGCGATGACGGCGCGGGTCTGCGGCAGGACGTCGGTGCCGAGCACCAGCACGGCGCCCGCGGGAGCCTTGCTGGAGCGGCGCATGAGCGTCATGGCCTCGGCGGCGGCGGTGGCCTCGTCCAGCAGCGAGGAGTTGGCGGTCTGCAGCCCGGTCAGGTCGCGGACGACCGTCTGGAAGTTCAGCAGGGCCTCGAGGCGCCCCTGCGAGATCTCCGGCTGGTAGGGCGTGTAGGCGGTGTACCAGGCAGGGTTCTCGAGCACGTTGCGCTGGATCACGGCCGGCACGTGGGTGCCGTGGTAGCCCAGCCCGATCATCGACTGCAGCACGCGGTTGCGGCCGGCGAGCTGGCGCAGCTCGTCGATGACCTCGGGCTCACTGCGTCCCTCACCGAGCGCGAGCGACTCGGTGAGGCGGATCGACTCGGGCACCGCGGCACGCACCAGGGACTCGAGGTCGGGCTGGCCGATCGCGTCGAGCATCTGCTGCTCGTCGGCGGCGGACGGGCCGATGTGCCGCTGCACGAACGGCACGGCCTGGGTCGCGGCGCCAGCCGTCGGATCGTCGAGCGAGGACGTGATGGGGCTCATGCGGAGGCTCCTGACGTCGTCCGGCTGCTGCGCCGGTAAGTGACTCGGACCTCCCCCTCTGTCACCCGGGCAGCGTGCGCCCGTGCTTCAGAGCTGCCCACCCTGCGTGGTCCTGGCGCCTGAGAGGTTGTTGGGGAGACTTGCCCCTTCGGCGCCCCGACGGTCTTCGCGACGGGGACTCTCCCACGCGGGGTCGATGGCACCACCAAGCCTACAACCGTCCGGGACGACGATCCGCACGCGACGCGGTCGTGTCGTAGGTGTGTCAGCCGATCTTGCGGACGCGGCGCTGCGCGAGCTCGTCGCCGGCCACGGGCGCGGGCACCAGCTCGTCGTCGCCCGGACGCTCGCTGGGCAGCTGGGCGAGGTCGCCCTCGACCTCACGCCACACCCGGCCCACCGCGATGCCGAAGACGCCCTGGCCACCCTGCAGCAGGTCGATGACCTCGTCGGCCGAGGTGCACTGGTAGACGCTGGCGCCGTCGCTCATGAGCGTGATCTGGGCGAGGTCGTCGACGCCGCGATCGCGCAGCTGCTCGACGGCGGTGCGGATCTGGTGCAGGGAGACGCCGGTGTCGAGCAGCCGCTTGACGATCTTGAGCACGAGGATGTCGCGGAAGCCGTACAGCCGCTGGCTGCCGGAGCCCTTGGCGCCGCGGATGGACGGCTCGACCAGCCCGGTGCGCGCCCAGTAGTCCAGCTGGCGGTAGGTGATGCCCGCAGCGCCGCACGCGGTCGTGCCGCGGTAGCCGGCATCGACCGGCAGCACCGGGAGGTCGTCGGTGAACAGCAGCCCCTGCACCTGGGCGGGCCTGCGGCCCTGCTCGTGCGTCGCCTCGCCGGTGGTGCTCACGCGACCTCCTGGTCTGCGGCCGCGGCCAAGCTGTGGTCTGGCACCACAGCCGTGGAAATACACCGGCGGCTTTCTGGTCCGACCGTAGGGCCGGTCGGGTCAGCCGTCAACGACAGGTGCACCCCGCGTGTCCGGCGTGTCGCGCCGGCCAGTGCACGGCCAACCCTCTACCTGACGGAGAGACTTGCCGCTCCGCTAAGCACGATCAGGCCTGGGAAGGGCCGCCCTCGCCACCCACCTCAGGGTCGGTCTCGGGGTCGTCACCGGCCGGAGCCTCGAAGTCGTCTGGCGAGATCTGGTCGAGGAACTCGCGGAACTTCTCGACCTCGTCCTCCTCCTCGTCGGGGACCGCGACACCCTCGCTCTCGAGCACCTCGTCGCTGCCGACGATGCGGGTGCCGGTGCGCAGCGCGAGCGCGATGGCGTCGGAGGAGCGTGAGCTGACCTCGACGCCGCCGTCGAACACCAGGGAGGCGAAGAAGACGCCGTCGCGCACGGCGACGATGCGGACCTCCTCGAGCGAGCGCTGCAGCGCCTCCAGCACGTCCTTGAACAGGTCGTGCGTCAGCGGCCTCGGCGGGACGACGCCCTGCTGGGCGTAGGCGATGGCCGTGGCTTCGGCCGCCCCGATCCAGATGGGCAGGTAGCGCTCACCGCCTGCCTCCCGCAGCAGCACCACGGGCTGGTTGTTGGGAAGCTCCACCCGGACACCGACGACCTCGAGCTCGCGCACTCCGTCACCGTACCCCGCGGCGCACCCGTCGCGATGCCTGAGCGGCAAGGGTGTCCGGGCGGCGACCCGCGCGCGCAGCACCGGCGGTCGCTGGCGCGGCTGGCGTCAGGCCAGTCCGGCGCGGACGAGGCCGGCACGCAGCAGCGCAGCGTGCAGCCGCAGCGACAGCACGCTGATGTCGCGCGCGACGTCGTCGGCACGCGCCCGCGACTCGCCGCCGCGCTGACCCGCCAGCGGGCTGACGACCTGCTCGACGAGGCCCACCTCGCGGTCGGCGGCGGTGCGGAACGAGCGCAGGTGGCGCGGCTCGATGCCGAAGCCCGCGAGCTCGCCGGCCGCCGACGCGACCTCGACCGACACCTCGTCGTACCAGCCGGTCGCGCTGGGCGTGACCAGCCCGAAGGACGTCAGCACGCTGAGCTGCTCGTGGGTCAGCGAGGCCCGGGCGCACAGCTCGTCGGCCGACAGCCGTGTCGTGCCCTCGGCGCGCAGGAACCCTGCACCGGCGCCGGGGTCGTCGCCCGTCGGAGCCGGACGAGGCCCACCGGCGCCGGTCACCGGCTGCTCGGCGCCGCGGCCCACGGCGTCGAGGTGGTCGCGGATCTTGCGCAGTGGCCAGTAGTGGTCGCGCTGCAGCGTCATGGCGTAGCGCAGCCGACCGACGTCGTCGTGGCTGAACTTGCGGTAGCCCGACGGCGTGCGCGCCGGCTCGACCAGGCCCTCGGTCTCCCACAGCCGGATCTTGGAGATCGACACGTCGGGGAAGTCGCCCCGCAGCTGGGCGAGCACCTCGCCGATGCTCATGGTGGCGTCACGGCGCGCCTCGTCGACCGGGACCGTGCTCACTGCGCCGCCGGGGATGGCGCCGGGGACAGGTGGACGACGAGCCGGAACTTACCGATCTGCACCTCGTCGCCGGTGCGCACCTGCACCTCGTCGATGCGCTCACGGTTGACGTAGGTGCCGTTGAGGCTGCCGACGTCCTTGACCGCGTAGCCGCCGGGCACCCGTGTGAACTGCGCGTGCTTGCGGGACACGGTGACGTCGTCCAAGAAGATGTCGCTGCTGGGCGAGCGGCCGACCGTCACGAGCTCGGCGTCGAGCAGGAAGCGCGATCCCGCGTTGGGTCCGTGGTCGACGCGCAGCAGCGCGGTGCCCGGCTGGAGCGAGGCGATCGTGCCGGTGTCGACCCCGGTGCCCGCGGGCGGCGCCGCGGCCTCGGGGGTGACGACCGCGTTGACCGCCGACAGCCGCATGGTGGTCGCGGGTCCCGAGTCGGGCGCGAGCACCGGGGGGGTCGACGGGTTACCGCCGACGGTGCCGTCCTGCTGGCCGTCCACCGGAGTGTCCTGCGGGGTCATACGTGTCCTCTCCCCCGATGAGCAACGGGCGGCTGGTCGCTGGCGCCAGCCTGTCACAGGTATCGACGTCGACACGCGGCCCGAAGTGCCCGACCGCGTCCCTGCGGTGCAGGGTGAGGCTCAGCCGAGCTGAGCGGTGTAACCCTCCGCGTCGAGCAGGTGGTCGGCACCACCGTCGGCGAGCGTCACCTCGAACATCCAGCCTTCGCCGTACGGGTCGGAGTTGACCAGCTCGGGCGTGGCGTCGAGCGCCTCGTTGCGCCGCAGCACCTCGCCCGTGACGGGGGCGTAGACGTCGCTGACGCTCTTGGTCGACTCGACCTCGCCGCAGGTGTCACCCGACACCACTGCCGTGCCCGCCTCCGGCAGGGTGACGAACACCACGTCGCCGAGGGCGTCCTGCGCGTAGTCGGTGATGCCGATGCGCGCGACGCCGTCGGTGACCTGCACCCACTCGTGCTCGGCGGTGTAGCCCAGACCGGCCGGGACGTCGTGCGTGCTCATGCGAGGCTCCTCGTGGTGGTCGGGCTCGCTCAGCGCGCGGCGGGCGCGGGTGTGGCGGCCGGGCGAGCGTACTGAGGCGCCCTGACGGCGTGCAAGGCGGTCACCGCCACCTCCTCGCGGGACGCGACGGTGGCCCGCGCGCCCTCGGGCAGGCTCGCCACGATGCCGCCGGGGATCTCCAGCGCGGTGGCGAGCGTCTCGCTGTCGCCGATGGCCAGCACGCTGCAGGGCGCGCGCACGACGACGCCGTCGACCGACACCCCGCCGGAGCCGTCGGTGAAGGCGGTCGAGGCGACGACGCGCACAGGCCCGATCTGGATCGCCTCGGCGCCCGCGTCGCGCAGCTCCTGCACCAGGTCGAGGACCGTCGCGGCCTTGACCGCACCGTCCGGGTCGCTCAGGAAGACCTCGATGCCAGGGCCGGTGGCCGGCAGCGTCCCCGCGAGGACGCCGAGCGCCTCGACCCGCTCACGGGCGGCCTGCAGCGCGGCGTCGGAGCCGATGGCGCTCGAGCTGAGCGCCTGCTGCTCGGCCTGCAGGTCCGAGGCCTCCGCGGCCAGCCGGTCGCGACGGTCGCCCACGTCGTCCAGGATGCGCACCAGGTCGCTCTGCCGCAGCGACGCGAGCCCCTGCTCATCAGTCTGGCGCACCTGGACGACGAGCGCGAACCCCAGCGCGGTGACCAGCAGCGTGCCGAGCAGCTGGGCTCTGCTGGCACGCGGCTTGAGCACCCGGCCGAGCCGGCGCCAGCCGGTCACCCGCACGCGCGGCGGGGTCGGGCCCGGGCTGCTGGTCATGCGCGGAACAGGTGGCGGCGGATGGCGGCGGCGTTGGAGAAGATGCGGATGCCGAGGACGACCACCACGCCGGTCGACAGCTGCGACCCCACGCCCAGCTGGTCGCCGAGGTAGACGATGAACGCGGCGACCACGACGTTGGACAGGAACGACACCACGAAGACCTTGTCGTCGAAGATGCCGTCGAGCAGGGCCCGCAGGCCGCCGAACACGGCGTCGAGGGCAGCGACGACCGCGATGGGCAGGTAGGGCTGGGCCCAGATCGGGACGGACGGCTGCAGCACCAGCCCGAGCACGATGCCGGCGACGAGGCCGAGCGCGGGGATCACGGACGCTCCTCCTGGGAGGTGGTGGCGGTGGCTGAGGGCACGGTGGACGGTGAGCCGGAGGGCACGGAGCCGGCCGAGGCGCCGGGGCCCGGGACCGGCTGGGCGCGGCGCACGCCGAGGCCGGCGCTGCCGGGGAGGCTGAGCCTGTCGGCGGAGACCAGGTCGTACCGGACGCCGAAGTTGTCGGCGAGGTACTTCAGCTCGCGGCCCGCGGCCCCGCCGGTGAACCGGGCCGTCAGCGTCGCTGGGTCGCCGACGGCCAGGACGCGGTAGGGCGGCGCGAGCGGGCGGTAGTCGACGAGGATCGCCTCGCCCGCCGAGCGGATCGCCGACAGGGCCGTGAGGCGCTGGCCGTTGACGGCGACGGCCTCGGCGCCGGCGGCCCACAGCCCGTTGACGACCGACTGGAGGTCCTGGTCGAGCACGCGGCCGTCCTCCGCCGCGGAGTCGGCGCGCGGGTCGCTGCCGTCGACCGACGTCAGCGCGGGCGCGTCGTCGACGGTGACCGTGACCCCGGGACCGGACGTCGGCAGCGCCCCGGTCAGCAGCCCGAGACGGGTGATCTCGTCGGCGAGCGGCGTCTGCGAGGCCGCCTGCAGCCGCCGGGCGCGCTCGGCGTCGATGCGCGCGGCCAGCGCGACGTTGGCCGCCTGCAGCTGGGTCGCCGCGGCGTCCTGCCTGGTGATCTCGGCGGCGAGCTCGTCACGCTCGGCGACCCGGGCCGTCGACGTGCCGCGCACCTGCAGCGCCGCGGCGGCGAGCAGGACCCCGAGGGCGAGCAGCAGCAGCAGGCTGGTGGGGGAGCGCTCGGAGTGCCGCGGCGGCAGGCCCGCGTACCGCCGGCGCTCGGCCGCGGCCGCGTACCCGGGGTCGAGCGGGCGGTCCATCATCTCGGTGAGCAGCGTCATGGAGGCGTCACGGCGGGCCGCCGGGGCGGTGGTCGCCTGCGACGCGTCGTGCGGACCGGTGCTGCTGGTCATGCCGGCTGCGGGGCGCCGCGCACCAGCCGCGCGGTCTGGACGGCGTACATGACGCCGGCGACCCAGTAGAGCGTGGTCCCCCACCAGACGAAGCCCCAGCCCAGCGGCTGCGCGACCGCGGCGAGGGGGCTGTCGCCGTCGCCGAGCAGCAGCAGCGGGAAGGCGTACAGGAGGTTGAAGGTCGCGGCCTTGCCCACGAAGTGCACCGGCAGCGGCCCGTAGCCGTGGCGCCGCAGCACCGGGAGCAGCGCGGCGATGAAGACCTCGCGGCCGATCAGCACGGCGACCAGCCACCACGGGATGATGCTGCGCCAGGCGAGCCCGAGCAGCGTCGTCAGGATGTACAGCCGGTCGGCGAGCGGGTCGAGCAGCGCGCCGATGCGCGACTCCAGGCCGAACGTGCGCGCGATCTTGCCGTCGAGGTAGTCGGTGATGCCCGATGCCATCAGCACCGCGAGCGCCCAGCCGTCGTGGCGGGAGACGATCAGCCACACGAACAGCGGCACGCCCACCAGGCGCAGGAACGACAGCGCGTTGGGGACGGTCCAGACCCGACTGCTCGCGTCGGCGGAGGTGGTCGGGTTGGTGGCGCCGTCCGGCGTCGTCCCGCTCATCGCCTCGCCCGCTCCTCCTCTGGTCGGCCCGGGTGCGCTGCCGGCCCTCGCCCAGACTCTAGGCGGCTGGCACCTCGGACGCCCAACCCGCCTGCTGGCGCTCGGTCACACGCAGCTGATCGAGCCTCCGCTCGCCGTGCGCCGGTCCCAGTCGTTGTCGTAGGTGAGCTTGGCTCACGTCGGGCACCGTCAGCGTTGGTCGACGTACCCGTCGCTGGACACGTCCTTCATCAGCCGCTCGCCGTCACCGCTCACGTGCTCGCGACGTGGCGGCGCAGTGAGGACCACGGCGTCTTGCTGCAGACGTCGACCCGGTCTTCGCCAGCACCCTCGACCACGAGTCGCTCACCAACGGGCTGCCTGGCGCTGGCCGACCGGGTGCCGGTCGTCGTCCACGCCGAGCAGCACTCGAGCGTGAGCCTGTGCGGCGGCCGGCAGTCCGCCTGCCTCAGGTCACCTGCCGGGGCGACGTCCCTGGGTCGGAGCCCCCGCTCGGCTTCGTCCCGCTGGGGAAGGCGCGGACGTGCCACAGCAGCAGGACCGGGATGACCACGAGCTCGATCACCATGGCTCCGGTGAACACCGGGAAGGGCCACCCCACCGCCGCGACCGAGACGATCCGCGTCACGCCACCGACGACGATGACGGCGAGGATGGTGCGGGTGACGATCGCGCGCTGGGCGGGCTCGCGGATCGACCACCACAGAGCCAGCCCGGGTGGCGAGCCAGATGGTGTTGACGAAGCGGTACTCGCTGTCGAAGAACTGCGCCTGCCCGCCGTCCCGAGGAGCGAGCGTCGTCCCGGAGACCACACCGAACGCCCCGGTCACGACCGCGATGCCACCGATGACAGCGACCAGGACGAGAAGTGCGCGCCTGCTCACGCCGGAAGTACATCAGGGCTTTCGGTGACCCTCCCGCCCGGAGGACTCAGTCGCTCGACGCTGCCCCACCGGCCTCTCATTGGATCTCGCGCCGCAGAGCCCGGACCGTGCCGACGGCCAGCGGGAGGGCGACGATGCGGCTCAGCGACCTGGCCACCGACCGCAGCAGCCAGACCCGTCTGTCGAGTGATGCCCCGGTTGAAGGCGGGACTGGGTGGCCCGCCGACCGGACCCGACCAATGGCCGCTGCACCCTCGCCACACTGACCGACGCAGGCACGTAGGAAGTCGCCGGAGCGTCGGCTCCACGTCCCCGATGCACGCACCCGCCCGAGAGCACGTAGACCACAGTGAAGGCCGTCTGCCCCCCTCGCCAAGACGGCCGCACACGCCGGTGCTGAGGCGGTCTGAGCGGTCGAGATGCTGGTTCTGCTGCAAGCACCACACACCCATACCGCCGGGACTCATCCCGAGACCCGCAACGAGCACGAGAGGCGTCCCATGGACCTCCGATTCGATCACGACCACGTCGGCGTCACCCTCGCGGCTGAGCACCTCGACCCCACCATCGCCTGGTACCACCGCACGCTGGAGTTCACCGTCCTGCAGCAGTTCAGCGCAGGCGACTCGGTCTTCACCTTCGTCGGCAATGGCGACGTGAAGACCGAGCTCGTCTCGGCCGGCGCGAAGGCCGACCCGACCGCTCCCGCCGAGACCCTGGCCGCCAGTCACGACGTCGAGCGACTGCACCACCTCTGCCTCGCCGTCGCGGACCTGGATGCGACCCTCACCGAGCTGAGGGCGCGCGACGTCGCCGTCTTCGCCGGTCCGATGCACATCGACCGCATCGGTCAGCGCATCGCGTTCATCCGAGACCCGGTGGGCACCATCATCGAGCTCACCCAGTCGGTACAGGCAGGTTCGTAGCTTCTGCTCCCACGGCGGTATGACCTTCCGGCTCGCCGTGCTGGCCGGCGACCCGGGCCGCGAGCTGCGCTGGCTGGGCACGCTCGCCCCCGGCGGGCTGTTCGACGGCGCGTTGGCGCCCTGCAGGGTCGCTGCCGGTGTCCCCTGGGGTGTCGCCACGAGGACGGACCCGGGGTCACCCGGGTCCGCGGGCTGCCGGGCGCTCGGACGGCAGCGGTCAGGCGCGCTCGCGCATCGCGGCCGCCACCTGTCCCAGGTAGGCGGCCACGACGGCCTGCTCACCGGCCGGGAGGCCGGCCGCCGCCTCGTCCAGGGCCCGGATGACCGGACCCCACGCCGCCCAGCTCTCCGAGCGGGCCCGCTCCGTGAGGTGCACCAGGGTGCTGCGACGGTCGGTCGGGTGGGGACGGCGTTCGGCGCGGCCGGCGGCCACCAGCCGGTCGACCAGGACGGTGGCCGAAGGGGTGCGGATGTTGAGCCGCTGGGCCAGCCCGCCCACCGTGGTCGGGCCGAGCATCTCGAGCAGGCCGACCGCCTCGACGTCGGTGGCCGGCATCTCCAGCCGGGTGGCCAGGTGCCCGGTGAGCATGCGGGAGGCGTGCATGACGTCCCGCAGCGCAGCAGTCACCCCGGTCTGGCCCGCCATGGTCGCGCGCTCGTCCGCTGTCACACGCCCTCCTTTTTGATAGACTATCTAGGTAGAGATTCTACGCACCTACTGAGGAGCCTCCGTGCCTGCTCGCAGCATTCTCATCTCCGGCGCCAGCATCGCCGGCCCCACCCTGGCCTTCTGGCTGGCCCGCGCCGGGTGGGACGTCACCGTCGTCGAGCGCACCGACGCCCTGCGCGAGGAGGGGCAGAACGTCGACGTCCGCGGCGCCGCCCGGGAGGTGCTGCGCCGGATGGGCCTGGAGGACGCCGCCCTGACCGCCACCACCGGTGAGCAGGGCACCGTCTTCGTCGACGACGCCGGCGCGGACGTCGTGCGCCTCCCGGCCGGCGCCGACGACACCCACGGCGCCACTGCGGAGCTGGAGATCCTGCGCGGCCGGCTCGGGGTTCTGGTGCACGAGGCATGCGGCGAGGACGTCGAGTTCCGCTTCGGCGACCAGATCAGCGGCCTGGAGCAGGACGCCGACGGGGTCGACGTCCGCTTCGCCTCGGGTCGCGAGCAGCGCTTCGACCTGGTGGTGCTTGCCGAGGGCGTGAACTCCCGCAGCCGGGGACTGGTCTTCCCCGCGGCGCCGAAAAGGCACCTCGGCATGTACATGGCCTACCTGACGATCCTCCACCAGGACCACGACACCCCCTGGTGGCGCTGGCTGGTGGCCCGCGGTGGCCGTGGCGTCACCCTGCGCCCGGACGACGTCGGCACCACCCGCGCCACCCTGAACTTCCTGTCCGACACCCGCGGCCTGGACGAGCTGGACCGGGCCGGCCAGGTCACCGTGCTGCGCCGGGTGTTCGCCGACGTGGGCTGGGAGACCCCGCGCATCCTCGACGCCCTGGACGACGCCCCGCTGTACTTCGAGGACCTCGCCCAGGTGCACCTGCCGGCCTGGTCCGCCGGCCGGGTCGCCCTCGTCGGGGACGCCGCGTGGTGCGCGACCCCGCTCAGCGGGATCGGCACCACCCTGGCCCTGACCGGCGCGTACACGCTGGCCGCCGCCCTCGCCGGCGACGCCGATCCGGCCGTGGCCCTCGCCCGCTACGAGCGGCAGATGCGCCCCTTCGTCGACAAGGGCCAGGCCCTCCCCCCGGGTACCCCGTGGGTGGCCAACCCGCGCACCGACCGGGGACGGGCGGTGTTCTGGCTGGCGGTCCGCGCCGGCACCAGCCCGCTGGCCCGCCGACTCGGTGACCTCGGCGGCCGCTTCACCACGCCTCCCGCCGACCGGTTCCAGCTGCCTGCGATGCCGGCTCCTCACCGGGTGGGTTGACGCCTCGGTGGAGGACGGACCGCTGCGCCGGCCCGGGGGGCGGCGCTCACTGTGGGCGGGCCCGCGCCAGTGCCTCGAGAACAGTCTGCGCCGCGGCCAGCTCGTCGAGGACCACCTCGGTCAGGGACCGGGCATCGTCGGACGCGACCCACCTGTCGAAGCCGGCGTAGTACGCGCGCACCCCCAGGTCGGCGAGCAGCGCGGCGAGTCCGGCGTCACCCAGGCGGGCGGCGAGCGCGTCGCGCACCGCGCTCGTGATCGACAAGCGCTTGAAGGCCGCTCGCTCCTGCAGCTCCGGGCTCGAGGCGATGACCGGGTCGAGGGTGCGCCCGACTGCCCGCGTGTCAGCTGAGTGCACATCGGTCATCGCGGTGATCGCAGCCGCGAGCACCTCGAACGGCTCCGCTCCGTCGGGTGCAGCGTGCACGCCGTCCAGCGCCGAGGCGGTCAGGATGCCCTGCCCCTGGAAGACGATCTCCCGCTTGTCGGGGAACAGCCGGAACAACGTCGTCCGTGTCAGCCCTGCCCGCTCGGCGATCTGCGCGGTCGTCGTCGCCTCGTAGCCGCGTTCGGTGAACAGCTCCAATGACGCGCGCAGCAGGCGCCCGCGCGCGTCCGGCTCCCAGCGACCCATGCTCGCCATCCTAGGCAATGTGACTGGGTCGCATCACGTGTATGGTGATGGAACTCCGTCACATCAGATGGAAGAGTCGGCACCCGCCGGCGCAGGACCATCGGTGGCACCGCCACTGCTGCGGGAGGAACGATCATGCGAGTGTTCATCACCGGCGCGTCCGGGTGGATCGGGACGGCCCTGACGAGGGAGCTCGTCGCCGGGGGCCACGAGGTCCGAGGTCTTTCCCGGTCTGGGGCTTCGGCGGAGAAGGTCACTGCCCTCGGTGGAACCGCCGTCCGCGGCGAGATGACCGATCACGACGTCATCGTGGCCGAGGCCGAGCAGGCCGACGCGGTGGCACACCTGGCATTCACGCTCGACTTCGGCGAGTTCGAGGACGCCGTCGACAACGAGGTCGCGCTGCTGGGCAGGATCGAGACAGCCCTCGCCGGCTCAGGAAAGGCCTTCATCGCCGCATCCGGCACGCCCATCCTCTTCGGGCAGCTCGCCACGGAAGAGGACCACCTCGACCCCACCGGCCCCGCCGGAGCCCGGGCCCGGACTGCGCACGCGGTCCTGGCGCTGTCGCAGCAGGGCATCCGGTCGGCCCTGGTGCGCATGCCGCGATCGGTGCACGGCGAGGGCGACCGCAACGGGCTCATCGCCGTGCTCGTCGGTCTGGACCGGCAGCTGGGCACCGCCGCGTACGTCGGCGACGGGCAGAACCGGTGGCCGGCCGTCCACGTCAGCGACGCCGGACGACTGTTCCGCCTCGCCATCGAGCAGGCCCCGGCCGGCGCCGTGCTCCACGCCGTGGGTGAGGAGGGCGTCCCGATGCGGCAGGTCGCGGAGGTCATCGCCGCGAAGACCGGCCTGCCCGCCGCCGCGGTCGACCCGGAGCAGCTGGGCGTGTTCGGCGCGCTGCTCGGCGGCGACCAGCCCGCCACGGCTGACATCACCCGTCAGCTGGTGGGGTGGGCACCCACCGGGCCGACCCTGCTCGATGACCTCGAGGCCGGCTACTACACCACCTGAGGACCAGATGGCGCCGACCGCTACCCAACCCTGCTGATCCGCTGGAGCCTGCGCTTCCCCATCGCGTGCGGGTCGTTCGGGCCGGCGCGTCAGCGGCAGCACCACCGCCCCGTCGCCGCACGGGATGGGCCGCGGGTTGGTACGCCGTCACCGCGCGGTGGTCGACGCCGAGTGGGACGTGCTGACCGCCGACGAGGTGCACCGCACAGTGCCCGCCCCGCGCGGTGCCGTCATCGCAGGCTCCACGGCGGCGATGGCACACCTCGCGCTCGGGTAGGCGACGCCCACCCCGCAGGCACGCTCACGCCAGGGTCACACCCTCGACCAGCTGCCGCAGCAGCTGGTCGAGCGGGGGCCATGGGAAGCCGGGGGTGGCCGGCGGCAGCGAGACCAGCCCGTGCAGCGCAGCCCACAGCACCGCGCTGGTGACGATCGGGTCGGTGCTGGTGGACGTTCCCTCCGCGACGCAGCCGGCCACCGCAGCGGTGAGGAGCTCGAAGCTGCGCAGGCCCTCGGGGTAGCTGCGCCGGTCCGCGCTGAGATTCCCCGCGGACCGCTCGAACAGCACCCGGTAACGGCCGGGAGCGCCGCGGGCGAAGTCCACGTACGCCCCGCACAGCGCCGCGAGCCGGTCGCGGGCAGGGGCACCGGGGGGTGCCGCCGCGGCCATCTGGGCGGCCAGGTCGGCGAAGGCCGCGGTGACGACGGCGTCGAGGATGGCGTCGCGGTCGGCGAAGTGGGGGTAGATCGAGGGCGCGGCGATCCCGGCGCGTCTGGCGATGCCCCGCAAGGTCACGGCCTGGGCGGAGGTGGTCTCCGCCAGCAGGGCTTCAGCCGCCCGCAGGATCTCCTGCCGCAGCTCGGCCCCACGGCCGCGGGGGTTGACGGTCCGGGCCATCACCGGTCCACCACGCTCGACGACCTCCACTGCGCCACCTAACGTTCGTTAGTCGATTGTGCTACCTTGGTCTAACAATCGTAAGACTACGGAGGAACCATGACGACCAACTCGTCCACCACGCCCGTCGCCGCCACGAGAACCGCCTCGGGGACAGCCCTGGTGACCGGCGCCAGCAGCGGGATCGGCGAGCACTTCGCCCGCCAGCTCGCCGAGGAGGGGCACGACCTGCTCCTCGTCGCCCGTCGTGAGGACCAGCTCGTGGCCCTGCGCGCTGAGCTGCTCGCGGCCCACCCCGGACGCCGGATCGACGTCCTCGCCATCGACCTGTCCGTGTCAGGGTCTGGTGCTGCGGTGGCTGCCGCCGCCGCCGAGCGCGGCCTGCACGTCGAGATCCTGGTCAACAACGCCGGCGTCGGATCCCACGACTCCTTCGTCGAGGAGGACCCGGCGGCCCTGGCCCGCCAGATCCAGCTCAACTGCGCCACCCTCGTCGACCTGACCGCCCGCTTTCTCCCGGCCATGCTCGCCGCCGATGGCGGCGCCGGCCGTGGCGCGGTCATCAACGTCGCGTCGACTGCTGCCTTCCAGCCGGTGCCGACGATGGCGGTCTACGGCGCCACCAAGGCCTTCGTGCTGTCCTTCACCGAGGCCCTGTGGGCCGAGACGCGCACCAGCGGGGTGCGGGTGCTGGTGCTGTGCCCCGGCGCGACCGAGACCGCCTTCTTCACCACCACGGGCAAGGAGTTCCTCACTCACGGTCGTCAGACCCCCCAGGTGGTCGTCGCCACCGCGCTGAGCGCGCTCGCCGGCTCCCGCGCCGTCGTCGTCCCGGGTCTCGCCAACCGGCTCAACAGCGCCGCCTACCGGTTCCTCCCGCGCGAGGCGATGACCCGCCTGTCTGGACGAGTCGTGGCCGTAGCCTCCTGACCCCTGCTCCATCGACGTGCTCACCCACCGGGAGGACCCGATGACCCTCGACCTGCGTGCAGACGAGGTGCTCTCCACCACGCGGGCCGTGCGCCGTCGCCTGGACCTGGAACGCCCGGTCGCGCGAGAGCTGCTCGCCCAGTGCACGGCGCTGGCTCAGCAGGCCCCCTCCGGGCGCAACCGCCAGCGCTGGGACTTCGTCTTCGTCACCGACCCCGCGCGCCGCCGCGACATCGCGCAGCTGTGGCGGCTGGGACTGACTCACCCGACCGGACCCGACGACACCGGGCCCAGCCGCGAGGACCACGGCGCGCCGGGGTGGCGAGCGATCGCCGACAGCCTCGGGCACCTGGTCGACGTCATCGACCGCGTGCCGGTCCTGATGGTCCCCTGCCTGCGCATCGGCGACCGGCGCGAGCTCGACGACCCGGTGCTGCGCGCCGGCGCCTTCGGCTCGGTGCTCCCCGCGACGTGGAGCTTCATGCTCGCCGCCCGCAACCGCGGCCTGGGGACGGTGTGGACCACGCCGCACCTGTCCTACGAGCGGGAGGCGGCCGAGGTGCTGGGCCTCCCCTACGCCCAGGTGCTGCAGACCGCGCTCATCCCTGTCGCCCACACCGTCGGCACCGACTTCCGGCCAGCTCGGCGGGTGCCCGCTGCCGAGGTCATGCACTGGGACGCCTGGTGAGGCGCCGGCCGCGCGTCGGGTGCGGTCACCTCAGCTCCGGCCGACGCCGGACACCTCCGCGCAGGAGGCCATCAGCTGGTCCTGCAGCTGCTGGTCCCGCGCCGACGGGTGCAGGTCGCCGGGCCGCTGGTGGTGGAAGTAGCCCGCGGTGCCCCGGGCGGCGGGGTCGTCGCTGGTCGCCAGCCACACCTGGGTGCGGTGGGCCTGGTCGAGGTCGTCCGGCGCACCGTGGCCACCCATCCGGGTCGACACCCAGCCGGGACTGACCACGTTGGCACGCACGTCCGGCCACCGTCGGGCGACGGCGAAGGCCAGTAGCACGTCGTGCAGCTTGCTGTCGGAGTACGCCTGGGTGCCGTTCCAGCGACGCCGGGACCACTGGAGGTCGTCCAGGCCCGGGTCCCCACCCAGATGCATCCCCGAGCTGAGGTACACCAGCCGTGCCGGGCGGGGGACCAACGCGGTCAGCACGTACGGTGCGAGAACGTTGACCGCCCACAGCTGGCACAGACCGTCAGCGGTCTCCACGCGGTGAGGCTCGCGGAAGCCGAGCCCGACGTTGTGCACCACGGCGTCGAAGGGGCCAGCGGCTGCGGCCTGTGCCGCGACGTCGTGCATCGCGGCCAGCGTGGACAGGTCGCCGACCAGCACCCGGTCGGTCGCGGGAAGCGCGGCGCGCGCGTCGGCGGCGCGCTGGTCGTTGCGGGCGTGCAGCACGACGGTGTGCCCCTGCTCGACGAGCAGGCGCCCCACCATCAGGCCCAGCCCGTCCGCGGAACCGGTCACGAGCACCCGTGCCATGATCAGTTGTCCCGCGCCGATCCTGCGTCCACCGCGGCTGCGCTGACCTGGGCGCCGACCCGGGCGCCGAGCTGCTGCAGCGCGTCGAGGTAGTCCTCCAGGTGCCACGACCGCGTGATCCGGCCGTCCTGCAGCTGATGGAAGTCGAACGCCCGGAACTGGACCTGCCGCTGCGTGGCCGCAACGCCGAGGAAGTCAGCCCGGTGCGTGCCGCGGACCAGCGACCGCACTGCCACCTGCTCGCCGGACACCACGACGTCCTCGACGGTGACCTGCAGGTCGGGGAAGACGCTGCGCAGGTACGTCACGACCTGGGCGAAGCCGGCCGGTCCGGGCGGCGTACCGGGCATGAGCGGGATGTCCTGCCAGTCCGGGGCGAGCAGCTCCTCGCCCGCCGTCGGGTCGCCGGTGCTCATCGCCTCGTAGAACCGCCGGACGGTCTGCTCCGGGTCGTCCGGCGCCACTGGCACCGGCGGCGTCCCCTCCACGCCGGGGACGAACCGCAGTCGACGGCGCAGGGCCGTCGCCGCGATGTCCCGCGCCGGGGCGTACTCCGGTGAGTCGTACCAGGCCTCCAACCGGCTCATGGTCGGGAACTCGATCAGCACGATCCGCTGCTCGTCGGGGGCGTCCCCCTCGGCGAGGGTGGGCTCGGCGGCGAGGACGAGGAACCGTCCTCCGTACGTGGCCACGGCGGCGCCGGTCAGCTCGGCGTAGCGGGCGGCGCCGTCACGGTCCAGGACCTCGACCTCGGTGATGCTGTAAGCGGTCATCGCGGTTCTCCTCGATCAGTCAGCGGGATGCGTGGCCGGCGGGTGCCGGTGCCGCCCACCATGCGAGCACTCGGCCGGGGTGGTCCAATGCCCGGCCGGCGCTGGCGATGCCCGCGGGGCATGGCTGCAGGCCCCGGCCCGACGGCGCTAGCCTCGGGGCATGCCGGCTGCGCCGCCCCCGCCCGCGGAGGACCTGGACCTGCGGGTGGTACGGTACTTCACCGCCGTCGCGCAGCACCGGCACTTCGGCCGCGCAGCAGCCGCGCTGGGGATCACGCAGCCCTCGCTGAGCCGGCAGGTGCGGCGACTGGAGGACCAGCTGGGCGTCCGCCTGCTCGACCGGACACCGGAGGGCACCACGCTGACCGAGGCCGGGACCACCTTCAGGCGCTGCTGCGCACGGCGGGCGAGGCGGCCGCACTCCTGCGTGCGTCGGTGCTGCCCCCCAGCTTCACGGTCGGGTACTCCACCACCATCATCGTCACCCCGGCCGTGCGCGAGCTGCGCCGCCGGCACCCGCACGCGCAGGTCCAGGCCGTGCACCTCGCCTGGAATGAGCCGCGCAACGCTGTTCTGGAGCACCGGGTCGATGCAGCGGTGAGCCGGCTGCCGCTCGGGACCGACGGGTTGGACGTGCAGCTGCTCTACGACGAGCCGCGCACTCTGGTCGTGGCCGAGGACCACCGGCTGGCCGGCCGGGATGAGGTGACGGTCGACGATCTGGCCGGCGAGGCACTCCCCCGGGTGGCGGACGTCGCCTGGAACGCCTTCTGGCGGATAGACCCCCGGCCCGACGGCAGCCCGGCGCCCGACGGCCCGCTGGTCTCGGCGCTGGAGGAGAAGCTCGAGCTCATCGCCAGTGGGCAGGCCGTGGCCATCATGGCCGCCGGTGATCATGGCGGTTCGCTGCGTCCCGACCTGCGGACCATCCCGCTTCGGGACGCCGAGCCCAGCCAGGTCGCGCTGGTCACCCGCGCCGGGGACCGGAGCCCGTTGGTGGTCGACTTCCGCGCCATCGCGAGAGGCCTGCTGACCGGGCCCATCCCCCCAGCCCCACCGCCGGGTTGAGCGTGAGCTCAGGGTTCTGCCCGCGCTGCGCAGCACCGTGCCCCTCGGTGGTCGAACCGCTGACCGAAGCGTCGAAGGCCGCCCCCGGTCCTGGGAACGGCCTTCGACCTGCGGTCTTCGCTGTCGGGCTGACAGGATTTGAACCTGCGACCCCTTGACCCCCAGTCAAGTGCGCTACCAAGCTGCGCCACAGCCCGTCATCGTGCGTGGCCGACTATACAGGCGGCGCCGACCTCGCCAGGCCAGTCGGCGAGGTCAGCGGCGGCGCTTCTCGCGCACTCGCACGCTGACCTCGATCGGCGTGCCGGCGAAGCCGAAGGTCTCGCGCAGGCGGCGCTCGATGAACCGGCGGTAACCCGCCTCGAGGAACCCGCTGGCGAAGACGACAAAGCGCGGCGGGCGCGTCGCGGCCTGGGTGGCGAACAGGATGCGCGACTGCTTGCCGCCGCGGACCGGGTGAGGGTTCGCGGCCACGAGCTCGCCGAGGAAAGCATTGAGGCGGCCGGTGGGGACCCGGGTGTCCCACGACTCGAGCGCGATGTCGAGAGCCGGCACCAGCCGGTCGAGGTGACGGCCGCTCGTGGCGGAGATGTTGACGCGCGGCGCCCACGGCACCTGCACCAGCTCGGACTCGATCTCGCGCTCGAGGTAGTAGCGGCGCTCCTCGTCGACGGTGTCCCACTTGTTGTAGGCGATGACGAGGGCGCGACCGGAGTCGATGACCTGCTGGACGACGCGGATGTCCTGCTCGCTGATCGGCGTGCCGGCGTCGATGAGGACGACGGCGACCTCGGCCTTCTCCAGCGCGGTCTGCGTGCGCAGCGAGGCGTAGAAGTCGGCGCCGCGCGTCTGGTGCACGCGGCGGCGGATGCCGGCGGTGTCGACGAACCGCCACTGCCTGCCGGACAGCTCGACGAGCTCGTCGACCGGGTCGCGCGTGGTGCCGGCGACGTCGTCGACGACGACCCGCTCGGACCCGACGACCTTGTTGAGCAGGCTCGACTTGCCGACGTTGGGCCGTCCGACGAGCGCGACGCGGCGCGGGCCACCGGGGGCGTAGGCGCCGCCCGCCGCCGAGACCTCGGGCAGCACCGCCAGGCAGGCGTCGAGCAGGTCGCCGGTGCCGCGCCCGTGCAGCGCCGAGACCGCGTGGGGCTCACCGAGTCCGAGCGACCACAGCATCAGCGCGTCGGCCTCGCCGCGGGGGCCGTCGACCTTGTTGGCCACCAGGACGACGGGCTTGCCGGCGCGCCGCAGCACCCGGACGACGTCGGTGTCGGTGTCGGTGGCACCGACCGTGGCGTCGACGACGAACAGCACCGCGTCGGCGAGCTCGACCGCGATCTCGGCCTGCTCGGCCACGCGCAGGTGCAGCCCCTTGGCGCGCCGCTCCCAGCCGCCGGTGTCGACGAGGGTGAACCGGCGTCCGGTCCACTCGGCCTCGTAGGCGACGCGGTCGCGCGTGACGCCGGGCACGTCCTCGACGACCGCCTCGCGGCGGCCGAGGATGCGGTTGACCAGGGTCGACTTGCCGACGTTGGGCCGGCCGATGACGGCGAGCACGGGCAGCGGGCCCTCGGGTCCGGCGTCCGGGCCGCCCAGCTCGGCGTGCTCGAGCAGGGCGCGGTCCTCGTCGGACAGCTCGTAGTCGTCGAGGCCGGCGCGCAGACCGGTCGCGACGTGGGCCGCGTCGTCCTCGGCCACCGCGGTGGCGTCGTGCTCGGGTGTGGTGGGGGTGGTCACGAGGGATCCTCCAGCCCCGGGTGTCGGGGCGTCGTCGATTCGTACAGCGGGATGCCGGTGCGCGCAGAGCTCGCGCGCACGTGGTCGGCCAGGATGGTGCGGACCTGCTCGGTGACGACGCGGTTGGCGGTGCGTCGTGGCAGACCCGGCGGGGGGACGAGGGTGACGGGCTCGCCGAACACGACGGCGAGCCGGCGCCCGGGCATCGGCGGGCGGCCGGTGCCGGCGCCGTCGGGGCGGGTGCCGAGGCAGGCGACGGGCACGATCGGCGCGCCGCTCGCGAGCGCCAGGAAGGTCACGCCGGCGTGCATGCTCGCGACGTCGCCGTTGCCGCGGCTGCCCTCGGGGAACACGCCCACCACTCCCCCGCGCTCGAGCACCGCCAGCGCGGTGGTGATGGCGACGCGGTCGGCCGACGAGCGGTCGATCGGGATCTGACCCATGGCGTTCAGCACCAGGCCCGCGACGCCGTGGAACATCTCCTGCTTGACCACGAAGTGCGCCGGCCGGGGCGCGAGGCCGAAGACCAGCGGGCCGTCGATCAGGCCCGTGTGGTTGGAGGCGAGCAGCACCGGCCCGGACGTCGGCACGCGCCAGCCGTCGACGGTCTCGGTGCGGTAGATGCCGTGGAACAGCCCCTGCCACACCCGTCGTCCCATGGCTGCCCGCCGCGTGGCGGGCACGGTGATCGTGGTCCCCGGGCTCATGGCCGCACCGTCGGGGCGGTGCGGGCGGCCCTCACGGCGTCGCGGCCGGACGTCGGCCGGTGCGGTCGGCGACCAGGGCCAGCAGCGCCTGCACGACCTGCTCGAAGCCGAGCGAGGAGGAGTCGACGGTGACCACGCCGTCGGCGGCGACGGAGAACTGCGACACCGTCGAGTCGTCGCGGTCGCGGCGCACGACCAGGTCGTGGGTGGCGGCCACGGCCCGCGCGTCGTCGGTGCCGTGCATCTCGCGTGCGCGACGGCGCAGCCGGGCCTGCTCGTCGGCCGTCAGCAGCACGCGCACGGCCGCGTCGGGCGCGACGACCGTCGTGATGTCGCGGCCCTCGGCGACCGTGCCGACCGGGTGCAGCCCGAGGAGCGCCCGCTGGCGGCGGCGCATCTGCTCGCGGACGGCGAGGTTCGTGGCGACCAGGCTCACCCGCTCGCTGACCAGGCTCGCCCGGATCTGCCGGGTGATGTCGAGCCCGTCGACCGCCACGCGCTCGACGTCGGGGTCGGTCGAGATCTCGAGCGGCAGCAGCGCGCCCGCCGCGGCGGTCGCTTCGCGGTCGGTCAGGTCGACGCCCTTCTCCAGGCACCACCAGGCGAGCGCGCGGTACATCGCGCCGGTGTCGAGGTAGGCCAAGCCCAGCCGGCGGGCGACCTCGCGGGACACGCTGGACTTGCCGGAGCCGCTCGGGCCGTCGACGGCGACGACGAGGCCGGGCAACCGGCCGTCGTCGGTGCTGTCGGGCGTGCTCACGCGAACTGCTCCTGACGTGCTGGGGACCCGCAGCAGCCTACGCGAGGTTCAGCCCTGGACGTTCCAGCCACGCGCGCGCAGCGCCTCGACCAGCCGCTGCTCGGCCGCGGGGACGACGGCCACCTCGGCCAGGCCCACCGGCTGGCCGAGGCTGTGCTCGAGCCGGAGGTCCTCGAGGTTGACGTCGGCCGCGCCGACGTCGTGCAGCAGCCGTGCCAGCTCGCCGGGGGTGTCGGGCACGAGCACCACGACGTGGGCGTAGGCGGTCGGCGCGCTGCCGTGCTTGCCGGGGATGCGCGCGTGGCCCTCGTTGCCGTGCGCGACGAGGGCGGCGATCGTGGCCCGCGCGCCCGGGGCCGGCGCGTCCGGGGTGGTGAGCGACTCGAGCGCCTGCACCAGCGCACCGAGGTCGCCGTGCACCTCCCGCAGCGTCCGGACGACGGCCGGCGCGTTGCCGGCGAGGATCTGGGTCCACAGCGCCGGGTCGCTCGCGGCGATCCGGGTGACGTCGCGCACCCCCTGCCCGGCCAGCGCCACGGCCCGCTCGGGCACCTCGCGCAGCCGCGCGGCGACCAGGCTGGCGGCCACCTGCGGCACGTGCGAGACGACGGCGACCGCGTCGTCGTGCTCGGCGGCGTCCATGACGGTGACGGTCGCACCGAGAGCGGTCACCATCGCGGTCACCGACGTGACGGCGTCCGGCCTCGTCTCGGCGGTGGGGGTGAGCACCCAGGGCCGACCGGCGAACAGGTCGGCCCGCGCCGCGACGGCACCGGAGCGCTCGCGGCCGGCGAGCGGGTGCCCGCCGACGTACCGGCTGAGGTCACAGCCACCCCGGCGCAACGACTCCAGCGGCCCGGCCTTGACGCTGGCGACGTCCGTCACCACGGCGTCCGGGTGACGGGCGAGCCCGTCGGAGACGACCTGCGCGACCACGTCCGGCGGCGCGGCGACCACCACGACGTCGACGCGCTCGTCGCCGGTCGGCAGGCGGCCGGCGCCGAGGTCGCGCGCCAGCGCCTGCGCCGTCGGCGAGGGGTCGCTCAGCAGGACGTCGACGCCACGCGAGCGCAGCGCCAGCCCGACGCTCGTGCCGAGCAGACCGGTGCCGACCACCAGCACGGTGGCCGGCAGCGGCGTGGCGTCGGTCATCACATCTCGACGGCGCCGAACAGCGAGCCCACCTCGGCGTCGGTCAGCACCCGCCAGCGGCCCGGGCGCAGGTCGCCGAGGCGCACCGGCCCGACCTGCACCCGCACCAGGCGGCTGACCGGGTGGCCGACCGCCTCGAGCGCACGGCGCACGATGTGCTTGCGCCCCTCGTGCAGCACCACCTCGACGAGCAGCTTGCCGGGCTGGCTGTCGACGACCTTGAAGCTGTCGACCTTCACCGGGCCGTCCTCCAGCTCGACGCCCTCGCGCAGCTGCTGGCCGACGTCGCGCCCGAGCGGGCCGGGCACCTCGGCGAGGTAGGTCTTCGGCACGCCGTACGACGGGTGCTGCAGCCGGTGGCCCAGCTCGCCGTCGTTGGTCAGCAGGATCAGGCCCTCGGTGTCGGAGTCGAGCCGCCCGACGTGGAAGAGCCGCTCGGGACGGTCGTAGACGAAGTCCCCGAGCGACAGGCGCCCGTTCTCGTCGTGCATGGTCGAGACCACGCCGGCCGGCTTGTTGAAGGCCATGTAGAGCTTGGTGTCGTCGAGCAGCAGCCGCACGCCGTCGACGTGCACGACCTGGCGCGCCGGGTCGATGCGCACGCCCTGGTCGCGCACGACGTGCCCGTCGACCTGCACGCGGCCGGCGTCGATGAGGATCTCGCTCTTGCGGCGGCTGCCCACGCCGGCCTGCGCCAGCACCTTCTGCAGCCGGACGCCGTCAGCGTCGTGGACGTCGACCTGCACCGCGGGCACCGGCGCCTGCTTGCGCACCGGACGCCGAGCGGCCCAGCTGCTCGGGCGTGCCGCGCCCTTGCCGGCGGGCTTGCCGGCAGGTGCGCCACCGCCGGCCGGCCGGCCGCGGGCCGGCTTGCTGCCGGGACGGCTGTCGGAGCCGCTGCCGTACCCGCGCTGCGGGCGGTCCTGACCACCCTCGGGGCGGGCGTACCCGCGCTGCGGGCGGTCCTGGCCCCCCTCGGGGCGGGCGTACCCGCGCTGCGGGCGGTCCTGACCACCCTCGGGGCGGGCGTACCCGCGCTGCGGGCGGTCCTGGCCCCCCTCGGGGCGGGCGTACCCGCGCTGCGGGCGGTCCTGACCACCCTCGGGGCGGGCGTACCCGCGCTG
>CAXTEJ010000023.1:53064-54465 GCA_964243295.1 uncultured Actinomycetales bacterium | reverse complement strand
TTCGACCGCGCCACCTGGCTCGGCCGCCCCGACGCCACCTTCGCCGGGGTGCCGGCGCCGTCGTCGTGAGCCACCCGACCGGGCCGGACGCCGGCGC
Organism: uncultured Actinomycetales bacterium; assembly: GCA_964243295.1. Classification (GTDB taxonomy): domain Bacteria; phylum Actinomycetota; class Actinomycetes; order Actinomycetales; family Angustibacteraceae; genus CAXTEJ01. The sequence continues at coordinate 54,368 of CAXTEJ010000023.1, read as the reverse complement.
CGACCGCCCGTCCGCCCCGCCCTCGCGGCTCGCCCCGCCCTCGCGGCTCGCCCCGCCCTCGCCGCCCTCGCCGCCCGCCGCGCCCTCGCCGCGCCGGCCGCGGCCGACCCGAGCGCCGTCGTCCGTCGTGCCGACGCTGCGCGTCGAGCGGTCGCTGCTGCGCGAGGGACACCTGCTGCTCGCCGCCCTCGACGAGGTCGGCCGCGGCGCCCTGGCCGGTCCGGCGTCCGTCGGCGTGGTGCTCGTCGACGCCGGGATGCGCACCGCGCCGTCCGGCGTGCGCGACTCCAAGCTGCTGACCCCCGCCGCCCGCCAGGCGCTCGTGCCGCGCATCCGCCGGTGGGCGCTGGCCCACGCGGTCGGCCACGCCGGCCCCGACGAGGTCGACGCCGTCGGCATCCTCGGCGCGCTGCGCCTGGCGGCCCACCGGGCGATCGACCAGCTGCCGCAGCGCCCCGACCTCGTGCTGCTCGACGGCAACCACGACTACCTCACCGACCCGATGGCCGAGGGCCTGTTCGCGCGCCCCTCGCTGCCGGTCCGAACCCGCATCAAGGCCGACATGACGTGCTCGTCGGTGGCCGCCGCGAGCGTGCTCGCCAAGGTCGAGCGCGACGCCATGATGGTCGCGCTGCACGACCAGCACCCCGAGTACGGCTGGGCGGCCAACAAGGGCTACAGCGCGCCCGACCACGTCGCCGCCCTCGTCGAGCACGGCGCGACGGTGCACCACCGGCGCAGCTGGCGGCTGCCGCCGTACGGCTCGCGCCCGGAGGATGAGGACGATGACGTCGACGAGCCGCGCGTGAGCGAGGATGACCCCGTGACGAGCCAGGCGATGGAGCTGACCCGATGAGCGCCGAGGACCTCGAGAACTACGAGACCGAGATGGAGCTGTCCCTCTACCGCGAGTACCGCGACGTGGTCGGGCTGTTCTCCCACGTGGTCGAGACCGAGCGGCGGTTCTACCTCGCCAACGCCGTCGACGTGCAGGTGCGCTCCGACGCCGGCGAGGTCTTCTTCGAGGTCACCATGACTGACGCGTGGGTCTGGGACGTCTACCGTCCGGCCCGCTTCGTCAAGAACGTCCGCGTCATCACTTTCAAGGACGTCAACGTCGAAGAGCTCGAGCGCCCCAAGGACCCCGGCTTCCCCGCCTGACCACATGCTGGGATGCCGCTGCCTTTACGCGGTAACGCTCCGCCTCACGAGGCGTGCGAGCCAGGTGAAGCTGACCGTCACCGCGTGAAGCAGCCCGGACGTCGGTCACCGGGCTCGCCCGGACGTCGAACCGTCCGCGGTGG
>CAXTEJ010000023.1:0-52964 GCA_964243295.1 uncultured Actinomycetales bacterium | reverse complement strand
AGCAGCCCGGACGTCGGTCACCGGGCTCGCCCGGACGTCGAACCGTCCGCGGTGGCACGGGCGCCCGGCCGCTGGGCGTCCACCTGCTGGGATGTCGGCACCTTCACGCGGCGAGGGTGCGCCTCACGAGGCGTGCGAGCCACGTGAGGGTGACCGTCACCAAGTGAAGCCCCCACCACGCCCCAGCGCGGCACCAACCGCAGCACACGCCTGGGACACTGGAGGCATGACGACCCTCGCCGCAGCGCCGGCGCGCACACGGCTGCCGGCACGGCTGCGCATCGGCCCGCACGACATCGGGACACCCGTCGTGCTCGCACCGATGGCGGGCATCACCAACGCGGCCTTCCGCCAGCTGTGCCGCGAGCAGGCCGGCGCCGCGCTGGCCCGCGGAGGCCTGACGCTCGGCGGCGGGCTGTTCGTCAGCGAGATGGTCACGAGCCGGGCGCTGGTCGAGCGCAGCCCCGAGTCCATGCGCCTGATCCAGCACGGGCCGGGCGACGTGCCGCGCAGCGTCCAGCTGTACGGCGTCGACCCCGCGACCGTCGGTGCCGCCGTCCGGCTGCTGGTCGAGGAGGACCGCGCCGACCACGTCGACCTCAACTTCGGCTGCCCGGTGCCCAAGGTGACCCGCAAGGGCGGCGGCTCGGCGCTGCCGTGGAAGACCACCCTGTTCCGGGACGTCGTCCGCGCGGCCGTGCGCGCCGCCGCCCCCGCAGGGGTGCCGGTCACCGTCAAGATGCGCACGGGCATCGACGACGACCACCTGACGTACGTCGGTGCCGGGCTGACCGCGCAGGACGAGGGCGTCGCCGCGGTCGCGCTGCACGGCCGGACAGCGGTCCAGCACTACTCCGGCCACGCCGACTGGGACGCCATCGCCGCCCTGAAGCAGGCCGTCACCGACGTGCCCGTCCTCGGCAACGGCGACGTGTGGAGCGCCGACGACGCGCTGGCGATGGTGGCCCACACCGGTTGCGACGGTGTCGTGGTGGGCCGCGGCTGCCTCGGCCGGCCGTGGCTGTTCGCCGACCTGGCCGCGGCGTTCGCCGGCGCGCCCATCACGGTGCGCCCGACGCTCGCCGAGGTCGCGGTGGCGCTTCGCCGCCACGTCGTCCTGCTGGCCGAGCACTACGAGCAGGCGGGCGAGGACGCGCGCATCGCCGAGACCAAGGCCTGCCGCGACATCCGCAAGCACGTCGCCTGGTACCTCAAGGGCTTCTCCGTCGGCCAGCCGGTGCGCGCGGCGCTCGCGCTCGTCGACGGCCTGGCGCGGCTCGACGAGCTGGTCGGCGAGCTCGACCTCGCGCAGCCCTGGCCGGGCGAGGCGGCCGAGGGTCAGCGCGGCCGCGCCGGCTCGCCGCAGCGTGTCGCCCTGCCCGAGGGGTGGCTGGACTCGCGCGAGCTGACCGGTGAGTCGGCGCGCGCCGTCCACGAGGCCGAGCTGTCGGTCTCGGGGGGATGACGGCGAGTCGGCGAGCGAGGACCGGTGTGCGGCGGCTGCTGCTCCTCGTCGTGACCCTCGCCCTGCTGGTGGTGCTCGTGACGGCGGCGCGGGTCCGGCACGCCGGCCGCACCGACGACGCCCGGCGGTCCGACGTCCTGGTGGTGCTCGGGGCGGCCCAGTACGACGGCCGCCCGCAGCGCTACCTCGCCGCCCGTCTCGAGCACGCCCTGCGGCTGTACGACGGGGGGCTGGCTCCCGTCGTCCTCACCGTGGGCGGCAAGCAGCCCGGCGACCGCTTCACCGAGGCCGACGCCGGACGCGACTGGCTGCTGCAGCGTGACGTGCCGGCGTCCGCCGTCGTGCCGGTCGGTGTCGGCAACGACACGCACCAGAGTCTGCGCGCGGCAGCGGCGCTGATGCGCGAGCGCGGCTGGACGTCGGCCGTCGTGGTGACCGACCCGTGGCACGAGCTGCGCAGCCGGGCGATGCTCGCCGACGCTGGCGGCGGCGCGATCACGGTGCACGGCTCGCCGGTCACGGACGGGCCGTCGCTGGCCGGGCGGGGAGTCGAGGTGCGCTACGTCGCCCGCGAGACCGCCGCGTACCTCGCCTACGAGTTGGGCAGACTGGCGCCATGACCATCCCGTCTCGGCGTTCACGGGCCTGGGCCGGCACCGCCTCGGGCCATCCCGGCCCCGCAGGGGTGGTGACCGCCCACGCCGGCGAGGAGCCCACGGTCACCGCCGTCGCCGCCCGCGGCCGCGCCGAGCGCGAGGCGCTCGAGGAGGTGCTGCTGCAGCCGGGCGCCACCCGGTCGAGCGGGGCCGGCGACCGGGCGCGCGCGGAGCAGCCGGACGCCGAGCGCACCTGCTTCGAGCGCGACCGCGACCGCATCCTGCACTCGGCGGCGTTCCGGCGCCTCGCGGGCAAGACCCAGGTGTTCGTGTTCCCCGCCGACCACCAGCGCACGCGCCTCACCCACGCGCTCGAGGTCACCCAGGTGGCGACGTCCGTGGCGCGCGGCACGGGCCTGAACGTCGCGCTGACCGAGGCCATCGCGCTCGGCCACGACTGCGGGCACGGCCCCGGTGGGCACGCCAGCGAGGACGCCTTCGACACCTTCCTGCCCGGCGGCTACGACCACGCCGTCTGGGGTGCCGACGTCGTGCTCTCGCCGCTCAACCTGTGCCGCGAGACCCTCGACGGCGTCCGCAACCACAGCTGGTCGCGCCCGCCACCGGCCACCCCCGAGGGCGTCGTCGTCAGCTGGGCCGACCGCGTGGCCTACACCGCCCACGACCTCGAGGACGCCGTCCACGCGGGCATCGTGCACCTCGACGAGCTGCCCGAGGACGTCACGTCGGTGTGCGGCCGCACGCTCGGGGAGCAGATCGGCACGTTCGTGGGCGCCCTCGTGCGGTGCGTCGCCGCCACGGGCGTCATCGGCATGAGCCCGGACGTCGCGCACGCCCTGTCCGCGCTGCGCACCTTCAACTACGAGCGCATCTACACCCGCCCCGAGGCGCTCGCACAGACGGCCGCGGTGGTCGAGGTGCTGCGGGCGCTGGTGGAGCACTACCTCGAGCAGCCGTCCGCCATGCCGCCGGGCTCGCAGCCGGTCGACCCACGTGACGAGGCCGCGGTGCTGCGGTCGGCGGTGACCTACGTCGGCGGCATGACCGACCGCTTCGCGTTCCGCACCGCCGTCGCCGAGCTCGGCTGGGACCCCGCCCGCCTGCCGCGCGGCATCGACGTCCGCCGCCGATGAGCCGACGTCGCTGAACCCGCACTGACCCGTCCCTGTGGACGGTGCGACCGCGCTCCGAGCGCGCCGCATAGGATCGTGCGCGGCGATGGGAGATCGGTGGCGGGACGGATCAAGGCGGAGGTCGTGGCCGCCGTCAAGGAGCGCAGCTCCATCGAGGACGTCGTGCGCGAGCACGTCACGCTCCGCTCCGGCGGCGCCGGGTCGCTCAAGGGCCTGTGCCCCTTCCACGACGAGAAGTCGCCGTCGTTCCACGTGCGCCCCGCGCTCGGGGTCTGGCACTGCTTCGGCTGCGGCGAGGGCGGTGACGCCATCTCGTTCGTGCAGCGGGTCGACCACCTCACGTTCGCCGAGGCCGTCGAGCGGCTCGCCGACAAGGCCGGCGTCACCGTCGAGTACGACGAGGGCGGCCCCCGCGGTCGCGAGGAGGTCGGGCGGCGCACGCGCCTGCTCGAGGCCCACCGCGCGGCCGAGCAGTTCTACGCCGAGCAGCTGACCGGCAGCCCCGAGTCGCTCGCGGGCCGCCAGTTCCTCGCCGAGCGCGGCTTCGACCGGGCCGCCGCCGAGCGGTTCGGCGTCGGCTTCTCGCCGCGAACCGGAGAGGCCCTGACCCGGCACCTGCGGGGGCGCGGGTTCGGCGAGGAGGAGCTCGTGCTCGCCGGCCTCAGCGGGCGTGGCGGCCGGGGCGTCTACGACCGGTTCCGCGGCCGGCTGATGTGGCCCATCCGCGACATCACCGGCGACTGCGTCGGCTTCGGCGCCCGCCGGCTGTTCGACGACGACCGCATCGAGGCCAAGTACCTCAACACCTCCGACACCGCGCTGTTCAAGAAGTCCCAGGTGCTCTACGGCCTCGACCTCGCCAAGAAGGCCGTCGCCGCCCGCCGCCAGGCCGTGGTCGTCGAGGGCTACACCGACGTGATGGCGTGCCACCTCGCCGGCGTCGAGACCGCGGTCGCCACGTGCGGCACCGCCTTCGGCGCCGACCACATCAAGATGGTGCGGCGCATCATGCGCGACGACGACGAGGTGCACCCCGCCGAGGTGGTGTTCACCTTCGACGGCGACGCCGCCGGTCAGAAGGCCGCTCTGCGCGCGTTCGAGGAAGACCAGCGCTTCGTCTCCCAGACCTACGTCGCGGTCGAGCGCGAGGGCCGCGACCCCTGCGAGCTGCGCCAGCAGCGCGGCGACGAGGCCGTGCGCGAGCTGGTCGAGGCCCGCGTGCCGCTGTTCGAGTTCGCCATCACCACCACGATCGCCCGCTTCGACCTCGACACCGCCGTCGGCCGGGTGCAGGCGCTGCGCGCAGCGGCGCCGGTGGTCGCGAGCATCAAGGACCGCACCCTGCGGCCCGAGTACGCCCGGCGGCTCGCCGGCTTGGTGGGCATCGACGTCGACGAGGCCCGCCGCGCGGTGGCCACGGCCGCGCGGGCCGACACCGGCCGACGTCCGGACGCGGTGCGGGCGGCGCCGCAGGCGGAGGCCGTGGACGGCCCGGAGACGGACGCAGCCCCGCCGCCGCTGCCGCGCCCCGACCTGCGCGACCCCGTCGTGTCGATGGAGCGCCAGCTGCTGCAGTGCGTGCTGCAGGCGCCGTCGGTGCTCGAGCCGCACGAGTTCGACGCGCTCGGCGAGGACGCCCTGTCGGCCCCGGCCCACCGCGCGGTGCACCAGGCCGTGCGGGCCGCCGGCGGGCTCGCCGCCGCGGGCGGCGCGGGGGAGGCGTGGGTCGAGCGGGTCTCGCTCGCGGCGTCCGACCCGGCTCGTCCCCACGTCACCGACCTCGCGGTCGCGCCGCTGCCGGTCGTCGACGCCGCGGGCCTCGAGCCGCTCGGCCGCTCGCTGCAGGCCGGCATCGCCCGCCGCGACCTGCGCCGCCGCGAGGCCGACGTGCACAGCCGCATGCAGCGGCTCGACGCCGCCGGCGACGCCGTCGGCTACATGGCCGCGCTGCGCGAGGCGCAGGTGCTCGTCGAGCGCCGCAACGCGCTCGACGCCGTCCTCGGCTAGCCCCGATCACCCGACGACGCGAGGATCCGGCGGCGGACCGGCGCGCCAGGTGTTAGCGAAGCGTGACCAGTCTGAGCCGCCGCGCCCGCGGGTGCTGCCTAGGGTCTAGGCATGCCCTGGTTCCGTCGCGCCGAGCAGCCGCCGCCGCTGCCCGCTCAGGTGCGGGCGGGGCTCGGTCTGGCCCGTCACGAGCGCGTGCTCACCCACGCGGCCATGACCGACGGCACCTGGGTCATCGCCACGACGGCGGCTCTCGTCCTGGTCGACCCCGTCGTCGGACCGGACGCCGGCCCGGGCACACCCCGCGCCCGGCACCTGTGGCACGAGGTGGCCGAGGCGACCTGGGAGCCGGAGGTCCGCTGCCTCGTCATCGACTGGGCCGAGCCGGCCCAGCCGCAGGTGCGGCTCACCATGGACGAGCGGGAGAGCTACCTGCCCGAGGTGCTGCGCGAGCGCGTGGTCAGCTCGTACGTGCTCTCGCAGCGGGTCGAGCTGCAGGGACGCCGCGGCGTCACCGTCGCGGTGCGGCGCCACTCCGGCGACGGCTCGCTGTTCGTGCAGACCGTTCCTGACCACGGGGTCGACCTCGCCCGCCCGCAGGTGGCCGACCAAGTGGCGTCGTTGCGGCGCGACCTGCAGTCGCAGGCGGGGCTGGTGTCCTGATCCGGAAGTGGCCGTCCTCAAGCCCGGCGTTCCCGGCGCCGAGGGATGTCACCGGCCGCAGCGGCGGTCACCCGCACGGCTGAACCTTGGTATCGTCGTCCCGCCCGATCCCGCGTAGCTCAACGGCAGAGCATCCGACTGTTAATCGGACGGTTACTGGTTCGAATCCAGTCGCGGGAGCCCTTCCTTCAGCCCACCCGCGCGAGCGTCCCGCGACCTTTGTCGGCGCGGTCGGACCGCCAGGTGCCGCCCGAACCGCGCGAGGTCGGCCGGGCTGAAGCTGGCGTCGCCCAGACCGACGTCCAGCAGCCGGTCGAACAGGCGCGGCTCGTGCCGGCAGGCGCGGATCACGGTGTCCAGGGCCACGCGCGAGTTGATCAGCGGGTACAGCGCCCGCACCTGCCGGTGCTGGCGGCCGAACCTTTCGGCGAGCGCCGCACGGTAGACACCGGGTGCGGACGACGGCTCCCGCACGGCTGCGGCGCCCGCCATCGCGCCCGACGCGATCGCGCTGTAGATGCCCTCGCCGGTGAACGGGTTGATCAGGCTCGCGGCATCGCCGACGAGCAGCACTCTCCCGACGGACGGCTGCGGCCGCGAGAGGGACAGCGGCAGGGTGTGCCCCGTGAGCCGCACCCCGTCGAGGTCGTGGTCGGGCAGCAGCGCGTGCATCCGCTCGACCAGCTCGGCGCGTCCACCGGTCATCGCGGCGGACGACATGCCGTAGCCCACGTTCGTCGTCCCGTCGTCGGTCGGGAACGCCCACGCGTAGCACAGGCCGCCTGATCGCCTGCTGTCCCAACGGATCTGCAGCACGTCGTCCGCGCCGGACGGCGTCGGCACGTACCCGCGCACCGCGACAGCCATGGCGGCACCGGTGTTGCCGGGCTGGCCGACCCTTCGCCGTACGACGGAGTTGCTGCCGTCGGCGGCGACGAGGACCGGTGCCCGCCATCTCCCGTCGACCAAGACCGCATCGGGGCCCTGCCGCACGGTCGTCACCTTGTGGTGGACGAGCTCGGCACCGGCCTCGATCGCCGCCCTCGCCAGCCGCTCGTCGAACCTCGCCCGCGGCACGACGTACCCCGGCTCGGTCGTCACCGCGGCGCTGCTGTCGCCACCGGGGGCGGACAGGCGCACGGTCGCGACCTTCTCCCGCGGCAGCACACCGGTGATGCCGAGCGCCTCCAGCTCGGCGACGGCGTGCGGGGCGATGCCGTCGCCGCAGACCTTGTCGCGCCCCAGCGGTGCCCGGTCGAGCAGCAGCACCCGTGCGCCGGGCCGCGCCCGCAGGGCCGCGACGGCCGCGGCCGACCCGGCCGGACCCGCCCCCACGACGACCACGTCGTAGTCGGTGGGTGGTCCGGGCACGGGGTCCACTCGACCAGCCACCTCGACGGCTGGCAACCCTCGCCCCGCTCGCGTGAGCGCTCAGCCGTGGTTGAAGGTGGCCGTGCAGCCGCCGTCGACGGTGACGACCGAGCCGGTCATGAACGAGCTGTCGTCGCCGGCCAGGAACACCGCAACCCGCGCGACCTCCTCAACCTGCGCCTGCCGGCCGATCGGCTGCCGGGCGGCCGCCTCCTCGCGCCGCGCGTTCGCCGCGGCTGCCTCGGTCGGCCCGAGCGCGGCGCGCGCGCCGCCCATGTCGGTGTCGATGTAGCCCGGGCAGATCGCGTTCACCCGGACGCCGAGCGGGCCGTAGTCGACCGCGAGCTGCCGGGTCAGGTTCACGACGCCGGCCTTGGACGCGCAGTACGCCGGCGCCATCGGCGCCCCGATGAGCCCGTACGTCGACGCGATGTTGACGACGCGGCCGCGGGAGGCCAGCAGATGGGGCATGGCGGCGCGCGTGACGAGGAACGGGCCGGTGAGGTTGACGGCCAGCGTGCGCGTCCAGACGGCGACGTCGAGCTCGTGCGCCAGGCTCGACCCGCCGGACACGCCGGCGTTGTTGACCAGCACGTCGATGCGGCCGAAGCGCTCCACCGCCACGCGCACCATGGCGTCGACCTGCGCCTCGTCGGAGACGTCGCAGGAGACGAAGTCGGCGTCCACGCCCAGCCCGCGCGCCGCCTCGACGGTGGCGTGACCTGGCTGGACGTCGGCGACGACGACGCGCGCGCCGGCGGCCGCGAGGGCCAGTGCGGTCGCGGCGCCGATGCCACCCGCGGCTCCGGTGACGACGGCGACGCGTGCCTGCATGTCCGACGTGGTGGTCACGGGCCCATCATGGGGCCGCGCCCGGCCTCGTGGGGAGTGCAGTGCCAGGATCGGCAACCGACCCTCGACCGACAGGTGGACCATGGCGAGCGACCCGACCGCCGACGTGCCGACAGGCACCGCCGACCTCTCCGATCAGGACGGCGACCGGTGGCAGGGGTGCACGCTGCAGTGGCGGTCGCTGGGGGGCGTCCACCGCTTCCGCGGCCCGGCGGCGACGGTGCGCTGCCGCGACGACAACGCGCTCGTGCGCGAGGCGGTCGGCGAGCCGGGCGGCGGACGGGTGCTCGTCGTCGACGGCGGGGGGTCGCTCGAGCGGGCGCTCGTCGGCGACACCCTCGCCGGCATCGCCCTGCGCAGCGGCTGGGCCGGGCTGGTGGTGCACGGCGCCGTGCGCGACGTCGTCGCGCTCGGGCGCCTGCCGCTGGGTGTCCTCGCGCTCGGGACCGTCCCGGTGCGGGCGCGTCGCGACGGCCTCGGCGAGCGCGGCGCGGTGGTCGTCCTCGGCGGTGCGACCGTCGCACCGGGGGTCGACGTCGTCGTCGACGAGGACGGCATGCTCGTCGGGGCTCCACCAGGACCCGTGATCTGATATATCTGGCACACATCAGGAGGCCCGTTCGATACGGCAGGGTGGGGGACCATGACGATCACCGGGCCCTCGCGCGCCGGGCGTCTGGCAGGGCGGGTGGCCCTGGTGACGGGTGCGGCGTCGGGCATCGGCGCCGGCATCGCGCTGGGCTTCGCCCGCGAGGGCGCCGACCTCGCCGTCCTCGACGTCGTCGACGAGGGGGCGGCCGCACCGGTCCTCGAGGCGCTGCGGACGGCGGGAGCCCGGGTGAGCTACCACCGAGCCGACGTCTCCGACGAGGGCGCCGTCCTCGGCGCCGTCGCCGACATGACCGCCGTCCACGGCACGGTCGACGTCGTGGTGAACAACGCCGGCATCTTCACCCAGGCGCTGCTCGAGGAGATGACGGTGCAGGAGTGGGACCGCGTGCTCGCGGTCAACCTGCGCGGCACGTTCCTCGTCACCCGGGCGCTGCTCGGGCCGATGCTCGACCAGGGCTGGGGACGCGTCATCAACATCGCGTCCCAGCTCGGGCAGGTCGGTGGCGTCGAGGTGGCGCACTACTGCGCGAGCAAGGGCGCGGTCATCGCGCTCACCAAGGCCCTGGCGCGAGAGGTCGCCGGCCGCGGCGTGCTCGTCAACGCGATCGCCCCCGGGCCGATCCAGACGCCGCTGCTCGACGGCGAGACCGAGGCGTGGCGGGCAGCCAAGCTCGCCGAGCTGCCGATCGGACGGTTCGGCGAGGTCGCCGAGGTCGTGCCCACCGCCCTGCTGCTCGCCTCCGAGGACGGGTCGTACTACGTCGGCCAGACGCTCGGCCCCAACGGCGGCGACGTGATGCTGTGAGCCCCAGTGACCCCGGAACCCCACCGCGAGCGACCGAGGAGGTCCTGACGTGAGCACGACCGCGATCCAGCAGGTGTGCGAGGCCGCGCGGGCGGCCGGTGTCCGCCTGGTGCGCTTCGAGTACTGCGACGTGAGCGGAGTCGCCCGCACCAAGGCGATCCACGTCGCCCAGCTCGAGCACAAGCTGCTGGAGGGGGTCGGGCTCACCCGCGCGCAGATGTCGATCGACCTGCTCGAGCAGGTCGTGCCCGTCGACGGCATGGAGCCGGTCGGCGAGATCCGGCTGGTGCCCGACCCGGCCACCTTCACGGTGCTGCCGTGGGCGCCCGGCAGCGCCAGTGTGCTGTGCGACCAGCTCGACCACGACCGCACCGACTGGGGCGCCTGCCCCCGCTCGTTCCTCAAGCGGGCAGTCGAGCGGGCGGCCGGGCACGGCATCACCGTGCAGGCGACGTTCGAGAACGAGTACTACGTCGCCTCCGAGGTCGACGGCCGCTTCGTCCCGTACGACGCGCCGACCCACGCGCCGGTCTACAGCGCCATCGGCCACGACTTCGCCGGCGACCTCATGCTCGAGACCGTCGACGCGCTGACGGCCCAGGGCCTGCAGGTCGAGCAGGCCATCAACGAGTACGGGCCGGGCCAGCAGGAGATCTCCGTCCGGCACACGGACGCGGTCGGGGCGGCCGACAACCAGATGAAGTTCCGCGACACGGTGCGCGGCGTCGCCGCCCGGCGCGGCCTGCTGGCGTCCTTCGCGGCCAAGCCGTTCCCCGACCAGATCGGCAGCGGCGCCCACGTGCACTTCAGCCTGTGGGACGCCGACGGGCGGCGCAGCCTGCTGTACGACGTCGACCAGCCGGGCGGCCTGTCCCGGCTGGGGCGCCACTTCATCGCCGGCGTCGCCGAGCACCTGCCGGCGCTGACCGCGCTCACTGTGCCCAGCTACAACTCGTTCCGGCGGCTGCAGCCCAGCGCGTGGGCCGCGGCGACCACGGCGTGGGGCTTCGACAACAAGGAGGCGGCCCTGCGCGTCGCGTCGCCGTTCTACCGGCGCGAGGAGCAGTCCTACAACATCGAGTACAAGGTCTCCGACCCCAGCGCCAACCCCTACCTCGCGCTCGGTGCCCTCATCGAGTGCGGCCTGGACGGCATCGAGCGCGAGCTGGAGCCCGGTGACCCCTGCGAGCACGACCCCGCGACGATGTCGCAGGCCGACCTCGAGCGGTGCCGGGTGCGGCCGCTGCCCACCAGCATGGCCGCCGCGCTGGCCCAGCTCGAGGGCGACGCGGTCCTGATGGGCGCCCTCGGGCCGCTGCTCGGCCGCTGCTACCTGGCCGTGCGCGGCTCGGAGGCAGCCGCCTTCGCCGCCGAGGACCTCGACTTCGAGATCCGTCACCACTTCTACCGGTTCTGACGTGGCAGCCCACGTCACCGACCTGCGCGACGTCGCGGTCGTCGACAACCACTGCCACGGCGTCGAGCGTGGTGCCGGCCGGGCCGGCGTCGCGTCCTTCCGGTCGCTGTTCAGCGAGTCACCCGACCCGGCGATGCGCACGCAGGCGGTGGCGCACACCGCCTTCTACCAGCGGCTCATCGCCGCGATGGGGCGGTTCCTCGACGTGCCCGCCGACGAGGCCGCGGTGCTGGTCGCCCGCGGCGAGCACGACGACGCCGCGCTGGCGCAGCGGCTGCTGACCGACGCGGACGTCGGCGCGCTCGTGGTCGACACCGGGTTCCCCGACCCGGACGGGTGCGTGCCGGTGGCCGAGCTCGGCGTCGACGTGGTGCTGCTGCTGCGGCTCGAGCTGCTGTTCCAGCGCCTGGTGGCCACGACCGCGAGCCTGGACGACCTGCTCGAGATGACGCGCTTCGAGCTGTCGTCGTTACGCGACAAGGGTTTTGTGGGCCTGAAGAGCATCGCCGGCTACCGCACCGGCCTCGACGTCCGGCGGTGGGACCGCTCCGACGTCCTACCGGCCCACGCCGCGGCCCGGCGGGAGGTCGACGCCACGGACGCGGTGCGCCTCGGGCACAAGCCGCTGCTCGACACCCTGCTGCACGTGGCCTTCGAGGCGGCTGCGGCGCAGCGGCTGCCGGTGCAGTTCCATGTGGGCTACGGCGACCCCGACGCCGACCTGCGCTCGGCCCACCCGCTGCTGCTGCGCGACGTGCTGGAGGAGCCCGCCTACCGCGACATGCCGGTGGTGCTGCTGCACGGCTGCTGGCCGTACGTCCGCGAGGGCGCCTACCTCGCAGCGGTGTACGGCAACGCCTTCCTCGACCTGTCCTACGGCATCCCGTTCATGTCCAAGCCGGAGATGCGGTCGGTGACGCGGGCCGCGCTCGGTGCGGCGCCGACGTCCAAGCTGATGTACAGCTCGGACGGCTCACGGGTGGCCGAGCTGCACTGGATGGGCGCGCACGACGGTCGCCAGATCGTCGGCGAGGCGCTCGGCGAGCTGGTCGACGACGGCGACCTCACCGCGGCGCAGGCCCGCCGCGCCGGCGAGCAGGTGCTGCGCGACAACGCCCGCGAGCTCTACGGGCTGGCGGGTGCGTCATGAGGATGGACGGCAGGCGCGCGGTGGTGACGGGAGCCGGGGGAGCGATCGGCCGGGCGAGCAGCCTGCGGTTCGCCCGCGAGGGCGCGCGCGTGGCGGTCCTCGACGTGTCCGCCGACGCCACACACGAGACGGTCGAGCTGGTGCGAGCCGAGGGTGGCGACGCGGTGGCGGTGGTGGCCGACGTCCGTGAAGAGAGTGCCGTGCGGGAGGCTGTCGCGGCGACGGTTCGCGCGTTCGGCGGGGTCGACGCGCTGCTCAACAACGCCGGGGTGATGCCGCACCAGGACGTCTCGTTCCTCGACGCCGACCTCACGCTGTGGCGCACGATCAGCGACATCAACCTGCACGGCACCGTGCTGTGCAGCAAGCACGTCGTGCCGCTCATGGTCGACGCCGGCGGTGGGGCCGTGGTCAACATGGGGTCGTTCCTCGCCGAGCTCGGCTGCAGCGTCCCGCAGGACGCCTACGCGGCCAGCAAGGGCGCGGTCCGCGCGCTCACCCGCTCGATGGCCGTGCAGCTGGGACCGAGGGGGGTGCGCGTCAACGCTCTCGCACCCGGGCCGGTGCTCACCGCGCACGTCGAGGCCTTCTTCCCCGACCCGCAGGCGCGCCAGCAGCGGCTCGACCGCGTGCCGCTCGGCCGCTTCGGCACCCCGGACGACGCCGCCGCCCTGGCCTGCTTCCTGGCCTCGGACGACGCGTCATGGATCACGGGCCAGACCGTCGTCCTCGACGGCGGCATCTCGAGCAACTACCTCTGAACCCGCACACGAGAAGGGCGACACGATGTGCAGACTGCTCGGATCGGTCTCGCGCTCACCGGTGACGGTCGACCAGGTGCTCGGGCGCGAGCGCCCGGAGTTCGTCGCGCTGGCGGCGGTGCACGGTGACGGCTGGGGGCACGCGCGCAGCGAGCGGCCCGGGCACCTGGAGGTGCGCAAGGCCGCGGCCTCGGCCCGCGACGACGCTGCCTTCGCCCAGGTGACGGCGGCCCGGCCGGCGACCGCGGCGCTGACCCACCTTCGGTGGGCGACGCTCGGTCTCGGCGTCCGCGACGACAACACGCACCCGTTCACCGACGGCGTGGTCGCGTTCTGCCACAACGGTTCCATCGACCCTCCCCAGCTACTCGACGCTCTGGTACCGGACGACGTGCAGACGCTGCGCCGCGGCGACACCGACAGCGAGCGGTACTTCCTCGCGCTGCTGTCGCGGCTGCGCCGTGGCGAGGACGAGGAGGAGGCGCTGGCAGCGACGGTGGCCGACATCGTCGCCCTGCCGAGCGCCGCCCCCAGCCTGAACTGCATGCTGCTGACGCCCCGCGCGCTCTACGCCGTGTGCAGCCACGACCCCGCCTCCTACGACGAGCCCGACTACTACCCGCTGCTGTACCGCGTCGACGCCGGCACCGTGGTCGTCGCCTCCACCGGCTGGACCGACAGCGCGGGCTGGCGCACCCTGGGCAACGGCCAGATGCTGGTCGTCGAGCGTGAGTCGCTGTCGACGCGGGTGGTGGCGGTCGCCTCGCCCGTCACGGCGATCGCGGCAGCGCGATGACGACGACGGAGGTCACACACGTGGGTCAGCCCAGGCGCGCGAGCGACCAGGCCTACGACATGCTGCTCGAACGCATCCTCGACCTGCGCATCCCGCCGGGGTCGGTGCTCAACGAGCAGCAGCTCGCCACCGAGATCGGCCTGGGCCGCATGCCGGTGCGCGAAGCCGTGGCGCGGCTGGCCGGCGGCCGGTTCGTCACCGTCATGCCGAGGCGGGGGACCGTGGTGACAGCGCCGACCCTCGATGACATCCTCGACATGTTCGAGGCGCGGGAGGCGATCGAGTGCGGTGTCGCCTACATCGCGGCGCGACGCGCGAGCGACGACGACCTCGCGACGCTGCGCACGCTCATCAACGCGGCCGAGCGCAGCCGGGAGGGGGCCGAGGCGGAGACCTACCTGCGCGACGACCACGAGATCCACCAGTTCCTGGTGCACATGATCCGCAACAGCCTGCTGCAGGACGCCGCCGACCGGCTGCTGCTGCACAACCTGCGGTTCTGGCGGACGTACTGGGCCACCCACCCGGCCAGGCACGGCAGCATGCTCTCCCACGCCGACCTGCTCGCGGCGCTGCAGACGCGCGACCCCGAGGCCGCCGAGCGGGCCATGCGCGAGCACATCGTGGCTTCCCGCCAGCTGCTGCAGGCGGTCTTCTAGCGTGCCGGCGGCCCCGTCCGCCCGCACCGTCGCGCGGGTGCTCACGGTGCCTGTGCGCGGCGGCTCCTTCACCGACGACCAGGCGGCGATCCGCGCGGCCGGCCGCCGTGACGGGTTCGGCTACGCCGGGCCGCCGGTGACACCAGGCTTCACGGCCGTGCGCCAGCCTACGCAGGCGCTGTCGGTGCTGCTCGAGCTGGACGACGGGCAGCTGGCCCACGGCGACTGCGTGGGCGTGCAGTACGCCGCCGCGGGCGGACGCGACCCGGTCCTCGACGCCGGGCACGCCGCCGAGGTGGTCGAGGCGGTGGTGGCGCCCGCGCTCGTCGGAGCCGACCTCGGCAGCTGCCGCGAGCTGATGCAGCGGCTCGACTCGTTGCAGCACCAGGGCGCCCGGCTGCACACCGCCGTGCGCTACGGCGTGACCCAGGCCGCGCTGGACGCCGTCGCGCGGGCGCGGCGGGTGACCATGGCCGAGGTGGTCCGCGACGACTACGCCACCGGCGTCGACCTGGCCCCCGTGCCGCTGTTCGCCCAGTGCGGCGACGAGCGGTACGCAGGCGTCGACAAGATGGTGCTGCTCGGGGCCGACGCGCTGCCGCACGGGCTGGTCAACAACGTGGCGGCCCGGGTGGGCGCCGAGGGTGAGATCCTGCTCGACTACCTCAGCTGGGTGCGCAGCCGCGTGTCGGCTCTGCATCCCCACCCGGCGTACGCCCCGCGGCTGCACCTGGACGTCTACGGCACGATCGGCATCGCGTTCGGCGCTGACGTCGAGCGCATCGCGACCTACCTGCAGCGGCTGGAGGTGGTGGCTGCGCCGCTGCGCCTGCGGGTCGAGCACCCCCTCGACGCCGGCGGCCGCGACGCGCAGGTCGAGGCGATGGCTGCCCTGCGGCGGGTGCTGCGCTCGCGCGGCAGCACGGTCGAGCTGGTGGTCGACGAGTGGTGCAACACCGCTGACGACGTGGCCGCGTTCGTCTCGGGCGCCGCCGCGGACGTGGTGCACGTGAAGGTGCCCGACCTGGGTGGGCTGAACAACACCGTCGAGACGCTGCTGATGCTGCGCCGCAGCGGTGTGCTGGCCTACTGCGGCGGCAGCGCGACCGAGACCGACCGGTCGGCGCAGGTGACCGCGCACGTCGCCATGGCCTGCGCCGCCGACCAGGTGCTGGCCAAGCCGGGCATGGGCGTCGACGAGGGCATGATGGTCGTGGGCAACGAGATGGCGCGGGTGCACGCGCTCGCCTCGGCTCGCGGCTAGAGCGGCACCGCCTCGAGCAGGAACTCGCGCATGACCTGCCGGAACAGCTCGCGCTCCTCGACCTGGGGTGAGTGGCCAGACCTCTCGAACACCACGAGCCGCGCGTCAGGCACGAGGTCGGCGATCATCTGCGCCTGCGACACCGGCGTCACCCAGTCGGCGCGGCCGACGGTGACGAGCGTGGGGCAGCGCACGGTGTGCAGCAACGGTTTCAGGTCGTAGACCGGCATGTTGTGCTGGAAACACCAGTTGTGGGCCTCGTGCCGGTAGCTTCCCTCCTCGACCGCTGCGGCCGACTTCACCGGGTCGTAGTCGTAGTCGTACAGGGGGATCATCTCGGCCCACCGGGCCTTGAGGTCGTCGTCGTCAGTGATCCGGCCGGTCCAGTAGCGGTCGAAGTCGTCCCACGGCAGCTGCACGCGGGTCTGCTCACGCGCGTTCTGGTAGGCCAGCTGCAGGGTCGAGGCGTCAGGAGCGGTGTCGCGCAGCACCATGGCCGACACGCGGTCGGGGTATCGCACGGCGTACTCCATCGCGATGAAGCCGCCGTAGGAGCCGCCGGTCACGACGACCTGCTCCGCGCCGGCCCACTGCCGCAGGCCGTCGACGTCGGCGGCCCACTGCTCGTGGGAGTACGGCGGGACCCCTTGGCTCGCACCGCACCCCCTCGCGTCGAACACGATGACGCGGAACCGGTCGGAGAGCGGGCCGAACGTGGCCAGCGGCTCGGCGAGCGAGCCGATGCCGCCGCCGCCGTGGTGCGCGATCAGCACCGGCGCCCCCTCAGGTCCGAGGACCTGGACGTTGAGCTCGGCGCCGTTCACGACGACCATCACGGTGTGCTCCTCGGTTCTGGGCGGATCGAGTGGGTCCAGCCGGCGACGACGTCGGCCAGCACCTGCAACGGCACGGCGCCCTGGGACAGCACCGCGCCGTGGAAGCCCCGGATGTCGAAGTCCGCGCCCAGCTGCTGCTGCGCCAGCCCTCGCAGGCGCACGATCTCGCGCCGGCCGACCATGTAGGCGAGGGCCTGCCCGGGCCAGGCGATGTAGCGGTTGACCTCGTTCTCGACGTTGTGACGCGTCGTGGCGGTGTTGCCCCACATGAAGTCCATGGCCTGCTGCCGTGACCAGCCGAGGTGGTGCATGCCGGTGTCGACGACCAGCCGGCAGGCCCGCAGCGCATCGAACGACAGCATGCCGAGCCGCTGCACCGGTGAGCTGTACAGGCCCATCTCGTCCGCCAGCCGCTCGCTGTACAGGCCCCAGCCCTCGACGTACGCGCACACCTCCGCGTCGAGCGTCCGGCGGTACGCCGGCAGGTGCGGAAGCGTCTGCGCCGAGGCGATCTGCAGGTGGTGCCCCGGGACGCTCTCGTGGAAGGCGAGCGCCTCGTACTCGTAGGTGAACCGCTCCTGCGGGTCGACGGTGAGCACGCAGTGCGCGCCCGGCCGCGAACCGTCGGCGGAGGGTGCGCGGTAGTGCGCCAGCGCCGCGTTGCCGGCCTCGACCGGGTCGATCTCCTCGATGGTGCAGCCGCCGATGGCGTAGTGCGGGAACCACTGCGGGCGCACCTGCTCCGCACGTCGCAGCGCGTCGGTGACGACGTCCAGGATCTGCGCCGACGAGCCGAAGCGCAGCTGCGGGTCGTCGCGCAGCCGGGCCAGGGTCGACGCGACGTCGCGCGTGCCCAGCACGCGGCCACCCAGCTCGAGCCACTCCTGCTGCAGGTCGGCCAGCACGGTGTGGCCCAGCTCGTGCACCTGCTCGGGGGTGAGGTCGGTCGTGGTCTGGCGCCGCACGGCGGCGAGGTAGGCCTGCTCGCCGCCCGCGACCGAGCCGAGCCCGACCCGGTCGTCGCCACGCGCCAGCGGCAGCAGCGCGCCGTCGAGCACGCCCGCCAGGCGGCGCATGGCGGGGTGGACGACGTCGCGCACCGTCTCGGCGATGCGCCCCCGCGCGGCCGCCTCGTCGAGGCCGGCCGGCAGGCGGGGGCGCTGGAACACGTCCTCGGCGGCGGTGAGGTGGCCGGTCAGCTGGTCGAGGGCCTGCCGCACACCGACCTGCGTCGGCGGGCGGCCGTCGGCAGCGGCCTGGAGGTAGCGCTGCCCGACGGTGTCGAAGAAGCCCCCGAGCGCGGCGAGGCGGCGCAGGTAGCCCTCGACCGCCGCGGCGTCCCGCAGCGCGACCGTGGGCACCGCCATGAAGGCCTCCCCCTGCGGCGAGCCGTAGCCGTCGGCCGAGGCGCCCGCCTCCCAGCTGCCGTGCTCGAGGTCCGCCCGCGCCGAGCCGGCGAGGCTCAGCAGCACCCGGCGGTCGATGCGGCCGTCCTCGTCCAGCGCGGCGGGGTCGACCGCCTCGGCGGCGGCCTCGATGGCGCCGATCCGCCGGGCGGCCGCCGCCGCACCGGCCCGGCTGGGGTCGGGCACGAGGTCGTCGAAGCCGGCGACGCCGAGCATGGTGGCGTTGAAGGGGTCGGTCGTGTGCGACACCTCGAAGAGCTCGTCGCCCAGGGCGGCCAGCCTCGTCTGCGCGGTCACACCCAGGTCCCGCGCAGCGCCCGCAGCACGTTGCCGCCCACGACGGCGCGCACCTCGTCGTCGCTGAAGCCGTGCTGCACCAGCCAGCCGCAGATGTTCGCGAAGTTCTCGGTGGGGTTCTCGAGGCCGTCGACGTACGCCACCTTCTCGTGCGCGGGCGCCGGGGGCGCGTCGCCGAGGCCGAGCAGGTCGGCGAACACCGTGTGGAGCCCCACGTGGTCGCCGTACAGGGTGTCGGGCCCGAACGCGACGTGCTCGATGCCGACCAGGTCGATGCAGTGGCCCAGGTGGTCCATCACCGAGTCGATGCTGTGCCGGGGGTGCGCAGCCGACACCGTCGTGTGCGGGGCCGCCGACATGCCGATCACCCCACCGGTGCCGGCAACGGCGCGCAGCACGTCGTCCGGCTTCATCCTGGGGATGTCCCAGACGGCCCGGGCCCCGCCGTGCGTCAGCAGCACGGGTGCGTCGCTGGCACGGCAGACGTCCAGGCTCGTGCGGTCGGAGGAGTGCGACACGTCGATCGCCAGACCCAGCCGGTTCATCCGGCGCACTGCCCGGTGGCCGAGCGAGGTGAGTCCGCCGTCGACCTTCTCCGCCAGTCCGCTTCCCAGGGAGTTGCTGTCGGAGTAGGCGATCCCGATCTGCCGCAGGCCGAGGCCGTAGAGCACATCCAGCCGGTCGAGCTCGTTCTCGATCGGGGTGGCGGCCTCGAGCCCGAAGACGATGCCGACGCGGCCCTCGGCGTGGGCCCGCTCGATGTCGGCGACACGGCTCACCACGGTGACGTCGTCCTGGTGGGCGATGTCGGCCTGGCGCATGCCGAGGTCGGTGACCACGTCGTCCCACCGCCACGGGGCGTGGCCGGTGACGCAGGCGGTGCCGTCCATCATGCCGTCGAAGACGACGGTCATGCCGGACGCCGCGAGCCCGGCGAAGGCCGTGCGCTGGCGACCCGACCTGTTGTAGGCCGGGGTGTCGCGCATGTCGGCGGGGAAGCGCACCGGGTGGTCGTGCAGGCTGATGACCACGCTGTCGGCGAGCAGCCGTCGCGCGCGCTCGGCGTCGGCGGGGGTCAGCCCGCCGTCGTAGGGGGGCACCCGGCCGTGCTCGGGAGCCAGCGGCACCTGCGGCTGCAGCTCGCCGTCGTCCAGGTAGCCGAACGAGGTGTAGGGCGCGCTCACGAGGGCCCCACCACCGCAGGCAGGCGGTGGGGGCCGTCGCCGAGCAGGACCAGCAGCTGGTGCCAGGCCCGCACCCCCTCGGCGAGCCGCCGGGTGCGCAGGAACTCGTTGGGCGCGTGCAGGTTCTCGTCGGCCGTGGAGAACGAGAAGAACAGCGTCTTGGCTCCGAGCACCTGCTCGAACAGCGTGGTCGCGGGCAGCGTGCCGCCGATGCAGGCGTGCAGCACCGGCTCACCGGGGTAGACGTGTTGCAGCGCAGCGGTTCCGGCGCGGATGGCCGGGTGCGTGGCCTCGATCGTGTACGCCGGCACGCGCGCCTCGTCGAGCCGGACGTCGACTCTGGCCCCCGGCGTGGCGGTGGAGAGCAGGTGCTCGCGCACCGATGCCAGCACGTGGTCCGGGTCCTGACCGGGGACGAGTCGGCACGAGACGTGCGCCGTGGCCCGGTGGGGGATCACGGTGTACTTGCCGCCGGCCTCGACGCCGTTGATCTCGAGCGTCGGCCGCTCCCAGAGCCGCTCGACCGTGCTGTAGCCCGGCTCACCGAACAGCGCGTCCACCCCGAGGCCGTCGGCGTAGGCGCCGTCGTCGAAGGCCACCGCGGCGATCTGCTCACGTCGCTCCTCGGGCAGGGGCGGGATGCCGTCGTAGAACCCTTGCACCGCAACGGTTCCGTCGCTTCGGTGCAGTCCCGCGAGCAGCGTGACCAGGGTGTGCACCGGGTTGGCGACCGTCCCGCCGTACCGCCCGGAGTGCAGGTCGTCGTCCGCGCCCTCGACGACGACGCTGAGGCTGACCAGTCCGCGGGACGCCGTCGACAGCGAGGGCTCGCCCGGGCGCCACATCGCGCCGTCGGCCGAGACGACCAGGTCGGCGGACAGCTCGGACGCGTTGGCGCGCAGGTAGTCCGGCAGGTGCGGGCTGCCGATCTCCTCCTCGCCCTCCACCAGCAGCTTCACGTTGAGCGGCAGCCGGCCGTCGCGCTCGAGCAGCGTGCGCAGCAAGGTCGCCACGAGGTAGACCGGGCCTTTGTCGTCCGACACGCCGCGCCCGCGCAGGACGTCGCCGTCGACGGTCAGCTCGAAGGGGGGCGCGACCCACTCGCCCGGGTCGCCCGTCGGCTGGACGTCGTAGTGCCCGTAGACGAGCACCGTCGGGCCGCCGGGGGAGCCCAGCCACTCGCCCCGCACGACGGGGTGCCCGGCCGTGTCGTCGACGCGCCCCCCGAGCGGTCCGAGCCGGGCCGCCAGCCAGTCGGCGGCGGCGCGCATGGTCTCGGCGGGTGCGTCCCGGCTGATGCTGGGGATCGCCACCCACGAGGCGAGCTCGCCGACGTCCAGGGCCTCGACCGCGTCAGAAGATGGCATGGCCGCCGTCGATCGACAGGGTCTGGCCGGTGACCCAGGACGACGCCTCGGAGGCGAAGAACGCGACCCCGTTGGCGATGTCGTCGGCGGTGCCCAGGCGGCGCACGGCGATGCCCTCGACCAGCTCGCGCTGGCCCTGCTCGCCGTAGCTCTCCCACTGCCGCTCGGTCGAGGGGTTGGACAGCACGAACCCGGGCGCGATGGCGTTGACGGTGATGCCGAACCTGCCGAGCTCGTGGGCGGTCTGCCGGGTCAGGCCGATCTGGCCGGCCTTGGCGCTGGCGTAGGCCTGGATGCCGGTGAGGCTGACGCTGCGGCCGGCCCCCGAGGAGATGTTGACGACGCGGCCCCAGCCGCCGGCCTTCATGCCCGGCACCACCGCGCGGGTGCACAGGAAGGTGCTGGTGAGGTTGGCGTCGACGACAGCGCGCCAGTCGTCGTCGGTGACGTCCTCGAGCGGCCGCCCAGTCTGTCCCATGACGCCGCCGGCGTTGTTGACCAGCACGTCGACGCGGCCGATCCGCTCCACGAAGGCGGTCACCGCGGCGGCGTCGGTCACGTCGAGGACGTCCTTGTCGACGCCGTGCACGGTCGCTCCCTCGGCGGCGAGCCGCTGCGCGATGGCGGCGCCGATGCCGTGCGCCGTCCCGGTGACCAGCGCCACCCGCCCCGACAGGCCGGTGCCCGTGGTGGTCACCGGACCACCCCCGCCAGGGCACGCTCGACGACCGCGGCGACGGCCAGCAGGTCTGCGTCGCCACCGCGGCGGCCGGCGAGCTGCAGTCCGACGGGCAGCCCCGCGCCGTCGCTCCCGCACGGCAGCGAGACGGCCGGCTGCCCCGTCAGGTTGGCGCCCATGGTGAACAGCCCTTCCAGCTCGCCCTGCGGTGAGTCCAGCACCGGTGTGCCGGCGGGTGCGGTGAATGCGAGCGTGGGCCCGAGCAGCGCGTCGACGTCGTCGAGCAGGTCGTCCGCGGCGGGCAGCAGGCGCGCGCGCTCGGCCATGGCGGCCGCGTACGCCTGGTGGTCGACCTGCTCACCGGCGTGCAGCAACCGCTCGGTGTCGGCGCCGAAGTGCCCCGGATCGTCGTGCAGCAACGGTCCGAGCGCCTGCCAGGCCTCGTGCAGGATGATCGGCTCGAAGCTGGGGTGCAGCGCGTGCAGCGGCTCGGCGCTGCGCTCGACGACCTCGATCCCGCCGGCCCGCAGCGCCTCGACCGCGGCGACCAGCGCGGTTCTCACGTCGGGCTGCAGGCGCGGGTGGTCGAGCTCGTCGACGAGCACGGCGAGGCGCACCCGCGGGGGCTCGGGCGCCGCCGCCGTCGCGGAGACGGCCCGGAAGACCGCGGCCGTGGTGGCCACGTCGACGCCGATGACCCCGACGTGGTCGAGGCTCGAAGACAGCTCCTGGACGCCGTCGGTGGGCACGGCGCCGTGGGTCGGCTTGAGCCCGACGACGCCGCAGTACGCGGCAGGGATGCGGATCGACCCGCCCGTGTCGGTGCCAAGCGCCGCCGGGCAGACGCCCGCGGCGACCAGCGCGGCCGAGCCGCCGCTCGACCCGCCCGCCGTCCGTGAGGGGTCGACCGGGTTGCGCGCCTCGGGCAGCTGCGGGTGTGGCGCGCCCGCGGCGTACTCCAGCAGCGTCGCGGTCGCGAGGACGTCGGCGCCCGCGGCCCGCAGCCGCTGGACCACCGGCGCGTCGGCCGCGCTGGGCGGGCCGGCCATGGCCCGGGGGTTGCCGTTGCCACGGGGCACGCCGCGCACGTCGATCATGTCCTTGACGGCGACCGCGGTGCCGAGCAGGGGACCCGTCGCGGCACGGGCCGGGGCCGGCAGCGCGGTCACCACCGCGTGCAGGGGGCGGCCGAGCCGCTCCAGCCGCTCGTAGGCGACGAGCAGCTCGAGGTTGGCGACCTCGCAGGTGCGCTCGCCGCGCTCGATCGCCTTGATCAGCTGACCGACGTGACGCGTGAGCGGCCCCGCCAGCCCGTCGAGCAGGTCGTCGACCTCGGTCTTGCGGCGGCGGACCACCAGGTCGCGGTAGATGCCGGTGTGGGTCTTGGCGCTCGCCCGGTTGAAGGCGACGAGCCGGTCGATCGAGCCCTCGAGGTCGGCCGGGTCGAAGCCGTCGAAGGACTCGGGACGCACCGGCGCCTGGGCCAGCACCTCCGTCGCGAGCGCCAGCATCAGCGGCCGGTAGCGCGGCTCGCCGAGCGCGTCGGCGATGGACAGGTCGGAGACCGCCGTCGCGAAGAGCATGGCGCCGTAGGCCTCCTTCGACCACAGGTAGCCGGCGATGTTGTCGGTCGCCTCGGCCCAGGGCAGCGCCCGCACCAGCTCGCGCACCCGGTCGCTGACCGGCCCGGTCGGCTCACCCACGCGGAACGTCGCGACGTTGCCCTGCAGCACGACGCCGGGCTCGAGGTAGTCGGCGCCGAAGTTCACGAACCCGACCACCACCCGGTCGGAGCCGACCTCGGCCGCGATCGTGTCGGAGGTGAGCCCGTTCTGCAGCGACAGCACGTAGCCGCCCGGGGCCAGGCGGTGGCGCAGCAGCGCGGCCGCGGCGGCGGTGTGGTGGGACTTGACGGCGATGACCGCCCGCGTCACGACCGCCGGCAGGTCGGCCGGCAGCACCGCGCGGGCAGCCACCGAGAACTCGGCCACCGGGCCGGTGACGCGCAGGCCGTGCGCGTTGATCGCGTCGACGTGTGCGGCGTCGACGTCGCAGAGCAGCACGTCGTGACCGTCGCGGATCAGGTGGGCCGCGACGGTGCCGCCGATGGCCCCGGCGCCGATCACGGTGAGCTCCACAGGGCGCAGCATGGCAGCCGGGTCAGATGTCACGCAACGGTTACATCCAGGTGATTGACAACTGAGATACCAGCCATAGGTTGTGGTCCTCGCCCTTACTCAGCCTGTCGGAGGCCCCCTGTGCGCAAGACCTTCACCGCCGCCGCAGCGCTCGCCGTGGTGGCCACGGGCCTCGCCGCCTGCAGCAGCACGTCGAACCCCACCACGACCGCCGCGGCCGCGAAGGGTGGCGACCTGACGATCGTGCGGCCCGCCGACTCGGTGTCGATGGACAACACGATGGTGTTCAGCAACGCCTCGATCTGGGTCTTCCAGCAGATGCTCGAGTCGCTCTACGAGGTGACGCCGGACGGCAAGGACGTCAAGCCGCTGCTGGCCGAGAGCCACACGCTGTCCGCCGACAAGCTCACCTGGACGTTCAAGCTCAAGCAGGGCGTGAAGTTCAGCAACGGCTCGCCCATGACGTCGGCCGACGTCAAGTTCTCGCTCGACAAGGCACGCAGCACCAAGGGCGGCTGGGAGTTCCTCGACGTGGCGATCGCCAGCGTCGACGCGCCCGACCCGGCGACCGTCGTCGTCAAGACCAAGTACCCCTGGGCGCCGCTGCTCGCCGACCTCGCGAACTTCAGCAACGCGATCCTGCCCAAGGACTACGCGGGCAAGACCAAGGAGCAGTTCCTCACCGCGCCGATCGGCACCGGCCCGTTCGTGTGGGACCACTGGACCAAGGGCAGCGACCTCAAGCTCACCAAGAACCCCACCTACTGGGACGCTGGGAAGCCGGCTCTCGACAGCGTGACCTGGCGCGTCGTGCCCGACGACAACTCGCGCAACGTGCAGATCCAGGGCGGCCAGGCGCAGATCAACGAGAGCCCGCCGTTCTCGAGCGTCGCGCAGCTCAAGGGCCAGCCCGGCGTCAAGGTCGACCTGTTCCCGTCGACCAAGACCGACTACATCCTGATGAACCAGAACGAGAAGCCGTACGACGACGTGCACGTGCGGCGCGCCATCTCCTACGCCATCGACCGCGAGGCGCTGGTCAAGACGCTGCTGTTCGGCAACGGGACGCCGGCGAACTCCTTCCTCATGCCTGGCGTGCCCTACTACGACAAGTCCACGCCGGGCATCACCTACGACATGGCGAAGGCCAAGGCCGAGCTCGCGCAGTCGTCGGTGCCGAACGGCTTCACGACCACGTTCCTCGCGTCGTCCGGAAACAACACCGACCAGGCGCTCGCCCAGGTGCTGCAGTCCTCGCTCAAGGAGCTCGGCATCACCCTCAAGATCCAGAACGTCGACCCCAGTGCGGCGAGCGACCTGCAGAGCGACCAGAAGTACCAGATCACCCACTCCTACTGGACGATGGACATCGCCGACCCTGACGAGCTCGTGACCTTCGCGGTCGACCCCGAGGCGGGCAGCAAGTCGTTCTACACCAGCTACAAGAACGACGCCGTCCTCGCCGACACGAAGGCCGCGCAGAAGAGCTTCGACCCCGCCGAGCGC
This sequence comes from uncultured Actinomycetales bacterium, assembly GCA_964243295.1. Taxonomy (GTDB): domain Bacteria; phylum Actinomycetota; class Actinomycetes; order Actinomycetales; family Angustibacteraceae; genus CAXTEJ01. Next base: position 27,979 of record CAXTEJ010000023.1, on the reverse strand, counting down.
CAGCGGCTCTACAGCCGCATCCAGAAGCAGGCCGCCGACGACGCGTTCCTGGCGTTCCTCTACTACTCGCCCTTCAGCTACGCCACCAGCACCAAGGTGAAGGGCTTCCTGGCGCTGCCCACCGGCAACTACCACCTCGAGGACGTCACCCTCAGCAAGTAGCCGCGCCGGCGGCGGGCCGGACGGCCCGCCGATCACGTCTCGATGAAGGGCACGGGCACCATGAGGCACCTCTCGTACGTCCTGCGGCGGCTGGTGGCCATGGTGCCTGTGCTCCTCGGCATCACCATCATCGTGTTCTTCATGATCCACCTGGTGCCCGGCGACCCAGCCAAGACCCTGCTCGGCGTCCGTGCCACCGAGGAGTCCGTGGCGGCGCTGCAGAAGTCGTTCGGCCTCGACAAGCCGCTGTGGCAGCAGTACCTCGACTTCATGGGGAGGCTGGCACACGGCGACTTGGGCCAGTCCTTCTTCTACAACGTCGACGCCAGCGAGCTGGTGAGGGGCCGGCTGCCCGCCACGTTGTGGCTGCTCGTGTCGGCCACGGTGCTGGCCCTCGCGATCAGCGTGCCGCTCGCCGTCCTCGCCGCCAGCCGCCGGGGCAGCGTCACCGACCAGCTGATCCGCGCGGTTCCGCTGGTGGGGCTGGGCATGCCGGCGTTCTGGGTCGGGATCATGCTGGTGCTGCTCTTCGGCCTGAAGCTGCGGCTGTTCCCGGTGTCGGGGTTCGGCGACGACACGATCGGGCACCTGCGCTCCATCGTGCTGCCGGCGCTGACCATCGCCCTCGCGCTGGCACCGGTGCTGATCCGCAGCCTGCGGACGTCGATGGTGGCGGTGCTCGACAGCGACTACGTCGTCACCGCCCGCGCCAAGGGCCTGTCGCACCGGCGCGTCATCCTCGGGCACACCCTGCGCAACGCCGCGGTCTCCTCCGTGACGGTGCTCGGGGTCAACATCGCCTACCTGGTCGGCAGCACGCTGGTGGTCGAGCGCGTCTTCGCGCTGCCGGGCATCGGCACCCTCATGCTCGACTCGATCTTCAACCGCGACTTCGCCGTGGTGCAGGCGGTCACGCTCGTCTTCGCCGTCATGGTGGTCGCCATCAACCTCCTGACCGACATGGCCCACGCGGCCCTCGACCCCCGGGTGGAGCTGTCATGACCGCCGCCGTCCCCGTGGCCGGACGCCGGGGCCTCGTCGTCCGGCTCCCGCTGCGCCTCAACGCCACCCTCGCCGCCGGACTGCTGCTGCTGGGGTTCCTCGTCCTGGCCGCCGTGCTCGCGCCGGTCATCACCCGCTGGGACCCCATCGCGCAGGACCTCACCCGCTCGCTGCAGCCGCCGGGCAACGGGCACCTGCTGGGCACCGACCAGCTCGGCCGCGACGTCTTCGCCCGGCTGCTCTACGGCGCCCGCACCGACCTGCGCGTGGGTGCGCTCGCGGTGCTGTTCCCGTTCCTGCTCGGCGGCACCCTCGGTCTGGTGGCCGGCTGGCGGGGCGGCTGGTTCGACACGGTGCTCATGCGGCTGGTCGACGTCGTCGTGGCGATCCCCTTCTTCGTCCTCGTGATCGCGCTGGTCTTCGTCCTCGGGTCCGGCACCCGCAGCATCTACATCGCCATCACGCTGGTCGGCTGGGTGGCCTATGCGCGCATCGTGCGCGGTGAGGTGCTGGTGGCCAAGGAGCAGGAGTACGCCCTCGCCGCGCGGGCCAGCGGGCTGCCGACCCACCGCATCCTGCTGCGCCACCTGCTGCCCAATGTGGTGCTGCAGGCATTCGTGTTCTCGATGAGCGACATCGTGCTGTCGATCCTCGCCATCGTCACCCTCGGCTACCTCGGTCTCGGTGTGCCGCAACCGACGCCGGACTGGGGATCGATGATCCAGGAGGGTCAGGCCTTCGTGTTCACCAAGTGGTATCTCGCAGCGGTGCCCGGCCTGGCCGTCGTGGTCACCGGTCTCGCGCTCGCGCTGATCGCCGACGGCTTCGTGCACCGCAGTGGGCGGCGATGAGCCCGCTGCTCGAGCTGCACGAGCTCGACGTCGAGATCCCGCTGCCGGACGGCACGCTGCACGCGGTGCGCAAGGTGTCGCTCACGGCCTCGGCGGGCGAGTCCGTCGGCCTGGTCGGCGAGTCGGGCTCGGGCAAGAGCCTCACGCTGCGCGCCGCGATGGACCTGCTGCCGGTGCCGGCCCGCATCAGCGGCGGCAGCATCGTCGTCGACGGCGTCGAGGTCACCGGCATGGCGCCGGCCCGTCGTCGCGAGCTGCTGTCGTCGGTCATGGCGATGATCTTCCAGGACTCGCTGACGGCGCTGAACCCGACGATGCGCATCGGCGACCAGGTGGCGGAGGTGCCGCGGCGCCGGCTCGGCATGTCGAAGTCCGCGGCGCGCACGAGGGCGATCGAGCTGCTCGACCAGGTCGGCATCCGCGACGCCGAGGGGCGCTACCGAGCCTTTCCCCACGAGCTGTCAGGGGGCATGCGGCAGCGGGTCTGCATCGCCATCGCCCTCTCGGCCGAGCCGGGGCTCATCCTGGCCGACGAGCCGACGACGGCCCTCGACGTCACGATCCAGGCGCAGGTGCTCGGCGTCCTCAACAGGCTGCGTCGCGAGCGCGGTGTCGGGCTCGTGCTGGTCACCCACGACCTCGCCGTGGTCAGCGGCACCTGCGAGAAGCTCAACGTCATGTACGGCGGCCGGATCGTCGAGCACGGGACGATCGGCGAGCTGCTCGGCTCACCGCGCCACCCCTACACCGCGGCACTGCTGCGCTCGGTGCCAGACCCCGACCAGCCGGTCCACCGGCTGCTCACCATCGCCGGGCAGCCCCCCGACCTGATGCGCCCGCTCACCGGGTGCGCGTTCGCGCCGCGCTGCCCCGCCGCCGTCGAGCGCTGCATCACCGACGTGCCGCCTCTGCTGCCGATCCACACCGGCAGGGCCAGCGCGTGCTGGCGGGCCCACGAGCCCGAGCGGTGGCCGCGTGCGATCGCCGAGGCAGGCACCGGCGCGACGACCGACGTGATGACCGGGCTGACGGACGGCGGGGTGAGGGCGTGAACCAGGAGCTGCTGCGCGTCGACGGGCTGGTGCAGCACTTCGGGCGCCGCGCAGGCGGGCTCGACCGGCTGCTGCGCCGCGAGCAGTCGGTCGTCAAGGCCGTCAACGGCGTCGACCTGGTGCTGCACCGCGGTGAGACGCTCGGGCTCGTCGGCGAGAGCGGGTGCGGCAAGTCGACGCTGAGTCGTTGCGCCGCAGGGCTCTACACCCCGACTGGCGGCACGGTGGCCTACGCCGGCGAGGTGCTGCACGGCGCCCCCTCGCGCACCCAGCGCCGGGTCGTGCAGATGGTCTTCCAAGACCCCTACAGCTCGCTCAACCCGCGGATGAGCGTGGGGCAGACCCTCGGCGAGGTGCTGCGCTACCACCAGATCGTCCCCAAGAACCAGGTGCGGCAACGGATCAGCGAGCTGATGGACCTCGTGGGGCTGCCCGAGCGGGCGATCGACCAGCTGCCCCGCGCGTTCTCGGGCGGGCAGCGCCAGCGCATCGGCATCGCCCGCGCGCTCGCGCTCGAGCCGCAGGTGCTGATCGCCGACGAGCCGGTGTCGGCGCTCGACGTCTCGGTGCAGGCCAACATCATCAACCTCCTGCTCGACCTGAAGGACACCCTGGGGCTGTCGATGCTCTTCGTCTCCCACAACATGGCCGTGGTGCGCCAGATCAGCGACCGCATCGCCGTCATGCACGAGGGCCTGATCGTCGAGCAGGGACCGACGGCAGGGGTGTTCGACGACCCGCAGGACGACTACACCCGGCTGCTGCTGTCGTCGGTGCCGCGGCTGGTCGCCCACCCGCAGCCCGAACCGGTGCCCGCCGCCGAGGACCGACGGTGAGCGGCCCGGTCATCGTCGGCAGCGAGCGCAGCGAGATCGGGCTGCCGCTCGGCCTCGACGTGCTGCAGTCAGGTGGGTCGGCACTCGATGCCGTCGAGGCGGCACTGCGCGCCTGCGAGGACAACCTCGCCGACCCGTACGTCGGCACCGGCGGCCTGCCCAACGCCCAGGGTGTCGTCGAGCTCGACGCCTCGCTGATGGTGGGCTCGACCCGCGGGTTCGGTGCGGTCGGTGCGCTGCAAGGCTTTCCGCACCCGGTCTCGGTGGCGCGCGCTGTGCTCGAGCGGCTGCCGCAGCACTGCCTGCTGGTCGGTGAGGGCGCGGCGCTCTTCGCGGCGGAGCAGGGGTTCAGCACCGCCGAGCTGCTCACCGAGCAGTCGCGGCGGCTGTTCCGCGAGGCGCTCGCCCCGTCGGAGCTGTCGGTCGAGGGCGAGCACACCGCGAGCCAGGCCGGTGACGAGGCCTACCGGCTGGCCGCCGTCGAGCTCGTCGACCGGTTCACCCCGCACGACGGGCCCTGGGGCACCATCAACGTCATCGCCCTCGACTCCCACGGTGAGATGGTCGTGGGCGTGTCGACGAGCGGCTACCCCTGGAAGTACCCCGGGCGCGTGGGCGACTCGGCCCTGCCCGGAGCGGGCAACTGGTGCGACCTGCGCGGTGGTGGCGCCGCCTGCACCGGCCGCGGCGAGCTGAGCATGCGGTCGGGCACGGCGCGCTCGGTCGTCGACGCGCTGACCCGCGGTGAGGACGTCGAGAAGGCCTGCCTGGCGGCGCTGGGCGACGCCGCCGAGCTGCCCGACCGGTTCCGCACCGAGCTGCGGGTGCTCGCGCTGACGCCGTACGGTCGCCACGGCGCGGCCGCCGGGAGCCCCGGCGCGACGTACGCCGTCATGACGCCGGGGGACGCCGACCCCCGCACCTATCCGAGGAGCGTGCTGTGAAGGTCTACATCTCCTCCGACATGGAGGGCACCGCCGGGGTGGTGGACTGGTCGCAGTGCCTGCCGCCGCAGCCGGAGTACGAGCACTACCGCGGGCTGCTGCAGGCGGAGGTCAACGCGTCGATCGAGGGCGCCATGTCGGCCGGCGCCACGACCTTCCTGGTCAACGACTCGCACTCGAGCATGCAGAACCTTCGTCCCGACGGCCTGCTGGGCCGTGCCCGGTACCTGTCGGGGCGGCACAAGCCGATGTACATGATGGAGGGCCTCGACCCGTCGTACGACGCGGTGTTCTTCGTCAGCTACCACGGCTCGATGGCGAGCGAGGCCTCGGCGCTGTCGCACACCTACAACCCGCGGGCCATCGGCCGGGTGCTGCTGAACGGTGTCGAGGTGGGGGAGTCGGGGATCAACGCGCTGGTGGCGCTCGGTCACGGCGTGCCGGTCGTGCTCGTCACCGGGGACGACACCACGGCCGAGGAGGCCGAGCGGGTCTGCCCCGGCATCCGCAGCGCCGTGGTCAAGACCTCGGTGACCCGCTTCGCGGCCGACAGCCTCCACCCGGCGCAGGCGTGCGACCTCATCCGCGAGCGGGCGGCCGAGGCGATCACGGGTCTGGGCTCGGCGCGACCACCCGCGATCGACCTGCCCGCGACGCTGGAGGTGCTGTTCCACAACGGTGACCTCGCGAAGATGGCGACCCGCATCGCCGGGGTCGAGCGCGTCGACGCCCGCACGGTCACCATCACCGACGACGACCCGGTCCGGCTGTACGAGACGTTCATCACGGTGGTGCTGCTCACCCGGGCGATCGTGGAGTGACGCCGGGGCAGCGGGCACAGGAGGGGATCGACCATGGCGGGAACAGACATCGAGCCGGGTACCGCGCGAGCCGCGAGTTCCCGGTGACCCCCACCGGCGCCCGCGCCCGCGACCTCGGCCTGGTGGTCGGCGGTTCGCCCGGGCCGCTGAACGCCGTCACCGACGTCGACGGGCTCCAGGTCGGGTACACGACGCACGTGGCCGGGGAGGGAGAGCTGCTGGTCGGCGAGGGGCCTGTCCGCACCGGGGTGACGGTGATCCTGCCGACGGGCCCGGAGGCGTTCGAGGAGGCGATCGCCGCCGGCTGGTCCTCGCTCAACGGCAACGGGGAGATGACCGGCACCACCTGGATCGAGGAGTACGGCGGGCTCACGCACCCGGTGGGGCTGACCAACACCCACGCGGTCGGCGACGTGCACCGAGGGATCATCGACTGGGTGTCCGGGCGCTCGCCGACGGGGAGCACCGGCTGGATGCTGCCTGTCGTGGCGGAGACGTGGGACGGCTACCTCAACGACATCAACGGGCGGCACGTCACCAGCGCGTCCGTGGCCGCCGCCCTGGACTCGACCACGTCGGGCCCGCTCGCGGAGGGGTCGGTCGGTGGCGGCACCGGCATGAACTGCTACGGCTACAAGGGCGGCACCGGCACCGCGTCGCGGCTCGTGACCGTCGCTGGCACCACGTACACGGTCGGCACGCTGATGCAGGCCAACTTCGGGAGCCGGCGCGAGCTGACTGTCCTCGGCGTCCCCGTCGGCGCCGAGATGCTCGACGACAACCCGATGGAGGACACCGACTGGATGGCCCCGCCCGGAGCGGGGTCGTGCATCGTCGTCGTGGCCACCGACGCGCCGCTGCTGCCCGGTCAGTGCAAGGCCCTTGCCCGCCGCGTCCCGCTCGGGCTCGCCCGCACCGGCACCACGGGCAGCCACTTCTCCGGTGACATCTTCCTCGCCTTCTCGACCGCCAACCGCGGCGCGCTGAGCAGCGCCCTGTCGCCCGACCCGGCCGCTCGGTCGGTGCAGCGCCTCGACTTCCTGCCCTGGTCGATGCTGGACCCGCTGTTCGAGGCCGTGGTCCAGTGCGTCGAGGAGTCGACGCTGAACGCGCTGGTCGCCGGCCGCACCATGGTCGGCCGCGACGGTCACCGCACCCCAGGGCTGCCCCGGGAACGGCTGCTCGAGCTAGTGCGCCGGTCGGGGCGGGCCCGCGCGCAGGTGACGTCGTGAACGCCGACGTCGAGCAGGTCGACGCGATCTTCGGCTCGCTGGTCGCGTCTGGGCACGTCCCGGGCATCTCCTACGGCGTCGTCGAGGACGGCGCTCTCGTGCACCACGGTGGCGCGGGGGTGGGACACGTGTACGGCGGCGACACGCCTGACCAGCACAGCGTGTTCCGCATCGCGTCGCTGACCAAGAGCTTCACCGCGAGCGCGGTGCTGCGACTGCGGGACGCCGGCGCGCTGCACCTGGATGACGCCGTGGCCACGTACGTCCCGGAGGTCGCCGCGGCCGGCCTGCCCACCACCGACTCACCCGCCCTGACCATCCGCCACCTGCTGTCGATGAGCGCCGGCCTCCCGACCGACGACGCCTGGGCGGACCGCCAGGAGTCGATGACGCCGGACGAGCTCGCGGCGTTCCTCCACCGCGGCGTCGGCTTCGTCTCCGCTCCCGGTACGGCCTTCGAGTACTCCAACCTCGGGTTCGCGATGCTCGGCCGCGTCGTCACCGCGGTCGCGGGTCGCGACTACCGCGACGAGGTGCGCGCCGCGATCCTCGAGCCGATCGGCTTGCGCCAGACCGTCTTCAGCGACTCGGACGTCGACCCGACGAGGCTGACGCGCGGCCACCGCCGTACCGGCCGGGGCTGGGAGCCGTTGCCGTTCGACCGGCCCGGCGTGTTCTCCGCCATCGGCGGCCTGTACAGCAGCGTGGCGGACCTCGCCCTGTGGATCAGCGGCCTCGCCGCGGCGTTCCCTGCCCGCGACGAGCCTGACGACCACCCAGTGAGGCGGGCGACCCGCCGCGAGATGCAGCAGCAGCACCGGTCCATCTCGACGCAGCCCCTCCTGGCCGTCGCCGGCGGCCACGCCTGGCCGGCGCCGACCGGCTACGGCTTCGGCCTGTTCGTCGAGGACGACGCCACCGGACCCGTCATCAGCCACCCCGGCGGCTACCCGGGATACGGCGCGCACATGCGGTGGAGCCCGACCCACGGCATCGGTGTCGTCGTGCTCGCCAACGCGACCTACGCGCCCGTGCACCAGCCTGCGGCGCAGGCGCTCGCGGCGCTGCTCGGCCGCCGAGCACGACCTCGCACCACGCCGTGGCCGGCGACGGTGAAGGCGGTCGCCGACGTCCACCGGCTGCTGGCGAGCTGGGACGACCGGCTCGCCGACGAGGTCTTCGCCGCCAACGTCGACCTGGACAAGCCTCGGGCCGAGCGCCGCGCCGAGCTGGAGGCCGCGCGCGCGGCCATCGGGTACGGCGGGTCCGGACTCGTGAGCGAGCTGGGGGCGGTGGCGCACCCGACCCCCGCCGGCGCCACCTGGACCGTCCGCGGCGAGCGGGGGCGGCTGCTCGTCGAGATCCGGCTGACTCCGCAGGTGCCGCCGCGCGTGCAGACGATGTCGGTCACGGTCTGCGCGTCGTCCGACGTCCTCGACGCCGCCGCTCGCGACCTGCTCGCGGCGTTCACCTCGGACTCACCGCGATGGCCGGCGCACCTCACGCACGCGGTCGACGTCGATCCTGCTGCGCTGCTCCGCGCGTCGGCCGCGGCGGTCGCCGTGGACGGTCCCTTCCAGGCGCTCGGCGACGTCGTTGCCGGCGAGCAGCCCGGCAGTGAGCAGCCCGGCAGTGCGACGTACGAGCTCACCACCGCGACCGCGCTCTGGCACCTCGCGCTGTCCGTGGACCCGGCGACCGGGGACGTGACCCGCTGCGCGTTGACCCCTGCGGGCCTGCAGCCGTAGGGAGGTCAGTCCCACGTGGGCCCGCGGCAGGGGTGAGGATCGACAACCGCTCGAGGCGCGTCCGGGGGCGTCGGCCAGTGCCGGGCCGCTGGTCATGGTGGGTTGGCAGGCGACCGCCACCGCGCTGCACTGGCCGCGGACGTCGCGCTCGTCCTACGTTGGGTCATGGCCGTCGCACCCATCGCCCGATGCCCTCAGCACGGCTTCCACGAGGTCGACTTCGAGGTCGGCCCGGGCACGGCGGTCACCATGGACCAGTCGCGGTCGCTGTGTCCCTGGTGCGGGCGGGAGGTGCCGATCCTCGACGCCACCTACCGCGGTGGCGGTGGCGGCGTCGAGCAGGAGGTGCTCGAGGCTCTCGTCGAGGGGCTGTGGTCGCGCGGTCGGGCGTCCAGCCTGGCCGGCGTCCTCGCGACGGTTCGCTCGAGCACGCCGGACCAGCTGGAGCAGGCGATGCTGCAGGTCGCGAGCGCCGAGCCGGCGCTGGCCTCGCTGCTGCTCGACAAGCCGCGGCAGGGGTGGTCGCGCGAGGAGGTCGTGGCCCTCGTCGACGTGCTGCAGCACGTCGCGCGGTCGCTGCGCGAGCTGACGGCCGCGCGAACGCGTGAGGTCCCGCCCGAGCGGCTGTCGCAGCTGGTGCAGGCGGCGCTCGCCGCGCAGCCCGGGGGAGCCCTGCCCAGCACGCTGTGAGCACCGACCGTGTCGCTCGAGGTGCGCGACGATCGAATCGAACATATGGTCGAGGCCATGAGCGAGAACACGCCCGACGAGAGCACCCAGCCGATCCACGACCAGCACGGCGCCGACGACGCCACCAAGCCCGTCGACCAGTGGGCCACCGGCGGCGAGCCCGCCACCGGTCCGCAGAAGTCCTACCTGAGCACCCTGGCGCGCGAGGCCGGCGAGGACGTCCCCGACGACCTCACCAAGGCCGACGCCTCGGTGCTGATCGACAAGCTGCAGGGCGAGTCCCCCCGCGTCGACTGACGCCACCGCCGAACCGGGGCGCCACGAGCCGTGACGTCCCGGTTCGACCCGACCGTCGCCAGCCGTCGCTAGGCTCGCCGCCACGGGGCAGTAGCTCAGCCGGTCAGAGCAGCGGACTCATAATCCGTCGGTCGTGGGTTCGAGCCCCACCTGCCCCACCCAATGAGCCGCAAGGTCAGAGCGTTGCCCGGTGGTCCGCGAGGTTGGCGAAGGGGCCCGGAGGGCACATAAATGGCACATGCGGCTGAGCCGGAGCCGTTGCCGAAGCGCGGCGGCTGAGTCCATCCGGTCGGCGACGGCATCGAGGTCGTCGTCGAAAGGGCCCCAGTATACGTCGAGGGTCATGGCCGCGCTGGCATGGCCGAGCAACCTCTGCACGGCCTTGACGTTGGCCCCGGCGCTCACGGCCAGGCTCGCAGCGGTATGCCGCAGCACGTGCGGGGTCAGCCCGGCCAGACCGACCGAGTCGGCTTCGGGGTCGAACACCCGGCGGCGATAGTTCATCAGTCGCAGCGGCCAACGCTCGGGCGCGGTGAACACCAGCCCGTCGGCGGGCTTACCGGCCATTTGCTCGGCCAGGGCGTCGACCAGTGACCGGAGGACCGGCGGCATCCAGCACCACGTCGCCGCCAGCGCCTTCGTCAACCTCGACTTCGCCGCCACCGCGATCAGCAAGGCCGAGACGGTCGGCGCGACCGTGACGGCGTTCGTGTGCTCCCCGGCAACCGCTCTGGCCCTGGCGACGATCAAGACCGCGACCGGCTCCAACCAGCCGGTGCTCGGCGCTGACGCCACCTCCGCGACCGGGCGGCGCATCCTCGGCGTCGACCTGTTCGTCTCGCAGTACGTCCCGGCGAACACCCTCTACGCGGTGGACCACTCACGGGTCTGGCTCGTCGTCCGCGACTTCGCCACCGTCGAGGCCGACCGCTCCGTCTACTCCACCTCCGACCTGTGGCCGTGAAGGCGACATGCGCGCCGGCTTCGCCTTCACCCACTCCCAGTCCGTCGTCAAGGTGTCTGTCGCGTAGGACTGAGACCGGACGCGTGCGCGTAGCGACGCACCTTCAGCAGGCGGTCGCACGGACTGCCTAGTGCTTACGCACCAGCCGGTCACCGTCCTATGGTGCCGGACTGCACCCGGCTGGCTCCGCCCAGGCCGCAGGGTTGCCATGTAGCGGTGCTGCTGAGAGGCTCGCGCAGATGGTTGCAGCACAACGTAGTGGGGGGTGACCTTATCGTGGCCAGGCCACCGCAGCGAAGTGCGCGGTCGGTTGACCGTTGGCAAGGCGTTGATGCGGCGGCCGATCCTGATCGTCGTCTGATGCGTTTGCTTGGGCTTTGCGTCGCGTTGGCCGCTGTGCTGGGAGGCCTTACAGGCGCCGCTGGCTGGGTGATTGAGCGCGTCAATCCGCGATCGGCCCCGATCGATAGATATCTGGTCGACCCAGACGGCCGAGCGCCAGGAACGTCTGCTGCTACAAGCATGCTAGGCATCAATCACGGCATGACGGTCGAGCAGGTGGACCGTCTGATGCCCGATGATGCAGTTGAGACCACTGAAGCACCTGACTTGGAGGGCAGCCTCGCTAGCCGCTCTTGGTCTTGGGATGGCCTTTCGGAGACGGTAGAATTCGAGCCGCGACTTTTCACTGTGTCCGGCCCGATCGTCAGCCGTGAAGATGCGGCGGCGGCTTCTCACGTCCTTCTTCCCCGAGGTCTCATACTCGGTCGGTCGACCCTGCGGGATTTCGTTGCCGTCCTCGGTGTGCCGACCGCCGCAGATCAGAGTGCTAAGACGGGTCGTCCTGAGCTCGACTTGGGTTGGGAGGTGATGAATGAATCGGTACCCGATCAGACTGACTTTATTGAGGTTGCCCTACTCATCCCGACAGATGAAGTTGTCGGTGACCCACTCGGGAACGCTATCTGCTCAGTAGTGCCGTGGGTTTACGCAGAGCCTACGGTTTCGTCGGTTCCGCCATTGACGGATGTCACCGATGAGCAGCCAATTGCATCGAACCTCTGCACGTCTGACTGAACAAGGCGTTGCATCTCGAAGATGGCCCGAGGAGTGACCCAGGTCGCCGTCGAAGACGCAGGCACTCGCAACATGTGCACCGCGTTGTCGCGGGCAGGGGGTACCCCTGGGCCGAAAACAATGGCTTGGGACACCGGCCAGGGCCCTTTCTCTCCCTGGTGCTTTATCTGCATGGGTGCTTTGACTCAGTGTCGCACTTGTGCTAGGCGATAAGCTCCAACGCATAGGCGCTTAGCAGCGCAACGCGGTCTGCGATAAATGACTCAAAATCGTCCAGGAACAGACTGTCGGGCAGCAAGGCCGACTCCTGGACCGCCCTTGTGTCCGCGGGCATTTCTAGCCTGTATACCGAGGGCGCATTCTCGCGAATCTTACGATAATTGTGCGCGAGATGATCGCGAAATTCGCAAGACCGTTAATCTGCGAAACCGAGGGGGCAGGCGACTGTCGCTTTAAATGCGCCTGAGGAAAGCAGTGATGATATTCGCTCCGGTTCGGCTCGGACAGTACCCGGTCCAAGGCAATCAACTGACCGGAGAGGAAACTGCGTGGCGATCGACTTGCCGGCAGGAGGATCATCGTCTTGGTCGCGACCGTTGTTACGCTGAACTGGTTATCGCGGAAGAAGTCGGGACCAAGCGCACTCGGCATATCGCCTAACGTAGACGCTTGACCCTTACGCAGTTTAATTGCTTCGCCTACATCGTTCTTGATGTTTCGCCGAGGATTTCCGCTATACCGATGACCAAACGAGGATCTCCAGAACCAGCGCAAAAGCTGAATTCGGTCCGCGTTCGGGACTGGCTTCGATTGATTCACTGAGAAGTACGCCGAGAGTGCGATAAGTTGACTGGAGTACGGAAGGAATTTCAGGTGCCGTACTTGTAGATTAACGCGGAGGAAGTCGATCGCCAGTCGCAATGACTGAGCAACACGATCAAACTCTGCCCGTACGTCACTTCCGTTGATGTCTACTAGCGCGGCCGGCGATGGGTCACCGCGAAGGATGGCCGCACAGCATCGCAGCATTAAGGTTGTCGTCGCCTACCTCGCGGAAGCCGAAAGACTCAAATTCTTCTGACAGATCCTGAAATCGAGCCTGTAGATCGAATTCTTCGCTCCACGTCCAAGCCGTTAGTAACTCGAACATGTTGAGTTCAACACCCATGCGGTTGACTCGTTCACATACGATGGCCACACTAGTGCGGTCCTCGGATTCGAATGTTTTGAAGTCGTAGTAGATGGGAAGCCAAAGATCAGGATCTTCAGGTGGGGCCGGAGATGTCCGTCTGGAACGTCGCGAAGATTGAGGTCAAGCGCTGCTGGCCGTCTAGAACGTAGTCGACCGCATAATCCTTGTCGGGAGGTGGCAATTCAAAGCCACCCAAGTTCTTCTCGGTCTTGAGCTGGAGGTACGCATCTCCACCGGGCTCGAGCTCTGGGCGGCATCGCTCTCCTGGTCCTGGTCATAGCCACGCTGGCGAGCTGGCTCGTGGCGCGGGTCAGCGAGGTGGAGGAGGCCAGCCAGGCGGCCACACGGCGTGACGTGGAGGCGCTGACGGCCGTGGCGGTGGCGCTGCGCGCCGACCTGGCCGGACAATCCCAGCCGAGCAGTCGCCCGCGCTCTCGACAAGGCAGGTGGCTGAGCGGGCTCGCCCCGATGGCACATGGATGGCACATGCCACGGAAAACTAGTGAGCATTGCTGACCGGCGTTGCGGTGTATCCGCGCAGGTCAGCGGCTCACGGCGCTTATCGGCACAGTTCAGACGGCTCCCTGAATGGTGCTCATAATCCGTCGGTCGTGGGTTCGAGCCCCACCTGCCCCACCACGTGCTAGCCGCGCCAGGCGGGGCCGAGCGCGGTCGACGGTCGCGTTCGCCGTGCGGCAACCGGGTGACGCGCCGGGCGGGAGTCGGGTCCGGCTGCCGGGAGCACCCGACGTCGACCACACTGGGGTGACCACCATCCCCCGAGCCGCGAGGGCACCCACGCATGCGCGCACGTCGTCTCACCACCGCCGCCACCACGATCGCGGCCCTGGTCGCCGGGGTGGCCGTCGCTTCGACCCCGGCCAGCGCCGCCACCCAGAGCACCGAGGTGGTCGTCAGCTGGCCCTCCGTGCAGCCGTACGTCGGCGGCGCACCCGTCGTGCAGGGCGCCGTGTCGTCCCGCGCGATCCGCGGCGTCCTGTTGCAGCAGCTGGCCGGCAGCGCGTGGCGCACCGTCGCCACGGCCCGCACCGATGCGGACGGCCGGTTCGCGCTGACGCTGCCCACCGCGACGCCGGGCCCGCGGACGCTGCGGGTGCTGGTGCCGGGCACGAGCACCGACGGCCCGACGGGCAGCGCCAAGCGCGGGCTGACCGTGAAGCCGTCCGACCCCCGGGCGTTCGCCTTCGGCTCCGTCGGCCGCGCAGGCGACCCGATCGCCCGCTGGGACCCGTGCGACGGCGCCATCGGGTGGCGGGTCAACGCCGCCCAGGCCACAGCGGGCGCCCTCGCCGACACCCGGCTGGCCCTCGCGCGCATCACCGCCGACACGGGGCTGCGCTTCGCCTACCGCGGCACGACTGCCATCGTCCCGGGCGCAGCCAAGGCCGCGGCGTACCCGAAGGACACCCGGCTCGTGGTCGCGTGGGCCAGGCCGGGCCAGAGCCGGATCTTCACCACCGCGATGGCCCGCGGCGGCGTCGCCGGCGTCGGCGGTGGCTCCTGGCTCTACGGTGTCGTCGACGGCAAGGGCCGCAAGGCCGCCCAGATGGTCAAGGGCGAGGTCGTGCTCGACTCCACCAACGTGCTCGAGGGCGGCTTCGGTGTCGGGCCGGTGAGGGGCAAGCAGGGCACCCGCGGCCAGCTGCTGCTGCACGAGCTCGGCCACGCGGTCGGGCTGTCGCACCCGGCGGGCCCCGACACCTCCCAGATCATGTACCCGTCGCTGTCGCGCAAGCTCGCGGTGTACGGCGCGGGTGACCGCAACGGGCTCAAGGTCGTGGGCGCGACCAACGGCTGCCTGACCGTCCGGCGGACCGCCGCCTCCACACCCGTCGCAGGCGTCACCGTCGCCCGCTGAGCGACGGCCGACCCCGAGCACCGCTGCGCGACCCCGCCACCAGGCGCGCGAGACAGGCGCACGAAGGCGGGCACCGACGACGTCGGTGCCCGCCTTCGTGGACGCGCGTGCTCAGACGGGCAGCACCGAGATGATCGACAGCCCACCGGCGGCGCCGTAGCCCTTGACGGCGACGTTGAGGTCCTGACGGCCGGTCACCGTGATGGTCCACGGCGCGACGTCCGCCGGCAGCGGCTCACCAGGACCGTGCACCTTGTACAGGCGCTGGTGCACGTCGGTGAAGTCGTTCAGCGTGCCCGCGAGCACGTTGAGCAGCTCGTTCGTGTTCTCCTGCAACGAAGCCGGGAGGGACTTGTCCTCGATGGCCGCCTCCGCGCCACCGGCGGGCACGAGCCCGAGGGCCGCCCCGACCTTGGCGGTGAGCGGGAAGTCCATGACGACGACCGAGCTGAGGTCGTCCTTGTCGTCGACGTAGACGGCCGTGCAGGGGCCGGGCGTCGCGTCCATGTCGACGCGTCGGCCGTTCTGCAGGTCGACGTCGCGACCCAGCAGGCCCTCGAAGAGCTCACGCACGGCGAGGTTGGTGGGAAGGCTCATGATCGGTGCTCCCTCAGCCCAGCATGGGCGACAGGGCGTCCTGGAACGCCTCGGGCGTGAACGGCTTGACGATGACGAACATGGCCCCGGCCGACTGCGCGGTGTCGCGCATGTCCTCCGAGCCCTCCGAGGTCACGAAGCCGAACGAGACGTCGTTGCCCTGCCCGCGCAGCGAGCGCAGCAGCTCGATCCCCGTCATGTTGGGCATGTTCCAGTCCGACAGGACCAGATCGGGGGTCTCCTCCCCGACCTTGGCGAGGGCGTCGACACCGTCGACGGCCTCCACGATGTCGTGCCCGCCGAACCCGGCCTGACGCAGCGTCCGGACGACGATCTGCCGCATCACCCGACTGTCATCCACTACCAGCAGCCTCATGGCTAGTTCCCTTCAGAGTTGTTGTCGGAGCTCATGTGAGCGGTGTCGTGCGAACTGCTGTCGTGCGTGCTGGCCTCAGAACCGCTGTGCCACAAGGCGATCGTGGCCACGTGGCCCGACCACTCGACGGCTGCCTGCCACAGCGGGGTGCCGATCGCCGGCACCTCCCCCGAGACGACCCGCGGCAGGCCGAGCCGGGTAGCGCCGGCGAGCACCGACTTCACGTTGCCGCCGAGGATGTTGACGATCTCACCGGTCGCGTCCTCGAGGTCCTCGTCGCTGACGACCTCGTCGCGGTGCAGGTCGAGCATGGTGCGGGCGACGGCCTCGCCGGTCTGACGGCTGAAGCTGAAGGTCACCGTGCGCGTCGGGTCACCGACGACCGCGACAAACGCCGTCAGCGGGTCCTCGAGGACGGTGGCCGGGTCGGCCGGCAGGGCACCGGACTGCAGGATCGACTCCCAGGTGCCTTCGACGATGCTCCAGCCGTCGTCCGGTGACAGGTCGGTGGACACGTCCACCTCGGTGCTCACGCCTCCACCGCCGGGGGGAGCAGCCCGAGCAGGTCGAGCTTGTCGCGCATGGCGTCGGCGGTGAACGGCTTGATGAGGTACTCGTGCGCGCCGGCCGCGAGCGCCCGGACGATGCGGTCCTGCTCCCCCTCGGTGGTCACCATCATCATCGTCATGCGGCGCCAGGCCGGGTTCTTGCGGACGGCCATGACGAACTGCAGTCCGTCCATGACCGGCATGTTCCAGTCGATGCACGCCAGCTCGGGCAGCGGTCCCGCGCCGAGGCCGTCCAGCGCGTCCTGGCCGTGCTCGGCCTCGACCACCTCGTAGCCGGCATCGGTGAGGATGCGGGAGACGATGCGGCGCATGGCGCGGGAGTCGTCGATCACCAGTGCTCGCACTAGGGGTGCTCCTTCCTGATCCGGTGGACGGAGCTGCGGCCGATGGCCACCCGCTCCCAGGCGTCGTCGACGCCCATGGTCATCTCGGCGGCGCCGAGGTAGAGAACGCCGTCGGGCGCCATGACCTGACGGATCTTGCGGAGCACCTCGCGCTTGGTCGCGGTGTCGAAGTAGATGAGGACGTTGCGGCAGAAGACGATGTCGAACGTGCCCATCGGGGGCAGCGGTCGCACCAGGTTCACCTGGAGGAAGCTGGTCATCGCGGCGAGGGCCGGGTTGACCTTGAAGTACGCCCCCTCGCGGGTGAAGTGGCGCACCAGCTGCGTGGCGGGCAGCCCGCGGTTCATCTCCAGCTGGCTGTAGCGGCCGGCGCGGCAGCGGTCGACCATCTCGTGGGAGAGGTCGCTGCCGATGATCTCGACCTTCCAGCCGATGAGGGCCGGGATGTCCGCGAGCGTCATCGCGATGCTGTACGGCTCCTGGCCGCTGGACGCCGCAGCCGACCAGATGCGCAGCCGCCGGCTCGCCGCGCGCTTGGCGACGAGCTCGGGGATCACCGTGGTGCGCAGCGCCACGAACGGCTCCGAGTCACGCATCCACGAGGTCTCGTTGGTGGTGAGCGCCTCGACGATCTGGCGCGGCACGGGGCCGCCCGGGTGCCGGCGGGCCTGGGCGACGAACGCCTCGATGTTGGCGTCGCCGTTGGCGCGGGCCAGCGGCAGCAGCCGCGACTCCACGAGGTACTCCTTGCCCGGGCCGAGCACGATGGCGCTCTCACGTCGGACGAGGTCGCTGACGAAGCTGAAGGCGTCGGCGGTGATGGTCACGTGACTCCTCCCAGGGCAGGTTGACGGACGGCCGGACGACGCACGACGCGGCGGGTGATGGCGAGCGCGAGGTCGCCGAGGGGCAGGATCTCGTCGGCGAGCCCGGCGCCCGCCACCGACCCGGGCATGCCCCACACCACCGAGGTCGCCTCGTCCTGGACGATGACGCTGCCGCCGGCGTCGAGCAGCAGCTTGGCGCCGCGCTTGCCGTCCTGACCCATCCCGGTGAGCACGACGCCGAGGACGTCGCCGCGGTAGGTGGCGGCCACGGACGCGAAGAGGACGTCGACCGCGGGCCGGCAGAAGTTCTCCGGCTCGCCCTGGTCGAGCGCGGTCGTGACCCCCATCCCCCGGGCGACGAGCCGCAGGTGGTAGTCACCGGGGGCGATGTAGACGTGCCCGGGCTTGAGCAGCTCACCGCCGGCGGCCTCCACGACGGTGAGGGGCAGGTTGCGGTCCAGCCGCGCCGCGAACTGCCGGGTGAAGACCGGCGGCATGTGCTGCACGACGACGACCGGGACGGGCAGGTCGGCAGGCAGACCGGTCAGCACCTTGGTCAGGGCGTCCGGGCCGCCGGTCGAGCAGCCGATGGCGAGCACCTGCACGGGACCCTCGCTGCGCCGGCGCGGCGCGGGCGCCGGGCGCAGGGGCGCCGAGGTGGGCGCGGGCCGGGCGGCAGGGGGCAGCCCGGGACGGGACGGCGGCAGGGTGCTGCGCGCCGCGCCCCGCCGCGGGCACAGGGCCTTGATCTTGGGCACCAGGACGTCGCGCACCTGCTCCAGGGACGCCGCCAGGCTCGCCGCGCTGGCGGGCTTGGTGACGTAGTCGCTGGCCCCGGCTTCGAGGGCGTCCAGGGTGGCGGCGGCGCCACGGTCGGTCAGGGTGCTGAACATGATGACCGGCACCCTGCTGCCCGACGCCCGCAGCGCACGGACCGCGGTGACGCCGTCCATGATCGGCATCTCGATGTCGAAGGTGACGAGGTCGGGCCGCAGCTGCTCGATCTTGGTCAGGGCGATCCGGCCGTTCGAGGCGCTCCCGACGACGTCGATGTCGGGATCGCCGGCGAGGACGTCGCTGACCAGCCGGCGCACCACCACCGAGTCGTCGACGACCAGCACGCGGATCGGTGGCACGTGTGCTCCTCGAGAGTCAGGCGCACGCCCGTGGTGGGCGCGCACTGTGACTATCGGCCGGCACCGGTGAGACCTGAGCGCCGATCGGCGCGCGTTCTGCGGCTCCGCGGACAGCCGGCGGAGGCTCCTCGTGCAGCGCGACGGGTGGGGCTCAGCGGGGGTCGCAGCCCCGCGCGAGCAGCCAGGGGCGCAGCAGCGCCTGCATCTCCGCCTCGCCGAGCAGGTCGCTGACCGACAGCGCCTGCAGCACGCCGCTCAAGGCGTTCCACGAGCCGGACGCCGCGTCCTCGGCGGTGAGCCCGGCGTCGGCGAAGGCGCGGACGCCGTGCAGCTGGGCCTCGGCTGCGCTGCGCGTGCGGTCGGACAGGTGCGCCGCCCAGCTGGCCTCGTGCATGGCGGTCGACCACTCGGGCGTGAGGGTGCGCGTCAGGTCGACGGCGGTGCGCCACGAGGCGCGGTCGTCGCCGGACCACGTCGCGACGTCGGCGAGCACCGTGCCGAGGGCGCCGCCCGGCGTCGCGACCACGGCCGCCGCGCCCGCGCGGCGCGCGGCGAGGAAGGGCGCGGCGAGGGCCCGGCGCGTCCCGTCGTCCAGCAGCTCGGAGCAGTACGCGGACGCCGCGGCGTCGACGAGCACGTCGCCGGCGAGCTCGTCGCGGTCCTGCCGGACGCCGATCCCGTCGATGAGCACCCAGGTGTGCTCGAGCAGGTCGTGGCGCAGCACCCGGTCGAGCGAGCGCACGTCGCCGAGCGGGGCGTGGGCGAGCATCGTGAGCAGCGAGCGACCCTGCGCGCCACCGGCGGCAACCTGGTCGAGCACCTCGCCGGCGACCTGCAGGGTGGAGCGCAGGGCCGGCCGCTGCTCGTTCGCCAGCCGGACGTCGTCCCACCGCAGCGAGCGCAGCGGCCCGGGGTGCACGCCGGCCAGCGCCGCGAGGTCGGCGTCGGTGCTGCGCATGGCGCTGAGCAGGACGTCGGCGACGCCGCAGCCGCCCGGCAGCCGCACGAGGTCGAAGCCGAGCCCGGTCATGCTGACCATCGTGTAGGCCATGGCGGTCTCCTCGCGTCGTCGGTCCGTCCATCGTGACCGCGCGGGGCGGGCGGCGCCAGCACGACTGGTCCGACAGCCACGATCGCCCCCCGACACCACCTGGAAGGCGGCGCGGGGGGCCAGGTTTGCGGTGCGTCGGTGACCGATCGTGACCGCTGTGCTGCGGCGTCGTGCTGCGTCAGGCCGTCACGGCGACGGCGCGCTCGGGGTCGAGCGCGAGCAGCAGCCGGCCGGGAAGCTTGTAGGCGCCGAGGACGAGCTCGCGGCTGGCGTCGTCCAGGGTGTCCGGCGGTGCCTCGAACGTGGACGGCTCGACGTCGACGACGTCGCCTATCGAGTCGACCAGGAGGCTGATCGGCTCACCGGCCACGCGGATGACGACGACCATGGGCTCCTCGCCCGCCGGCCGCGGCGGCAGGTGCAGCTGCTCGCGCAGGTCGATCGCGGTGAGCACCTGCCCCCGCAGGTTCACCAGGCCGGCGACGGCGGCCGGCGCGAGCGGCACCCGGGTGCGGGCCTGCGAGCGCAGGACCTCCTGCACGTGGTCGACGTCGATGCCGTAGGTGTGGCCGGACAGCGTGAAGGTCGCCATGCGGATGCTCATGCCGTCGCCCCTGCCTTGGAGTAGTCGGTGGAGTAGTCGGTGGGGTAGGCGGTGGAGTAGTGGGAGGTGTCGTCGGCGAAGAAGTGCGGGTCGGCGGCCTCGATGGCCGAACGCACGTCGAGCAGCTCCACGACGCGGTCGCGGATGACCGCCGAGCCCAGCAGGCCGTGGTCGTCGATGTCGCTGCGGGACTCCCCGCCGTCCACGATGTCGCGGACCTCGTCGACGACGATCCCGACGCTGCGCCCACCACTGGTGTAGACCACGAGCAGCAGGTGCTCACGCTGGTCGGCGTAGCCGCCGCGCAGGTGCTGGTCCAGGCGCAGCAGCGGCAGGATCGCGCCGCGGTACTGCAGGACCTCGCGCGAGCCCACGCGCTCCAGCCGCGCCACCGGGATCTGTTCCAGGCGCGTGACCATCGACAGCGGGATCGCGACCTCGCGGCCCTCGCCGATGCCGGCGAGCAGGAACCGCTCGGCGTCGGAGTCGGTGGCCGCGGCGTGCTCGGCCGCGGCGTTGGCCCGCTCGACTGCGTCCGGCCGCAGCGCGCCGCGCGCGAGGGCCTGGACGTCGAGGATGAGCGCCACCTGGCCGTCCCCGAGGATGGTGGCGCCCGAGTAGGCGCCGATCGCCTTGAGGTTGGTCGACAGCGGCTTGACCACGATCTCCTCGGTGTCGAGGACGCGGTCGACCACGAGGCCGAACCGCCGGCCCTCGGCCTGCAAGACGGCGATCACGACCTGGCCGTCCTGTCGCTCGGACTCGACGTGCAGCACGTCGCAGAGCCGGACGAGGGGGAGCAGCGTGCCCCGCAGCCGGTAGACCTCCGCGCCCGCGACCTCCTCGATCTCGGTGGTCGCGCGCTCGGGGTCGAGGGTCACCAGCTCCTGCAGGCTGACCTGCGGGATGGCATAGCGGTCGCCGCCGCAGCCGATCGTCAGCGTGGCGACGATGGCGAGGGTCAGCGGGATCCGCAGCCGGCAGGTGCTGCCGCGGCCGAAGGTCGACTCGAGCTCGATGGCCCCGCCGATGGCCTCGATGTTGGTCTTGACGACGTCCATGCCGACGCCGCGGCCCGACACGTTGGTGACGGCGGCGGCGGTGGAGAAGCCGGGGGTGAAGACGAGCTGCAGCACCTCGGTGGCGCTCATCTGGTCGAGCTCGCTCTCGCGGCGCAGCCCCTTCTCGAGGGCCTTGCGGCGGATGCGCTCGGGGTCCATGCCGGCGCCGTCGTCGGTGACCTCCACGACGACCTGGCCGCTGGCGTGGAACGCCTTCAGGGTGAGGGTGCCCTCTGCCGGCTTGCCCGCGGCGACGCGGTCGGCGGCAAGCTCGACGCCGTGGTCGATCGCGTTGCGCACCAGGTGGGTCAGCGGGTCCTTGACGGCCTCCAGCAGGGTGCGGTCGAGCTCGGTCTCGCGGCCGACCATCTCCAGGCGCACCTGCTTGCCGCAGGCCGCGCCCAGGTCGCGGACGACGCGCGGCATCTTCGACCACACGTGGTCGATGGGCTGCATGCGGGTGCGCATGACGCCCTCCTGCAGCTCGCTGGAGATCAGGTTCAGGCGCTGGCAGGCGCGCATGAGCTCGAGGTCGTCCAGCATGCTCGCCTGCCGCATGATCTGGTTGCGGTTGAGCACCAGCTCGCCGACCTGGCGCATGAGTGAGTCGAGCAGGTCGACGTCGACGCGGATCGAGGAGTCCGCGATCGCGCGGCGGGCGGCGGGCTCGGGCGCGTCGCCGGGCTCCACGGCGGGCGTGGCCTCGACGACAGCAGGTGCCGCGACGACAGCAGCGGCCTCGACGACGGGGGTGGCATCGACGACGGCGGCGACCTCGACGACGGCGGCGACCTCGACGACGGGTGCGGGCGAGGCGACGGGCGCGGTGGCAACGACGGGAGCGGGGGTGGTCACGGCGACCGGTGCGGCGGGTGCGGCCGCAGGCGCGGCGACGGCCGGCTGCTGGCTGTCGAGCAGCGTCTGGATGTGACGGACGACCTCGCCGACCTCGACGGTGCCCTCGGTGCCGTCGGCCTCGATGGACGCGAGGAGCGCGCGGACGCCGTCCACCATGGCGAGCATCGCGTCGGCGATGGCCGGGGTCATGACGAACTTCCCGTCACGCAGCCGGGCGAGCAGGTTCTCGCCGACGTGCGTCAGCGCCTCCAGCTTGCCGAACGCGAGGAAGCCGCTGGTGCCCTTGATGGTGTGGATGGTTCGGAAGATGCTCGCCAGCAGGTCTCGCGACTGCGGCTCACGCTCCAGCTGGACGAGGTCCTGGTCGAGCTGGTCCAGGTTCTCGTAGCTCTCGACCAGGAACTCCTGGACGATCTCGTCCGCCTCGATCACGACGCCTCCGATGGTGTTCACTGCGCTGTCAGAGGGACTATCGGCGTGGTCGGCGTCGACCTGAGTCGTGGTCGTGCATCGAGTCTCGGCGCTGCCATGATGTTCGGCGTGGTGGTCGCAGCGGCCACCGCACTGGCTGCGTCGGCAGCCGGCGCGACGCAAGGGAGAAGGGCGCAGCGTGGTCGACCGTCAGTCGTCGCAGCGGCAGTGGGAGCTGGCGCGCAGGGAGGCCGAGCGAGCGGCCCGGGCCGAGGTGGCGTCGGCGGAGGCGCTGATGTCCAGGCTCGACAAGGGCAAGCAGGGGGCGACGGCCACCAGCGCCGCCACCCGTCTCGGCACGGCACGGCTCGCGCTGCGGCAGAGCCTGCAGCTGTCGACCTGGCGCGCCCACCTGCGCTCGACCAACCCCGCCAAGCTCGCCGCGCTGCAGCGCGACATCGAGGGCCGCTGACGGCCCAGCCGGGCGCACGACAACGGGCGCTGACCGCGTGCGGTCAGCGCCCGTTGTCGTGCGCCGCAGTCAGGCGACGAGCGGTGCCCGCAGCGGCTGGTCCTGCTGCAGCACCTGCACGGCCCGCAGCGTCGCGGTGTTGACGACGATCGGCGCGAGCAAGTTGGCGGTGGCCTCGGTGGCCGTCGCCCCGGCGGTCACGACGACGAGCACGATGGCGTCCTCGGCCGCGGTCAGGCCGATGCCGGAGGCGCTGTCGTCGTCGATCTGCGGCGCGTACTCGGGGAAGAACGCCGGCGAGGCGGCGACCAGCAGGCGCATCGCCGGGTCGATCAGCGACTGCAGCCGGAACAGGGCGCCGGCGTCGTCGAGGCGCACGAGCCCGCAGCGCGACATGGCCGGCAGGCCCGGCATCTCGCTGACGAAGCTCAGCTCGGGGTCGTGGACGGCGTCGACGGGGGTGGGGCTCGTCATCAGCGGCAGGCTCATCTCAGGAAGTCCATCAGGGTGGGGGAGAGCACCTTCGCGGCCGCGGACAGCGCCGCCTGGTGCGTCACCTCCTGAGCCTTCAGCTCGAGGATAGTCTTCGGCAGGTCGATGTCCTCGACGGCCGACAGCGTGCCGTTGAGGTCCTGGACCCGGTATTCGGCGCGGGTCATCGAGCTCTCGGCGCGGTTGGTGCGCACGCCGACGTCGGTGTGCACCTGCGACACCGCCTTGAGCCGGGCGTCGAGGCGGGACAGGTCCGCCTGCAGCGCAGCGGGGTCTCCGGTCGCGTGCGCCGCGATGTCGTCGAGCAGCGCGAAGGCGGAGTCGGCGCCCTCTCCGTAGAGGTCCTGCCCGCTGGCCCCGACCTCCATCACGGTGGTCGCGTCGAGCCGCCGGTCGACCGTGCGGTCGGCGCCGGTGCCGCCGACGTACGCGCCGGTGCTGTCGAAGGCCTTCGGCCCCGCGGTCGCACCGCCGAAGATGGGCCGCCCCGCGTAGGAGGTGTTCGCCTGCGCCAGCAGCTCGCCGCGAAGGCTGGCGACCTCGGTGGCGATGGCGGCGCGCGCCTGCGGGTCCTTGCTGCCGCTCGAGGCCGCGGCCACGGTGAGCTCGCGGACACGGGTCAGCACGTCCTGGGTGCTCGTCACGACGGCCTCGACGTCTCTCAGCCACGCCGCTGCGTCGGCGGCGTTCTTGGAGAAGCGCTCGTTGGCACCGATCTCGCCGCGCAGGGCCAGCGAGGTGACGGTGTCGCTGGGGGAGTCCGAGGCGCGGTTGAGCTGCTTGCCGCTGCTCATCTGCTCCTGCAGCCTGGCGGTGCGCGCGAGGCTGGACTGGATGTTGGACAGGGTGCTCGCGGTGATGTTGGCCTGCGTGATGCGCATCCCCGTCACCGCCCGACCAGGCCGGTGCGGTTGATCAGGGTGTCGAGCATGGAGTCGACGGCGGTCAGCACGCGTGCCGCCCCCTCGTAGCCTCGCTGGAAGGTGAGCATGTTGGCCATCTCCTCGTCGAGGCTCACGCCCGACTGCGACGAGCGCGCGGCGTCGGCCTGGCTGCCGATGATCGTCTGGACCTCGAGCGCGTTCGTGCTCGAGCGCACCTTGATGCCGGTGGTGGCCGCGAGAGCGCTCCACCGCGAGTCCGCGCCCGTGGTCGACAGCGCCAGCTGCGCGGTGGCGTCGGCCATGGAGTTGTTGGTGGACGCCGATCCCGTCCGCGCCCCGGTGCCCACCCGCTCGGCCGTCGTCGAGACCGCGAGCGTCGCGATCGACGTACCGCTGAAGAAGGGGGGAGCGGGGTCGCCCTTGACGTTCTGCGCCTGGGCCTGCAGGTCGTTGACGTCCTTGACCAGGGTGGCCGCGACGTCCTCGTATCCCGCGGAGGCGTCGGGGTAGATGCGCGTCAGGGCGTCGATCGTGCCGCCCATCTTGCCGGAGGCGATGGTGGCGGGCGTGGTCACCGGCGGGGTGCCGGCGGTGATGGACACCGCGAGACTGCCCGCGTCGCCCAGGCTGCGACCGCCGGTCGCGGTCAGCCGGCCGGCGGTCAGGCCGTCGACCAGCTTGACGCCCGACAGCGTGACGTCGATCGTGCCGTCGGCCCGTGGGCTGCTCGTCGCGCCGGTGAGGGACGCCAGCGCCAGCGCCTGCTGGTCGCGCTGGTCGAGCAGCTCGTTGGACGCGGTGCCGGTCGCGTTGGCGAGCCGGATCTGGCGGTTCAGCTCGGCGACCGAGGCCGCGGCGGTGTTGGCCTCGGAGGTCAGCGCGTCCAGCTGGGTGCGCGCCGCGGTGTGGGCCGACTCCAGCGAGCGGTGGCCGGTCTGCAGCAGGTTGACCAGGGCCGACCCGCTGCTCACCAGCGTCTGGCGGGCGGTGTTGCTGGTCGGGTCGCTCGCGACGCCGTGCCAGGTGCTCCAGAACGCGGTCAGGCTGGCGGCCACTCCGGTCGTCGACGGCTCGTTGATCGTGGTCTCGACCTGGGTCAGCGCCGTGTTCTGCGCGGCGGTCTGCTCGAGGCCGGCACGGGCGTCGCGCTGGCGGGCGTCGACGAAGTCGTCAGCCAGGCGCGTGAACCCCGTGACCGTCACGCCGCTGCCGACCTGGTCGATCACCGTGCCGCTGTTCATGCCCGCACCGCTGACCGGCCCGATGGCCGCCAGCTCGGCGCGCTGGCGGGTGTAGCCGACGGTGTTCACGTTGGCGATGTTCTGACCGGTGACGGTCAGCGCCGCCCGCTGTGACATCAGGGCGTTGAGCGCCGTGCTCAACCCGACGAACGTACTGCTCATGACAGCCTCACAGTGCTCGGTCGAGGACGCGTGCGCGGGTGCTGCGGCGCTTCGTGCCATCTGGTGAATAGGTCTCTTCGGTGTCACCGGTCAGGCCCATGAGGGCCTCGCGGCTGCTGCGTGCCGCCGTGCCGATCAGCTCGCGGTTGGTGCGGGACAGGTCGCTGATCTCGTCGGTGAGCGACAAGAACGCGCGCCGGTGGTCGAGCAGCATGTCGTCCCACGGCGGCGGGGCCGCCTGCGACAGGGCGGTCAGGCTCGGGCCCGCGGGCAGGCCGAGCTCGGCCGCGAGCTCGTCGACGGCGACGGCGCGCAGCAGCTCGGTCCTGCGGATCTGGTCGAGCACCATCTCCACCTCACGGGTGGTGTGGGCGAGCCAGCGGGACCGGCCGCTGGCCAGCACCAGCTGCTCCTCCTCGAGCTTGAACAGCAGCAGCTCGAGCAGCTCGCGCTCGGTCCACAGCACGGTGGACACCTCGGGCAGACCCATCACGACTCCTCACCAGCAGTACCGGACAGCTGCCTATCGACCCGCCCCGACCCGACCTGAGCGTTGTCACCGCGATGGCCGCCGCCCGTCGGCGAGGGCGCCCGCGCCCGTTCGGGTGACGATGATGGCGCCGCTACAGGTGCCCGCGCCGAGGGCCGACGAGGTGGTCATGCACACCACTGCCTCACGTGGCCCTGCCGGATTCGTCGCCAGCACTCCCAGCACCTCCAGCACCTCCGGCTTCGTCAGCACCGGGGGCGCCGCGGACGAGCCGCTCACCGACGACGCCCGGACGCTCGTGACGCAGTACCTGCCTGTCGTCGGCTACCTCGTGAACGAGGTGATGCCGCGGCTTCCCGCGCACGTCCAGCGCGAGGACCTCGTGTCGGCGGGCCAGCTCGCCCTCGTCAAGGCCGCCCGGTCCTACGACCCGGCGACCGGTGTGCCGTTCGGCAGCTATGCCCGCACGCGGATCCGTGGCGGCCTGACCGACGAGCTGCGGGCCGCCGACTGGGCCAGCCGCGGCGTGCGTTCCAAGGCGCGCGAGATGAACCGTGCGCAGGACCGCATGGCGGGCGAGCTGGGCCGCTACCCGAGCGACCACGAGCTGGCCGCCGAGCTCGCGACCGACGTCGAGTCGATGCGGTCGACCCGCGCCGACCTGCACCGCAGCGTGGTGCTGTCGCTGGACCACCTCGTCGAGGCGGGCGGCTCGTCGGACGAGCACCTCGACTCCTCGATGCACCACCTGGATGCCTCGCAGCAGCTCATGCAGAGCGAGCGCCTCACCTACCTGCTGGCCGCGGTGTCGGCGCTGCCGGAGCGCATGCGCATCGTCATCGAGCAGTACTTCCTCGCGGAGAAGCCGATGGCCGACATCGCCGCCGAGCTGGGCGTCACCGAGTCCCGGGTGTCCCAGCTGCGGGCCGAGGCGGTCGTCATGCTCCGCGACGGCATCAACGCGCACCTCGACCCCGCCCAGGTCACCCCCGTGCAGCGGCCCGAGGGCGTCGTCGCCCGCCGCCGCACCGCCTACTACGCCCAGGTGGCCGCCTACGCAGCCGCCGGCGTCATGTCGCCGCGCCCGGCACAGGCCCAGCCGGCGGTCAGGCAGCACGCCACCCGATCGGCATAGCGCCGATCCCTCAGGTCTTCCTGGTCGCAGCCGATCAGGTCGTCAGCAGCCCACGGAAGGGCTGTCTGGACATCACTTCATGGAGGAGAGTTAGTCATGGGTCTTCGCATCAACCAGAACGTGGCCGCGATGAACGCCTACCGGAACCTCTCGGTGACGGACGGCCAGATGAGCAAGTCGCTGGAGAAGCTGTCGAGCGGTTTTCGCATCAACCGCGCGGCGGACGATGCTGCCGGTCTCGCGATCTCCGAGGGCCTGCGCAGCCAGGTCGGTGGCCTGAAGGTCGCCGTCCGCAACGCGCAGGACGGTGTCAACGTCGCCCAGACCGCTGAGGGTGCTCTCAACGAGACCACCTCGATCCTGCAGCGCATGCGTGACCTGTCGGTCCAGGCGCAGTCCTCGGGCTCGTACGGCACCGCCGGCGGCAACTCGGTCAAGGCCATCCAGGCCGAGGCCGACCAGCTCGCCAAGGAGCTCACCCGGATCTCGGACAAGACCGAGTTCAACGGCACCAAGCTGCTG
>CAXTEJ010000022.1:0-55811 GCA_964243295.1 uncultured Actinomycetales bacterium | reverse complement strand
GGTGGACCGTCACCATCACCGACGGCAGACCACGATTCACACCACCCATGCGCACCTGACCGCGTCGAGCAAGCAGCGCCACGAACCTGCCGAGTAGCACCCGACCCGGGGCGAGGCGGCCGCCGACTTGACGTCGGCTCCCCAGGTCGGCTCCCCACGTCGGAGCACGATCCGGTCACCACGGCGGCGCCGCAGCCGGTGCAGCAGTAGCGTCGGCGCGTCACGTGCGGGACGCGCGACGCCCAGGATGGAGGAGCTGTTGCGCCAACTCACCGCGCTGCTGCTGCGGCCCGGCCGTACCCGGACCTCGGCGAGATTTGAGCGGTACGGCGACGACGCGCTGCTGGCCGCGATGCCGCCCGCACTGCCGGGTCCGCTGCAGGCCCCGCTTCCGCCCACACTGCCGGGTCCGCTGCAGGCCTCGCTTCCGGCCGCACTGCCGGCCCGGCTACCGGCCCCGCTGCAGGCCGCGGACCTGAGGCCGTCGTGAGCGGGCGGTCGGCTCTGCCGACGAAGGACTGCGTCGTCTGCGGCCGCACGATCACCTGGCGCAAGAAGTGGGAGCGCGACTGGGAGCAGGTGCGCTACTGCTCCGACGCGTGCCGACGCTCTGGGCTGACCGACACCGACCGGGCGCTCGAGGCATCGCTCGTCGCCCTGCTCGATCGCGTCGTGTCGGGCGGGACGGTCTGCCCCTCGCAGGCGGCGCGCGCCGTCTCACCCGACGACTGGCGCCCGCTCATGCCCGCAGCCCGTTCGGCGGCGCGCCGCCTCGTCAAGGCGGGCACGGCGGAGATCACGCAGGGGGGCCACGTGGTCGATCCCTCGACCGCGAAGGGGCCGATCCGGGTGCGGCCGATCCGACACGGCGGCCGGTGACGGACATCGACACCACAGACACGGCCACCACAGACACCACACCACCGACACGACACCACAGACACGGCCACCACAGACACGGCACCAGCGCGCGCCGCTCAGGCGTAGTCGGCCCACACCTGCTGTGCCACACCGTCAATGGTCATCCGGCCGCCGTACGGCAGGATCCACTGGGGCCGGGTGTGCCCGAACGGCACCCCGACCACGACCACGGCGTCGGGGTTGTAGCGCTGCACCGTCTCGATCGCCACATCACGCTGCTCGGCGCGGCGGCCCGCCCGCACCTGCGCGCTCGGGCGGTCGGTGAGGTCGGACGTCGGCGGGCGGGCGACCAGCACCGCGTCGACGGCCGACAGCAGCCCCCGCTCACCGAGCGAGCGCACGATCCAGCCGAGCTCGCGCGCCGGGATCAGCTCCTCCGAGGTCTCCAGCAGCAGCACCCCGCCTGCCAGCACCCCCGGATCGGTGGCGAAGCGTCCGGCGGTGAGCAGCCACTGCACCACCTCCGCGCACCCGCCCCACGTGCGGCCGGTGACCGACCGGGCAGGGCCCGCCCAGGTCCACGGCTCAGTCGGCTCGCGGTCGCCGTACTCGGTCAGGGCGGCAGGGTCGGTCCACTCGCGGCCGATGTCCTCGGACTCCCCCGGCTCGGTGACCTGCAAGCGCTCGCCGGTCAGCAGCGCCGCGCGCAACGAGGCGGCGTGAACGGGGTCGACGGCGGGCCCGGGGCCGAGGTGAACCTGCGTCGACCCGCCGTAGAAACCGGCGACCCCGTTGCCCCACAGCCAGTTCAGCAGGTTCGTGTTGTCGCTGTAGCCAAGGAACGGCTTTGGGTCGGCCCGCACCGCGTCGGCGTCCAGGTGCGGGATGACGGTGATCTGGTCGTCGCCGCCGATCGTCGCGAGGACCGCGCGCACCTGCGGGTCGGCGAAAGCCGTGTTGAGGTCGGCAGCGCGGTCCTGCGCCGAGGCACCGACCCGCCGCGTCGTCGGGTACTCGACCGCCTGCAGCCCGGTGAGCTGCTCGAGCCGTCGGACCGCCTGCTCGTGCACCTGCGGCGCGATGCCGGGGGCGGCGAACGACGGCGAGATCACCGCGACGCGGTCGCCCGGGACGGTCTTGGGTGGTGCCACGAGGTCCATGTGGCCCAGTCAACCCGCTCAGCGGTCTCGCCGCGCCTGAGTTCGCCGCTCAACCGCCGGCGACCACAGCCAGCACACCCTCGCCGTACTTCGCCAGCTTGCCCGCACCGATGCCGC
The DNA here is from genome assembly GCA_964243295.1 of uncultured Actinomycetales bacterium. Taxonomy (GTDB): domain Bacteria; phylum Actinomycetota; class Actinomycetes; order Actinomycetales; family Angustibacteraceae; genus CAXTEJ01. The sequence continues at coordinate 53,673 of CAXTEJ010000022.1, read as the reverse complement.
TGACGGTGCCGAGCTCGGCCTCGGTCGACGGCAGCGAGGTCGAGATCTCGCGCAACGTCGCGTCGTGGAACACCACGTAGGCGGGCACGCCCTGCTCCTTCGCCGTCGCGGCGCGCCAGGCGCGCAGCCGCTCGAACACGTCGGCCGAGCCCGCCGGCAGGTCGACGTCGGCCGACGCGGACCTCGACCGCGAGCGGCTGCGCGGCGCCTGGGCGGGGTCCTTGCGCAGCAGCACCTCCTGCTGCCCGGCGAGCACCGGCCGGCTCGCCTCGGTGACGGCGAGCACCTGGTAGCCGCCCTCGACCGCGAGCAGCCCCTGGGCCAGCAGCTGCCGAACCACCCCGCGCCACTCGCCCTCGGTCAGCTCGGTGCCGACCCCGAACACCGAGAGCTCGTGGTGGGTGTGCTGCTCGACCTTCGCGGTGCGCTTGCCGAGCAGCACGTCGACGACCTGGCCGGCACCGAACCGCTGGCCGCGCTCACGGTCGAGCCGGACGACGGTCGACAGCACCTTCTGCGCCGCGACGGTCCCGTCCCAGGTCTGCGGCGGCACCAGGCAGGTGTCGCAGTTGCCGCAGGGCTCGCTGCGCTGGCCGAAGTAGGCCAGCAGCTGCACCCGCCGGCACGACACGGTCTCGCACAGCGCGAGCATCGCGTCGAGGTGCTGCGCGAGCCGGCGGCGATGCGCGAGGTCACCCTCGGACTCGTTGATCATCTTCCGCTGCTGGACGACGTCGGCCAGGCCGTAGGCGAGCCAGGCCGTCGAGGGCTGCCCGTCGCGACCCGCGCGGCCGGTCTCCTGGTAGTAGCCCTCCACCGACTTCGGCAGGTCGAGGTGGGCGACGAACCGCACGTCGGGCTTGTCGATGCCCATGCCGAACGCGATGGTCGCCACCATCACCAGGCCGTCCTCGCGCAGGAACCGCGACTGGTGCAGGGCGCGCACCGAGGCGTCGAGCCCGGCGTGGTACGGCAGCGCTGCCACGCCCTGCCGGGTCAGGAAGGTGGCGGTCTGCTCCACCGACTTGCGCGACAGGCAGTAGACGATGCCCGCCTCGCCGGGGTGCTCGTCGCGCAGCAGCTGCAGCAGCTGCTTGCGGGGCTCGTCCTTGGGCGCGATGCGGTACTGGATGTTGGGCCGGTCGAAGCTCGCGACCACGTGCAGGGCGTCGTCCAGGCCCAGTCGTTCGGCGATCTCAGCGTGGGTCGCCTCGGTGGCGGTCGCCGTCAGCGCGATGCGCGGCACCTTCGGCCACCGGCGGTGCAGCTCGGACAGCATCAGGTAGTCGGGCCGGAAGTCGTGGCCCCACTGGGCGACGCAGTGGGCCTCGTCGATGGCGAACAGCGCGATCGTGCCGCGGTCGAGCAGCGACAGCGTCGACGGCACCCGCAGCCGCTCCGGCGCCAGGTAGAGCAGGTCGAGCTCACCGGCGAGGAAGTCCCGCTCGACCGTGCGCCGCTGCTCGGCATCCTGCGTGGAGTTCAGGAAGCCGGCACGGACGCCGAGGCCGGTGAGCGCGTCGACCTGGTCCTGCATGAGCGCGATCAGCGGCGAGATGACCACACCGACGCCCTCGCGCAGCAGCGCCGGCACCTGGTAGCACAGCGACTTGCCGGCACCGGTCGGCATGAGCACGAGCGCGTCACCGCCGGCGGCGACGTGCTCGACGACGCGGGCCTGGTCACCGCGGAAGGCGTCGTAGCCGAAGACCCGGCGCAAGACCTCGAGCGACGACTGCGGTGCGGTGGTGCTCACCGGGCCAGGGTAAGCCGGACGCCGGACGCCGGACGCCGGACGCCGGACGCCTCGGCCGCGGTGGTCGCGCGATCGGCCCGGCGGGGAACAACCGGGACCGGTGCGGTGCTGACCCGGTCATGACCGACACCACTTCCGTGAAGACCCCGGACAAGATCGTCTACACCGCGCGCGCCACCTCCACCGGTGGGCGTACCGGCCACGCCACGAGCGACGACGGCATCATCGACATGGACCTGACCGCTCCCAAGGAGGTCGGCGGCCCCGGCACCGGCACCAACCCGGAGCAGCTGTTCGCCGCCGGCTACTCCGCCTGCTTCCAGGGCGCGCTCGGCCTCGTCGGCAAGGCGCAGGGCGTCGACACCAAGGAGTCCGTCGTGACCGCCGAGATCGGCTTCGGCCCCGAGGGCGAGAGCTACGGCATCACCGCCGAGCTGAAGGTCGCCATCCCCGGCGTCGAGCTCGCCAAGGTCCAGGAGCTCGCGGACGCCGCCCACGTGGTGTGCCCCTACTCCAAGGCCACCCGCGGCAACATCCCCGTCACCATCACGGCCGTCGAGGCCTGATCGTCACAGCCTGATCAGCACAGCCTGATCGTCACAGCCTGATCAGCACAGCCTGATCGTCACAGCCTGATCAGCACAGCCTGATCGCCCCACCGCAGTGTTCACCGGGGCCGTGCCCGCCTCCGACGAGGCGGTCGCGGGCCCGCTGTGGTCGCGCCCTAGAGTGCTGGCGTGGTCATCCCCCTCACCGCGGTGGTCATTGCGGCCTGCCTGCTCATGGCGCTGTGGGCAGGCGTCCAGGCCGCCCTCGACCGCCCGGTGGGCCGGCCGCTGGTGACCGGCCTGGTCGTCCTCGAGGTGCTGCTGGCCGCCCAGGCGGTGGTGGCCGTCGCCGTGGTGGTGCGCGGTGAGCGCCCCGACAGCACGGCCACCTTCCTGGCGTACGCGATCGGCGCCCTGCTGCTCGTGCCCGTCGGCGCCGCGTGGTCGCTGGCCGAACGCTCCCGCTCCAGCACGCTGGTGCTGGTGGTCGTCGGCCTGGCCCTCGCCGTCATGATCGCCCGCATGCTGCAGCTGTGGGACGGCGCGAGTGCCTGAGCGCGCCCCCGCCGCGTCCGGGAAGGCCGACCGTCGCAACCGGGGACCCGGGCGCCTGCTCGTCGCCGTCTACGCCGTGTTCGCGCTGGCCGCCACCTCCCGTGCCGGCGTCCAGCTCGCGCAGCGGCTCGACGAGGCGCCGCTCGCCTACCTGCTGTCGGCCCTGGCCGGCGTCGTCTACTGCGTCGCGACCCTCGCCCTCGCCCGCCGCGGCGCCACCTGGCGCCGCATCGCCCTGGGCACCTGCTTGTTCGAGCTCACCGGCGTCCTCGCGGTCGGCACGCTGAGCCTGGTCGACGACGCGGCCTTCCCCAACGCCACCGTGTGGTCCGGCTACGGGCAGGGCTACGGCTACGTGCCTCTCGTCCTGCCGATGATCGGCCTGTACTGGCTGCACCGCACCCGACCGACCGCGGCCGCGTGACCCCGCTGCTCCAGGCGTGCCTGAACGGCGGGCGGCTGCCTGCCGAGCACCCGGCGCTGCCCGTCTCCCCCGACCAGCTGGCCCGCGACTCGGCCGCTGTCGTCACGGCCGGTGCCGACGCCGTGCACCTGCACGTCAAGGACGCCGACGGCGCCGACACCCTGGACGCCGCGGTGACCGAACGGGTGCTCGCCGCCGTCCGGACGGCGGCGCCGGGCGTGCCGGTCGGCGTGACCACCGGTGCGTGGGCGGTGCCCGACCCGGTCGAGCGCGTCGCCGCCGTACGACGGTGGCGCAGGCTCGACGCGCTGCCCGACTTCGCCTCCGTCAACTGGCACGAGGACGGCGCCGACGACGTCGCGGCCGCCCTGCTCGACCTCGGCGTCGCCGTCGAGGCGGGACTGTGGCACGCCGCCGGCGTGCAGGCTCTGGCCGCCTCACCGCTGCGCGGCAGCTGCCTGCGGCTGCTGGTCGAGCTGCCCCACGGCCCGGGAGCCGGCGCCGTCGACGCACTGGCGCGGCAGCTGCTCGATCTCGTCGACAGCCTCGCGACGTCCACACCCGTGCTGCTGCACGGCGAGGGCACCTCGGCGTGGCCCGCCCTGCGCCTGGCCGGGCGGCTCGGCCTCGCCACCCGGATCGGGCTCGAGGACGTGTTGCACCTGCCCGACGGGTCGCCGTCGTCCGGCAACGCGCAGCTGGTCGCCGCCGCCCGCGACCTGCTCGGCAGCTAGGCGCTCACCGCGGACGCCGGCGCCGGCCGCACGTGCTCGAGCCGGCGGACGCTGCGGCTGCCGAGCGTCGCGGCTGTGACGACGACCACCAGCACCGCGGCCGCCTGCAGCGTGCGCCCCGGACCGACCGCCCCGGCCACCGGGCCGATGAGCGCCTGGCCGACCGGGATCGCCACGAACGAGCCGACGGCGTCGTAGCTGTAGACACGTGCCAGCCGGTCGGCGGGAACGTGCTGCTGCAGCGAGACGTCCCACGCGACGGCGAACTGCTCGATCGCCACGCCGGCGACGAACAGCGTGACGACGAGCAGTGGCGCGCGCGGGGCACCGCCCAGCACCAGCAGCGGCAGGGCCGAGACCGCGGTGCACAGCACGCCGAGGGCCAGCGCCCGGCGCGGCTGCCAGCGCAGCGCCACGAGCCCGCCGGCGACCAGCCCCAGGGTCTCGGCCGCGAGCGCGAAGCCCCACAGCCGACGTCCGAACGTCTCATCCGCGATGGCGGGACCGAGCACTGCGATGCTGCCCGACAGGCACGCGTTGACGACCATGAACTGCAGCACGACCGCCCACACCCAGGTGCGCGACCAGAACTCCGACCACCCCTCGCGCAGGTCGGCGAGCGGCCGGCTGGCCGACCTTCCCTGCGCGGCAGGGGCTCTGGCGGCCCGCACCTGCGCGAAGCAGAGGGCCGCGACGGCGAACGTCGTCGCGTCGACGGCGATGCCCCAGCCTGGCCCGACCGCCGCGACGAGCAGGCCGCCCAACGCCGCTCCGCCGACCATGGCACCGTTCACGCCGAGGCGCAGCAGCGCGTTCGCCGGCCGGACGACGTCCGCGGGCACGGTCTGCGGGGTGACCGCTGCCGAGGCTGGGAAGGCGATCGCCGACACAGCGCCGTTGACCGCCGAGAGCGCCGCGAGCATCCCCACCGTGGCGGTGCCGCTGAGCACCGTCGCCGCGACGAGCGCCTGGGTCAGCGACGCCGCCAGCGCCGACCCCCACATGAGCCGCGCCCGCGGCAGCCGGTCGGCGAGCACGCCGCCCACGAGCAGCAGCAGCACGTTCGCCGACGAGCGAGCCGCCACGACCAGGCCGAGGTCGGTGACCGATCCGGTGAGGTCGAGGACCGCGAACCCCAGTGCCACCGGCGCCACGGAGTTGCCGAGCGAGGCGGTCACCCGGCCGCCCATCAGCCAGCGGAAGTCGCGGTGCCGCAACGGCTCTGCACTCGAGGCGCGCACGCTGCTCATGACTTTCCCTCGACCGCGACGTCGTCACGCATCAGGAACATCGAGACGGTCGAGCTGGTGCGCACCGCTCCGGGGGTCCGGGGCCGCGCGGCCGCCGCGTGCAGGTCGGTCATGGCCGCGGTGACGCGGCGGCACACGTCCTGCCAGACGTCCGGGGGCACCCACAGCTCGGCGTCCGTCAGGTGCGTCGGGCCGCTACCCAGCAGGCGCGAGGCCGACCGGCGGCGCAGCTCCTCGGCCAGCACCGCCGCGACGAGCCGGATATCGCCCTCATCGCCCTCCCCCAGGCGGGTGCCGCTGGCGGGCGCGTGCCGAAAGCGCCGGGCGCGGCCGCCGCGGACCGACACCTCCTCGGCCACCTCGACCAGGCCCGCACCTTCCAGCTGGCGCAGGTGGTAGCTCGCGTTGGCCTGCGTCGTGCCGATCTCGCGCGCCGCCTCGGCCGCGCTCATGACGGCGCCGGTCAGCAGCGAGAGCAGCTGCAGCCGCAGCGGGTGGGCCAGCGCGCGCAGCGTGCGGTCGGGGTCGCCGTCGGGTTCGCCGTCGGGGTCGCCGTCGGGTTCGGCCTCGCTGTCCACGCGGACGAGCATGACGGTCGCCGACCCCACCGTCAAGCATCTGTTTGGTGGTTGTCAGGGAGCCTCGGCGCCCCGTCCCGACTCCTGCTCGAGCAGCTCCTCGAGGTCCTTGAGCCGGTCGAGGCCCCGCAGCGGCTGACCCATCCGGAAGTTGCCCGACAGCCGGTCGCGGTTGCGGTGCAGGAACGCCCAGTAGCCCGCGGTGAAGGGACAGGCGTTCTCGCCGACGCGCACGCGCGGGTCGTAGCGGCAGGGCTTGCAGAAGTCGCTCATCGTGTTGATGTAGGCGCCGCCGGCGGCGTACGGCTTGGTGGCCATGATGCCGCCGTCGGCGTGCTGCGACATGCCGATGACGTTGGGCAGCATCACCCAGTCGTAGCCGTCGACGAAGGAGTTGTGGAACCAGTCCTTGACCTCGAGCGGGTCCCAGCCGCGCTGCATCGCGAAGTTGCCGAGCACCATCAGGCGCGGGATGTGGTGCGTCCAGCCGCGCTCGCGCACCCCACGCAGCACGCTCGACAGGCACCTGGCCTCGACCGCGTCGGCGTCGAGGTCCCAGAACCACTGCGGCACAGGCGTTCTGGCTTCGAGGGCGTTCAGCTCACGGTAGCCGGGGCCGTTGTGCCAGTACAGGTGCCACACGTAGTCTCGCCAGCCGATCACCTGGCGCACGAACCCCTCGGCGCTCGGCAGCGGCACCTCGCCCGCGCGGTAGGCGGCGTCGACGCGCTCGACCACCTCGACGGGGTCGAGCAGCCCGAGGTTCATCGGCGCCGAGATGGTCGAGTGGGCCATGAAGGTGTCGGCCTCGAGCATCGCGTCCTCATAGGGCCCGAACTGCGGCAGCCGGTGCTGCACGAACTCGTCCAGCACGGCGAGCGCCTCGGCGCGTGTGGCCGCGAACCGGCGCGGCCCGTCCTCGCCGACGAACGACACGTCGCCGTCGCGCTCCCACCGGTCGAGGTCGGCGCGCACCTGCTCGTCGATCTCGTCCTCCTGCGGCCACCACGGGTCGCTCAGCCCCAGCGTGGCGCGACCCTTCGGCGGGGGTTGCCGGTTCTCGGGGTCGAGGTTCCACGTGCCGTCGACGGGCTGGTCGCCGTCCATCAGGACGTCGACGCGCACGCGGGCCTCGCGGTAGAAGTCCTCCATGAGCAGCCGCTTCCTGCCCCGGCGAGCGGCCCAGGCCTCGAAGTCCGAGCGGGAGGTGGCGTAGCCGCGCGGCGGCAGCACCTCGACGGCCGGCAGCGCGCGCACCAGGTCGAGCGCGCCGAAGGACGTCGGCTGGCACACCGACAGCGGGCCGTACCCGTCGACGACCTCGCGGTAGCCCTGCGCCCGCACGTAGGTGCAGCGCTCACCCAGCTCGGCGGCCAGGTGCCGCATCGCCGACAGCACCAGGTGGGCCTTGGCGCGGTGGAAGCGGCGGCGGGCGAACACCCCGCGCGACTCGATGATGAGCGCCGGCTGCTGCGGGGAGTCGAGGAACGTCGGGCCGAGCTGGTCGCCGAACAGCCAGCGGGTGGACGTCGGCGAGCGGGCCGTCATGTCGTCGTCGGGCACCGCCCCATCCTGGGGCGGACCGGGCGTCCGCGCAGGGGCGAGGCGCGATGGCCCCGGCCGGCGGCGGGACGGCCCGCGAGCCGGCCCGCGAGAGAGCCCGCGAGACGGCCCGCGAGACGGACACGGCCACCGCCACGGCCACGGTCGGCGTCCTCAGCCGAGGATCTCGTCGACGTAGCACCAGCGCCACGCCTCGTGGGGCTCGAAGCTGCGCATGACCGGGTGCTGCTCCTGCTGCCCGTGGCGCTCGGCGTCGCGCCCGGGCGAGCTGTCGCAGCAGCCGACGTGACCGCAGGCCAGGCACAGCCGCAGGTGCACCCACTCGCGCCCCTCCGCCAGGCACTCCTCGCACCCCAGCGGTGTGCGGGGCCGGGCCACGGTGGGCGCCTCACGCAGGTGGTCGCAGTCGCCGCTCGCGCGCTGCGACACCAGCTCGTCGTTGACGCGGTCGGCGAGCTGCTGGCCGCGGTCGAGCAGCGACTCCTCGACGTCGAGCACGGTCTGCACCGCGCGCAGCACGTCGTTGTCGTACCGGCCGGCGTCCCGCGCGGTCACGACCGCCCCGCGCTCGGCGTCCAGCATCGCCAGCCGCAGCCGCCGATAGGTCTCGCTGGGCGGCTCGTAGACGCTCGTCGAACGGCCGAGCCGCTCCCAGGCGGTGTCGGCCCGCCGCCTCGACCGCTCGACCAGCTGGTCGACCACGGCCTGCGGGTCGAGCGGGGTGCGCTCGCGCTCGAGCCGGCTCTGCCCGGCGCTCGCCACCTCGTTCAGCAGCGCGGCCTCCTGCAGCGCGTCCTCGGCAGGGTCGGGGCCGGGCATGCCGAGCCGGCGCACGAGGGGCGCCAGCGTCAGCCCCTGCAGCGCCAGGGTGCCGACCACCACGGTGAACGCGGCGAGCAGCAGCACCCCGCGCTGCGGGGTGTCCTCAGGCAGCGTGAAGGCCGCGGCGAGCGTCACCACCCCGCGCATGCCGGCCCAGGAGACGACCGTGGCGTAGCCCCAGCTCCACGTCTCGATCGGCAGCCACCGCCCCAGCACCCGGAAGGCCACCACGACGGCGAAGATGTAGACGGGCCGCGCGAGGAGCACCGCCAGCAGCACGGTCGCGCACACGAGCACCAGCTCGCCCGGGCTGACCTGTGCGCGAGCCTGCTCGAGCACGTAGGGCAGCTGCAGGCCGATGAGCAGGAAGACGGCGTTCTCGAGCACGAACTGCACCGTGCGCCAGTTGCTGCTCTCGGCCAGCCGCGCGGCGCCCGACTGCAGCAGGTGGGACTTGTGCGCCAGCACCACCCCAGCGACGACCACGGCGAGCACTCCCGAGGCGTGGACGCCCTCGGCGGCGAGGTAGGCGACGAAGGGGGCGACGAGCGAGACGACCGTGTCGAGCACCGGGTCGTCGACCAGCCGCCGCACCTTGGCGACGACGAGCGCCACGAGCAGCCCCACGACGACGCCGCCGACGGCCGCCAGCAGGAAGTCGCCGGTGACGGCCCACACCGACACGCTCGTGGTGAGCGCGAGGATCGCGGTGTTGAGCGACACCAGCGCCGTGGCGTCGTTGAGCAGGCTCTCGCCCTCGAGCAGCGACACCAGCCGCCGGGGCAGGCCGACCCGGCGTGCGACGGCCGTCGCGGCGACGGCGTCCGGCGGGGCGACGACCGCTCCGAGCGCGATGCCGGCCGCGAGCGGCACCGCACCGGGCAGCACCCACCAGGCCACCAGCCCGACGACGAGCGTCGAGAAGATGACCAAGCCGACGCTCAGCAGCAGGATGGCGCGGCGGTCGGCCCGGACGTCGACCAGCGAGGTGCGGATCGCGGTGGAGTACAGCAGCGGGGGCAGCAGCCCGACGAGCACCAGCTCGGGCTCGAGCCGCACCTCCGGGACGAACGGCAGGTAGGCCGCGACCACGCCCACCATCAGCAGCACCAGCGGCGCCGAGGCGTTGACCCGCCGCGCGAGGGCCGAGGTCGCGGCGACGACCACGACGAGCAGGACGAGTCCGGCGGCCGTGTGCACGCCCCCATTCTGCCCGACGGCCACCAGGGCGCGGTGGGGCTGGTCACGGTGGTGAGGGGTCCGTCGACCGACTGCGTGAACAAATCGGCGTCGGTCAGCCGCGTCGGTCAGCCGCGTCGGTCAGCCGCGTCGCTGAGCTGCGTCGGTCGGTGCGTCGGTCAGCCGGCTCAGCCGGTGACTACCCCGTCGCTCAGCCCGTCCACCCAGCTGTCGGCCCGCAGCAGCACCCGGTGCAGCCGGGTGTGGCGGATCAGCCGCTCCAGCCGCGCCGGCACCCCGACCAGCACCAGCCGCCGGCCGGCGTGGCGCGCGCGGCGGTGGGCGCCCACGAGCACGCCCAGGCCGCTGGCGTCGACCACCTCCACGCCGTCGAGGTGCACGACGAGGTCGCCCGAGCCCTGCGCGATCGCCACGTGCAGCGCGTCGCGCACCCGGCCGACGGAGCCGACGTCCAGCCGGCCGACCAGGACCACCACGGCCCCGGGCACGATCTCGCGGACGACGGCCCGCTCGGTCGGGACGGCGCGCAGGGGGGACGACGCGGGCGGGGCGGCGTGCTCGGCCGCACCCTGGTCATCGGGCTGGCTCGTCATCGTGTCCCCTCACGGTGGGCGGCTCGCACGACCGCTGCCGACCAGGATGACCTCACCTGGCCCCGGCGCGCCGTAGCGACACGGTCACGGACCGGTATCGATCGTGCCGTCGGTGGTGCCCCCCGCGCGGCGCGCGCACACTGTGCCGGTGACGTCCTGGGGCAGCTACTCCTACGTCTACGGGCCGGTCGTCGCGGTGGTCGCCGTCGGGGTGCTGGTGCTGCTGCTGCGGTGGACGTTCTCGCACGGCCACTCGGTGGTATCGCGTCCGGCCAGGCGCGGACGCGAGGACGAGTACGGCCTGCTGGTGCCGGTGGCCACGCCCGGCACGTTCGTGGAGGCCGAGCTCATCCGCTCCCGGCTCGTGGGCGCCGGCATCCGCGCGACCCTGGCACCGACCACGGAGGGGCCACGCGTGATGGTCTTCCGCGAGGAGGAGAAGGTGGCCCGCGCCGTGCTGCGGGGACCGGGCGGCTAGGTGGTCGGCTGGGTGGTCGGCTGGCTGGTCGGCCGGGAGCCGTCGTCCGGCAGCAGGCTGCCGAGCAGCTGCGCCGCCAGGCGGACGACGTCCGGCTCGTCGGCGCCGTGCAGTGCGGTCAGCGCCCCTGCGCTGCGCGCGAGCACGATGCCCACCAGCGCCGCGACCACGATCTCCGCGCACAGCCGGGGCAGGTCTGCGCCGGCCTCGGTGGCGGTGCGGGCGCGGTCGGCCGGCAGGTGGTCGCGCGCGATGCCCATCGCGAGCGGCAGCAGGGCGAGGCCCACCCCCTGCATCGCCCGGCCCGCCAGGAGCGCCGTGAACGGCAGCCGCGGTACCGCGGCGAGCACGTTGCCCGCCACCAGCACGCCGAGCGCGGTCAGCAGCACCCGTCGCCGGCGCGGCCCGACGCCGAGCCGTCCCACCACGGGGGCGATGAGCGCGCGCCCACGAGCAGGGTGACGGTGAGGGTCCACTGCGCGTCGCCGAGCGTGACGCCGTAGTCGACGGCGATCGTGGGCACCAGCGGGGCACCGAGGCTGCTGACCACCGCGACGAGCATCCCGACGTACACCAGCACAGGCGTGAGGGCGCGCCCGCGCCAGGTGTCGCGCGAGAGCAGCACGCTCGTGGGGACGGCGGGGCTCGCCGCGCGGGGAGCGGTGACGGTCACGGGCGCCTCGGCAGGTCGTCAGCCGGTACGTCATCGGCTGTTGACATCACCTGTAGACGGTGGCGCGGAGACGTTGTCGTAGCGATGCGGCAGGGGCGCCGCGGTCGCTCAGCGCAGTGACAGGCCGGGCTCGGCGGCCGACTCGACCACCACGTCGGCACCGAGCGCGCGCAGGTCGCCGGCGAAGTCGGGGTAGCCGCGGCGCACGTGCCCGACCCCCTCGACGGTCGTGACGCCGTCGGTCACCAGCCCGGCCAGCACCAGCGCGGCCGCGGCCCGGATGTCGCTGCCGACCACGGGCGCCGCCGACAGCCGCTCGATGCCCCGCACGAGCGCGTGGTGCCCGTCGACGCGGACGTCGGCCCCGAGCCGGGCGAGCTCGTGGGCGGTGTGGAACCGGGCCTCGAACATGTTCTCGGTGACCATGGCCGATCCGGTGGCGACGGCGTCCAGCACCAGCGCGAAGGGCTGCAGGTCGGTGGGGAAGCCGGGGAACGGCAGCGTGGCGACGTCGACGGCCCGGGGCCGCGCGTCGGCGCGCACCCGCACGCCGTCCTGCTCCGGCGTCACCTCCGCGCCCGCGGCGCGCAGCGTGTCGAGCACCATCGCGAGGTGGTCGGGGTCGACGCCGCGCACGAGCACGTCGCCGCGGGTGAGCGCCGCTGCGAACGCGAAGGTGCCGGCGGCGATGCGGTCGCCGACGACGTGGTGGGCGACCGGCTGCAGCCGCTCGACGCCGATCACGGTGAGCGTCGAGCTGCCGGCGCCGGTGACGTGGGCGCCCATCTGCTGCAGCAGCTCGACGAGGTCGACGATCTCCGGCTCGCGGGCCGCGTTGTCGATCACGGTCGTGCCGCGGGCGAGGACCGCGGCCATGAGCACGTTCTCGGTGGCCCCCACCGACGGGAACTCCAGCGCCACGCGCGCGCCGACCAGGCCGTCGGGCGCCTCGGCGACCAGGTAGCCGTGGTCGACGTGCACCGTGGCCCCCAGCGCGCGCAGCCCGCTGGCGTGCAGGTCGAGCCCGCGCGAGCCGATGGCGTCACCGCCGGGCACCGCGACGTCCGCGATGCCGCAGCGGGCCGTCAGCGGCCCGAGGACGCTGATGGACGCCCGCATGGCCCGCACGAGCTCGTAGTCGGCGCGGTGCCCCGGCATCTCGGGCACGTCGATCGCCACCCGGCCCGCCGCGGCGTCGTGCTCGACGGCGCAGCCGAGGCGGCGCAGCAGCTCGGCCATGATCGAGACGTCGAGGATGTCGGGCACGTTGGAAAGGACCGTCTCCCCCACGGCCAGCAGCGCCGCGGCCATCAGCTTGAGGGCGCTGTTCTTCGCCCCGACCACGGTGACCTCGCCGCGAAGCGGGCCACCACCGACCACCCGGAACCTGTCCACGGGGCGCAAGGCTACTGTCAGGGGATGGTCGTCCTCTCCCGCATCTACACCCGCACCGGCGACGACGGCAGCACGTCGCTCGGCGACATGTCGCGCACGACGAAGACCGACCGCCGGCTCATCGCCTACGCCGACGTCGACGAGGCCAACAGCGCCGTCGGCGTCGCGGTCACCTGCGGAGGGCTGCCGGACGACGTGGTCGCCGTCCTCACGCGGGTGCAGAACGACCTGTTCGACGTGGGCGCCGACCTGTGCACGCCGCTCGCGCCGACGTACGAGCACCGGCCGCTGCGGGTGCACGAGGCGTGGATCGCCGAGCTCGAGGTGCACTGCGACACCTTCGGCCGGCCGCTGCCGACGCTGCGCTCGTTCGTGCTGCCCGGCGGCACGCCCGGCAGCGCCTACCTTCACGTGGCCCGCACGGTGACCCGGCGCGCCGAGCGCGCGACGTGGGCGGCGGTCGAGGCCTACGGCACCGACGACGCCGGCGGCGTCAACCCGCTGACCGCGCAGTACCTCAACCGGCTCTCGGACCTGCTGTTCGTCCTCGGGCGCTACGTCAACCACGATCGCGGCGGCGACGTGCTGTGGCAGCCCGGCGGCGGGCGTGAAGCGGTGCCGCAGTAGCAGCGGTTCTCGGCGCTCAGGCGACCGAGACGTTCTGGCCGGGCGGTGCTGCCTCGAGCCAGGACGCGAACCCGGTGTAGGCCTGGTCGCTCATCGCGAGCTCGAGCGGCTTGCGGTCGTAGCTGCACCGGACGACGACCGAGCCGTTCATGACGGCGTAGACCTCCGGGCCGGTGGGGTAGCGGCGCTCCTGCACGTGCAGGTCGCTGCGCTGCATCACCCGCCGAGGGCGCGGCGAGAGGTCGAAGACGCGGAACCACTCGATCCGGTCGGCCTCGTAGCGCGCGAGGCCGAGCACCCAGCCCTTGCCCAGCCGCGCGGTGGTCGTGCGCAGCGAGCACTCGAACGTGCCGCTGCTGCGGGACAGGAACCGCCGCCGCGCCACGAGCACGCCGACGACCAGCGCCACCAGCACCGCGACGCCGACGGCGACCTCGAGCGGGATGAGGAGGTCGCTCACGCCGGCGCCGCGCTCAGCGGTCGGACTGGCCGACGCGCGCCGACTCGGCGACGACCGTGACCCGGTCGTGGTCGACGGAGAGGAACCCGCCGTCGACGGTGGCCACCACCTCAGAACCCTCGCCGCTGATGCGCACCTCGCCCGCGGCGAGCACAGCGAGCAGCGGGGCGTGGCCGCTCAGGATGCCGATGTCACCGTCCGTGGTCGTGGCGACGACCTGGGCGGCGTCGCCGGACCAGACCTCCCGGTCGGCAGCGACCAGCTCGACCTTCAACGTCACGGACGGTCCTCCTGCACGGTCGGGACGCGGCGCGCTCGCCGCCAGCCTCGGTAGGCCCCCAGCCTACTCGGTCACCCCGCTGCCGCCGTACGAGCGGGAAGCCCGCCCGTGTGCCTGGGCCAGCCCCTGCTAGACAGGAGCCATGACTCGCATCCCACCAGCGGGGCGGCTGCCGGTCGAGGGCTCGCTCTTCGACCGGCTCCGGGCTGCGGACCCCGACATCGCGACCCTGTCCGTGACCAAGTCGACGCTGGTGGCCACGAGCCACCTGATCGAGACCCTGGTGTATGCCCACCCGGAACGGTGCGTCCTGGTGTCGGGCTTCCAGCACGGCCGCTACTGGGCGGGCGAGCGCAACCGCTACGTGCAGCTGTCCGACGACCACGACGTGATGGCGGTGTTCGCCGGGCAGGAGCCCCCGGCTGGGTCGGCGGTCGACCACGTCGGGCTGCGGCTGCGCACCGGTGACCCGCTGGCCCAGGAGTGGTTCGTCCTCGCGGTGGGCCCGGGGTTGGCGATCACGCTGTGCGGGCTGGACGGCGACGCTCACTCGGCGGCACAGGCGCCGGTTCGCGAGGCCGAGCGGGTGTTCGACGTGGTGTGGAGCCTGGACCCTCACGTCGCGGCGACCGCGGCGCAGGTCGTCGTGGCGGGCGTGCGGCGCACTGCGCCCGACCGGGCCGACGAGGTGGCCGCCGTGCTCACGGCGGCCGGCCGCCGTCCTCCTACGGCGTTGGAGGCAGCACGGGCCTCCGACGCCCTGCTGGCAGGCATGGTCCGGCGGGTGGAGGCGGTGGGGCGGCGAGAGCAGCAGGTGCTGGCAGCAGCCAGCCAGGAGAAGAGCACGTTCCTGTCACGGATGAGTCACGAGCTGCGGACGCCGCTCAATGCCATCCTCGGGTTCGCCCAGCTGCTGGAGCTCGATGCCGAGCAGCCGCAGACGCGCGAGTCCGTGGAGCAGATCCTGCGCGCGGGCCGGTCGATGGTGGGCCTGGTCGACGAGCTCCTCGACATCGGGCGGATCGAGGCCGGCGGGTTGAACCTGGAGCTCGGCCCCGTGCCGGTCGGACCGCTGGTGGCCGAGGTGCTGACGATGATGGCCCCGCTCGTCGCGTCGCGGTCGTTGGTGGTGCACGACCGGCGCGAGCAGCCGGGAGCGGTCGTGGTGGCGGACGAGGCGCGGCTGCGGCAGGTGCTGCTCAACCTGTTGTCGAACGCCGTGAAGTACACCCCTGACGGTGGCCGGATCGAGGTCGGCGTCACCCGCACCCCCGACGCCGTGCGGCTCGCCGTCTCTGACACCGGTCCCGGCATGACGGTCTCCGAGCTGGAACGCCTCTTCACTCCGTTCGAGCGCCTGGGCGCCGCGCAGCGGGGGATCCCCGGCAACGGTCTGGGCCTGGTCGTGAGCCAGGCCCTCGTCGCGGCGATGGGCGGTCAGCTGGAGGTGGACAGCCGCCCCGGGACCGGCTCCACGTTCACCGTCGCGCTGCCGTCCGCGGCGCAGCCGACGGCTGGCGAGGCGACTGCCGGTGACTGACCCACGTCGCCGAGGCCGCTGAGGAAGACGTCGAGCAGCTCGGGGTCGAAGTGCCGGGCACGGTCTGCGTGCAGGTGCGAAGCCGCCCGGTCCAGCGTCCAGGCCCGTTTGTAGGGCCGCTCGCTGGTGAGGGCGTCGAACACGTCCACGATGGCGACCAGGCGCCCCGCCAGGGGGATCGCGTCGCCGACCAGCCCCTGGGGGTAGCCCGTCCCGTCCCAGCGCTCGTGGTGGGTGAGGGCGACCTGCTCGGCGAGGCGCAGCAGCTCGGACTCCCCGCCCGCCAGGATGTGCGCGCCGGCGGCAGCGTGGCCCTTGATCGTCTCGAACTCGGCGGGTGTCAGCGGACCGCGCTTGAGCAGGATGGCGTCCGGGATGCCGACCTTGCCGATGTCGTGCAGCGGGGCCGCCTCGCCGACCAGGCGAGCCTCGGCGGCGGACAGGCCCAGGGCCGTCCCGAGCCGGTGGGCGGCGACGCCGACGCGGACGGCGTGCTCGGAGGTGACGTCGTCGCGGTACTCGCCCACCAGCGCGAGCCGCTGCACCAGCCCGGTGTGGGCCAGCTGGAGCTGCTGGGTGCGGGTGTGCACCTGCTCCTCGAGGTGCTGGTTCTGCTCGCGCAGGCGGACGTGGAGCATCCGGGTCGCCAGCAGGTTGGCGACGCGCAGCGCGGTCTCCGTGACGTCGATGGGCTTGGTGAGGAAGTCGTGCGCCCCGAGGGCCAGAGCGGTCCGCCGGGTGGTGACCGTGGAGTCGGCGGTGACCACGAGCTGAGGGACGAAGTCGGCGGCGGGGACGGCGGTCCCGAGCCGTCGGAGCACCTCGAAGCCGTCCATGTCGGGCATGTGCAGGTCGAGCACGATCAGGTCCGGTGCGAGGTCGTCGAGGTGGTGGAGCAGCCACCGCGGGTCGGTGGTCAGGACGACGTGCCGGTACCCCTGGCGGGCGAGGACGCGGTCCAACAGGTCGAGGTTCGCCTGCTCGTCGTCCACGACCACGATCCGCGAACCTGGGTGGGCGGCCGGCGCCGTCAGCCCAGGAGGGGTCATGCCGGGGATCCGGTCAGGGCGCCTTCGACGGGCGGCTCGTGGCGCTCGCGGTCACCCGCAGGCCCTGCCGGGCGCACGGACTCCAGGGCGCGGAGATGGGCGAAGAAGCCCGCCACGTCCAGCGGCTTGGTCAGGTAGGCGGTCACCCCCGCGGCGCGAAGCCGCTCGACACGTGCGGCGGACGCGTCGGCGCTCAGCACCAGGACCGGTGTCGCGGTGAGACCGGGAAGCGCCCGGAGGCGGTGCAGGACGGTCTCCCCGGGCAGGTCAGGCAGGTGCAGGTCGAGCAGGACGACGTCCGGTCGGACGTCTCTCGCGAGCTGGAGCCCTCGTGCCCCGGAGCGGGCGACGTGCAAGGTGACCCCGCCCCGGCGCTGCAGCAGCCTGGTGACCAGCAGCGCGTCGGAGGGCTCATCCTCCACGTACAGCAGCGTCAGCACAGTCTGGTCCCCCCGCAGCGGTTGGTTCGACTGGTCCCTCGGCACACGACGACCAGACCTTGACATCCTGCCGCCAGCTGCCTGATGTCGCCGACCGGTCGTGAGCGGCTGCACCGCTTCCTCGGCTCGGCGCTGGCGGCCCGTGACGACCCGGTCATGACCGCAGCCGCGTCCGGCAGCCCGTCGATGACGGCGGGTCGGAGCCGGTCCCGCGTCGGCGACACCCTGCCAGGCTCGCGCCGGCGCTCGAGGCCTTGGAGGTCGCGCTCAAGGTCGAGGACCCGCGACCGATGGACACCGCAGCGGTGCGGTTCGCGCGCCGCGCCAGATCCCGAGATCTCGAAGACACGGAGCCGCTGTGAAGCGTGTCATCTACTGCAGCCAGGCGACCCACGACGTGAGCCCGGATGAGCTCGTGCAGCTGCTCGAGGTGTCCCGGCGCAACAACGCGAAGGTCGGCCTGAGCGGCATGCTCCTCTACAGCAGCCAGAGCTTCCTGCAGGTGCTGGAGGGCGACGCGGTCGCCCTGCAGCAGACGTACGCCCGGATCGGCGCCGACGACCGGCACGCCAACCTGCGGCTGCTGATGGACGCCGACGTCTTCGCGCCGCTGTTCCCGGACTGGACGATGGGCTTCGAGCACGTCGACGACGAGGACCTCGCCGAGGAGCTGGACGGCTTCACCCCGGCCACCGACTACCCGCTGGTGAACCCCGACCTCGTCACCAACGCGAGCGTGGCGCAGACCCTCCTGAAGCTGTACGCCAAGAACCGCGTCCGGTGATCGCCGTCTCCCAGACGCTGCCCGAGACACCGCGACCCCAGGCGTCGGGGGCGTCGGCTGAGACGTCGCCGCCTGATGTCCGGTCCGTGTCGCACGCGCTGGAGGTCGAGCTGTTCTCCGTCGCCGGGCTGGACGGGCACCTGCGCGAGGTGAACGAGCCCTTCGCCACCCTGCTCGGCCTCAGCACCGGCGAGGCTCAGGACCGTTCGCTGCTGGAGCTCGTCCATCCCGACGACCTGGCCGCGGTCGTGGCAGCGCTGGCCGCGTTGGAGGCTGGTGCCGCCGAGGTGCTGCTCGACAACCGCTTCGTGCAGCAGGACGGGGGCACCGTCCACCTGGAGTGGGTGGCGCGCCCGCTGCCCGGCAGCGACCTGTGGTGGGCTTCGGGTCGCGACACCACGCAGTTCCACCTGCTCCTGGCCAAGAGCCTGCACCTGCGCACCGGCCTCGACCTCGCCCTCGGCCAGACGGTCGCCGCGCTGTGGGATCTCGATGTGCGCCGGGGAGTGTTCACCTGGGAGCCCCAGGCGGCCGACGTCCTCGCGGTCTCGGCGCAGGCCCTGCCCGCGAACGCCCAGGCCCTCGCAGCCGCGGTCCACCCCGACGACGCGAGCCGCCTGCTGAGCGCGTTGCAGGAGCTGCTCGAGGTCGGTGCCACCGAGGTCGAGCTCCGCGTCGGGCAGGACGAAGCAGCGCGCCACCTGTCCCTGCGGGGCAAGGTCCTGGACCGTGACCGGCGCGGGAGACCGGCCCGGGCTGTCGGGCTCGTGCTCGACATCACCGCCGAGAAGGCCATGGAGGAGCAGATGCTCCGCATGGTCATGAGCGACGCCCTCACCGGCGTCCCGAACCGCCGCGCCTTCGACCAGGCCCTGCGCAGCGAGTGGCGTCGTTGCACGCGCGCGGGGGAACCGCTGTCGGTCGCGATGATCGACATCGACGACTTCAAGGCGTTCAACGACACCTTCGGCCACCTGGTGGGCGACGCCGCCCTCTGCAGCGTCGCCCGAGCCCTGGCCAGCTCGCTGCAACGCGCCGGGGATGTCCTCGCTCGATTCGGCGGCGAGGAGTTCACCGTCGTCCTGCCGGGTATCGACAGCGACGGCGCGCTCGTGGTCGCCAACAGACTCGTCGCAGCGATCCGTCGCACGACCGTCCGGCAGGCCGGCGACTGGCCACTCAGCGTCTCGGTCGGACTGTCCACCTGGATCCCCGGCGCCGCCACGCGCAAGTCGGCCGACTTGCTCGCCCAAGCCGACCTGGCCCTCTACGCGGCGAAGGCCGCCGGCAAGGACCGGGCCGTCGCATCGATGTGCCCCTGAGGCGACGCTGCTCCCGGTTGCAGGCGGCGAGGTGAATCCAGCCGGCACCACGCTCCCCGGCGTCATCGGCTGGGTCCATTTCCGGGTCAGCGCCCCCGCCGTGATCATGCAGCTGCGGCCCGCCCACGCCCCCACTCCGCCATGATCATGCGACTCCGGCCCGCCCACGCCCCCACCCCGCCGTGATCATGCAACTCCGGCCCGCCCACGCCCCACCTGCCGTGATCATGCGATTCCGGGCTGTGGCGGCGGGCCGCAGGAGCGTCAAGATGGGCATCGTCGCCGCCGGCCTCGTGCTCCAGGATGTCGTCGAGCCCGAGTGGCCGGTCGGGCACGAGCAGACCTGGGGGAGCGCCCCGCGGGGCCGGCTGGTGCCGGGTACCGCGTCCTGCGCTGCTCGGCCTCGCCCGGCGTCGCGACCGTGTCGCCTCGTCGAGGCACGGTGAGGGTGCGCGTGGTGACGGACGACGGCACTGCGGCGGGGTGGGGCGCAGGAGCGAGCCGGAGCTGCATGATCACGGCGGGGTGCGCGTACTAGCGGGCCGGAGCTGCATGATCACGGCGGGGTGCGCGAGGGCCGACACCCGGGCGTCACGTGGTGACGACGCGCCGGGTGCCGGCCCTGGGCCGAACGAGCTGGGACTACAGCGACTTCTGGATGTTGCTCCAGTTGCGCTCGACGTCCTCGAGGCCACCGCACATGAAGAAGGCCTGCTCGGCGACGTGGTCGTACTCGCCGTCCGCGATCTTCGTGAAGGCGTCCACGGTCTCGTCGAGCGGGACCGTGGAGCCCTCGATGCCGGTGAACTGCTTGGCGACGTAGGTGTTCTGCGACAGGAAGCGCTGGATGCGACGCGCGCGGTTGACCAGCGTCTTGTCCTCCTCCGACAGCTCGTCGACGCCGAGGATGGCGATGATGTCCTGCAGCTCCTTGTTGCGCTGCAGGATCTGCTTGACGCGCACCGCGGTGTTGTAGTGCTCGCTGGAGATGTAGCGCGGGTCGAGGATGCGCGAGGTGGACGACAGCGGGTCGACGGCCGGGTAGATGCCGAGCGAGGCGATGTCACGCGACAGCTCGGTGGTGGCGTCCAGGTGGGCGAACGTCGTGGCCGGCGCCGGGTCGGTGTAGTCGTCGGCGGGCACGTAGATCGCCTGCATCGAGGTGATCGAGTGGCCGCGGGTCGAGGTGATGCGCTCCTGGAGCACCCCCATCTCGTCGGCCAGCGTCGGCTGGTAGCCCACGGCGGACGGCATGCGCCCGAGCAGCGTCGACACCTCCGAACCGGCCTGGGTGAACCGGAAGATGTTGTCGATGAACAGCAGCACGTCCTGGTTCTGGACGTCGCGGAAGTACTCGGCCATGGTCAGCGCCGACAGGGCGACGCGCAGCCGGGTGCCCGGCGGCTCGTCCATCTGGCCGAAGACCAGGGCGGTCTGGCCGATGACCTCCGACTCGGTCATCTCCTCGATGAGGTCGTTGCCCTCACGGGTGCGCTCACCGACGCCCGCGAACACCGACACGCCGTCGTGGTCGCGGGCGACGCGGGCGATCATCTCCTGGATCAGGACGGTCTTGCCGACGCCGGCTCCGCCGAACAGGCCGATCTTGCCGCCGAGCACGTAG
Source organism: uncultured Actinomycetales bacterium (assembly GCA_964243295.1). Classification (GTDB taxonomy): domain Bacteria; phylum Actinomycetota; class Actinomycetes; order Actinomycetales; family Angustibacteraceae; genus CAXTEJ01. The sequence goes on along the minus strand of CAXTEJ010000022.1, from coordinate 32,978 downwards.
GGCGTCAGCAGGTCGATGACCTTGATGCCGGTCTGGAACATCTCGGTCTTGGACTCGAGCTGGTCGAAGGCCGGGGCCTTGCGGTGGATCGGCCAGCGCTCGGTGACCTCGAGGGTCTCGCCCGGCTCGAGGTTGAGGCAGTCGCCGGTCGCGTTGAAGACGTGGCCCTTGGTCACGTCACCGACGGGCACGCTGATGCCCTTGCCGGTGTCGCGCACGGCCGTGCCGCGCACCAGTCCGTCGGTCGGCTTCATGGCGATGGCGCGGATGAGGTTGTCGCCGATGTGCTGGGCGACCTCGAGGACGAGCGTGCGGCTCTCGCTGCCCAGCTCGAAGTCGATCTCGAGGGCGTTGTACATCTCCGGCATCGAGTCGGCCGGGAACTCGATGTCGACGACCGGGCCGATGACGCGGGCGATGCGCCCGGTACCGGCCGAACCGGTGTGGGAGGTCTCGGTGGCAGTGGCGGTCATGTTCGTCTCTTCCTCAGCTCTCGGCTCCGGCGGAGGCCAGCGCGTCGGCCCCGCCGACGATCTCGCTGATCTCCTGGGTGATCTCTGCCTGACGGGCCTGGTTGGCCAGCCGGGTGTACAGGCGGATGAGGTCCTGGGCGTTGTCGGACGCCGACTTCATGGCCCGCTGTCGGGCGGCGTGCTCGCTGGCCGCCGCCTGCAGCAGCGCGTTGTAGATGCGGCTGCCGATGTAGCGCGGCAGCAGCGCGTCGAACACGGCCTCGGCGCTCGGCTCGAACTCGTAGAGCGGCAGGACGTCGCTCGCCGCCGGTGCCTCCTCGCCCTCGACGACCTCGAGCGGCAGCAGCCGCAGGACGTCGGGCTCCTGGGTGACCATGTTGACGAACCGGGTGAAGACGACGTGGATCTCGTCGACCCCGCCGTCCTCGGACCCCTTCAGGAACTGCTCGACGAGCACGTCGCCGATCTCCTTGGCGTCGTCGTACGACGGCGCCTCGGTGAAGCCCGTCCACTCCTGCGCGACCTCGCGGCGACGGAAGCGGTAGTAGGCGGCGGCCTTGCGGCCGACGACGTACGGGACCGCCTCGATGTTCCGCTCGCGCAGCCGCTGGGTCAGCCGCTCGGCCTCCTTGGTGGCGTTAGCCGAGTAGGCACCCGCCATGCCGCGGTCAGCCGTGATCACCAGAATCGCGGCCCGTCGCACCTCGGCCTTCTCGGTCACCAGCGGGTGGTCGGTGTGGGAGAACGTCGCCACCGCCGACACGGCTCGGGTGATGGCACGCGCGTACGGGGTCGACGCCTGGACCGCCGAGCGGGCGCGCGTGATCCGGGAGGTGGCGATCAGCTCCATGGCGCTGAAGATCTTCTTCATCGACGTCGTGGAGTTGATCCGCTGGCGGTAGACCCGCTGCGAGGCTGCCATGCTGCCGTCCTTCGTCAGTCGTGCTCGGTGTGTGGCCGCGGTGGGACGGTCAGACGGCGGAGGCGCCGCGCCGCTGCCGGACGATCTGCTCCTGGTCGACGTCCGCGTCGTCGAGGGCCGTGTTCTCCTCGTGACCGGACTGGACGCTGCCGTCCGTGCCGTCGCCGAAGGTCTTGGCGAACTCGGCGACCTCGCGCTCGAGCGTCGACGCGGTGTCGTCCTCGAACTTGCCGGTCTCGCGGATGGTCTGCAGCACCTGGCTCGAGCGGCGCAGGTGCTCGAGCAGCTCGGACTCGAACCGTCGGACGTCGGAGACGGCCACGTCGTCGAGCCTGCCGGTGGTGCCGAGCCAGATCGAGACGACCTGCTCCTCCATCGGGAAGGGCGAGTACTGGCCCTGCTTGAGCAGCTCCATGAGCCGCTGGCCACGGGACAGCTGCTGGCGGGAGGCCGCGTCGAGGTCGGACGCGAACATCGCGAACGCCTCGAGGGCGCGGAACTGCGCGAGGTCGATCTTGAGCCGGCCCGAGACCGCCTTCATGGCCTTGGTCTGGGCAGCGCCGCCGACCCGCGACACCGACACACCGACGTTGACCGCGGGGCGCTGGTTGGCGTTGAACAGGTCGGACTCGAGGAAGATCTGCCCGTCGGTGATCGAGATGACGTTGGTCGGGATGTAGGCCGAGACGTCGTTGGCCTTGGTCTCGATGAGCGGCAGGCCCGTCATGGAGCCGGCGCCGAGCGCGTCGGACAGCTTGGCGCAGCGCTCGAGCAGCCGGGAGTGCAGGTAGAAGACGTCGCCGGGGTAGGCCTCGCGGCCCGGCGGGCGGCGCAGCAGCAGCGACACGGCGCGGTAGGCCTCGGCCTGCTTGGACAGGTCGTCGAACACGATGAGGACGTGCTTGCCGTCGTACATCCACTGCTGGCCGATGGCCGAGCCGGTGTAGGGCGCGAGGTACTTGAACCCGGCCGGGTCGGACGCCGGAGCCGCGACGATCGTCGTGTACTCCAGGGCGCCGGCCTCCTCCAGGGCGCCGCGGACGGCGGCGATGGTGGACCCCTTCTGGCCGATGGCGACGTAGATGCAGCGGACCTGCTTGGTCGGGTCACCGGTCGCCCAGAACTGCTTCTGGTTGATGATCGTGTCGATCGCGACAGCGGTCTTGCCGACCTGGCGGTCACCGATGATCAGCTGGCGCTGGCCGCGGCCGATCGGGGTCATGGCGTCGATGGCCTTGATGCCGGTCTGCATCGGCTCGTGCACGGACTTGCGCTCGACGACCGAGGCGGCCTGGGTCTCCAGCGCGCGGCGCGCGTCGGGGACGATGTCGCCGAGGCCGTCGATCGGCGTCCCCAGCGGGTCGACGACGCGGCCCAGGAAGTTGTCGCCGACGGGGACCGACAGGACCTCGCCGGTGCGGGTGACCTCCTGGCCCTCCTCGATGCCCGAGAACTCGCCGAGGACGACGACGCCGATCTCGCGGACGTCGAGGTTCAGCGCGAGCCCGAGGGTGCCGTCCTGGAAGCGGAGCAGCTCGTTGGCCATGACGGAGGGCAGGCCCTCGACGCGCGCGATGCCGTCGCCGGCCTCGGTGACGCGGCCCACCTCGTCACGGGCGGCTGCGCCCGGCTCGAAGGACTGCACGAAGCTGTCCAGTGCGTCCCGGATCTCGTCCGGACGGATCGTGAGCTCCGTCATGGTCGTCCCTGCTTCCTGTGCTCTGTGCGATCGGTTCGGATCGCTCGTGCCGATGGGTCCTGCAGGCGGATCCCCCGCTGCCCGGGGTGTCCACCTGGAATCAACTCGTGCCGTGCAGTCGTTCTTCCGGCGCTGCGCCGACGGCGCAGGTGTCAGCGCGTGATGCGTCGCCGTGCGTCGTCCAGGCGGCGCGCGATGGTCCCGTCGATGACCTCGTCACCGATCTCGACGCGGACGCCGCCGATGACGTCGGGGTCGACGTCGACGTTGAGGTGGACCGGCTTGCCGTACTGCTGCGAGAGCGCCTGGCTCAGCCGCTCGCGGTGCGCCTCCTCCATCGGCAGGGCGACCACGACGTGGGCCACCAGCTCCTCGCGGCGCTTGGCCGCCAGCTCGCCGTACTCCTCGAGGACCGCGTCGAAGCGCAGCCCACGCGCGGCGAGCACCGCCTGCCGCGCGAGACGCAGCGTGACGGGCGCGACCTTGCCCTCGAGCAGCTGCGAGACCAGGGCGGCCTTGCGGTCGCCGCTCGCCGTGCGGTCGGTGAGAGCCGAGCGCAGCTCGACGTCGGCGTCGACCGTGCGCCGGAACCGGAACAGCTCGTCCTCGACACGGTCGAGCTCGCCGGCCGCCTGGGCGCCGGCGATGACGGCCGTCACCGCGTAGAGCTCGAGCGCGTCGCCGAGGTCGCGGGACTGCGCCCAGCGCGACCGGGCCAGCCCGGAGACGAGGTCGACGACCGAGCCGTCGACCTTGCCGCCGAGCAGCCTCGCGACCAGCCCGGCCTTGGCCTCGCCGTCACGCGAGGGATCGGTGAGCGCCCGGCGCAGCGAGACGCTGGAGTCGAGCACGCCCGTCACCGCGAACAGCGCGTCGCCGACGGCGGCGCGGTCGGTGCCCGGCGCCGACAGCAGCGCCTCGAGGCGCTCCTGCCCGGCGGCGAACGAACCGCGGCTGGTGCCCTGCATCAGGCCTCCAGCTCGACCAGGAACCGCTCGACGGTGCGACGCTGACGCGCCTCGTCCTCGAGCGACTCGCCGACCACGCGCGCGGACAGGTCCATCGCCAGGCGACCGACCTCACCCCGCAGCTGGACGACGGCCTGCTGACGCTCGGCCTCGATCTGGGCGGTCGCCTGCTCGGTGATGCGCGTGGCCTCGGCCTGCGCCTGGGTGCGCATCTCCGCCAGGATCTGCGCGCCCTGCGCCCGCGCGTCCTCGCGGATGCGCGTGGCCTCACCACGGGCGTCGGCGAGCTGCGCGCGGTACTGCTCGAGAGCGGCGTCAGCCTCCGCCTTGGCCTTGTCGGCCTGCTCGATCTGGCCCTCGATGAGCGCGCGACGCTCGGCGTAGACGGTCTCCAGCCGCGGTACGACCTTCGTGTACATGAGCCACACGATGATGGCGAAGCAGATCAGACCGACGATCAGCTCGCCAGGGTGCGGGATGATCGGGGCCCGCTCGGCGTAGCCGCTCTCCTCCGTGGCCGCTGCGATGACGGCTGTCGAGAAGGACATGGTTCCTCCTTCGGTGAGGTGCTGACTAGTCCGCGAAGACGAAGGCGAGCGCGATGCCGAAGATGGCGAGCGCCTCGGCGAGCGCGAAGCCGAGGAAGGCGATGGGCTGCAGCATGCCGCGAGCCTCGGGCTGACGCGCGACGCCGTTAATGTAGGCGGCGAAGATCAGCCCGACACCGATGCCCGGGCCGATGGCCGAGAGGCCGTAGCCGACGATCGCGAGGGAACCACGCATTTTTCTCTCATCTCTGTGTGTGCCGCTGCGGGTATGTCCCGCACGGTAGAGCGAAGGGCCGGGGAGGTCAGTGCTCGTCGGCGAGGGAGCCGGCGATGTAGAGCGCGGCGAGCAGCGTGAAGATGTAGGCCTGCAGGAACTCGACCAGCAGCTCGAAGATCGTCAGCACGAAGTTCATCGCGAACGGGCCGATCGACATGACCTTCAGCGCCGGGCCGCCGTGCAGCAGCATGTACTCGCCGCCGAGCGTCATCAGCAGCAGCAGCAGGTGGCCGGCGAACATGTTGCCGAACAGTCGAAGAGCCAGCGTCACGGGCCGGGTGAAGAAGAACGTCAGCAGCTCGAGGAAGAAGAACAGCGGGACGATCCAGCTGGGCAGGCCCGGAGGCACCAGGCTCCTGATGTAGCCCCACACGCCCTTGCGTCGCATGCCGATCCCGAGGTACGTCAGGTAGACGACGAGGGTGAGGGCCAGCGGGAAGCCGATGCGCGCCATCGTGGGGTACTGGATGAACGGGATGACGCCGAACAGGTTGTTGACCAAGATCAGCACGAACATCGCGAACAGCAGTGGGGTGTAGCGCAGGAAGTCCTTGCTGCCGATCAGGTCACGGGCGACCGAGTTGCGCACGAGGCCGTAGACGCCCTCGGTCGCCATCTGCGACTTGCCGGGGACGACCGAGAGCTTCTTGGTCAGGAACAGCATCCCGGCGACGATGAGGACGGTCGAGAACACCATGAGCGTCATCGGGCGCGTGATGGCGAAGGACCCGTCACCGACGTACGGCTGCCAGAAGTCCTCGAGGCCCGGAGGGACGAAGCTCTCCTCGCCGACGGCGACCAAGCTCACAGCACTACCTCCAGGTGGCACGCCGCGAGCGGCGCCGTGGTGACGAACGGCAGGGTGGGGATCGGGGGTCGGGACGTGGAGCCTGGGGCCGTGCCGACGACGCTGAAGGTCACGGGCGGTACGTACCGTACCGGAACCACACGATGGTCAAGGCGAGCGCCATGCCGAGCACGAGCCCTACGCCGGTGACCCACTCCCAACCCGTCCAGCGGGCGACGAGCCAGCCGGGCACCCCGAAGCCCAGCAGCCCGGACATCATCGTTGCGGTGATGTTCCACGCCGCCGACTCCGACAGCCCCTCGTGCCCCGCGTCGGGGTCGGACGACGTCGGCGAGGTCGGGACGGCCGGTGGCCGCGGGGCGTCGGTGGGGCCGGTCGGATCGGTCACGGTGGTCCTCCCGGCGGCTCATGCCGCGGTCCCGGTCGTGGCGCCGCGCTCGGAGCCGTCTTCGATGCCATCCTCGATGCCGGGGGCGACCAACGTGCGCAGGCGGGTGAAGGCGCGCATCTCGAAGCCCAGCCACACGATGGTGCACACGACCACCGCGAGGCCCAGGGCACGGCTGTCGACCCAGCTGGCGTCGTGGAGCAGCAGCAGGGCGAGCGCGAGCGCGAGGATCTTCGCGGTGTAGGCGGCGAGCACGACCGCCATGACGAGCGTCGGCTCCAGGTGGGCCGTCTGGCGCATCACGACGAGGCTGAGCGAGAAGAAGACCAGCACGAGCACGCCCCCGAGGGCGGCGGACCAGGCGGCCTGCACATCGACCAGGGCGCCGACCACGGTCGCGACGACGGCCATCACCACGGTCGGCCACACCGAGCCGGACAGCAGTGCCGCGAACTGCTCGCGTGCCCCGTGGTCGTGCCTCGGACGTGCTTCCTGGCCAGCCATGCGGCGGTCTCCTCGTCGAGGCGTCGGTGACAGGTGCGGGTGCTGCGGGTGGTGCCGGCCGGGGGCCTCACGAGGGGGCTCGCGGTCGTCCGCTCGGCGGGCGGGCGACGCCCAGCCTAGAGGTCCGACGCCACCCCTCTTGACCAGCCGTTGACGTGTCCTGAGCGCTTGTGAACGTTATCACAAGCGCACCGGCGTGCTCGGGGACCGCGGGCCGAGCACCATCAGGGTCACGGCCAGCCCGAGCAGGGTCGCGGCCAGGACGACGGCGTAGACCACCGGCAGCAGCGCGAAGCCGGCGACGCCCCACGCGACCAGGGCGGTCCACAGGTAGAGCACGACGACGGCGCCGCGGTGGCTGTGCCCGATCGAGAGCAGCTGGTGGTGCAGGTGCTGGGCGTCGGGGTGCCACGGACGACGGCCGGCGCGCGTGCGCCGCACGATGGCCAGCACCAGGTCGAGCAGCGGCACGACCAGCACCGCGACCGGCATGAGCACCGGGAACAGCAGCAGCAGCTCGGGCGTCGGGTCGGCCACCGCACCGAGGGCCGAGGTGCCACCGCCGATGACGGCGGTGTCGCCCACCGGCCCGAGGCTGTTGGGGTCGACGTTGCCGACCAGCGAGATGGTGGCGGCCGACAGCAGCAGCCCCAGCAGCATCGAGCCGCTGTCGCCCATGAAGATGCGGGCCGGGTTGAAGTTGTGGGGCAGAAAACCCGCGCAGCAGCCGATGAGCGCCACGGCGACCAGCGAGGCGATGGAGAACACGCCGTTGCCCGAGTCCTTGGAGATCGAGTAGGCGTAGGCGAAGAAGCCGATGGCCGCGATGCCGACGATGCCCGCAGCGAGCCCGTCGAGCCCGTCGACGAAGTTCACGGCGTTCATCGTGACCACCACGACCAGCACGGTGATCGTCACCATGACCGGCGTGGGCAGCAGCGTGACGCCGAAGACCGGCAGCGACAGCAGCTGCACCCCCTGCGCGGCCATGACCCCGGCGGCCAGCACCTGGCCCGCCAGCTTGGTGACGGCGTCCAGGCCCCAGATGTCGTCGGCGACCCCCAGCAGGCACACCAGGCCGCCGCCGACGAGCACGGCCTGCAGGTCGCTCGAGCCGTCGAACAGCGCCGACAGCCGTGGCAGCCGCGACGCCACGAGCAGGGCGACGGCGAAGCCCACGAACATCGCGGTGCCGCCGAGGCGCGGCGTCGGCACCCGGTGCACGTCGCGGTCGCGGACCGCGGTGAGCGCTCCGAAGCGGACCGCCAGCGTGCGCACCAGCGGCGTCAGCAGGTAGGTGACCGCCGCGGCGAAGATCAGGACGAACAGGTACTCGCGCACCGCGCGGCCTCCCCTGCTCGAGCCGTCACCGGGGCCTCAGCCGCGGGGGTAGGCGGGGAACGCCGTGACCAGCTCGGTGACCGCGGCACGCACCTCGCGCGCGACCCGGTGGTCGGGGTCGCCGTCCGTCGCGGTGACGGCCCGCCCGATGAGCTCGCCGATCTCCTTCATCTGCCCCTCGCCCATGCCCTGCGTGGTGACCGCAGGGCTGCCGACGCGGATGCCCGAGGCGACGCTCGGCGGCTGCGGGTCGTTGGGGATGGCGTTCTTGTTGAGCACGATGCCCGCGGCATCGCAGCGCGCCTCGGCGTCCTTGCCCGTGACGCCGGTGGCCGCGAGGTCCAGCAGCGCGAGGTGGGTGTCGGTGCCGCCGGTGACCGGGCGCATGCCCTGCTCGGCGAGGCTGGCGGTGAGCGCCCTCGCGTTGGCGATGACCTCGCGCGCGTACTGCTGGTACTGCGGGGTCATGCACTCCTTGAGGTTGACCGCCTTGGCGGCCACGGCGTGCATGAGCGGGCCGCCCTGCATCATCGGGAAGGCCGCCTTGTCGATCTTGGCGGCGTGCTCTGCCTTGCAGACGATCATGCCGCCGCGCGGGCCGCGCAGGACCTTGTGGGTCGTGAAGGTCACGACGTCGGCGAAGGGCACCGGGCTGGGGATCGCCTTGCCGGCGACCAGGCCGATGAAGTGTGCCGCGTCGACCATGAGGATCGCCCCGACCTCGTCCGCGATCTCGCGGAAGGCCGCGAAGTCGATGAGCCGTGGGATGGCCGAGCCGCCGCAGATGATCATCTTCGGGCGGTGCTCGCGCGCCAGCGAGCGCACCTGGTCGTAGTCGATGTCCTCGGTCGTCGCGTCGACGCCGTAGTGCACCGCGTTGAACCACTTGCCGCTGAAGCTGACCTTCGCGCCGTGCGTCAGGTGGCCGCCGTGGGGCAGGCTCATCGCGAGGATGGTGTCGCCGGGGGTGCAGAAGGCGCCGTACGCCGCGAGGTTGGCGTTGGCGCCCGAGTGCGGCTGCAGGTTGGCGTGATCGGCGCCGAACAGCTCCTTCGCGCGGGCGATGCCGATCTCCTCGGCCTTGTCGACCTCCGAGCAGCCACCGTAGTACCGGCGCCCGGGGTAGCCCTCGGCGTACTTGTTGCTCAGCGTCGAGCCGAGCGCCGCGAGCACGGCGGGCGAGGTGAAGTTCTCGCTGGCGATCAGCTGCAGCCCGCCGCGCAGGCGGTCGAGCTCGCCGAGCAGCACGCCGGCGATCTCGGGGTCTTCGCGGCTGAGCTCGTCGAAGTCGGGGCCGTAGTAGGTCTGGCTCATGGGATCGCTCTCAGTGGTCGACGCGGGCGGCGCTCGCACTCTACGGGCTGGGCGCAGCGACCCAGCTCTCCCCCGCCGCCCGACGAGACGGCACTGTCGCGATGACCCGGCGCTGTCGCGACGTCAGGGCGCTTCGATGCCCGGCACGACCTGGCGCAGCCGCTCGAGGGCGATCGGCCCCTGGCGCAGCACGCGGGGGGCGCCCGAGGTGACGTCGAGGATCGTCGAGGCCACGTCGGACGGCGCGGGGCCGGCGTCGAGGTAGACCGACACGGCGTCACCGAGCTGCTCGACCGCCTCGTCGGCGGTCGTGGCCGGGGGCTGGCCGGTGCGGTTGGCGCTCGTGACCGCCATCGGGCCGGTCAGCTCGAGGACCGCGAGGGTGACGCGGTGCAGCGGCATCCGCAGCGCGACGGTTCCGGCGGTGTCGCCGAGGTCCCAGCGCAGCGAGGGCTGGACGCGGCACACGAGCGTCAAGGGGCCGGGCCAGAAGGCGGCGATCAGCTCGCGCGCGTCGTCGCTGACGTCGGTGGCGAGCCCGTCCAGGGTGCGCACGGACGGCACCAGCACCGGTGGCGGCATGCTGCGGCCGCGGCCCTTGGCTGCGAGCACGGCGGCGACGGCCTGCGCGTCGAAGGCGTCGGCGCCCACGCCGTAGACGGTGTCGGTCGGCAGCACGACCACCTCGCCGCGCGCGACGGCGTCAGCGGCCAGCCGGGCACCGCTGACCCGGGTCTCGTCGTCCACGACCCTGATGGTTCTCACGGCGGTCATCCTGGCACGGGCCACGACACGACCGACGCCGCCGGTCAGCGCCGCTCCGGCGGGCAGAAGTCGCCGTCACGAGGCGCGGCCGTGCTCAGCCGGCGGGTGGGCCAGCACCTCTGCCCGTCGGTGTGGCAGCCGTGGGGCTGTCCGGGCCGCCGGGATTGACCGAAGGGCGTCAGCCGCGGCGCGCGGTCACGTAGCGGGGGCGCCCGAGCAGGTCGCGGTGGCCCTGCGGCCCCGTCCAGGTGGCCGGGCCGAGCGCCCGCAGCAGCGCGTCCTGCTGGACGTCGGCGTGCTCGACCACCAGCAGACCGCCGGGCCGAAGCAGCCGGGCGGCCGCCACGACGACGCGGCGGGGCACGAGCAGGCCGTCCTCACCGCCGCCGTAGAGCGCCACCTCGGGGTCGTGGTCGCGCACCTCGGGGTCGACCGGAACGGCGCCCGGCGGCACGTAGGGCGGGTTGCTGACCACCACGTCGACGGCGCCGTCGAGGTCGGGGAACGCGGTGGCGGCATCGCCGACGCGCAGGTCGAGGCCGGGGTGCCACCGGTCGGCGTTGCGCTGCGCCCAGGCGTGGGCTTCGACCGACAGCTCGACGCCGTGCACCTCGCTGCCAGGCACCTCGGTGGCCACGGCGAGCGCGATGGCGCCCGACCCGGTGCACAGGTCGACGACGACGGCCCGCTCCCCGGCGGACAGCAGCCGGCGGGCCTCGACGACGGCCGGCTGGGCCACCGACTCGGTCTCCGGGCGCGGCACGAAGACCCCGGGACCGACGTCCAGCACGAGGTCGCGGAAGGGCGCGGTGCCGGTGAGGTGCTGCAGCGGCACCCGCCTCACCCGCTCGTCGACCAGCAGCTCGAACCGCTCACCCAGCGGGGCGGCGTCACCGCGCAGCGCGGCCGTCGCGACGTCGGCACGGCTGCGGCCCAGCACGTGAGCGGCCAGCGCCTCGGCGTCGTGACGGGCGCTCGGCACCCCGGCGTCCGCGAGCCGTCGGGCGGCCTCGCGCAGCGCCACGACCAGCGGCTCACCCGGGCCGGCGGCGCTGCCGCTCACTCGGTCGCCGCGAGCTGGGCGGCCTCGTCGGCGGCGATCGCCGACTCGACGACCGCGTCGAGGTCGCCGTCGAGCACGGTGTCGAGGTTGTAGGCCTTGTAGCCGGTGCGGTGGTCGTTGATGCGGTTCTCCGCGAAGTTGTAGGTGCGGATGCGCTCGGACCGGTCGACGGTGCGCACCTGGCTGCGCCGGGCGGCGGAGGCCTCGGCGTCGGCCTGCTGCTGGGCGAGCGCGTGCAGCCGGGCGCGCAGGATCCGCATGGCCTGCTCGCGGTTCTGCAGCTGGCTCTTCTCGTTCTGGCACGACACCACCGTGCCGGTCGGCAGGTGGGTGATGCGCACGGCCGAGTCGGTGGTGTTGACGCTCTGGCCGCCCGGGCCCGACGACCGGAACACGTCGATGCGCAGGTCGTTCGGCGAGATGTCGAGCTCGACCTCCTCGTCGGGCTCGGGCATCACCAGGACGCCGGCCGCCGAGGTGTGGATGCGGCCCTGCGACTCGGTGACCGGGACGCGCTGCACGCGGTGCACGCCGCCCTCGTACTTCAGCCGCGACCACACGCCCTCCCCCAACGCCGGGGCGCCGCGCGACTTCACCGCGACCGACACGTCCTTGTAGCCGCCGAGGTCGGACTGGGTCGCGTCGAGCAGCTGGGTGCTCCAGCCGTGGCGCTCGGCGTACCGCAGGTACATGCGCACCAGGTCGGCGGCGAACAGCGCGGACTCCTCACCACCCTCGCCGGCCTTGACCTCGAGGATCACGTCGCGGTCGTCGTCGGGGTCGCGGGGCACGAGCAGCCGGCGCAGCCGCTCGGCCGCGTCGTCACGCACGCCCTCGAGAGCAGGCAGCTCGTCGCGGAACGATGCGTCCTCTCGGGCGAGCTCAGTGGCCGCCTCGACGTCCGAGCTGGCGGTCACCCAGGCGCCGTGCGCCGCGACGACCGGGGTCAGCTCGGCGTAGCGCCGGCCGAGCCGGCGGGCCAGGCCCTGGTCGGCGTGGACGCCGGGGTCGGCGAGCTGGTCCTCGAGCTCACGGTGCTCGACGACCAGCGCGGCTGCCTTCTCGAGCACGGTGGCTCCCTGCTGGGGGTGGTCGGCGGGGGCGGGTGAATGACATGACGGTGCCGGCGCCCCCACGAGGGGACGCCGGCACCGGGCCGAACTACTTCGCGGCGGTCTTGGCCGCGTCGTCCTTCTTGCCGTAGCGAGCCTGGAACCGGGCGACGCGGCCGCCGGTGTCCATGAGCTTCTGCTTGCCGGTGTAGAAGGGGTGGCAGGCGCTGCAGACGTCGGCGCTGATCTTGCCGGACGTCGCGGTGCTGCGGGTCATGAACCGGTTGCCGCAGCTGCACGTCACCTGGGTGTCGACGTACGTGGGGTGGATGTCCTTCTTCACGCGAATCTCCTCGGGTCGTCGGCCGCCGGGTCGTCACGGCGCGGGTGCGCGGACGTGAACCGGAGCCAGCGGTCCAGTGTGCCAGACACCGGCCGCACTGACGTAACCGTGCTGCGCGGCCCGACATTCCGGGCCATGCGCGACGGCCCGGCCCCTACGACGGGGCCGGGCCGAAGCGCTGCTGCGTTGTCAGTCCTCGGACTTGCCGGGGACCGGCGTCGTCTTCTGCACCTGCATGAGGAACTCGGTGTTGCTCTTGGTCGACTTCATCTTGTCGAGCAGCAGCTCGAGCGCCTGCTGGGAGTCGAGCGCGGTGAGCACCCGGCGCAGCTTCCAGGAGACGGCGAGCTCCTCGCGGCCGAGCAGGATCTCCTCGCGCCGCGTGCCCGACGGGTTGACGTCGACGGCCGGGAAGATGCGCTTCTCCGACAGCCGCCGGTCGAGCCGCAGCTCCATGTTCCCGGTGCCCTTGAACTCCTCGAAGATGACCTCGTCCATCTTGGATCCGGTGTCGACCAGCGCCGTCGCGAGGATGGTGAGCGAGCCACCGTTCTCGATGTTGCGCGCCGCACCGAAGAACCGCTTCGGCGGGTAGAGCGCGCTGGAGTCGACACCACCGGACATGATCCGGCCGCTCGCCGGGGCCGCCAGATTGTAGGCGCGGCCGAGGCGGGTGATCGAGTCGAGCAGCACGACGACGTCGTGACCCATCTCGACCAGGCGCTTGGCGCGCTCGATCGCGAGCTCGGCGACGGTGGTGTGGTCGTCGGCCGGGCGGTCGAAGGTCGAGGCGATGACCTCACCCTTCACCGCGCGCTGCATGTCGGTGACCTCCTCCGGTCGCTCGTCGACGAGCACGACCATGAGGTGGACCTCAGGGTTGTTGATCGAGATCGCGTTGGCGATCGACTGCAGGATGAGCGTCTTGCCGGCCTTCGCCGGGCTGACGATCAGACCGCGCTGACCCTTCCCGATCGGGGTGATCAGGTCGATGATGCGCGTGGTGAGGATGCCGGGCTCGGTCTCGAGCCGCAGCCGCTCCTGCGGGTACAGCGGCGTGAGCTTGCCGAACTCGACCCGCGAGCGGGCCTGCTCGGGCGACATGCCGTTGACGGTGTCGAGGCGCACCAGCGCGTTGAACTTGTTCTGCCGGTTGCCTGCACCGCCCTGACCCTGCGGCTCGCCGTCACGAGGCTGGCGGACCGCGCCGGTGACCGCGTCGCCCTTGCGCAGCCCGTTCTTCTTGACCTGGCTGAGCGAGACGTAGACGTCGCTCGGGCCGGGCAGGTAGCCGGACGTGCGGACGAAGGCGTAGCTGTCGAGCACGTCGACGATGCCGGCCACGGGTAGCAGGACGTCGTCGTCGCTGACCTCGACGTCGTCGTTGCCACCCTGCACCTGCACCTGCGGGGCCAGCTCGCCGCCACGGCCGCGACGCTTGCGGTCGCGGTAACGGCCCCGGCGGCGACGGCCGCCGGACTCGTCGTCCTCGTCGGCGGTGAACCGGTCACCACCCCGGTCGTTGCGCGCGTCAGGACGGTTGTCGCCGCGGGAGTCCTGCCGGGCCTCGGTGCGCTCGGCCGCGCGGTCCGGCCGGTCGGCGCCGGTGCGCTCGGTGGTGGGGCGCTCGGCGCCGGTGCCGGTGCGGTCGGTGCCGGGGCGCTCGCTGGTGGTGCGGTCGGTGCCGGCGGTGGGGCGGTCCGGCCGGTCGGGTCGGCCGTCGGTGCGGGCCTCCTGCCGGTCGGCACGCTCGGTGCGGTCGGCACGCTCAGTGCGGTCACGACCGCGGTCGCCGCGCGCCGGGCGCTGCCGGTCGCCGGTGGCGCCGTCCTGGGCGCGGTCGTGGGCCGCGGGCTCAGCGGCGCCGGGCTCAGCGCCAGCGACGGGCTGCGAGGCCTGCTCGGTGCCGTTGGAGCGCTCGGTGCCGTTGGAGCGCTCGGTGCCATTGGAGGGCTCGGTGCCGTTGGAGCGCTCGGTGCCGTTGGAGTGCTGGTTGCCGTTGGAGTGCTCGGTGCTGTCGGCGACCTGCTCGGTGCCGTTGACCGAGCCGGGGGCGGACGTGCCGTTCGCGAGGCTGCCGTTGGACGGGCTGCCGTTGGAGGGCGCTCGGCTCGCGGCGGTGCTGTCGGACGTGACGTCGCGGTCCGCGGCTCGGGCGTCGGCGCGGGCCCCGGTGTCGCGCTCGGGGCGGTCAGCGCCCCGGCCGGGGGCGTCGCCCGCGGTGTCGGACGACGTGCCTGCAGTGCCACGCTCGGCCGGCGCGGAGGCGGTGGCCGGCGGCGCGGCGGACCCGGCGGCGGCGCCGGAGTCGACCCGGGGTCGCGGGACCTCGGTCGACGCGGTGGAGGTGGGGGCGCTGTCGCCGCCGGGCGCCGAGCCCGGGCGTCGGCCCGAGATGGCGGCCACGAGATCGCTCTTGCGCATGCGGCCGGTGCCGCTGATGCCGAGCCCGGCCGCGATGGCCTGCAGCTCGGGGAGTCGCTTGGCGCTCAGGCCGGAGGCCGAGCGGGTCGAGCCGGTGTCGGCCGGTGCCGGCACGTCAACTCGATCGGTGGTGTCTGTCACGAAGGATCCTTCCCCCTCGTCGCGCTCCGGCACAGGAGAGGCCGGGGCGGGGTCGACGCCTGCGGCACGACGTGCCGGGGCGTGGGCTGCCACGCTGTGAGCAGGCCCCGACGGCGGTCGTCAAGCGACCGCGATGACGTCGGGCTGGCTCAGCCGGGGCACAGGGCCGCCGGCGATGTGGCGTGCGCTGGGTTGGCGGTGCCGGTTTCTGCAACGACCGTTCTCAACCTCGACGCCCAGCCAGAGTAACACCATCAGCCTGCGAGAGAACCCCGGTTCGAAGATCGCCACGCCGGCTGCGCGTCGCAGGTTCGACGCACCACCCGTTCAGCGCACCAGCGCCGGTTGACGTCGTACGCCCGGGGCCAGCAGCTGCCAGCGACCCGCGGCGGCACGCTGCACCACCTCGGTGTCGGCCCGCTCGCGGTCGCGGGTGGACAGCACGAGCACGCTCGGCCCGGCGCCCGACACGACCGCCGCGAGCCCTGCGTGGCGCAGCCGGTCGACGACCGCGAGCGTGGCGGGCATGGCGGGGCGACGGTGCTCCTGGTGCAGCCTGTCGGCGGTCGCCGTCGCCAGCAGGTCGGGCCGGTGCGCCAGCGCGTGGACGAGCAGGGCGGCGAGGCCCGCGTTGGTCGCGGCGTCGGCGTGCGGGACGGTGGGCGGCAGCAGCGAGCGGGCGTGGTGGGTGGCCAGCCGCTCGGCTGGGACGAGCACGAGCGGCACCACGTCGGGGTGGACGTCGATCCCGACCGCCCGCGCGCCCGCGGGCTCGCACCACGCGATGGTCGCGCCGCCCAGCAGGGCCGGGGCCGCGTTGTCAGGGTGCCCCTCGAACGTCGTGGCCAGCGCGAGCACGGCGGCGTCGTCCATCGCCGCGCCGGCCTCCCCGGCGAGCGCGCGGCCCAGCAGCACGCCGGCGACCGTCGCCGCCGCGGACGACCCGAGCCCGCGGCCGTGCGGCACGGCGTTGCGGCAGGTCAGCCGCAGCGAGGGCTGTGCGAGCCCAACGGCGGCGAGCGTGGCCCGCAGCGTGCGCACGACCAGGTGGTCCTCGCCGCCCGGCACCTCACCCGCGCCCTCGCCCTGCACGCTGACGTGGGCGGTCGGCCCGTCCGGCCCGGCGGCGGTCGACGACACCTCGACCTCGTCGACCAGGCCGAGTGCCAGGCCGAGGCAGTCGAAGCCCGGGCCGAGGTTGGCGCTGGTGGCGGGGACGACGACGGCCGCGCTGCCGGTGGCGACGCGGCCGTCGGGCACGCTCACCCCTGCAGGCCGAGCGCCCCGGCGGCGGTCACGGCGTCGACGGGCACGCGCACCGGCTCGACGTCGCCGCCGTCGGCGTTGCGCAGGGCCCACTGGGGGTCTTTCAGCCCGTGGCCGGTGACGGTGCACACCACCGTCTGGCCGGGAGCCAGGCCCCCGTCGGCGTGCACCTGCAGCAGCCCGGCCACGCCCGCCGCAGAGGCGGGCTCGACGAAAACGCCCTCGCGGCTCGAGAGCCATCGGTGGGCGTGCAGGATCTGCTCGTCGGTGACCGAGTCGATGCGGCCACCGCTGTCGTCGCGGGCCCGCAGCGCCTGCTGCCAGGACGCCGGGTTGCCGATGCGGATCGCGGTCGCGAGGGTGTCGGGCTGGTCGACCGGGTGGCCGAGCACGATCGGCGCCGACCCGGCCGCCTGGAAACCCCACATGGCGGGGGTCCGCGTCGCCGGGCCGGGCTGGTCGGAGTCGCGGGTGTACTCGCCGTAGCCCTTCCAGTACGCCGTGATGTTGCCGGCGTTGCCGACGGGCAGGCAGTGGACGTCGGGGGCGTCGCCGAGCACGTCGACGACCTCGAACGCCGCGGTCTTCTGCCCCTCGATGCGGAACGGGTTGACGGAGTTGACGAGCTCGACCGGGTAGGCCTCGGCGAGCTTGCGGGCCAGGGTCAGGCAGTCGTCGAAGTTGCCGTCGACCTGCAGCAGCGTCGCGCCGTGGGCGATGGCCTGGCTCAGCTTGCCGAGCGCGATCTTGCCGTCCGGCACGAGCACGCCGCACGTCATGCCGGCCGCAGTGGCGTAGGCGGCGGCCGAGGCCGAGGTGTTGCCGGTCGAGGCGCAGATGACGGCCTTGGCGCCGAGCGCGGCGGCCTGCGAGATCGCCATGGTCATGCCGCGGTCCTTGAACGAGGCCGTGGGGTTCATGCCCTCGACCTTGATGAGCACCCGGCAGCCGGTGAGCTCGGACAGGTGGCGCGCGGGCACGAGCGGCGTGCCGCCCTCGCCGAGCGTGATGACCGGGGTCGACGCGTCGACCGGCAGCCGCTCGCGGTACTCCTCGATGACGCCCCGCCACTGACCGGCCACGCTCACTCCCCCTCGACGCGCATGACGCTGGCGACGGCCTGCACGACGTCGAGCCCGGCGAGGGCGTCGACGGTCGCGGACAGGGCGGCGTCGCTGGCCCGGTGGGTCACCACGACCAGCTGGGCTCGGCTGCTGCCGTCGGCCGAGGTCTGCAGCCGCTGGCGCACCGTCTCGATCGAGACGTCGTGGCCGGCGAAGACCTGCGCGACCTGCGCGAGGACGCCGGGACGGTCGGTCACGTCGAGGCTCACGTGGTAGCGGGTGCGGGTCTGCCCCATGGGCAGCACGGTGAGGTCGGCGTACGCCGACTCCCCAGGTCCGCGCCCGCCGGTGACCCGGTGCCGCGCGACGGTCACGAGGTCGCCGAGCACCGCGCTGGCGGTGGGCTCGCCCCCGGCGCCGCGGCCGTAGAACATCAGCTCGCCGGCCGACTGCGCCTCGACGAACACCGCGTTGAACGCCTCACGGACGCCGGCCAGCGGGTGGCGCCGCGGGATCATCGCCGGGTGGACGCGGACCGTGACGCCGTCCGGTGCGCCGTCGGCGCCCGGTGAGCGCTCGCAGATGGCGAGCAGCTTGACGACGCAGTCCATCTCGCGGGCGGCGGCCATGTCGGCGGCGCTGACCTCGGTGATGCCCTCGCGGTAGACCTCGCTGGCGTGGACGCGGGTGTGGAAGGCGAGCGAGGCGAGGATCGCGGCCTTGGCCGCGGCGTCGAAGCCCTCGATGTCGGCGGTGGGGTCGGCCTCGGCGTAGCCGAGCGCCTGGGCGGACTCGAGCGCCTCGGCGAACCCGGCGCCGGTGGTGTCCATCTGGTCGAGCACGTAGTTGGTGGTGCCGTTGACGATGCCGAGCAGCCGCTGCACGCGGTCACCGGCGAGCGACTCGCGCACCGGCCGGATCAGCGGGATGGCGCCGGCCACCGCGGCCTCGAAGTACAGGTCGACCCCGCCGGCCTCGGCCGCGGCGTAGAGCACGGGGCCGTCCTGCGCGAGCAGCGCCTTGTTGGCGGTGACGACCGACGCGCCGTGCTTCATCGCCCGCAGCAGCAGCGTGCGCGCCGGCTCGATGCCCCCGATGACCTCGACGACGAGGTCGGCGCGCGTGACGAGATCGTCGGCGTCGGTGGTGAACAGCGACGGGTCGACGCCGGTGGCGGTCCGGTCGCGCCCGAGGCGGCGGACGGCCACCCCGACCAGCTCGAGCGGCGCGCCCACCCGGGCGGCGAGCTCGTCGGCGCCCGAGGTCAGCAGGCGCGCCACCTCGGTGCCGACCACGCCGCAGCCGAGCAGCGCGACGCGCAGCGGCCTAGCGTCGGGCACCGCTGGCTCCTTCGGTGGTCGGCTCGGTGGGTCTGGTGGTGCGGCCCTGCAGTCTGGCGGTGGCGCGGATCGGTGTCGCGCCGCGGTCCAGCATCCGGACCCGCCGGCCGGTCACCCGACGTCCAGGGCGAGCAGGTCGTCCTCGGTCTCGCGGCGCACCAGCACGCGCACCTCGCCGTCGCGCACGGCGAGCACCGGCGGCCGCGGGACGTGGTTGTACTGGTTGGACATGCTGCGGCAGTAAGCGCCGGTGCCGGGGACGGCGAGCAGGTCGCCCGGCGCGACGTCGTCCGGCAGGAACTCGTCCATGACGACGACGTCACCGCTCTCGCAGTGCTTGCCGACCACGCGCGACAGCACCCCGCCGGTGTCGGAGGCCCGGCCAGCGAGCGTGGCGGAGTAGTCGGCGCCGTAGAGAGCGGTGCGGATGTTGTCGCTCATGCCGCCGTCGACCGACACGTAGCGCCGCGCGCCGCCACCGTCGAGGCCGACGTCCTTGACGGTGCCGACGGTGTAGAGCGTGAAGGTGCTGGGCCCGGCGATGGCACGCCCCGGCTCGGTCGAGATGCGCGGGACGTCGATCCCGAGCGACGCGCACTCGCGGCCGATGATCTCGGCCATGCCCGTGGCCAGGTCGTGCACCGGCATCGGGGCGTGCTGGGTGGTGTAGGCGATGCCGAAGCCACCACCGATGTCGAGCTCGGGCAGCGTGACGCCGTGCTCGCGCGCCACCTGGGCGTGCAGCGCGAGCAACCGCCGAGCCGCCACCTCGAAACCCTCCACCTCGAAGATCTGCGAGCCGATGTGGCTGTGGAGACCGCGCAGCTCGAGCTCGGGACGGGCGAGGGTGCGCGCCACCGCCGCGGCTGCCACGCCACCGGCGAGCGACAGCCCGAACTTCTGGTCCTCGTGAGCGGTGGCGATGTAGGAGTGCGTGTGGGCCTCGACGCCGACGGTGACGCGCAGCAGCACCGGGGCGCGCATGCCCCGCGCCGCAGCGGCATCGGCTACGCGGTCGATCTCGCCGAGGGAGTCGACGACGATGCGCCCGAGCCCCAGGTCGAGCGCTCGGGCGATCTCGGCGTCGCTCTTGTTGTTGCCGTGCAGGTTCATCCGCTCGCCGGGCACGCCGCCGCGCGACCCGACGAGCATCTCGCCGCCGCTGCAGGTGTCGAGGTGCAGCCCGTCCTCGGCGATCCAGCGTGCGACCTCGGTGCAGATGAAGGCCTTGCCGGCGTAGTAGACGTCGGCGCCACCGCACAGGTCGGCGAACGCGCTGTCGAAGGCGTCCTTGAACTCCCTTGCGCGATAACGGAAGTCTGCCTCGTCGAGGACGTAGGCGGGTGTGCCGTGGTCACGGGCGATGTCACCGACACGCACCCCGGCGACGGTGAGCTCGCCGCCCGCCGGCCGACGTACGGACGACGCCCACAGCTGGGGCACGAGCTCGTTGACGTCGCGGGGGGCGCGCAGCCACGCCGGGCCGAGGTAGCCGTCGGCGTGCAGCGAGCCGGCCTCGTGGGCGCGCACTACATCTGCTCCGGCGCCGACACCCCGAGCAGGTCGAGCCCGCGTGCCAGCACGGTGCGCGTGGCCTCGTTGACCCACAGCCGCGTGCGATGCAGGTCGGTGACCTCCTCGTCGGCGTTCTGCGGCCGCACCCGGCAGGCGTCGTACCACTTGTGGTAGGCGCCGGCGAGGGTCTCGAGGTAGCGCGCGACGCGGTGGGGCTCGCGCAGCTCGGCCGCCCGCGCGACGACGCCCGGGAACTGCCCGAGGACGCCGAGCAGCACCGACTCGGTCTCGTGCCCGAGCAGCGAGGGGTCGAAACCGTCGGCCGTGTGGACGCCGTCCTCGGCCGCGAGGCGCGAGACGTTGCAGGTGCGGGCGTGCGCGTACTGCACGTAGAACACCGGGTTGTCGTTGCTGCGCTTGGTGAGCAGGTCGAGGTCGATGTCGATGCTCGAGTCGGACGACGACCGGGCGAGGGCGTAGCGGCCGGCGTCCACGCCCACGGCCTCGACGAGGTCGTCGAGGGTGACGACCGTGCCGGCGCGCTTGCTCATGCGCAGCGGCTCGCCGTCCTTGAGCAGGTTGACCATCTGCCCGATGAGGATCTCGAGGTTGACCCCCGGGGTGTCACCGAAGCAGGCGCACATCGCCATCATCCGGCTGACGTAGCCGTGGTGGTCGGCCCCGAGCATGATGACGACCCGGTCGAAGCCGCGCTCACGCTTGTCGAGGTAGTAGGCGAGGTCGCCGGAGATGTAGGCCGGTTCGCCGTCGCTCTTGACGACCACGCGGTCCTTGTCGTCGCCGAACTCGGTCGTGCGCAACCACAGGGCGCCGTCCTGCTCGTACATCCGGCCCTGCTCCTGCAGCCGGGCGATCGCGCGGTCGACGGCGCCGGACTCGTGCAGCGAGTTCTCGTGGAAGTACACGTCGAAGTCGACGCCGAAGTCGTGCAGGCTCGCCTTGATCTCGGCGAACATCAGCTCGACGCCGTGGGCGCGGAAGACCTCCTGCGGGTCGGCCGCGTCGAGCGCGTCGGGCACCTGCGCGAGCACCGCGTCGGCGATCTCGCTGATGTAGGCGCCGCCGTAGCCGTCCTCGGGCGCGTCCTGGCCACGCGCGGCGGCCAGCAGCGACCGGGCGAAGCGCTCGATCTGGCTGCCGTGGTCGTTGAAGTAGTACTCGCGGGTCACGTCGGCGCCCTGGGCGGCGAGGATGCGCGCCAGCGAGTCGCCGACGGCGGCCCACCGGACGGCGCCGATGTGCAGCGGGCCGGTCGGGTTGGCCGACACGAACTCGAGGTTGACCCGCTCGCCGGCGGCGCCGTCGCCGTCGCCGTAGGCCGCGCCGAGCTCGACGACGGTGCGCGCGATCTCACCCGCGGCGGCGGCGTCCAGCACGATGTTGAGGAAGCCGGGGCCGGCGACGTCGACGCTCTTGACGCCGGGCACCTCGGCCAGCCGGTTCGCGAGCAGCGTCGCGACGTCGCGCGGCGGCACGCCGGCCAACTTGGCGAGCCGCAGCGCGATGTTGGTGGCCCAGTCGCCGTGGTCGCGGCCTCGCGGTCGCTCGACCCGAATCTCGTCCGGCAGGGCGTCGACCCCGTCCTCGGGGCTGCCGTCGCCGAAGGGCGTCGCCAGGAGCAGGTCGCCCTCGCGCACGGCGTCGACGAGGCAGTCGCGTACGGCGCGGGAGAGCTGCTCGGGGGTCACCGCACCAGGCTACCGGCGTGACGCAGGGCGCTGCCGCCGCGTTCAGGGCAGCCGGCCGCCGGCGGCCAGCACGCCGACGATCGCGACGAGCTCGTCGGGGTCGAACGGCTTGCTGATGAACGCGTCGACGGTGGCCTGCTCGGCCTGGGCCCGGTGGTGTCCCTGCACAGACGCGGTCACCATCGCCACGGGCAGGTGCGTGAGCTCGGGGTCGGTGCGGATCATGGCGACGGTCCACCACCCGTCTCGGCGCGGCATGAGCGCGTCGACGGTGACGACGTCCGGCAGCACCTGGGTCTGGTCGCTCAGGATGTCGAGCGCCTCCTGGCCGTCGCGGGCCTCGACCACCTCGTAGCCCTCGAGCTCGAGGTTCATGACGATCAGCGCGCGCACCGAGTCGGTGTCGTCGCAGACGAGCACCTTGGTGGGCTCGTCCGACCCCGCCCTGCGCCTGCGTCCCTGCGCAGCCGTCATGGCGCGATGCTAGTCGTCATCCCCTGGCCGGCAGGGCGGGTTCGCGACCTCTGCCGGGCGAGCGCGCGGCCGCCTCTCGCGTACCAGTCGGCCATCAGCGCCACGGCGAGCAGCACCTCCACCGCCTCCCCGCCGTAGAACAGCAGCTCGGCCCCGCGCCGGACGTCGGCCGGCGACCCGAGAGCGGCGGGCGCGGTGGCGTACAGGTGCTTGGCGAGCACGTCGTGGGCCACCGCCGTCACAGCCATGACGGCGACCCGCGAGCGGGTGCCCGCCCGGCGTGGCATCGGGTCGAGGCCGACCAGCCACCACGCGAGCAGGCAGCCGGTCGCGACCATGTGCCCGTGCACGGCCGCGTGCACCGGTGCCGAGCGCTCTGCCAGGGCGTAGAGCGGCGTGAGGTAGAGGGCGGCCAGCGACCCGACGTCCAGCACGACGACCGTGAGCGGCCTGGTCAGCGTGCGGGCGGGGCGGCTGTGCAGCACCCGCAGCACGCGACGCCTCGCACGCGGCCGCAGCAGCCGCAGCGCCAGGGTGACCGGTGCGCTGCGCGCCAGCAGCAGCGGCACGAGCATCGCCAGCACCAGGTGCTGCCCGACGTGGGCGGTGAACCCGCCGCCGAGGCCGGGCGCCGTCACGACCGCCGCCGCGCCGCATCCGGCGATGACAGCCGCGGTGCGACCGACCGGCCACGCGTCGCCGCGTCGGCCCAGCCGGACGACGCCCACGACGTAGCCCAGCAGCGCCAGCGCGGCCAGCAGCGCCGGCGCCCAGGCGAGCAGGTGCGCGGCACCGATGCTGGTGCTGGTGCCGTGGTGCTCCGCGTGCGCGAGGACGGACGGCGTCACGACCGCGCCCGCGCTCGGCCGGTGCGCAGCAGGACCACGCCCGCGGCGAGCACGAGCAGCCCGGCGAGGTCCCATGCCAGGTCGTACGGCAGCAGGTCGACGCCGTAGCGCACCTGGTGCAGCCCGAGCACCTTGTGCTGCACCAGCCCGTCGTAGAGCTGGAAGCCGCCGGCACCGACGAGTCCCCCGGCCACGACCCGGCGGTGGGCGGCGGCGGCACGGCGCTGCAGGTCGGCGAAGACGAACAGCCCGACGACCGTGGCCAGCCAGCTGCCGGCGTGCAGCGCGCCGTCCGACACCAGGCCCGCGGCCGGCGTCCCGCGGTCGTAGAAGTGGTGCCAGTGCAGCAGCTGGTGGAAGACGACCTCGTCGACGAAGGCGGCG
Source organism: uncultured Actinomycetales bacterium (assembly GCA_964243295.1). Taxonomy (GTDB): domain Bacteria; phylum Actinomycetota; class Actinomycetes; order Actinomycetales; family Angustibacteraceae; genus CAXTEJ01. The sequence continues at coordinate 9,348 of CAXTEJ010000022.1, read as the reverse complement.
AAACCGACGCCGACCAGGAGGCCGGCGACCAGGGACCGGCGGGGGTCGGGCGTGGCGGTCATGGCGGGCTGCTACCCCCCGGGCGCCGTCGTCAACCGGCCGACCTGCGCGAGCGTCCCCTCCGCCGTCCGACCGCTTTCCACCGGACCCGACCCGGCCGGCGCCCGCTGCCCTACGATCCGCAGGTGTCCGACTCCGTCCCTCGTCTGCCAGACGTCGACCTCGGGACGACGATCCCGAAGGTCCTGCACCAGATCTCCGCCACGACCACCCTGCCGCCCGTGCTCGCGGCCAACGCCGCCGCCATCCGGGCGACGAACCCCACGTGGCGCTACGAGCTGCACGACCACGCCCAGGCCCTGCGGTACGTCACCTCCCACTACGGGCCAGCGGTCGCGGAGCTGTTGTTGCGGATCGACCCCCGGTACGGTCCCGCCCGAGCCGACCTCTTCCGGTACCTGCTGATGTACCGGGAGGGTGGCTTCTACCTCGACATCAAGAGCACGACCACCCGCCCGCTGGACGAGGTGCTCATGGCGGACGACCGGTTCGTCCTCGCGCAGTGGCGCAACGGCGCCGACCAGGCCCACCCCGGCAGGGGTCTGCAGCGCGAGCTGGCGTCGGTGCCCGGCGGCGAGTACCAGCAGTGGTGGATCGCGTGCGCTCCGGGTCACCCGTTCCTGCGGGCGGTGATCGAGAGCGTCCTGGACAACATCACGGCCTACCGCCCGTGGCACCAGGGCGTCGGCAAGGGCGGGGTGCTGCGGGTGACGGGCCCGATCCCCTACACGCTGGCCATCGCGCCCGTCCGGCACCTGCACCCGCACCGGCAGGTCGGCAGCGAGGCCGAGCTCGGCCTGGAGTACAGCATCCTGCCGGGGATGGCCCACGAGCGGATCGCCAAGCACCACTACTCCCGCTGCATCGCTCCCGTGGTGCGCACGACCGGTGCCCGCTGGATCGCCTTCAACGCCTATGCGCTCGCCCGCGGCGGCTACACCAGGAGCCGCACCGTACTTCGCGGCTGGTGACCGGACGTCGGACACCGAGCGCAGGGCCCGACATCGCACCTGCCGGCGGCGGCACGGGGGTCGTGACGGTGCCCCCGGCAGGATTCGAACCTGCGCTTTCGCCTCCGGAGGGCGACGCTCTATCCCCTGAGCTACGGGGGCTCTAGGTGCGCCGGAAGGCTATCAGGCCCGGCGGACCGCTTCACGCCGCGTGGCGTCGCGCACCTCGCCCACGAGCTCCTCCAGGACGTCCTCGAGGAACACCACGCCACCGACCCGGCCGTCGGCCCCGACGACCCGCGCGAGGTGGGCGCCGGAGCGCTGCATGGCCGCGAGCACGTCCTCCACCTCGTCGGCGGCGCCCACGGTCACCAGCGAGCGCACGCGCTTGGCCGGCACCGGCTCGTCGTAGCGCTCGTCGTCGGCGTAGAGCACGTCCTTCAGGTGCAGGTAGCCGGCGAGCTCGCCACCGGCGTCCAGCACCGGGAACCGGGAGAAGCCGGTGCGCGACACCAGCCGCTCGACCTCGGCCGGGGTGGTGCCGTCGCCGACGCAGACCAGGTCGGCCACCGGGACGGCCACGTCGCCGGCATCGCGCTCGCTGAACTCGAGCGCGCCGCGGACGAGCTCCTGGCCGTCGACGAGCAGCCCCTCGCGCTGGGACTCGGTCACGATCGACTGCACCTCCTCGGCGGTGAAGGCGGAGGTGACCTCGTCCTTGGTCGTGACGCCGACCAGCCGCAGCGACCCGTTGGCGAACCCGTTGAGCAGCCGGATGACCGGCGACAGGGCCCGCGACAGCCACACCAGCGGCGGGGCGAGCAGCAGCGCGGCGCGGTCGGGGCCGGCGATCGCGAGGTTCTTGGGCACCATCTCGCCGACCACCACGTGCAGGTAGACCACGAGGGTCAGCGCGAGGGTGAACGACACCGGGTGCAGCAGCTGCTCGGGCACGTGCACCCGCTCGAACCCGTCCTCGAGCAGGTGGGCGATCGCCGGCTCGGCCACCGCACCCAGACCCAGCGAGCACACCGTCACGCCGAGCTGGGCCGTGGCGAGCATCGCGGAGATGCTCTCCATCGCCACGAGCGTGGTGCGCGCGCGGCGGGACCCGCCGGCGGCCAGCGGCTCGATCTGGCTGCGCCGGGCGGCCATGATGGAGAACTCGCCGCCGACGAAGAACGCGTTGCCGACGAGCAGCAGCAGGGCGAGGCTGAGGGCGGGGCCGGCGCTCACGCGATGTCCCCGGCGCCCAGGGCGGCCAGCCGTGACGGGTCGACGGCGGTCGCTCCTGCCAGGCGCACCGGGGTCCATCGCACCCGGTCGACGCGGCGCCCGTCCATGCGCAGGACGGTGAGCACGCCGCCCGGCAGCTCGACCTGGTCGTCGACCGCGGGCACGCGCCCGAGCCGCGACATCAGGTAGCCGCCGAGCGTCTCGTACGCCCCGTCGTCCGGGACGTCGGCGCCGACCCGCTCGCGCACCTCGTCGGGGCGCCACAGGCCCGGCACCACCCAGGTGCCGTCGCGCAGCCGCCGGCTGCCCGTGCGGTTGCGGTCGTGCTCGTCGGCGACCTCACCGACGATCTCCTCGACGACGTCCTCGAGCGTGACGACGCCCGAGGTGCCGCCGTACTCGTCGACGACGACGGCGAGCTGCAGCCCCTGCAGCCGCAGCTGGGCGAGGAGCGGGTCCAGGCCCACGGTCTCGGGCACGAGCAGCGCCTCGGTGGCGAGCGCGGCGGCCGGGACGTCGGCGCGGCGCTGCAGCGGGACGGCGACAGCACGCTTGACGTGCACGACGCCGACGACGTCGTCCAGGCCCTCGTCGACGAGCGGGAAGCGCGAGTGGCCGCTGGTGCGGGCGAGCCGGACGACGTCCGCCGCGGTGTCGTCGCGGTGGACCACCACGCAGCGAAGGCGCGGGGTCATGACGTCCTGGGCGGTGCGCTCGCCGAAGTTCAGCGTGCGGGTGACCAGGCGCGCGGTGCCCTCGTCGAGCGTGCCGGCCTCGGCGGAGCGGCGCACGAGGGAGGCGAGCTCCTGCGGGGTGCGGGCCCCCGACAGCTCCTCGCGCGGCTCGACGCCGAGCCGGTGCAGGATCGCGTTCGCGCTGCCGTTGAGCACCGCGATCAGGGGCCGCGCGACCATCACGAACAGGCGCATCGGTGTCGCGACGACCTGCGCCGTGCGCAGCGGCGTCGAGATGGCGAGGTTCTTCGGCACGAGCTCGCCGACGACCATCGAGAAGCCCGTGGCGAGCACCAGCGCCGCGGCGACGGAGACGGGCTCGACGGTGGACTCCGGCAGCCCGGCCGCCGTCAGCGGCCCCTGCAGCAGCGTGGCCACGCTGGGCTGGGTGAGGTAGCCGAGCAGCAGGGTGGTGAGGGTGATGCCGACCTGCGAGGCCGACAGCTGGGTCGACAGCCGTCGCAGCGCGGCCTGCACCGGCTCCGAGCGGGTGTCACCGGCCTGCACCGACCGCTCCACCGCGGAGCGGTCGAGGGCGACGAAGGAGAACTCCGCGGCGACGAACAGGGCGGTGCCGATGGTCAGCACGACGCCCGCCAGGACGAGCAGCCACTCGGTCACGACCGGCTGCTCCCGCGATGGTGAGGGTGGTCCGAGCCGGGGTCGGGGTCGTCGATCACCCCCCGATCGTACGGCCAGGGCACGCGACGGCGCCCGCTCTGACCCCGCCGGCTACCAGCCCGCGGGCAGCGGCCGGCCCTCGTCGTACCCGGCGCTGGACTGCACGCCGACCACCGCCAGCTCGTGCAGCTGGGCGATCGAGCGCGCGCCGACGTAGGTGCACGCGCTGCGGACCCCGGAGGTGATGTGGTCGAGCAGGTCCTCGACGCCGGGCCGCTGGGGATCGAGCATCATCCGCGAGCTCGAGATGCCCTCCTCGAACAGGCCCTTGCGGGCGCGGTCGAACGCCGACTCCTCCCGGGTGCGGGCAGCGACGGCGCGGGCCGAGGCCATGCCGAACGACTCCTTGTAGCGGCGGCCCTGCGCGTCGGTCATCAGGTCGCCGGGGCTCTCGTAGGTGCCGGCGAACCACGAGCCGACCATGACCTGGCTGGCGCCGGCCGCGAGCGCGAGCGCGACGTCGCGCGGGTGGCGGACACCGCCGTCGGCCCACACGTGGGCGCCCAGGTCGTGGGCCGCGGCGGAGCACTCCAGCACCGCCGACAGCTGCGGGCGGCCGACCGCGGTCATCATCCGCGTCGTGCACATGGCACCGGGCCCGACACCGACCTTGACGATGTCGGCACCGGCCTCGACCAGGTCGCGGACGCCGGCGCCGGTCACCACGTTGCCGGCGGCGACCGGCACGCCCGGGTCGATGCCCCGCACCGCCTTGAGCGCCTGCAGCATGCGCTCCTGGTGGCCGTGGGCGGTGTCGACCACGAGGCAGTCGACGCCGGCGTCGAGCAGCGTGCGGGCCCGCTCGGCGACGTCGCCGTTGATGCCCACGGCCGCCGCGACGCGCAACCGGCCGGCAGCGTCGACGGCGGGGGTGTAGAGCGTCGACCGCAGCGCGCCGGTGCGGGTCAGCACGCCGGCGAGGCGCCCGTCGCGGACGACGGGGGCGAACCGGCGACGGGCCGCGTGCAGCACGTCGAACGCGGCGCGCAGGCCGCCGTCGCCCTCGACGTCGGCGACGTCGAGCAGCAGCAGGTCACGGCTCATCACGTCGGCCAGCAGCGTGTAGCGGTCGACGTCGAGGCAGTCCTGCTCGGTCACGACGCCGATCGGCCGGCGCTCGGCGTCGACCACGACGACGGCGCCGTGCGCGCGCTTGGGCAGCAGGTGCAGGGCGTCGATCACGGTGTCGTGGCCTTGCAGCGTGAGCGCGGTGTCGAGCACGCGGTGGCGCGCCTTGACCCACTGCACGACCGAGGCCACGACGTCGAGCGGCACGTCCTGCGGGATGACGGTGAGCCCGCCGCGACGGGCGACCGTCTCGGCCATCCGGCGCCCGGCGACGGCCGTCATGTTGGCGACCACGAGCGGGATGGTCGTGCCTGTGCCGTCGGTGCTCGCGAGGTCGACGTCGAGGCGCGAGCTCACCCCCGAGCGCGACGGCACGAGGAAGACGTCGCTGTAGGTCAGGTCGGTGGACGGGGTCTGGCCGTCGAGGAAGCGCACTCCGATCACGGTACGCGCTACCAGATGCGGACGCGCTCACCCTCCGGCAGCCACAGCCCGTCGCCCTGCGCGACGCCGAACGCCTCGTAGAACGCGTCGACGTTGCGGACGACGTTGGCGCGGAACTCGGCGGGCGAGTGGGGGTCGATGGCGATGAGGCGCTTGGCCTCCTCGGTGCGGACCTTCAGCCGCCAGCACTGCGCCCAGCCGGCGAAGAACCGCTGCGGGCCGGTGAGGCCGTCGATGACCGGCGGCTCGGCGCCGTCGAGGTGGATGCGGTAGGCCTCGTAGGCGATGGTGATGCCGCCGAGGTCGCCGATGTTCTCGCCGACCGTCAGCTCGCCGTTGACGTGGGTGCCGGGGGCCTCGCTGGGCTCGAAACCGGAGTACTGCTCGACGAGCGCCTTCGCGCGCTCGTCGAACCGGGCGCGGTCGTCGTCGGTCCACCACTGCTCGAGGTTGCCGAAGCCGTCGTAGCGCGATCCCTGGTCGTCGAAGCCGTGGCCGATCTCGTGGCCGATCACCGCGCCGATGCCGCCGTAGTTGGCCGCGTCGTCGGCGTCGACGTCGAAGAACGGCGGCTGCAGGATCGCCGCGGGGAAGACGATCTCGTTCATGCCGGGGTTGTAGTAGGCGTTGACGGTCTGCGGCGTCATGAACCACTCGCCGCGGTCGACGGGGCCGCCGAGCTTCGCGAGGTCACGCTCCCACTCGAACACCGATGCCGCGCGCACGTTGCCGAGCAGGTCGTCGGCGCTGATCTCGAGCGCGGAGTAGTCGCGCCAGGTGTCCGGGTAGCCGATCTTCGGGGTGAAGCGGCCCAGCTTGTCGGCCGCGCGCTCCTTGGTCTGCGGGCCCATCCAGTCGAGGTCGGCGATGCGCCGGCGGTAGGCCTCGACCACGTTGGCGACCAGCTCGACCATGCGCGCCTTGGCGGCCGGCGGGAAGTGCCGCTCGACGTACAGCTGACCGGCGACCTCGCCCAGCACGCCCTGCACGAGCGCGACACCGCGCTTCCAGCGCTCGCGCGGCTGCGGGGTGCCGCTCAGGGTGCGGCCGTAGAAGTCGAAGTTCTCCTCGACGAAGGCCGCCGGGAGGAAGGGCGCGCTGTCGTGGACGAGGTTCCAGGCGAGCCAGTGCTGCCAGTCGGTGACGGCGACACCGGTGAGGGCCTCGCCCAGGCCGGTGAGGAAGTCGGGCTCGCGCACCACGACGTCGTCGAGCAGCGTCGCAGGCGCCTGCAGGCCGTCGAGCCAGGCCGTCCAGTCCAGGCCGGGTGAGAGCTGCTCGAGGCCGGCACGGTCGACCTTGGTGTAGGTGGCGACGGCGTCGCGGGTGCGCACGTTGTCCCAGTGGGCGGCGGCGATGCGGGTCTCGAGGGCCATCACCGCGCGGGCTGCGGCGGCGGCGTCGTCGCCCTGCGCCCAGCCGGCGAGGCCGAGCATGGCGGCGACGTGCCGCTCGTAGGACTCCCGCAGGCCCGCGTGGACCTCCTCGCGGTAGTACGACTCGTCCGGCAGCCCCAGCCCGGACTGCTCGAGGTAGGGCACGTAGCGCGAGGAGTCGCGGTCGTCGGTGTTGACGAACAGCGCGACCGCGCCGCCGCAGCCGGAGCGCTGCAGCGACCCGAGCAGCCGCAGCAGCGCGGACGGGTCGGCGACCGCACGCACGGCGGCGAGGTCGTCGGCGAGCGGGGCGGTGCCGAGCTGCTCGACGCGCTCCTCGTCCATGAAGCTGGTGAACAGGTCGCCCACCTTGCGCGCGGCGGTGCCGGCGGGGGCGTCGGCTGCTGCCGACTCCTCGACGATCGCGCGCAGCTGGGCCTCGGACCGCTCGGCGAGGACGACGAAGCTGCCGTAGCGCGCGAGGTGCGGCGGGATCTCGGTGCGGGCCAGCCAGCCCCCGTTGACGTGGCGGAACAGGTCGTCCTGCGGGCGCACGTCGAGGTCGGCGTCGGACAGGTCGATGCCCGAGGACGCACCCGGTGCGGCCCCGTCCGCGGTGAGCTGCTCGGACGTCGGCTGTGAGGTCTGTGCCATGGCGCGACAGTAGCCGCCGCCACCGCCGGCACGCCGCCCGGCGGACGTCCGGTGGACCGTGCGGGTGGTGTGGACGACTGTGGCCGACGCCCGCGTGAGGCGGGGCCGCCGACGTACGCTCGGCGCATGAGCCAGACCACGGCCTCGCGCGACGGCGCCCTGGCACGGCGGCTGCTCGTCGTCGAGGACGAGCCGACCATCGCCCACGCCGTCGCCAGCCGCATGCGCGCCGAGGGCTACCAGGTCGACGTCGCGGGCGACGGGCCGTCGGCGGTGGCGCGGGCGCTGGAGTGGCAGCCCGACGTGCTGGTGCTCGACGTCATGCTGCCCGGGTTCGACGGGCTCGAGGTGTGCCGTCGCGTCCAGGCCGCGCGCCCGGTGCCGGTGCTCATGCTCACCGCCCGCGACGACGAGACCGACGTGCTGATCGGGCTCGGCGTGGGCGCCGACGACTACATGAGCAAGCCGTTCTCGATGCGCGAGCTCGCGGCACGCGTCAACGGGCTGGTGCGGCGCGTCGAGCGCGCCCGGCAGCTCGCGACGTCCGACCCCTCGCCGGCGGCGCTGACCCTCGGGCCGGTGGTGGTCGACCGCGCCGAGCGGCGGGTGCGCCGCGGCGCCGACGAGGTGCACCTGACGCCGACCGAGTTCGACCTGCTGGTCCGGCTGGCGTCCAGCCCCCGCACGGTGCTGTCGCGCGAGACCCTGCTCGCCGACGTCTGGGACTGGGCCGACGCGTCCGGCACCCGCACCGTCGACAGCCACGTCAAGGCGCTGCGCCGCAAGCTCGGGCCGGGGCTGATCCGCACGGTGCACGGCGTCGGCTACTCCGCCGAGCCCCACGGCGGCGACGGGGCCGAGCCCGACGGCGCCGACGCCGCGACGCCCGATGACGGGACGCCCGATGACGCGACGCCCGATGACGGAATGCCCGATGACGGGACGCCCGATGACGGCGCGGACGTGCCGTGACACCGCGCAGGGGCGAGGCACCGGCCGCAGCGGCGCGCGGGGCGCGCGTGCGCGACCTGCGACCGCTCGACCGCCTCCGCAGCCTGAAGACCAAGCTCGGTGTGCTGGTGGGCGCCACGTGCACGGTGAGCTCGCTCATCGTCTGGGCCGGGCTGCACAACGAGCTCGGGCCCCGCTACACGCTGCCGCTCGCGATCGTCGTGGCGCTCGCGGTGACCCAGGTGCTGGCCCGGGGCATGACCTCGCCGCTGCGCGAGATGACCGCCGCCGCCCAGGCCATGGCGCGCGGCGACTACTCACGGCGGGTGCGCAGCACCAGCGGCGACGAGGTCGGCGAGCTGGCGTCGGCGTTCAACCGCATGGCCGAGGACCTCGGTGACGTCGACCGGCAGCGGCGCGAGCTCGTCGCCAACGTGAGCCACGAGCTGCGCACCCCGGTGTCGGCGCTGCGGGCGGTGCTCGAGAACCTCGTCGACGGCGTGACGGCGCCCGACGACGCGACGCTGCGCGCGGCGCTCGCCCAGACCGAGCGGCTCGGCGCCCTCGTCAGCCAGCTGCTCGACCTGTCACGGGTCGAGGCCGGAGCCACCGACCTGCGGCGCACCGCCGTCCCGGTCGCCGACTTCCTGCACGCGTGCGTCAGCGAGGCGGCGCTCGCCGACCGGCCGGTCGCCTACCGCGTCGACGTCGTCCCCGCCGAGCTCTGCGTCGGCGCCGACCGCGCGCGGCTGCACCAGGTGGTCGCCAACCTGCTCGACAACGCCGCCCGCCACTCCCCCGCCGGCGGCACGGTCACCGCGGCCGCCCGCCACGACCCGGGAGGCGGCGTCGTGCTCGACGTCATCGACCAGGGGCCCGGCATCGACCCGCGCGACCGCGACCGCGTGTTCGACCGCTTCCACCGCGGCGGCGCCGCGGGGGCGGACGGCGGCACCGGCCTGGGTCTGGCGATCGCCCGCTGGGTGGTCGACCTGCACGGCGGCACGATCCGCGTCGCCGAGTCGGCGGCCGGCTGCGACATCCGGGTGTGGCTGCCGCCGTCGCCGGGCCTGGCGGTGGCGGCGCCCGGCGTGGTGACCACGGCCGCGACAGCGGCGGCGGTGAGCCCGGCCCGGCTGCGCGGCTGAGCGCCCGGCGGAGGGCACCGCGCCGGCCGCGGGTCGGCCCGCGCCT
>CAXTEJ010000021.1:0-56374 GCA_964243295.1 uncultured Actinomycetales bacterium | reverse complement strand
CGTCGAAGCTGTCGGCTGAGCAGCGCCGGCAGGCCCGCAAGATGTACGACGACTCGGAGCTGACGGTCGAGCAGATCGGGGCTGTGCTGGGCGTCAGCCGCACCTCTATATATAGAGCCCTCGCCAAGGACGGCTCGTGAGGTCGGCCAAGGCCGGCGCCGGCCAGCTGTCGCTGCTGGGGGAGTGCCTCGATAGTCAGGACCGTGCGGTGCTGACCTTTGCCCGGGCGCATCACCTACAGGGCCGGGTTCGCGCTCGGGTGCAGGTTGAGCTCGGGATGACGGAGACGCGGTACTACCAGCTGCTGCTGGTGCTGCTTGGCCGGCCGGAGGTCGCCGAGGCGGAGCCGGAGCTCGTGTCGGGACTGCGGGCGATGCTCGAGCGGCGCCGGAAGCTGCGGTGACGGCCTACTCATAAGTGGTGTCGGGACTGCGCCGGTCAGCGACATGCTGGGTCTGCTCAAGGACTACGGGGTCGCGGTTGTCTGGCCACATCGAGGGTTCGTCCGCTCCGCTTGACGCGTTGGCCTGATGCCGGACCGTTCGCCGCGATGCGGACCGTGACTTCTGGTTATGCCTGGCGGCCGTCTAGCCGCGGGAGTCAGTAACGTTGCCGCACATGGCCGGTGCGACGGATCCCAGGTGGGTGCAGCACGGCACGCCTACGCCCAGCGACATGCCCAGGCGACGAGTGGCTGTGTCCTCGACACCGGCAAGCGTGCTCTCGACGGTGCGCTTCGAGGTCTCCCTACCGCGAGGAGCCTGGGTGGTTCGCGGCGGTCTCCTGCGGACGTCGGATCTCGAGCGCACCTGTGAGAACACCCGCGAGAAGATGCAGCGACCGGGCATCTCGGTCTTCGCCGCGGACGTCGGCAACCCGTCTGAGTTGGTGATCGCCTGTGGGACGCGACTGCCTCAGCCCCAACTGTCGTTCACCAGGCTCGGTCACCTCATCGACGCAGGCTTCGAGGTGGAGCAGACGTTGGAGCCGCCACACCACACGGTCTGGATGTCGGAGGACGGCATAGACGCAGCGATCGAGTTGTTCAGGAGTCAGTTCGCGCCGCCGATCGCGCGTGTCGACGTGCTCGCGGGGGCGATCGGTGGGTAGAGACTTGCCAGGACGTCTACAGTCTGCTGTCAGCAGGACCGAGTGAAGATGCGGAGGTGCAGACGGTGACACGTGATGTGTGGGTTGACTTCAACAGTGCCGATGGGCGTGGCGTCGTGACCACTCTGCGTAAGTTCGCGGAGCCTGGCAATGACTTCACCCTTGGTGCAACGGTGCGCGCTGGCGACGACGACGGCAACGTTTGTGACGCCCGCGTACTCGGGGCGGACGAGCGGACGGTCCTGCTCGGGCTGAACTACGGCACCTTCCAGTCCGTGGACGAGCACAGCTCTCTGCTGGTCTAGCTGGGCCAGGCGCCGCGTCGCAGGGACGTTGCGCGACTCGGGACTTAGCCCCTGCCTGCGCATGCCGACCTCGGCACACCGGTGGTCGTTCGGTGCATGGCCGAGCGACTGTCCAGTCCACGACTATTGCCGCGGGCCTGACGCGGCGCGCCTACGCCACGAGCACCAGGCGGAAGCGAACGCCCACTGGCACCTGAAGGTCGCGGCCACCTACGAGCTACGCGTGCGCGCCTACGCGGACGAGGCCTCTGCACCCGTGCCCTGGTCGTGACCGTCGATCTTGTCGCCGGCGGGTGCTGTGATCCGGGGGTGCTGACGACGACGGTGGATGCCACCGGCGTCGCGCCTCGTGTGCTGCGCCTGCCGAAGCCGACGACGGCCCTGGCCGGCGCGCTTGAGGTGTGCGGCTGGGTACTGCTGCACCGGGCGGCGCCGTTTGATCCCGTCCTGCAGTTGCGGCTCGCGACGGAGTGGGGCCTGTCTGCGCCGACGGTGCTCACCGGGCGTGCGGCGGCGTTGGTGGTGGAGGGGCAAGCCGCGGCGACGGCGCGCGGGCGCGCTGAGGTGCTTCGTCGGTTGCAGCGGCTGGCGCGGGGCTGTCCGCCGCCGGCGGTCCTTGCTGCGGCGGTGCGGCTGGCACGGGATGCACCCTGGCTGACCGACGCCGGACTGCGTGAGGCGCTGCTGCTCGCCAGACTGTCGCACGGCGAGGCGGGCGCCGCGTTGATGCGCGCACTCGCTGACCTGTGGGGCGTGGCGGTGGCCGGGTCGGCGGCGTGGCCGGACGCGGCCGGCGAGCAGCGTCTGACGACGTTAGCCGGGCAAGTGCGACGGTCGGGGGTGTTGGTGGCGCCGGAGCCGCCCGCGGGGGAGAGGCTGTGGCTGCTCGAGAAGGCGCGAGTGCTGTGGTCCGGCGGCCATCTGGTCGCGGCCGGTGACCTACGGTCCGGGTTCGGTCGGGCGGTGCGGCGTCAGTTGGCGGCGGTCGGGCCGCTGCCCTCGGCGGTGCTCGGACAGGGCGCCCGTCGGGACGGGCCGCAGGTCGTGTGCTCGAGCGGACCGGCGGTGCTTGCGTGGGCGTCCGCGCAGCTAGACCTGCAGGTGCGGGACGGGTGGGTCGCTCCGGCGGCTGGAACAGCGGACTGGTTGCTGGCCTCGGACGCGGCGGTGTTGGCGCTTGCCCCGGACGCCGGCGGGGAGCTGGCCCGGCGAGAGGTGCTTGCGGCGTTGGTGGGACATGGGATGACCGGGCCGTCGGCGGAGGTGTGGCTGTCGCACTGCCCGTGGCTGCGGTCGGCGGGTCGTCGTGGCCGCTACCGCCGCGCGGCGTGAGCGGCTGGCGCGTCAGCGGTCAGAGCGTCGGTGTTGCTGGCGTCAGATGCGCCGGTCCTGGCGCTCGTCCCGGACGCCGACGGTGAGCTGGCTCGGCGAGGACGTGCTGGGCGGCGTTAGTGGTTCATGATTTGACCCAGCCGTCGCCGCGTGCGTGGTCGTCACACTGCCCGTGGCGGCGGTCGGCGGGTCGCCGGCGTCGTTACCGCCGGGCCGCGTGATCGGTCAGCGGCTCCCCCAGCCAGGTTCAGGGGTCAGTGCGTCGGCGCGGCCGGCTGCTGCTCGTGCGCGACCGCGTACGCCGGAGCCGAAGCTTTCTGGGGAGGCTCGACGGTCGTAGGTCGTCGGCGGGGGTTGCTGGTGGGGGAGGGCTGGAAGCCGAGGGCGCTCAGGTCGCCGGTGCTCCATCCGGCTGTCGTTGCTGCGGTGTAGGCGTCGGCGTAGCGCTGCTCGCCGTCGTGGACGAGGTCCTGTGCGGCTGCCACGAGCCGGGCGGCTTCGGCCTGCGCGGCCGCGACGAGCTGGTGTCCGTGGTCGGTGGCGGTGAGGACGTCCTGAGCAAGGCGGGTGCGTTCGGCGTCGGCGACGCCGAGCTCGCCGACGTGGGCGGCGCGGCTGGTAATGAGGTCGCGGGCGGCCTTCTCGGCGGTGCGGCGGGCGGTGCGGCTGTCCATGCCCGGCACGGTAGCCCGTCAGTAACTGATGTGGAAGAACGACCCGACTGACGTTAACTACAGTCGCACGCTCGCCGTTGCGGCGTGCAGGTCGCCTGCGGCGACCGGGCCTCCTGACACCGCAGCGCGGCCGCTGTGAGTCGGTACGGAAGAGCAAGATATGCACTACGCTTATCGGACCGCCCGACGCCTGGCGGCGCCGTGCGGTCCTCACGCGGTGCGGGGGCTGGCCCGGCCGCGCTGGAGCGCCGCCGGATCGGCCAGCAGGCCGCGCTGGGGCGCGACGGATCGAGGCCCTGGGGGGCCGCGAGAGGCGGTAGGCATGCAGGCGAGCGACGAGGCCGGCCGGCCGGATGCTGCGGAGGCAGACGCGGTGGCGTCGCCGGACTCCGCGACGCCCGGGCCGTTGGAGCCGACGGCTTCCGGAGGGGCTGGTGAGCTGGGGGCGCCAGTGGCGCGTCGCCGGCGGCGGCAGTCGACGGCTCGGCCGCACGCGGTGTTCGCGCGGTTCTCGGCCGAGGAGTTCGAGGACCTGGCGGTCGCGGCGGCCCTGACCGGGGTGACGCCGACGAGCTACGTGGCGTCGACGGCGGTGGCGGTGGCGCGGGGTGAGGTCCGGCCGATGCCGTCCGGGGTGGGTGACGTGGTGCGGGAGCTGGTCGAGGCCCGGGCGCAGTTGGTGCGCTACGGGGTGCTGCTGAACCAAGCAGTCGCACGACTGAACGCGACGGGCGAGGTCGACGGAGCGCTCGGAGCAGCCGCGCAGCGGTGCGACGAAGCGACCGCAGCGCTGCGGGCCGCGACCGAGCGGCTCGGGCGGGCGCGGTGATCGGCCGCGTCTACCGAGGGTCCAAGGTCGGCGGCCTGGTGCGCTACCTGTACGGCCCAGGCCGGCACAACGAGCACGTCGACCAGCGCCTGGTCGCCTGCTGGAGCGGCACGGACGCGCAGGCGCTGGCGGCCGTCGAGCCCGAGTGGACGTCCGGACTGGAGGGGGTGGGGGAGCGGGACTACCGCGGCCTGATCGCCGAGCTCGAGGCACCGACGGCCTACGCCGAGCGCCTGGACGCGAACCCGGTGTGGCACTGCCCGCTGCGCACCGCCCCCGGCGACCGGGTCCTGACCGACGCCGAGTGGGCGGAGGTTGCGGCCGATCTGATGCACCGCACTGGCATCGCGCCGCGCGGCGATGAGGGCGCGTGCCGCTGGATCGCGGTCCGCCACGACGAGGAGTCCATCCATGTGGTGGCGGTGCTGGCCCGGCAGGACGGGGCGCCGGCGCGCATCCCGTACGACTACCGGCGGGTCCGGGAGACCTGCCTGGCCGCGGAGCAGAAGCACGGCCTGGCGGTCACCGCACCGGCCGACCGGACCGCCGCGAGGCACACCACCCGCGCCGAGGTCGAGCGCGCCGCCCGTACCGGGCATGCGCTGCCGGCGCGGGACTGGCTACGCGAGCAGGTGCAGCACGCCGCCGCCGGCGCCCGCCAGCACGGCGAGTTCCTGGACCGGCTGCGCGTCGCGGGCGTCGTCGTCCGCGAGCGCCGCGACCCGGACGGCACCCTGTCCGGGTACGCCGTCGGCCGCCCAGAGCAGGGTCGGGACCTCGTGTTCTACGGCGGTGGGAAGCTCGCCGCCGACCTCAGCCTGCCCAAGCTGCAGGCCCGATGGAACGCGGCGGGCGACGGCAGCGCGCAGGCAGTAGCCGGACCGAGCGCCCCAGTTGGCGACCGCGCAGCCCTGTGGAGCTCCGCGACGCAGGCCGCAGCCTCGGTGGCCGAGCAGGTCCGGCAGCACAGCAGCAGCGGCGGTGGCGACGAGCTGGCGAGCGCCGGTGACGCCGCGGCTGCGGCTGCGGAAGTCCTGGCCGCGGCTAGCCGGCTCATCGAGGGCGACGACGGCGGACCGCTGACCCAAGCGGCCCGGGACTACGACCGCGCCGCCCGAGAGGTCCGCGGCCGGCTCCCCGAGGCGACCGTGGCTGGCACGCTGCTGCGGACTGCGGCGCTGCAGATGGCCCGCGGCACCCGCTCACAGCGCGGTGAGGCCGCGCAGATCCTGATGCTCGTCGCCCAGATCGGCCGCCTGTCCCAATCCGTCGCGGCCTTACGTGAGGCGCAGGGCCGCGGCGCCCAAGCCGCTGCCGCGCGCCGGGCCGCGGCCAAGGTCGGCGACGCCGCCGAGCAGTGGTCCGTCGAATCTCGCGCCCTGGTCACCGCGGCGCAGCAACAGCGCGCGGCCGTGGCACGGCCTTCGACGAGCACGAGTGGCACGACGAGGCGCCCGTCCGGACCGACGCGGGGCCCGGGTCGCAGCCGCTAGTCGGGTTGTGCCAAGAACAGCAACCGAGCGCGCGGGGCTCCCGTCCCGCGCGCTCCGTCCCTGCGCCGCCTCGTCAGGACACCCGCCTGACGGCGACGACCGTCGGGCGGACCGGACGTCGGGGCAGCACGGTTTAGCCGGTCCCCCGCAGTAGGCACCCGCCGTGCCCTGTCGCCGTGATGCGTGTACGTCAACTGGGCGGGGCGGTCGAGGACTCGCACTCCGTGGGGGCATGCCGGGCCGGCGCCGAGCGAGGCGGGCGGCGGGCAGCGAAGGTCCTCGCAGCGGTGCACGCGGACGTCGACCGTCCAGTACGCCGGGAACACGGCGCCGAGGCTGATCTGCTCGCCGCCCAGCCTGAGGTCATGAGGCACTCGTCCCAGTTGACGCAGCACTTGAGGCAGGACTTCGGACGTCGAGGGCGTGCTGGCGTCAGTAGAGGTGGTCGGTCTTGTCGCGGTCGTCGGGCGGTATCCCGACATCTGCTCCTATGATCATGTGGCCGCGCACGACAGCTCGGGCGGCGTCGATGAGCTCGTTGCGGGGGACGCCCTTCAGGAGGTAGCCGCGCGCGCCTGCAGCTAGCGCGGCGTTCACCGATTCGCTGTCACGGGACATGGTAAGGACCAGGACCCGGGTCTCAGGTCTGGCTTTGAGAATGCGTCGCGTGGCGGACAGGCCGTCGAGCCTAGGCATTTTCAGGTCTATGAGTACCAGGTCTGGCTCGTGCTCGGCGCTGAGAGCGACGGCCTCCAGACCGTCCTGGGCCTCGCCGACGACTTGCACATCCGGGAAGGTGGCAAGGGAAGCTCGAAGCCCGGAGCGGAAGCCCGCGTGGTCGTCAGCGATGACCACCCGCAGCAGGGCTGCTGACTGCACTGGAAGGCTGCCGGTGTGCGAACTGCTCACGGCTGCTCCTCGGGCTCGGTCGCCGGACCAGCAGCGGATCTGCCCATCGACCGAGCGGACACCTTGCAGACTGCCGCGCAGATGTCCCGATGTCATGGGAGCGGTGTCCTGCCTGGTCGGGACTTCGCCTTGGCGTTTCCTCGGGAGAGGCCGCTGCAAGTGGTGGACATCGAGAGCCGTCCGCGCAGGAGGTCGTCGTACCGGGTTTGACGCAGCACGAGGTAGACGGTGAAGACGCCGAGCAGAGGCACGCCTGCGGTAGCTGGCCGCGAGGCACCTGCAATCGACGACCAGCCGATGCAGACGGCAACCCCGACGCCGCCGAAGAGTGCGGCGCGGCCGGGACGTGCGTGCGTGAGCGCGACCGCGCAGACCATCGCGGCCACCGCAGGGAGCAGCGCCATTCCCGGGACAGCACCGTCAATGGAGAGCGCGGCCTGCGCGCCTTGGACCGCTGCCAACAGGGCTGCCAGGACCAGGCAGGTGTTCCATGGCGAGGCTGACGGGCCGGGGCCGGCGAGCGGGCGGCACGGCTCATCAGGGTCGGGCGGGAGGTGACGCAGGAGCGGCGCAAGATGACGCTTGCTCGCCAGCACCCCGCTCGATCCACTCGCGGGCCCTTCGGCCAGGACCAAGGCGCGGGCCTCCAGCGCCCAGGACATCGTGACGTGCATGGTGCCGAGAACGCTGCCGGTGAGCATGGCCAACACGAGGGCACGCCAGGGCAGGGAACCGTTGCCGCCGATCCAGTAGCCCTCTGTTGCGCGCAGGCCGTAGCCCAGCCCGACCCATGCCCAGAGGGCAAGGACGCAGGGGCTTTCTTGGAAGAGGTCCGTGGCGGGAGAGGAGCGGAGCCGCCACCTGAGCAGCTCGTAGCCGATGCCCAGCACCACCACCAGAGCCATGCCCAGCACAAGTCCCCGGCGGAGGTGCGTCGACACAGCGGAGGCCACCAGGCCCGCCAGGGCAGCACGGACAGCAACGCTTATCCAGGCCGCTGCAGACATGTAGGTAGCGGTCGACGGCAACCTGCGCCGTCGGTCGGAGTAGGGATGACGGGCGTCCTCGCGTCGGCCCAGCAGGTCGTTCACTGCATAGCGGCCCTGGTAGCACAGGACCTCAAAGGCCACCACGCAGAGGACGGCGTCCGACGGGGTCGGAGGTGCTCCCGTGATGGTGGCCAGCGCCAGCAGCAGAGGAACGAGCAGAAAGAGCCCTTTGATCAGCAGATCCCACGGTCGTGGGAGCACGAGGTACCACAGCAGCCGCCATGGAAGGGCGGAGAGGCCGGTCATGCCCCCGGGTGTGACCGCCCGAGGCCCGCCTCCCGGGCGCGAACGATGGCCTGGGCGCGGTCGGCCACTTGCAGCTTGGTGAAGATGTTCGAGACGTGGTTGCGCACGGTCTTTGGGCTCAGCACGAGGCGGCGCGTGATGTCGTTATTGCTTAGCCCGGCGGCCAACAGGTCCAGGACCTCGCGTTCGCGCTCAGTCAGCTGTGGGAACGACGAGATCGTCACGCCTCCACGTGTTGCTTGGAAGTAGGCAATGACGCGCTGAGCTATGCCAGGGCCGAAGATCGCCTCGCCCTCGCTGACCGCGGTCACCGCGCGCACGACCTCCACCCGCGAGGCGCCCTTCAGTATGTAACCGCGGGCGCCGGCGCGCATGGCGCCGAAGACCGATTCGTCCGCGTCGAACATGGTGATCATCAGCACTGCGATGTGGGGGCTTGCTGACACGATGCGGCGGGTGGCCTCAATGCCGTTGAGCCCGGGCATCTCGACGTCCATAAGGACGACGTCGGGTTGTCGCGCGTGACACAGCTCCGCTGCCTCGAGGCCGTCGCCGGCCTCACCGATGACCGCGATCCCGGGAGCGGAAGACAGAAGAGCTGCCAGGCCTTCGCGGAAGACGGGATGATCATCGACGATGATGACCTCGATCGTGTCGGTCGTCACCGCCGCCCCTTTCACGTCGGGTGCAAGGGTAGCCGCGCCGTGACGAGCGTTCCGGTACCGGATGGCCCGGGCTGCACGATGAGGCTGCCGCCGAGTTCAAGGGCTCGTTCCCGCATGGACGACAGACCGACGCCGCGCCGCGGGCGCGTCGGTAGCCCGCGGCCATCGTCGAGGATCTCGACAAGAAGTTGCCCCTCACGGCGCAGGCGGACCACGCACAGGCGGGCGCCGCTGTGGCGCAAGGCGTTCGTCACGGCCTCGTTGGCGATACGGAACGCGGCGAGCTCCACGGCCGCCGACAGCCTGCTCAGGTCGCCGTCCACCTCGAGGCTGACGTGCATGTTGCCGGGGCTGGCCTCGACGTGCGATGCGTCAAACGGCAGCAGGCGCTCGCGCAGTGCCTCGGCCAACCCGAGGCGGTCCAGGGCTGTGGGAGCAAGGCCGTCGACGATCCGCCGAACGTCCGCGACGAGGCCTCGGGTCGAACCGCTGACACGCTCGGCCAGCGCGGCCGCCGCCTGCGGATCGACGGGGATCAGGTCTTGGAGGACGTCCAGCTGCATTCCGATCGCGGCGAGTGACGGGCCGACTCCGTCGTGCAGGTCGCGGCGCAGCCGCCGACGCTCCTCCTCCCGAGCGACGAGCAGTCCCTCACGTGAGTGCTGCAGGTCGGCGAAGAGCATTGCTGAGTAAGCGGCCTCCCCGACTCGGTGTGCCACGTCCTCCAGCAGGCGGCGGTCCGCGGGCCCGAAAGGCTCCTTGCCGTGCCCCACGTCCAGCAGAAGGTTGCCGAGCGGCTGCCCGTGACGCTGAAGCGGCAGTCGGGCCGGCGCCCGGTCGGCGTGTCCGAAGGACGTCGTGTGTACAGCACCTCGGACGCCTGCCAGCTCAATACCGGCGTACGGCAGGCGCAGTGCGCGCGCCAGCGTCTCGACGACGGCGGGCAGTACCCGGTCCAGCGACTCGCCGACGTCGAGCCGGTCGATGCGAGACACCACCTCGTACGGGTCGTCGCGATCGCCGTAGATCAGCTGGGTCACCCGCCGGTGCAGGCGAAGTCGAAGGGGATAGAAGGACGCGGCGACGGCGATCCCTGCTGCGAAGGAGACGAGCGGCCGGCTGGCTCCCGGCAGTCCGCGAAAGATCAGGAAGGCCAGGGCGTAGGCGCTGCCGACGGCCACTGTCATCGAGCCGTAGAGCAGAGAGCGGGTCAGGATGACCTCAAGGTCGAACAGGCGGTAGCGCAGGATGCCCGCGGCGATGGCCAGTGGCACAGGCACCAGCGCCAACAGCAGCCACTGCCATGAGACGAGGGGTTCGCCGGCAATCGCGCTGGGCAGCTGGCCGAGGCCTAGGTAGGCGGTGAAGCCCACCAGAAAAGTGCCGAGTACCCAGCTCAGCCGTCGTCTGTCGTCGGCGTTCGTGGTCTGCCGGTAGGTCCACACGATGGTGCCGAGGGCGAGCAGGGGGACGGTCCGGGCGGCCGGTGCCGACACGCTGAGCAGGAGTGCCTGGCGCGCCAGGTCCTCCTGTGTGTCGGGCAGGCGAAGCGCAAGGTAGCCGCCGTACAGCACCAGCGGGAGAAGGTACATCGAGAGCACCCCCAGCCACCGCCGCGCGATGCCGCCGGGGCTCGGAAAGACCGCCGTGAAGTGCAGTAAGGCGCCCCAGAACAGAGCCGCTGCCACGTCACCTACGAGGTAGGGCGACGCTCTGCGGGCGTCGAGCAGGTCGACGACCTGCAACCCTAAGGGAAAGGTCGAGGAGGCTGTCGCCAGGAGTACGGCGACGGCGTACATGGCTCTAGCCGCGGGGTCGCGGGGCCGAGCCAGGAACACACCACTCGTGAGCAGCAGGACCAGGCCCAGCAGGACACCGATCCCCAGGTTCAACCGCGCAGCGGCGCCCAAGTCGTACCTACGCAGCGTGACCGGTACGGCGATCTCCTGCGCATGGCGACGCACCGTGTAGTCAAGGACATCCCCGACCTGAAGCTCGCGGGCCGGCGCGCCCGTGAACCAGGCCTCGGCCGGAACGCCGTCCACCGCGACGACGAGGTCCCCAGGCCTCAGTTCAGAGCCTGGCAGCACCTGCTCAACCAAGACTCCGCCATGCCAGGTGGCCGGCGAGGGCAGCAACAACGTCCCGTCCGAAGGGACCAGCAGCCGCGCCCAGCACAGCCACACCAGCGGAAGAACGAGCCCGAGGACGACGACCGCCAGGGGAGCGCGACGCCTCAGTGCGTGCGCAACACCCTCAGACATAGAACTCAGTCTGGATGGGGCTAGCAGCCGCAGGAGCACTCACGCATCGTCCACCAACCGACGGCCCAACTTGCTGCTTGTGACCTCTGTGGCGCAGGGAGGGCGATGCGCGGGATGTACCTCAGGCCCGCACTTGGTGACGTCCCCTTGTGTGGTGTAGCTCGACGGAGGTCTGAGCTCGTCGGCGTGGTGCTGACAGGCGCGGGGCCAGCGCGGACGTGGCACGTACTACCTGCCGGGCGGCACCAGGTCCTTCCTACTCTTGGGGGGAGTGACATATCCGTCTTTCGCGCAACCACGCCTACCGGCGCGCCACGCCACCACGCTCAGATCGATCTGAAGAGCCCCGAAATCCGTTGGCGTCCCAGACGCTTTGCCTACAGCCGTGTGGTGTGGTGTTGCGCTGGACGCGGCGCCCGGTCTGCACGCAGTCGGCGAGGCGGCGAACGGGCTGAAAGCAGTGCGACTGTGCGCCATGTTCACGCGTCCAGCAAGCCGCTACCGATCAGCGAGACGCGGTGTTCTGGCTCAGCGCGGAGTACCGCCAGTCCCAACGCTCAGCCAGCGACAGACAGCGTCCCAACGCCTTTGCCAGGCTGATCGGCGGTATGCCACCCACCGTGCCGGAACCAGCCCGACCCTACCTACCCCGACCCGCCTTTGGAAGCCCGGCGGCAGCGTGTCTGGATGCGACCTGCGGCAAGGGAGATGTCGGGACGTTAGGACCAAGCGCGGGCAGGACACCGCTCCCTGGCGTTCGGGACACGAGGGCGACAAGCCTACCCCCATAAGCGACAGCGCCCAGCCCACTACGTAGTTGGGCGCCCGGCCCACAGGGGAGAAACGTCATGGCAGACAGTCTAAATCCCGGCGAGCAGTTGACTCCCGGCCAGTGCAACACGATGACCGGCCAGCGGACAAGGATGACCAGCATTGTGGCGACCGCCTTCGGCCTCGCTGCCCTCAGCGGTTGTGGTGGCTGGAGTCTGGGTTGGCCGGGTTCCGAAGGTACGGAGCCGCCGTCGCCGCCAAGTACAGCGACTGTCACAGTCGCCGAGGAGTGGCCCGCGTTCGACGGCGCAACATGCATCTTCCATGCCATGACGTGGACGATTCACTCGC
The DNA here is from genome assembly GCA_964243295.1 of uncultured Actinomycetales bacterium. GTDB lineage: Bacteria > Actinomycetota > Actinomycetes > Actinomycetales > Angustibacteraceae > CAXTEJ01. The sequence goes on along the minus strand of CAXTEJ010000021.1, from coordinate 44,376 downwards.
CTCAGGGTGGCAGCTTGCAGAACAGTACGCCTGAGTATCGCAACTTCCCCTCGAGCAATGTGTGCCGTGTCAACACGACATTCTTCAACGTCAGCACTGGACCAGCGACGGTGCAGGCCACAGGTGGACTGGAGATGCCTGCGTGTGACGTGTCGATCAAAGCTCCCAGCACGCGCGTAGATATCACTCGTAAGGGGGGGTGCCGGACTTCCTGACATATCCCCCCCCGCCCAGACAGGATCCACTCAAACCAGGAGACCCCGATGTTTCGCACATCAGGCTTTGCCACGATTACACTACTGACGGCACTAACCTCGACGAGTTGCGGCGGAGTCGTGAGCGCTGGTGGGCTCACCGTAGCCGGCTTGCTTGATCGGCTGAAGACACAGGTGAACAGTACGATCGATGCCGCTGGTGCAGAGAGCCAGGGCGTAGTCGCTCAGGCGGGCGCTGAGGTCCTCTACGCGCTTGACGCAACGCGTCTCAACCTTGAGGCTTCGATGAAGCGAACGGCGGAGGCCTTGGGGGGAGAGGCTGGACTACGACTCCAGGCGGCCGAGAGCATGGTTGAGGTCTTCAAGTCGGATACCGCATCAGCGGCCCAGGTTGCGTCAGCGAAAGCAACCGTACTGGTGTCGCAGCTTCCGTTCGCAAACGGCGAACCAAAGGTCGACGGCTGGACGCCTCGGTATGTTACAGGCACCGCACCTGTCACGCTGAAGGTCACCGGCTACTTCCCGAACTCGCGCGAGGGTACTGAGCCGCGCCTGGAGATCGCAGGGTCCGAGTTCGTCATTGGGCAGGGCGAAAGCAAGGCCGCGAACACGGGCAACACCACGACGGAGCTCACGTTCGTCCTGCCACCGAATGTCTTCCCACCTCCACAGGCCGGTATGGTAGAGCCGGTTACCGCGGACCTGACGGTCCCATACCGCTCCAAGGTTCTGCGCCGCGATGCCACGGCCCGATACAGCCTCCTTATTGGAACGCTGCCTTCAAGCCCTGGCAAGGTGACCTTCTACAACACCGTGAAGACCTCGGAAACCGAGACTGCACCGATCGTGATGGACGTCCCGTCGCAGTCCGGCAACGAGAACTCGCCGCGCACCACTATCCAGTGCGTCACTCTGTCCGCGGAGGAGGTGGCAGAGGGGTGGCGACTGACAGCTCGCAAGGAAGGCGACGAACCGTTTCACAAGGTGTTGAGCAGCCGTGAGGCCGAAGGGTCCGCATGGTGGATCGCGCATGAGATGGACACGCCCAACAAGCGGTGCGTAAGGGTCTTCACACGCGAGTGGAGTAATGGTTTTCTCGGGATCGCTGGCTATCATAGCGGCGAGGTGAAGATCCAGCTTCGAGCGGAAAAGCATCGTGTGGTGTGGAAGTCATCGATGACAAAGGTGCGAGAAGAGGTCCTCGCGTGGAACAAGTCGAGCCTGTTCCCAATCCAGGCCGGAAACCCATGGCAACTCGTCTATGAACCGCCGAGCGGACCAGCCAGGGAGATCGCCAGCGTGGACCTCCGAGGGCCCTTCATGGAGGTCAAGATTACCGGCGACAATGCGGTGGTAACCACGCTGGAGCCAGGAGGCATCCGGTTCTGACCGCTGCATCGTACGACTCCAAGGTGACCGAGTCGGCCGCTGCCGGCCGACTCGGTCACCGGCCTCGGTGGTCGCCTTGTGTGCGGGCGATCAGCAAGCGCCTCAGGTAGCGCGCAGCCAGGCGACGGTCGGTGAACGGTGAAGTGCACGGATCGGTGACTAGCCTGATCATAGGCATCTTCGCCACAGGCACTAATGAGTAGCATCGCCTCGAGGACAGTCCGGCCTGGTGCACGACCGGTGCTTCTCCAACACACCACGGCCGAGTTCCTGGCGTTCTCAGGCAGGTCGCGCGAGGCCTATCCACTAGACGGGGGGAAATCGCCGATAACTGACCTTATGTCGTCCGCAACCCCTGTTCCCTGATGTCCACAGCGATGCCGGCCGTTCTCAACGCCAGGCCGCGCCCAAGGCAACCGCCGCCGCGGCCCTACCGCACCGCCCCACCGGCGCACAGGACCCTCGCCCTATTCGGCGCCCCCCAAGACGCCGTCGACAGTGAACGGCGCCGCTGCCACGACGGTCCTCGCTCTGCGACGAGGTTTGGCGAGTTGAACGGGCGGCTTGGTGAGCGCCACGGCAGCCAGGACGCCGGGTTCCCTGCTGCTCACTAGGTGTGCCGGCACGTCGTACTGTTGACGTGCCGCTAGTGGAAAGTTACTCGCGTGAGCTAGGTCGGGTCGAGGTCGAGGCGGCGTAAGCATGCTGGAGGAGAAATGTCCGTTGCCTTCGTCGCAACCGCATGGGGCACGCGCTATGGTGGCATAAACGCTTTCAACATGGACTTATGCCGAGCCGTTGCGGCGGCCGTACGTGGGTCTATGGAAGTCTTGTGCTTCGCGTTCGGTCCCACCGCCGAGGACGTTCTAGCTGCCGAGCAATCGGGAGTGCGGCTCATCGGCCTTGTGGGTGACGGGGATGCTGGACCCGTTGAGGCTCATCGAGCCTACGAGATAGTCCACCTCGCAGTGCAGTGGCGAGTGGACTGGTGGATCGGCCACGACACGGTTACGGGGCCCTTGGCAATACAGGCCGCCAAGCACAGCGGTAGCCGTGCTGCAGTCATCCAACATACAGACTATGCCTCATACGCATCCTTAAAGGGGACGGCGGGCACAGCTATTGTCGCCCGCGACGTGGCGGAGACAGCAACGCTGCTAGACGCCCAAGTCATCTTCGCCGTTGGTCCCAAGCTGGCCGAAGCCGCCGCCTCTCGGGTCAGACGCTCCACTTCCGGCATGCATGTTATTGAACTCGTGCCCGGTCTTGCGACAGGTGAAGGACCTCGAACGCCTCCATCCACCTTCCGAGCTGTAACGTTCGGTCGACTCGACCCGCAGAATGATCGTTTGAAGCAGGGGCGACTGGCCGTGCGCGCGTTTGCTCAACTCATAAAGGACGCGCCGCATGTGGTTGGAGACGACCCACGCATCTCGGTCATCGGCGTGCGGTCTAATGGCGTCCTGGACCCCGAGGGCGAGCAGGCCGAACTCAGCGAGTTCGCAAGCAAGCATGCCGGAAGAGCCGTCTCGGTCATTGGTCATCCCTTCACCGAAGACCGTGACGTCCTCTTTCACGTCCTGTCCGATGCCAGCGTGTGCTTGATGCTATCGCTACACGAAGGATTTGGTCTGACCGGCTGGGAGGCAATCGCCGCAGGGGTGCCGCTAGTACTGTCCCGACGTAGCGGCCTGTATGCACTATTACGACGTGTCGGGGATCCAGCGTTGGGATGTGTACGCGTTGTCGACGTACGGGGACGCCCTGAGCCGCCATACTATAGGCGAGCCGACGTTCGGGACACTACTAGCGCTCTTCTGAACGTGGCTCATGACCCGGTGCGGGCGAAGGCATCTGCGATAACCCTCAGAAGTCTACTTGGCATGTACACGTGGGAACGCACGGCGCAAACGATGCTAGACACTCTTTATGGGGAGGCGTCTTCAGCCTTAAGCCGTCCGGCGCCATCCCCTCGCTCCCTGTTAGGTCTGCAACCGTCGTCGCCAAAATCTGACAGAAGAGAAGAGGTGGATACCGCCATCCTCGAGGCCGCGAAGGCGATGGTGTCGGGCCTGGGCCAGATAGAGTTGCTGACAGGAAGCGTGCTGTCCGCCGACTCCCACGAGCAGGAGAAGATTCGCGTGCAGGTAGCGCAGCTCCGGTTGGGGGTACGAGCGCAGTACGAGGCGTTACGGCTGTTGGCCTCGCCAGAAACGCAGCAGTCGGGAAGACTGCTGCTTCGGCACTCGTTCGCCATGTGGAGCAAGGCGACAACGGGCACCGACCCGCGGCAGCACCAGTACGACGAGGGACCCTGGCATCGGTATCACCGTCAGCTTCGCGCCTTCAGCGGAGCCGTGCGCGCGGACCTCGGTCTTGAAATCGATAACAGCCTGTTCGAGGAGCCCGGGGACTAGCTAGCCGCACGAGGCGCCCTGTAGTGAGGCCCAGCAGCACTGGCAGAGCCGTGCCAGATCGGGGTGGAGTGCAAGTGACCCGCCCCAGCGTCTAGGCAACGGCAACCCACATGAGGCACACTGCGGTCCTCGCACTGACAGGGAGTGAGCGTATGAAACATGTCTCCGGTCGCGGTGCGGCGATGCCCTACAGGGATCTTACGTGAAGGACGAGGACGAGCCTGGTCACTCGTTGCCCCCGGGCTCTTCGCCACCTCCGAACTACTCACAGCCTCCCGGGTACTCGTCGCCCCCGGGCTCTTCGCCACCTCCGAACTACTCACAGCCTCCCGGGTACTCGTCGCCCCCGGGCTCTTCGCCACCTCCGGGCCACTCACAACCCCCGGGCTACTCACGCAACTCCCGAGAACCGAACTTCTACCTGGTCATGGCTGCAATAATGGTCGTCCTGGTCCTCCTATCGATGCTCGTGTCCGCCCTGTCATAGCGAGGACGAAGCCGCATGTCCCCCCGCCCCCGCGGTCCCGGGGGGACTAAAGAACTTCTAGTGAGAAGCCGCGGAAGCCCCCGTTCTGGTGTGCTCAGAGCGATGACGATTAGAAAAACAGCAGGAGTAAGTGATGGCTAAGGACAACCCTTTAGACATGGCGCTTGAACTGAGGGCACACCTGCTTGCGGGCGGCAGTCCTCAGCCCGTCCAGACTTCGGTGCGCTTGCGCGAGGGAGAGACGTGTCACTGGCAAGGACACGCACGCCTACTCGCGTTCGAGGGAGCGGATGTCGGCTACACGACCATTAAGGGGTCGGGTGGGCTCATAGCGACCGCTGCGTCGGCTGTAATCTGGTCCCCGTTCAATGTGGCCAGTAAGGCAAACGCCGCGCGGCGAGCAGCTGCAAAGTGGCGACCTGCAGGGTCGGCAGACATCCATGTCACGTCAGGGCGCATCGTCCTCGCACAACAACACTCGTACGTGGACTGGGGTTACGACGGCCTGGCACAGTTGGATCTGTATGAAGACCTCGGGGTCTACCTGGCTTGGCATAACGCGCAAGCGCAGATCCTCGACATCGGACTCCAGGGAAGTCCATGGTTGTATGTGATGCTGTCGTTCCTTGCGTTTGGGGAGCGAAACGTTGGCTTACCCGGCCATCCGCCCATATTCCGCAACTGACGACTCGCCCAAGAAGATCCCTGCAAGTGCCCGTCACCCTTCCAGAGCTATCGTGGGAAGCGTGAAGACTTGTGGGACCTCAACTATTGGCCGTCTTATACTGCTCGAGGACCGTGGCGTTGATGCGGCCGCGGGCGCTGACCTCAATGCCGTTGCCCTGGGCCCACGCGCGCACCGCCTTCGGGTCGGCGTCGCCGGTAGCCCGCGGCCGCGACGTACGGGCCCGACCACTACCCCCGCCTGCGGGCGAGTTACTGGGCCGCGCCGCGGTGACGTACGGGGACAGCACTTCGCGCAGGTCCTCGGCGTGTGCCTCGGTCAGGTCGATCTCGTACGCCGTGCCGTCGAGTGCGAATCGGACGGTCTCGTTGGCCTCCGAGCCGTCGATGTCATCGATCAGCTTGGTGATGGTGTGCTGCGCCACTAGTCCCCCAGTTGCTCACGTGGTGTATGTCCACGCCGAGCCTAGTCACTATTGGGCTCGCATCCAGTCAGGCTGTCCGGGCGAACTCTTGTCGCCCTGACTGCACGGGATAGGCGGGCTTGCTTCAGTGTCGAGACAAGCAATAGGGTGATTAGACCGTAACGCTGTGCATTCCGAGGTGGTGCTGCAGGATGCGCCCATGGCCGACGACAAGCGCCCGACAAGGCTGGACCTGGCGACGGCCGAGGAGATCTCCGCGGCGCTGACCGTGATAGCGCGCGGTCTTCCGGCCGACGCCGACAGGATGTCGCTGCACCAGCAGGAGCTCGCAGCGGGCCTGCTGGAGGTCCGGTACGAGGGCCACCAGATGGTCTGCCGCTACGACGCTGCGCTCGCGGACCACGTCGGATGGGATCGCCTGCTGCGCGAGCAGCTCGGCGCCCCCAAGGCCGACCTGGTCCGCTACCAACCCGTCAGTACGCCGCCGGCCGAGCTCCAGGCGCTGCTGGAGCGGGTACTGCGCTTCGACTGGCACCCACGCGCGCAGGCGTACCTGCTGGCCGCGCACATCGACTGGCAACAGGAGCTCCTCGTCACCACCTCAGGCGCGCCGGCGACGGACGACGTCGCACGCGCCCTGATCGAGCTGGTCGGGGCACGGGGCGTCGTCACGACCGGAGCCAAGAGCGGCCGCGGCCTGGCCGGTCGGCGGAGGACTGGTCGCTGACCCGACTCGGCGCGCATCGCTCTGTTGCGGGCGCTGATGTCAGCGACGTCGACCTGCGACCGGCGCCTGCCGGGCGACGGTGCGCGTAGCGGGGGTGGCTGCGGCGGCCTGGGGCGCGGCCTGCGCGGCGCTCACGTCTTTGACCGGCGTCGGGTAACTGTGCGCTGCCACAGCGGGCGCCGCGTCAGTTGAGGCGGTGGCGGCGCGTCCGGTGCCGGCTGCGCTGAGCAGGGCGGTCGCCGCTGTCTGGTCCGCGCCGGCGCGGGCGACGTGCGGTTGTGCGTCGTGCAGGCCTTCGCGGCGCTCGTCGACGCCCGGTGTGGAGACGTCGTCAGGAGTGCCGGCGGACACCTGAGCGGTCCGCCGTTCGGTGTCGGCCTCGCGGCCGAGCTCGAGCGCCGCGCCGAGCACGGCGAGGTCCTGCGGCCGGTCGCTGCTGCCCGCTCGGGCTGCGGTCAGCGGCGACGGGTAGCTGCTGGCCACCAGGTCCGCGGCCGTCGGCATTCGCGCCGGCGCCAGCTCAGAGGTCGACTGGGTCGGCAGGTGGTGCTGCTCGACTCGGAAGGCCAGGACGTCGGCGACGCTCTTAGCGCTGCCTAGCTCCCGCTCCCCCGCCGCGGCCGTGAGCACAGCAGCAGGGTCGGCGCCCAGGCCTTCGGCCCTCGCCAGCGCGCCGGCCAGCGCCGGCCACGCCTGCTCCCGCAGAACCTGCTCGGCGAGCTCGGCTCGCAGCACCTCCCGCACGACCGGGGCGTACCGCTCCTCGGCGGGCTGCACCGCCGCTGGTGACGTGGAGCCGGCCGTTCGGGCCGGGTCGATGAGTGGGCCGACCTCATCGAGGGCCGCCGCCGGCGTGTGGCTGTCTCGCAAGGAGTCGTAGCGGCTCATCGCGTTCGGGTGCAGCGTGCGCAGCCGGTCCTCGGCGACGGACGCTGCGACGGCAGCGTCAGGAAGGGTGTCGGCGAGCGGGAGCGCGGCCGACCAGGCGGTGAGCGCCTGGCTGCTGTCGGCGCGCAGCGCGACAGCAGGGTCGAGCATCGGCGCGAATAGCTCCCGCGCGGTGGTGTGCTGCTGCTCGACGACGATCAGCGGCACGACCTCGCGCATCGCCTCGACCGGGCTCAGCCCGGCGCGCAGCTGGTCGTAGCGGCTCATCGCGTCGGGGTGCAGCTCGCGCAGCCGCGCCTCGGCGCGGCCGGCTACGAGCTCAGCCTCCGGGTCGCTGTCGCGGTGGGGTTGGGTGGTGACCCAGGCCAGCAGCGCGGTGCGGCTGTCGGCGTCGCGTCCCTGGTCCCGGCCGAGCATCGCCGTGTACGCCTCGCGCTTGGGGTCCAGCACCTCGCCCGTCCGCTCGAGGTCCCCTGTCCGCAGGTCGACGTCCGCCTGCTGGTCGGCGAGGCGGTGAGTGAACCAGGTCCGGACCCGGACGGCGAGGTCGGCGGCGGCGAGCGCGCCGGTGAGGTAGTGCCCGACGCCGCTGGCGGCGTCGCTGGTCGGGGTCTCGTGCTGGTCGTGCATGTCGTCCATCAGATCTCCTGCAGTCGGGACGGTCAGCGGTCGTGCTCGGTGGCGGTACGCGGATGCCTGGTGGCTGGGGCCCGGGCTCGGGTGGGGCTGCGGGCTCGCTCAGCTGGTGGTGGGTGGCCACCAGTCGACGGGCGCCAAGGTGTGGGCGAGCCGGTCGGTCTCGGGTGGGAAGTGCCGGGTGGGGTCGCAGTCGGCGAACGGCCCGGCCGCGGCGGTCAGGATCGGCAGCTGGTGGTCCAGGTGGCTCGAGTACCAGGTGCTCATGCCGAGCAGCGGGTCCAGGCGCAACGACTCCCATGATCGCCACAGCGCCTCGAGGCGGCTGATCGCCTCAGGGTGCCGCCACCACTGGGCGCACCAGCGGAACGCCGGGGTGGTGCGCCGGGCGTAGGTCGGGGCGAACACCGACACCACCCACTGCTCCAGCGACCCGAAGCACGGCAGGAACGGCTCCTGCCCGTCGGCGCCGTCGGTGCCGGCGAGCTGCTGCAGGTCCTGGCTGCCCTGCTGCGCGAACGCCGCGAAGCGATCCGGCTGGTCGTCGCCGGTCATGCCCGCGCCTCGGTCTGCACGCCGGCCGACTGCGCCGGGATCGGTGAGCCTGCGCCCGCGCTGCCGGTGGCGCGGGCGGTGATGCTGGCCATCGCGGTGGCCTCGGCGGCGGTGATCTCGGCGGCGCGGGGGCCGTGATACCAGGGCTGCAGGGTCAGCAGAGCGGGCTTGCTGCCGGTCGCGAGCAGCAGCGCCCGCCCCTTGGGGAGCTCGCGGATCGCGTTGGCCGGCAGGATCCGCTGCTGGCGGGTGGCGGCGGTGCGGCTGCTGCCGCCCCGGCCGCCGCCGCTCGAGCGGCTGACGGTGAGGACGTCGTGCTCGCCGACGAGCCGGGACAGGTCCTCGGCGAACGAGGGGTCGTCCATGCCGGCGCCGATGAGCTTGACGGTCGCGGCGCCCCACAGGGCCTTGGTGCCAGTCTCGCCCCACACCCCGACGGCCTGGCTGTAGGACTGCAGGATCGTCAGCGGGATGATCCCGCGCGAGCCGAGGTGGGAGTAGAGCGCGGGCAGGTCTGAGATCCGGCAGATGTTCGCGGCCTCGTCCAGGACCAGGACCATCGGCGGGTCCAGCCGTCCGCCGCGGCGTTCGGCGGCGGCGACGCCGCACCGCAGCACCCGGTCGGTCAGCGCCGCGACCAGCGGGCCGGCGCTGCCGCCCTCGTCCTTGCTCAGCAGGTAGAGGGTCTGCCGGGAGGTCGGGAAGTCCTCCGGCCGGAACTCGACCAGCCTCCTGGCCGCCCCATCGGGGTGGTCAGGCCCATCAGCCCTGTTGGTGCTGTTGGCGCCGTTGGACGGGGGCGTGACCCAGGCGGTGATCTGCGGGTCGCGCAGGCAGGCGGTGGCGGCGCGGGCGGTGAAGTAGACGCTGCCGCGGGTCTCGGGCGGGCTGTCCTGGGTGCCGCGCAGGGTGCGGGCGAGCAGGTCGTAGCCGTGCTCGCGCAGCAGACCGCCGGGGACGGGGGTGGCTTCGTTCGCCAGCCACTCGTACACGTCGACCAGCGACCGGCCGCCGACCGCGGCGGCCAGCAGCAGGGTGGCGAGCAGCTCCTTGGCGGCGGGGCCCCAGATGTCGCGGCGGTCGTCCTCGACGGTCGCGACGAAGTGCCCGGCGAGCCGGTTGGCCTCCGCGACCGTGGTCAGGTCGCGCAGTGGGTTCCACCACCAGGTCTGCGGGGTGTGGGCGATGCGCTGCGGGTCGAACGTCCAGACGGTCTCCCCGGTCTGCTCGGCCCGGAGCTGGGCGGTTTCCTTCCAGCCCTCGGTCTTGTTCGAGGTCAGCACGACGGCGCCCGGGGCGGCCAGGGTTACCGGGACGGCCAGAGTGGTGGTCTTGCCGGACCGTGGCGCCATGATCGCGACCGCGACGTCCTCCCAGGAGCAGAACAGCTCCGCCGAGCGGGGCTTGGGGCCGAGCCGGCCGAGCAGCAGCCCGACGTCGCCGGCCGGCAGGTCCTGCGGCTTGGTGCCGGCCAGGGACGGTCGCAGCCGCAGCGCACGGGCGGCGGCCTGTCGCCGGAGCATCGGCTGCAGGTGCATCCCGCGGGCCAGCGACCGGCTCGGGTCGTCCGCGGCGGGGGCGTGAAGGTAGCGGCGCAGCACCAGCACCCCCAGGGGCAGCAGCACGACGGCTGCGAGCCCCACCGCGAGGCCGGCGACCAGCCGCGGGTCCGCCGCCGGCCAGTACGGCCGCGTCCCGTCGGTGACGACGCCGATCAGCAGCGACAGGCCGAACGGCGCGGAGTGCCAGCCGGCGCCGGACAGCAGCGACGCCAGCCCGCCACCGACCCACAGCGCCCCGCCCACGACCAGACCGGCCGCGGCGGCGCCGGGGATGACCCACGCGGCGGCGTCCCCTCCCCCACCGCCCGCGGGGCTGACCGCCCGGGGCATCAGCCACCCGCCCGCTGCATGGCTGCGGCGCTGTGCGCTGCGGCGTCGTGGTCGTGGTCGTGGTCGTGGTCGTGGTCGTGGTGCAGGGGTCCGGCCGGGGGCGGACGGTGCAAGGCGGTCACCGTGCGCTCGCTTGCAGGCCGCCGCGGCCGGTGGTCCAGCGCTTGTTGGTGTTGTGGACGCCGGCGTTGACCTCGGCCTTGGTGAGGTCCAGGTGCATCGGCACGCCTGGGCGGCGGCCGATCTTGAGCAGGAAGTTGCCCATGCCTGGTGGGTCTTCTCGCTCGTCCCAGGATGCGGGGGTGGACCATTCGGTGATGAGGTCGTGCTCGGCGTGGGTGAACGGCACGACCTGCTGCAGGTCGTCGAGCTCTTGGCTCGGCAGGCCGCCGATGACGACGGCGCCGGCGCGCTCGACGAACCCGCGGGCCTTGGCGATGTCCTCGGCGTTCGACAGGGCCCGCAGGTCGCTCATGGTGTGCGTGATCTGCGCCATCCCGACCCCTTGGGTGCGGTTGAGGCGGGTCAGGGCGTCGACGTTGTCGACCATCCCGACGCCGGAGCGCAGCACCCGCCACAGCTCGTCGAGCACGACGAAGTAGCGGCGCTGCGGCGCCTCGCCGGCGTCGGCGAGGGCGTTGGCGCCTTCGACGGCGCCGAACCCGTCGGACCAGCACGCCAGCAGCACCGCCGCCTGCAGGTGCGTGTCCGTGCTGGAGATGCCGGAGACGTCGATCGCCACCCCGGGTGAGTCCAGCGCGATCGGGACGGTCGTCTGCCGGCTGAAGGTGTCGCCAAGGGGCCCGTCGAGCAGCGCGAGCAGCGAGCGGTGCAGCGGGTCGATCGCGTCCCGGTAGCGGTCCTCGTCCCCGCGGTGCAGGGTGACCGCCCGGACCTCGTCCGGTCCCTGGTCGAGCACTTGCACGAGGTCCGGCAGCACCGGCGTTGTCCCACCCCCTCCCCCGCCGCTGCCCCCGCCGGTGGTGCGGGGGAACAGCACCCGTAGGGCGGCGGACAGCACGGCGCGTTCGTAGTCGGCGATCGGCGTGCCGCGCACGATCAGGATGAGCCCGGACACGACTGCCAGGCGCCGGCCGTGGGCTTCGGCGCGCAGCCGCTCGGCGTCGGCGCCGCCGAGGCGGCGGGCGGCCTGCTCGAGGGCGCCGACGGCCAGGACGTTGAGCGAACCGAGGCCGCGGCCGAGCTTGACGACCTGCCCGCCGATCGCGGCGATGAGGTCGGCGTAGTCGGGCTTGAGGTCCCCGAGCACCAGCGGCCGGACGCCCTGCGCGGACAGGCCGAGGACCTGCCGGCGGGTGAACGTCGACTTCCCGAGCCCGGGAAGCCCGAGGCAGAAGTAGGACGGGTTCGGCAGGTAGCGGCCGCGTTCGAACCAGTTGATCGGGTCGAAGCAGACCGTCGTCCCGGCCCGCAGGTGCCGCCCGATCGGCACTCCCAGGGTCGGGGTGCCGCCGCCGACCGCCCAGGGGAACAGCCCGCACGCCTGGACGGTCGTGGCGCGCCATTCCGGCGGCGCCTCGACGTAGGACACCCGGCCGTTGCCACGGCCCCGGAACCCCCGCGGCCCCGGCCGCAGCCCAGCCGCCGCAGCGGCCGCGTTGGCGGCGCGGTTTGTGCTGTCTGCTGCAACGCGCGTGGGGGTGGGCATGGCGGTCTCCTGTCTCGACCGCGGCCGGGCCCGCAACGCGGGGCCGTCCTGCGGTCAGGTGCGGATCGGGGGGAGGTCGTGGACTCGTGGTCAGGCGGTGCGGGTGGCGCCCATGCGCCGGGCGGAGCGGGTGAGCGCGGCGTGCTCGCGGGCGACGACGGCCGTCAGTTCGGTCATTGACCCGGCCTCGGCCGCCTGCGCCAGCCGGGTCGCGGCCCGCTGGACCCGCCGGCGGTAGGAGTGCTCGAGCACGATCCGTAGGTAGTGGCCGGCGCTGCTGACGCTCGGCGCGGCGTGGCAGAGCTCGACGAGCAGCACGCCGGTGTCCCGGTTGGCGGTCCGCGCGTCCTCCAAGCCCTGCCGGCGGAGCTGCCCGAGGACCGTCACCGGGTCAACCGGCTGAGCTTGCTCGAGCAGGGCGCAGGCGGCGGCGGCGACGTGGGCGTGCACCGGCACGGCCCAGTCCTCGGCGGTCACCTGCCGGAGCAGGTCGGCGGCGACCTGCGGCCCAGCGCGCAGCACGCACCCCAGTAGCGCCGCCTCGGCCAGCGGCTCCCCCAGCAGCGGCGGCAGCACATCCGCCAACGGGACGTCCGTGGCAGCCGGTCCGGCCGGTGACCCGGCGAGCGGCGTGGCCGCCAGCTGCGCGGTCACGAGCTGCGCGACGGCGGCGGCGCCGCTGCTCGGGCTGCTGGCCATCGTGGTCAGAGGTACTGGCGGACGGCGGCGGGGACGGCGACGTGGCTGTTCAGGACCAGGCCGATGCCCAGGCAGGCGGCGAACGAGGCGGACTGCCCGGCGTAGACGCGACGCAGCTGCAGCCGGCTCGCGCCGCCGGCCTGGTCGATGAGGTCCGCGACATGCGGCAGCTGGGCGGGGTCGGTGACGGTGGCGGTGACCAGCAGCGAGAAGCGGGTCAGGCCGGCGCCGGAGGCTTCCTCGGTCGCGGTCTGCCGGGCGGCCTGCAGGTCCAGGGTCTCGGCGGCCTTGCCTTCCCCGGCGCGCATCGTGGCCTGCCCGAGGGCGGTGCGGACGTCGTTGTGCGCGATCCGGGCCGACGTCGACGGGTCGTGCGGCCGGTACAGCAGCGTCACGCGCTTGCGGGTCAGCTCGTTGTTCGGCTCGAGCAGCGCGCGCAGGACCTGGGAGTGGACGGCGCCGCGGGGGGCTTCGGTCATCTGCCAGGTCACCGAGGTGCCGCTGTCGTGCCGCAGTGCCCCCCAGTCCTCGGCCTGCGCGACCGGCCCCGCCTGCGCCCAGGCAATGCCGGGGTCCTCACCACGCGCCCGGGCCGCTTCCAGGACCGGGCCGGCGGCGGGGTCGTAGGCGGTCCGGACGGTCTGCGCGAGCTCGGTGGCGGTCAGCGCGCGGACGCCGCCGGCGCCGGTCGTCGCGAGCTCCCGCACGAGCGCGGGCAGGCGGCTGCCGATCTGCGCCGCCATCTCCGCCGGCGTCAGCACCCGCGCCCGCTGCCTACCCGCCTTACGGGCCTGTCGGCCGGCGAACAGCTCGGGGTCCTCGACGACCCGGCGGGTCGCGGAGAACGTCAGCGCGACCCGGCCGTGAACCTGCGGCGATCCGAGGGCGTAGGTGTCGGTGGCCTCGGTCAGCATCTGCCGGGCCAGCGCCGGGGCGCCGTCGGTCAGCAGCGTGTCGACCTCCCGGGCCAGCCGCGACCCGGGGTCCGGAGCCGTCTCGACCGTCGCGGACGCGGCTTCGAGGTTCGGTTCGCGGGGGAGCTCGGCCAGCCAGGTCCCCCAGCGGGCGACCCAGGTGTCGGCGGTGTCCGGGTCGACGAGTTGGCTGCCTTCCGGGTCGCACCGCAGGACGACCGAGAAGTGCCGGGTCGCCGGGACGTGCAGCATCGCGAACGGCTCGCCGTAGCTGTCGACGCACTCATACAGGGTGGAGGCGGCCAGCAGCCCGGGCAGGGTGTGCGCGCCGTAGGCGACCGGCCCTGCCAGCCCCGACCGGTAGAGCGTCTGGCCGCGGCGGCGGCCGAGCAGCCACATCACCCGGGCCGTCAGCGCCTGCCAGCCGTTACGGCCCGACCGGTTTCGGTACAGCAGCGGCGCGACGAGCAGCAGCACGACCAGCAGCGTCACCGCCGCGGGCAGCAGCCCGGCGACCATCTGCACCAGCACCGCCAGCACCAGCCCGCCGAGCGCCACGGCGGTGCCGAGCATGCCCAGCCCGGGCAGGCCCGGGGTCGTCGGCTTGCGCCAGTTGCCGTAGGTCCGCGGCTCACCGTCGGCCGCGCGAGCGGCCGGCGGCAGGGTGGTCGTCATCGTCGAGCCCTTCGATCAGTCCAACAGGAAATGGGCAGCCGCCGACGACACCGCCGCCGCCGGGCGCCCGGGTAGCGCCGGTGTGGTGCGGTGCGGTGCGTCGGTGCGGTGGTGGTCGTATGGATGGTTGCGGCGGCTGAGGCCGTCAGGCCGGCTCGCCGGTGCTGCTGCCCGCGGCCGCGCCGACAGCGGCCTTGGTGCCCTTCGCGGCGAGCGCGACGGCGCCGACAGCACCGGCCCCTGCGGCCGCACCCGCGCCGGCACCGGCGGCCGACCCGCTGCCGCCTCCCCCGCCGGTCGGCTTGGCGCCGCTCGGGCTGCCGCTCGGCTTCCCGCCGCCGCCGCTGCTGGGGGTGCCGCCGGACGAACCGGCGATCCGGCCGGGACCGGACCCGCCTGCCTGCCCGCCGCCGGAGCTGTTGGCGACCTTGCGGGCGCCGCTGGCAAGTGCTGCGCCGGCGGCGGCGCCGGCGAGCTGACCGCCGCCTCCGCCGGATGCAGCGGCGACCATCGGCACGGCCAGGCGCATCAGCGCTGGCAGCGCGAACACCGACAGCACGATGAGCATCAGCCCGGACAGCACGCTCAGCAGGTCCTCACCGTTCGCGGTCAGGGTGAAGGCGCTGGCGTAGATGAGCGCCGCGGCCGGCTTGTAGAGCAGGAACGCGATGATCCAGCCCAGGCTGCGCTTGAACCAGGCCTTGCCCGCCGGGGTCGACAGCGCCGCCGCGGACAGCGGGAGCGTGCCGGCCAGGACGGTCAGGATCCCGACGCGGGCGATGAGGAAGAAGATCTGCACGATGCAGGAGAAGATCCCGAGCAGCGCGACGATGAACTCCAGCCCGAGGCCGAGCACGGCCATGTCCGCCGACCCGCCGCTGACCGCGCCGAGGCGGAAGGCCATGTCCCCGTCGACCGACCGGCTGATGATCCAGCTCGACGAGTTGTCGCCCGCGACGGCCAGGATGTCGATCGCCGCGACGCCGGCGCCGACGGTCAGCACCATCGCGCCCAGCCCGACCGCGGCCTCGCCGGCGGCCTTGCCCGAGCGGGTCAGCGCCGTCTTGCCGGCCACGTACAGCAGCGACGCGACCAGGATGAAGCCCTGCACCCAGTACACCGACCCCTGCACCTGCGCGACAGCCCCGCCCGAACCGCCGACCGCCGGTGTCGGGACCTCAACCCAGAACGTCGTCATCGTCACCACGAGCTGGGAGAACCCGTCGGCGAACGCATCCACGAACTCCTGCGCAGCCGAGCTCGCCGCTCCCACGACAGCGTCACCAGCAACGTCGCAGAGGGTGGGGTCCAGGATGATGTCGCAGGGACTGGGCACCTAGGACACTCCGGCCCACGGGACGTAGCCAGCCCGGTCCTGCAGGACCTGTCCGGGCTCCTGGCCATCCGCGGCGCGCTCGAGGCGCCAGTCGCCGTTCAGCCAGCGGACGGTGTTGGTCGAGGCCCGCAGGACCCCGCTGTTGCCTTGACTGGCCAGGCTGATGACCGCGACCTCCGGGCTGTAGGACAGGTACCGGAAGCCGACGTACTGGGTGTAGCCGCCTGCGGGCGGTGCTGTGTCGGTCAACGTCGAGATGAGGTTGCGGTACGCCGTCTTGCCGGGGCCCGGGGCGAACTGCTCGTCGACGACGCGCAGGAGGTTGTCCACGCCTGGGGTCGCCAGCGCCCGCACCCGTATCTGCGCTGCGGCGAGCAGGGCGCCGGCCGGCGTGTGGCTGTAGCCGGCGGCCACCGGACCGTCGACGCGGGTCGGCCCATCGGTACGGCTAACCGGCAGGGCGACGCCCTGGAACAGCTCCCAGCTGACCCCGGTGGGCGGCGCCGTCAACGGCGCCGCGGCCACGGCTGCACCGCTTTCGGCCGCGGTGGGGGTCGCGCTGGCGACCGGTGACGCCGTTACCGGTCGGCTGTCGTTGTCGCGTCCGAGCAGAGCAATCAGTGAAACGCCCAGCAGGGCGGTCAACGCGACGGCCGCGGTGATGGTCACTCGGGAGCGCTTGGTGGTCATGCCGTTGTCGTACTCCAGGCCAGCGCGGGCCTCGGCACCGCGGGTCAAGACCGGCACGCTTGCCAGTGGCATGGCTAGATCAGTGCGTTGGCGAGCGGGCCGGCGGCGCTGCCGAGCACGCATGCGCCGAGCACCCAGCCCAGAGCGCCCATCGCCTCGCCGCCGCCCTCACCGCGGCGGTGCTTCAGGGCCATCATGGCCGCGACGATCAGGATGCCGGCCACGCACACGAACGACACCAGCCACCCACCCCAGCCCAGCATCGTCGTCAATCCCTGCGTGCCCGGGGGCTGCACCGAGCCGGGCGTCGGCGCCGCGGCGTAGGCGGGGCCGCCGGCCGCGAGCGTGGCGGCCAGAGCTGCGCCACCGGTGACCAGCCGTGCGGCGTGGACCGCCGGAGTGGCCCTGGGGGGCGACGACAGTCCGCTGGGGCGCTCGGAAGTAGGGCAGGCGCGCATGACAAGGTCCTCCAAAGCCGACGACAGGGTTACTGACGTGGATCCGGTGTGGTCACGGGTTACACGACAGTGGGACGACTGTACGTCGGCGTTCTACGTCTGTGTCAACACCGATGGACAGTGCGTGTCCGCACTTCGTCGTCAGGAGGCGGTAGGCGCTGCCTCAGGTGACTAGGGCGTAGACCGTGCCGCTGACCAGGGCGCCAGTGACTGCGCCGGCGATGGTCTGGGCTGGGGTGTGGTCCTGCAGCCGGATCCGGGACCATGCAATGAGCAGAAGCACCGGCAGGCCCACCCACGCTGCTGCACCAGCCACCGTCTGCAGAAGCACGGCGGCGCAGGCGGCAACGGCCATGTGCATGCTCATCTTCCAGCTCAACGTCACGAGCAGGCACACGACGGCGGCGGCGAGCAGCGCGATCATGACGTCGAGCAGGGTGCTCGGTGCGCCGCCGAGGCGCAGGGTCGTGTAGCCGGCGGCGAACGAGGCCAGCGACAGGCAGATGATGACGGGCCGCTGAGCGCGTTGGCTGACGTGGTGGTCTGTCACCCGCCCGGCCACCACCGCCCAGACGATGCCCGCGAACGGCGCGATGCTGAAGAACGTCGCGGCCAGCAGCCCCCAGCCCAGACCGCTGAGCAGGCTGGGAGCGGACACCGCACCCACGACGAGCAGCAGTGCCACGAGCACCGGCGCAGGGGCCGTCAGCTCCGTGATGATCCGAGCAGCCCAGTAGGAGACCCTTCGGCCGGGCGTTGGCTGGGCGTCGGCCTGGTCCGCGACCACCTGAGTGACGACCGGCGAATGGGTGAAGGCGCCTGACACCTTCCGCAGCCAGCTCGCCTCGGCCTCGAGGTCTGCGCCTCCAGCCAGCGATTGTGGAAGCGGCGCCTGACGGTCCGCCGTCACACCGTTCAGCGCCGCGGCGTCCTCCTGGCCGACCGTGGGGTCCTGGTCGGACTCGCGGAGGGCGACCGCGATGCGGGCCGCTTCGACGGTCGCCGCGAGCTCTTCTCCGCGCAAGCCGGCGTCGGATGCTCGCTGCCGTGCGTCCGCATCGACGGCGGGCCGAAAGCGCCTACGGAGCTCGAGGCGTGCGTCAAGGATCTCGATCACACGGCGGTTGCGGCGGCGTGGGACGTCGCCGACCGGCAGGACCTCGGCGACTGGTGACGGTGCCGGAGCGAGCGCGAGCTCTGGGAAGCGGCGAATGAGGACTCGCCACAGCGGCGACAGCTGCCGGACGTCGCGGTACAGCGCCAGCCGCGGTGCCCACGACGGCAGCGTGGCGCCCACGATGACGACGACAGTGGTCACGGCGACGACGAGGTCCGACAGGGTGCTGTATGCCTCACCGAAGCGCGTGCTGCCGGTGGCTCGCGCCAGAGCGATGTACCCGGCGCGCAGAGCGACGTACAGCAGCCCGAAGCCGCCGCCGACGGCGATCAGCCGAAGGCCGGCGGCCAGGTATGAGGCCCCGGTCGCCCCCCGGGCGGACCGCCAGCACAGGCCGGTGATGCCGACGAAGATGTAGGCGAGGAACGCGAGGTAGGGCGCTGAGTAGGCCAGGTAGAAGTCGCTGGTTCCGTAGTCGACCGGCAGGTGCCCGCTGAGCTCCCTCGGCCGTTCGATGGCGAAGGCGACCGTCATGGCCGTGATCGCGGCGGTCAAGGCGAGCAGCCGAGGCCGCATCAGCCGTCGGCCGGTGCTGTCGTCGTGGGTCAGGTAGACCAGCATCGCCTGCGTCCCGCAGCCGGTCGCCAGTGCGAAGCAATCGGCGAGCAGCTGGCCGACGCGCTCCACGCCGACCAGGCGAGCTGAGGCCTGCGACACCGTGTCTGTGAGGAAGGTCCAGCCGACGGCGAGGGCGAGCAGCGTCCAGAACAGTGCCCGCGGGGCCCTGGCTCCCGGCTGACGACGCACGGCGGGGAGTTTGGACGCGGCCGCGGCGTAGGCGACCAGCGCGATGACCCCGGCTATGAGGTCGTGCACGGTGCCACCGGTGGTGCCGGCGTCATCGCAGGAACATCGACGCGAGACGGTCACCGGCCGCGACACCCGGGCCAGTCCCTCCGGACGCCGGCGCGATAGGGCCGCCTCGGCGGCGGTTCTGCTGGTCGACGTGATCCAGGATGGCAGTGGCGAAGCCCTCGGCCTCGCGCTCCTCGTCGTCGTCGTAGCGGTGGCGGCCACGCAGTCGCTGCACGACCGCCGGGTCCCAGTCGCCGGCCAGCAGCGACACGGGGAACGGGTGCTGCCCATCGTGGTCGGCGAGCAGGTGCCCGACCTCGTGCAGCACGATGGCCTGCTGGTGGTAGGTGCTGGTGTCCGCGACGTAATGGATCTCGTCCTGGTCGGCAAGGACAAGCAGGAGCCCCACCGTCTCCCCCATCACAGCGGCTGGCTCCGGGACCAGGCGCAGAGCCCGGCCGCGCTGCGCCGCCACGCTCTGGCAGAAGGCCGCGACGTCGAAGGGCACGGGCACGGCCAGCACCGCGAGCAGCTCCGCTGCCCGCCGCTCTCCGCGCTCGAAGCTCACCGTCCGCCTCCTCCGGTCCGCGCCACAGCCGTGACGCGCCAGGCGCGACCTACCCCGCAGGTGGTTCGACGTCCCCTGCGTCGGGCGAGTCAGACGTGTGACTTCCGCTGTCGGCGGCCGACCGACCTGGGGCCGGTGCTTCTCCCGCGGTCGGCAGTCCCTCGATGTCGCGTGCTGCGTCGACCATCCGCAGGATGCCGGCCAGGCTCTTCGGAGACAGTCCGCTGGCTCTTGCCGCGAGGCGGCGGACCTCGCCGTCACGGAACGCCGCGAGCAGGTCAAGCTGTTGCTCGATCCGCTCGGCGGCTTGGTCGTCGAAGAAGTACGCCGGGGTGACGCCGAAGAACTCCGCCAGCAGCTCCAGGTGCCGCTTGGTCGGGTTGTCCCGCTGGCCCTTGCGGAGCATGTAGATGTAGGCCGGCGAAATCCCGCCGCCAGCGGCCGTGATCGCCCTTGCCACTTCCTCGGGGCTGTACTCCCCCCGGTTCGACGGATGGATCGTCTCGAACAGGCGGTTCAGCTTCCACGCCAGCGACGACACGTCCTCGCCCGCCGCCATCCGTCTCCCTCAAGCCGCGGCCCCGTAGGGCGTGTCGTCCGACGCTAGTTGCACGCCACTTCCACAACAGTTAGGTTCTGGGTCGACCTGTTCACTGCCGTAGAACTCCGCAGGTGCGCAGTTGCGTGATCCCACCAGTTGGCGCCACGTGCAGGAAGGTCAACGCGCTCAGTGTCCTCACGCTCAACCGCTGGCCGGCGCTGGGCTGGGGCTATCACCGCAACCGTCGCGCTGTCGTCATGCTCCGCCCAGGCCCCCGCCAGTCTCACGGCGCCCGCGGCAACGACCACAACAACCCCGCCCAGCGACGTCACATCACCGGCCGCGCCGACCAGCTCTGGGGTCGCTGCAAGCCGACAGCCCACGCCCACGCCCGTGTCAGCCCCACGGCCCGGGGACGTCACGCAGGACGCCGCAGTCGGCTTTGTCGCGCCGACGAGCAATGACTCTGCCGCGCCCGCGCCCGCGCCCGCGCCCGCGCCTGCCGCCGCCGGCCTGAAGTACGCCGACCCCCTAGCGGTCGCAAGGGCCTACGTGGCGACGCGGCTGACCTACCGCTTCGACGACCCCGCCGGTTACACCGCGGCGCTTACGGCGCCGTCGCTGACGACCCCGGCGTTCGCCGCCCGCAGCAAGCCGAGCGCGTCCGCGCTGGCGCGTGTCGCGACGGCGCAGGAGACCAGCACCGTCCAGGTCGGCGGCGCCGAGCTCGAGGGCGAGGCCCCTAACAGCGCGAGCAGCCGGTACGTCGTCGTGGCCGCCGCCGTGACCACCGCCTACCGCGGCGGCGGTGCCACCGCGCCCGCCGAGTGGACCCTGCGGCTGCTGCAGGCCTCGCCCGGCCAGTGGCGCGTCGACGGTGTCCTGTCCACCGACTGACCTCTCTCGCACGCCCGCCCGCGACCGCCAGACCTCAAGGACAGGAGCCCCGTGGCTACGTCAGTGCTCGCCGCCGGTGCGGGTGTCCTCGCCATGCCGATGATCGCCGTCGCGGTGTTCTTCGGGTCCGGCGCCGCCGACCCGCCACCCGCCGCTGCGGGCACCGTCTGCACGATCGTCACCGACCCGGCAGGCGCCGGGACCGACCCCGGCGCCGGCCCGGGCACGGTGCAGGTCACCGGTGAGCAGGTGGAGAACGCCCGGGTCATCCTGGCCGCGACCAAGGCCCTCGGGATGCCGCAGCAGGCCGGCGTGGTCGCCGTGATGACCGCCTACCAGGAGTCGAAGCTGCTGGTGCTGGCCAACCCGACCGTGCCGGAGAGCCTGAGCTACCCGCACCAGGGTGAGGGCTCCGATCACGACAGCGTCGGCCCGTTCCAGCAGCGCCCTTCGATGGGATGGGGCACCGTCGCGCGGCTGATGGACCCCGGCTACGCCGCCACCACCTTCCTGACCACGCTCGCCCAGGTCCCGGGCTGGCAGGGCATGCCGACCTGGCAGGCCGCACAGGAGGTCCAGGTCAGCGCCGACGGCACCCTGTACGCGCAGTGGGAGTCCCTGGCGACCGCAATCACCACCGCCCTGTGGGACGGCGCGACCGGCGCCCTGCAGTGCACCTCCGGCGGTCCGTTCACCGGCCCGGGAGGCAGCTTCCCCGCCGAGGCGTGCAGCGTCCGGCCGGACCCGACGACCGGCCGCGGCTGCCTGACCCCGCGCATGCTCAACGTCGCGACCCAGCTCATGGCCCAGGGGTGGAACGTCTCGTGTTGGGACGAGCACGCCTGGAACCCCGACAGCGACCACCCCAAAGGCAAGGCCTGCGACGCCTTCCCCGGCCGCGGCGGCGTCCTGCCCACCGCGGCCGAGAAGGCCCGCGGCGACGCTCTGGCCGCATCGCTCCAGGCCTCGGCCGAGCAGACCGGCGTCGGCCTGCTCATCTGGTACGGCCGCGACTGGCAGCCTGGCCGCGAGTGGGACGGCTACGGCGGCGGCGGCGTCTACGACCCCGCCAGCATCACCGGCGGCCACTTCGACCACGTCCACGTCTCGGTCCGGTGAACGTGCAGCCCGGTCATGAGCCCGTGGGCCCCGAGACGGCGGGGATGCCAACAACCGCTTGCTGCTTGTGCGACACGCCGAGCAACCTGCACCCGCTTGTCGCTTGCCGCCGCTTTGATGTGCGCATGGCACACCCCGCTTGGAAGGGCCCGCGCGAGCCGGTGCAGCTGAAGCTGCCCAAGCCCGAGAAGGACCTTCTTGCTTCACGCGCGCAGCTGGCCGGGCTCAGCTACAGCGAGTACGTCATCAGCCTGCTCCAACGGGAACCGGTCGACGAGAACGGCCGCCCCCTGTGGGTGGCGCCGGCGCCTGACGAAAGCGGAGAACTGCCGCTAGCCATGTAGCCCACAACGGGACCTCGACCGAGGCCCCGGACGCAACGAAGCCCCACACCCTCAAGTCACTTTGGCCGGTGAGATGGGTGCAGGGCTTCGTCGAACCTTCGGAGGAGACGTTACCCCGCCCCCCTCGGGCGGTCACCTGCGACACGCCTGCTCTTTAGCGTGCCCAGGTGACCCACCCCTGCTCTACGCGCGTGGCCGGCGCCGCCTGAGGCGGTGACCGCCCCCGCGGCGGTCTTGCACGACCGCCGCTCCCCCACCCCGGGCACCCTCGCCCGGCCACTGTCCGAGCCGATCGCCGCGCTGCTGCGCGACGGCGACGTCCACGGCCGCTACCAATCCCGCTCCGAGGCCGTCATGGCGACCGCGCTGGCGGCCGCCAGCGCCGGGTGGACCGAGAGCGCCTGGCGCGACGTGCTCGCCAGCAGCGCCCTGGGCGAGTGGGCCGCGCAGCAGCGTCGCAAGGGCGGCGGTCTGCGCCACCGCAACCCCGCCGACGTCGACCACCGCCTGGCCACCACCTGGCGAGCCGCCGCCCGACGGGCCGCAGAGCGCCCGCCGGTCGCTGACGCCTCGTCCGTGCGCGCCGAGCTCGCCGCGCTGCTGGCCACTGCCGACCACAACCCTGGCCTGTGGGCCGGCGCCGCCGGCGTCACCGATCGGGCCGTGCTCGCCGCGCTTGTCGACGTCGCCCTGTCGGCCTGCACCGTCACCCCGTCGGCGTCGACGCGGCAGCTGTCCGAGGCCGCGAACATCAGCCACGGCACCGCCGCGGTCAGCCTCGAGC
Organism: uncultured Actinomycetales bacterium; assembly: GCA_964243295.1. Taxonomy (GTDB): domain Bacteria; phylum Actinomycetota; class Actinomycetes; order Actinomycetales; family Angustibacteraceae; genus CAXTEJ01. Next base: position 21,395 of record CAXTEJ010000021.1, on the reverse strand, counting down.
GGCTGCGCACGCGCGGGTGGCTGCGGCTCGAGCAGCCCGCCGCCGGCACCCAGGCCGCCACCTGGCGGCTGGTGCGCCCCGAGCACGTTCAGGACCCGCCCGCGCACGTCGACGAGGTCCTGGACAACCTGCCGCCCCGCTCGGTGACGCCGGCCGGGGGCAGCGCCCGCGCCCACGACGCGTTCACCCACACCATCCACGGCGGCCTCGGCCGGGTCGCCGCCCGACTGTTCGACGCACTCGACGACGGCGCCCACGGCGGCCTCACCGTCCGCGAGCTCGCCTCCCTGACCGGCCTGCACCCCCGCACCGTCATCCGGCACCTGATCGCGCTGCAGGCCGCGGACCTCGCCACCAGCGGCGGCCCCGCCACCGACACGACGGGCCGCACGTGGTCGCGAAGCCTGTCCGCCGGCAACCCCCTCCAGTTGCAGGCCACCCTCGACGCCACGGCCGCGGTGCTCGGCAGCACCGGCACCACCGCCCGCCGCGCCGCCCGGCACGCCGCCGAGCGCGAGGCCTACACCACCTACTGGACCGACTTCAGCAACCGGCGCGGCTGGGCCGTCCAACGGGGCCTCTACCGGCCCGACCAGCCGGCCCTCCCGCTGCCCCTGGCAGCCTGACCACTGCTCCCCCAACCCGACACCCGCAGCACAGCCCTGCCCCCTGCCCCCTGTGTGTGCACGGTCGCGAGGGAACGGCCTTGCCGTGGGCCCCTCCTACGCTCACGTCATGACCGTCTCGGGGCAGTCGGCCGCCGTGTGCGTGGCAACAGCCCTGGTCAGCGCGCTCGTCACGTTCTACAGCGGACTGTTCATCTTCATCGTCGGGCAAGTTTTTGTCATCGCCGGCATCGGACTGATCGTCGTCCCAGGCACGGCACGCTGGGCCGGGATCGGCATGCTCGCCGGCGTCACCCTCGCGCTCGTCGTTGCCGTCATCTGGATCTCGGCCGTCTAGTCCAAACACCTCGCGCGTACCAGCGCACCAGCGCCACAGGACGCTCGGCGCACACACCGAACCGGTCCACTGACGCTCTCCCCGCCACATCGCAGCCCTCGACAGCACCCCAACAGCTGGCTGAACCCGCTCTACGACCAGACCGAGCACTAGCCTCACGCCGCATCCAAGACTCCTAGTGCTCGGACTGGTCCAGGCCTCCGGGTAACGCTCAGTAGCACGCAAGGCCAGGGCAACACTGGCAACCTGATCTACGCGGAGCGGTCTCGCCTGGGGTGGGTGTTTCGCAGACGTCGCTCCGATCGTCGGCTCGACGTGGCAGCTGGGAGCCGTCCCGGCGGCGTCGGCTCAGGTGTCCCCCGGGCTCGTAGGCGCGATCCAGCTGGGTGGTGGCTTGGTGCGGCGCGGCTGCCGGGTGCTGGGCTCGCCGTCGCCCGGTCGACCACGAGGGCCGCCACCTCGGGAGGCCGCCCGCTGCGCGCTGCTGAGGCACCCGAGGTGATCCCCGGCGGCCTAGACCGGGCCGCCAAGCATCATCGGGGCCACCTTCTCCGGCGACTCGCTGGCGCGGCCTGGTTACGCCTCCCCTGGGGGCTGGCGACGCCAGCGCTGCAAGGCAGCGTCGAGCGCCTCGTAGTGCTCGACACCGTCTTCCTGAAGCTGGTCGGCGTACCGCACGACGGCGACGTACGCGGCCGGGTCGGAGCGGCACAGGTCAGCGGCGCGCTTGACCACCGCCCGCTGGCCATCGGAGACATCGGAGGACTCCTGAGCATGCACCGGCTTCGAACACATGAGCGAGAGCATGGCATCGTCCCGTCGCCGGCTCGTCGACGGGACGGTCCGGCGCAGGCGCTACGGACGACGTCCTCAGGGACCAACACCAACGCCGGCCACGGTGCTGCCCACCAGCGGTGCTGCCTACCTACTCGTCACGTATCGAGTCGACTAGGTCAGATGCGTCTCGAGCAGCGCCGCAACCAGCGCCGTACGCGACGGAGCTCCCAGACGAGCGGCTTGCTCATCCAGCCAGCGCAGCTGATGACCATCCAGCCGGAGCTGCACCTGCACCCCCGGCTCCGGCAGGCGCTTGCGCTTCCGAGACGGCATACCGACCGCCACAGGCGCTGAGACGGGTCCGAACCTGCTCTGCACACCGTCCAGATGCGCGGCAGCCGCCTCTACGAGCAGCTCCGCGTACGTCACCTCACGGGAACGACGGGTCGCTTTCAACCGCTCCAGCAGACTCACCGGCAGATACACGGCCACGTTCCGGACGCGAGCCAGGTCCGCTTCTCCCTCGGAACCAGCGACGCGCGCGGCCGCCTGGTCTGAGGGGTGGTCCTGCGTCGGTTCCTGGTCGGCCGCTGGCCGCTTCTGGACGTCAGCGGCCACGGCCGTCAGCGCAGCCGGGTGCGCAACCACAGAGGCATCAGCAGCCGATCTCGGCGGAAGCAAGCCGGCCAGCCCAGCTGCACGGTCGGCAGACACCGGCGCAGGCGTGAAGGCCTCAGCCAACGAGCGTCGCGCAGGCCGCGGGGTCACGCCGACAACGCCCGCGACTCGAGATCTCCCACGCGAGTCATGATCTCCCGCGCCAACGCCTGGTAGTCCTCCGCCAGGCCCGACGCATCACGCGTCAGGAGCTCGTCCGACGGCCGGCGCCGTGCTCGCAGCGCCGCCAGCCGGCCCTTGCGCGCCGCTGTCGCAGCGGACTCGAGCTCATGCACCAGCAGGCCCTGCCGACGTGCATCCACGGCCGCGGATTCCAAGTGCCGGATCTGCGCCTCGAACACCGGCGCCGACTCTCCCAACAGCTCCGACACCGTCTCGCGAGTGCTCTCCGCCAACCGCCGAGAGCGAGCCCCAACCCCGAACAGACAGACCCCCAGCAGAGCCAGCTCCGGATTCCTCGCCCGCGCGGCGACACACCGCTCCGCCACTCGCTCGAGCCCGTCCAAGCTCCCCTCGTCCGGACGTGTGGGGACCACCACGTACGAGGCCACAGCCAGCGCCGCCTCGACCAGCAAGCGCTCCCCCGGCGGCGTGTCCACCAGCACCAAGTCGTAGTCCCCCACCGCCGGCGCCAGCGACGCGTGCAGGACATCCGCCAGGTCCTTGCCACCGCGACCCGACCGCGCGAACGCGATACCCAGCAGGTCACCGATCGCCGGCCCCCCCGGCACGACGTCCAAGCCAGGGCGCACACCACGCGTCACCGGCACAGGCTGCCCAGCCACGAAAGCCTGCAGCAGCGCCTCGCCGTCCCCCGGCTCGTACCCCAGGTCCCGCGCCAGGTTCCCCTGCTGATCCAGGTCCACCGCCAGTACACGGTGACCACCAAGAGCAGCCAACCCAGCGACGTTCGCCGTCAGCGAGGTCTTTCCGACCCCGCCCTTGCCCTGCGCCACCACTACCACGCGCGCCAATGCCATCGCCAGCACCTCCCCTGCTCACCATGCCGCGACCAGCGGCTCCTCCCGCGTTCCGACACGCGGTCAGTCAGGCGACAGGACACGCGAGCGACTGGGCGTGAACGCAAGCGGTGCCGCAGGCACGTAAACATGCGTTGCAATGTGCCTGCAAACACGCAAGCAGGTGTGCACGTGCAGCAGTAGGACTGCTGGCCACTGCTGCAGCATTCGCTTACGCGTTGGCTACTGCCACAGTCCAAGCCTTGCTCAGTGCGCGTCTACTCACTGTGCTCTCGTGCGAGGCTGCATGCCATAACGCATGCCATAAGACATGCGGAACAACGGACCTGCGGGCTGACGGCCCGAGACCGGCCTCAACCCGTCATGGACGGCCTTCGGCCGGCTGCCTGACTGCAGGCTGCCCCCCGGAGTGTGCGGGGCCGCCCCTCCCCGAGCAAGGCGCTCAAGATCCTTCCCAAGCGCTTCGCGGGAAGCATCTTCGGCTTGCCTTCTTGCTCGCGGAGCCTCTGCGACCCCTCCGGGCGGCCTTACGGCGGCGGGGTGAACCCACCGCCCTCCGGCCGGGGGACACCGGCCCACCCGCGGCTCGCCCGGCGGGATAGGGAGGCTCCGATGAGCACCAGCAACAGCACCACCGGCAAGACCACCGACAGCACGGTCCGGCGGGGCCTGCGCACCGGCGAGCAGGTCGTCGCGGTGCAGTTCGGCGCGTGGGGACCGCAGGAGATGGCGGTCCGGGCGTACAGCGAGGGCGGGCGCGGGGGAGCGCCGTACGTCGTGGTCGTGGTCGGGGGTTGCCTGACCTACGTCTACGACCGGGCGGCCGTCGACTGCCACGTGCTCGCGTGGCAGGACGCCGAGCAGGTCAACCGCAGCGTGCGCCTGCCCGACTTCACCCCGGCCACCGCGACTCGCCGCCACGCGGGGGAGGACGTGAGCGTGTTCTGCAACGTCCACGGCGAGCAGTGCCGCAACGTCACCAGCAGCACCGGCGCCGACGGCCGCCCGGTCCTCACCGTCACCGTCGGCGCGGTCACCGTCGAGGTGCACACCACGACCGCCCTGCGATCCTTCCTGGCCGCCTGGCGCAAGGCCGCCACCGTCACCGGGATGCTCGAGCACGCCCGCAACGACGCCTAGCCGAGAGGATGCGGCCCGGCACCCCCGAACCGATGGGGGAGGCCGGGCCGCATCCGTGTGCCCGCTGTCCCCAGGTGCGCCGGCTGTCCACAGCAACGGCACAAGGTCTGTCCAGGGGCTGACAGCGCAACGACGCTCGACCCATGACACCGACCCCGCCGCCAGTCCCGACCACCGTCCCGGGCTTTGTCGTGCTCGACCTCGACCTGCCCGAGCGCCCGCCGCTAGCCGAGGCCGGCGACTACGACGCCGGCCTGCTCGCCCTCGCCGCGGTCCAGGAAGAGTTCTACGACCAGCTCGACGCCAACGGCGAGGGCGGCGCCCGGGTCCGGCTCGCCCTGATCCTCGCGCCCGTCGACGCCACCGGCGCGATCGGCGCGCCCTGCTACTGGGCCATCATCAACGGCATGCGACCGGCCGAGCGATGACCGCCGACCACCAGGCCCCCCGGGGCAGCGGCTGGGAGGCGATGCACCGCACCCTCGCCGCGGACGCCGTCCTCGCCGAGGCCCACCTGTACGCCAGCGGCGGCCGCCGACTCACTGTCGAGCACGGCCAGCCCCTCACCGACCAGGCCGCGGCCCTCGTTCGGCAGCTCGTCGACGACGTCGACCGGGTCGCCGCGGACACCGGCTACGTCGGCGGCGGGACCGCGACCGCTCGGCCGACCTCGATCACCTGGACGTTCCCGTCAACCACGGTCGGCGCCCGGCGCCTCGTACTCGCGGCGCAAGCAGCCGCCGACCGGCTGAACCCCGGCGGGTGGGTCGTCACTGCTGACGACTACTAGCGCGAGGGCTAGTTGCGCGACCGCGGGGTGAGTCCCAGCCAGCGTGCTTGTCGCTGACGCCGAGCCGGTCGACGTGTCGTGGCGGCCGACCTGCCCCCGATCCATAGGCTGCTACTCATGACGATGCTGGCCGGCGACAGCGCGGAGCTGCGCAAGGCCCGCGGAGCGTTCTTCACCCCTCCCGCGCTATGTGACTACGTCGTGGAGTGGGCCGTTCGGGACGGTTCCGAAGACGTGCTGGAGCCCTCATGCGGCGAGGCCGCGTTCCTGGTCGCGACTGCGGCACGCCTCGACCGGCTGGGCGTACGTCAGGGCGGCGCTCTTGCCGGCGTCGAGTTGCATGAGGCCAGTGCTGCTCACGCCCGTGCGCTCGTGGCGGCGACGGGTCGGCAGGCCGAGATCACTCCGGGCGACTTCTTCGGCGTCGAGCCCGAGCCTCGCTACGACGCGGTGATCGGCAACCCGCCCTACGTCCGCTACCAGGACTTCTCGGGCGAGGAGCGTGCGCGGAGCCAGCGGGCAGCGCTGGCGGCCGGCGTGCCGCTGACAGGGCTGGCCTCGAGCTGGGCGGCCTTCACGGTGCACGCCGCGCGCTTCCTACGTGACGGCGGCCGCCTCGGCCTGGTGCTGCCGGCGGAGCTGCTGCACGTGAACTACGCGAGCGAGGTCCGTCGCTTTCTCGTCGAGCGCTTCGCGACCGTCAAGCTCGTCCTGTTCACCGAGCGCGTGTTCCCCGGCGTGCAGGAGGAGGTCGTGCTGCTGCTCGCCGAGGGCTACAACGGCACCCCGGCCGGCTTCTGCGAGCTCCACGAGGTGCGCAACGCCGAGGACCTCACCGCCTCCACCGCCGCCTTCCGGCGCTGGACCCCGCTGCCCGCCGAGGGCAAGTGGACCCCCTCGCTGCTGCCGGGCCCGGCCCTGGAGGCCTACGTGCAGCTCCAGTCGAGCGGAAGCTTCACGCCGCTGGAGACGTGGGGCGACACCACGCTGGGGATGGTCTCGGGCAACAACCGCTACTTCGCCATCAGCCCGGCCAGGGCGCGCGAGCTTGGCCTCGGTGCCGACGAGCTCCTCCCGCTCTCGCCACCGGGAAGCCGCCACCTGCGCGGCATGACCTTCTCCGCTGCGGCTTGGCGCGATCTCGGGACCCAGGGCGCGGCGACCTACCTGTTCCGGCCACCGCTGGGCGACCTGAGTCCGGCGGCCAAGGCCTACGTCGACGCGGGTGAGGCCGTCGACGTGCACAAGGCGTACAAGTGCCGGGTGCGCAAGCCTTGGTGGCGGGTGCCGCTCCAGCGGCCCGCGGACCTGCTGCTGACCTACATGAACGCCGACACGCCCCGGCTGTGCAGCAACGCCGCCAAGGCCCACCACCTCAACAGCGTCCACGGCGTCTACCTACGCGCCGGCCTCAAGACGCTCGGCACAGACCTGCTGCCTCTCGCGGCCCTGAGCTCGATGACGCTGCTGGGCGCCGAGACCGTCGGCCGTTCCTACGGCGGCGGGATGCTCAAGCTTGAGCCCCGGGAGGCGGATCTCCTCCCCGTCCCGGCGCCCGCCGTCGTCGAGGCCGCACGGACGAAGCTGGTGGCCGTCCGCCCCCAGCTCGCCCGGGCAACGCGTGCCGGCAAGCTCCTCGACGCCGCCAAGATCGTCGACGACGTGCTGCTCGTGGGCGCCCTCGGCATGGCCCGCGCCGAGGTCAAGGCGTTGCGAGAGGCCCACGCCGAGCTCAGCGCCCGCCGCCTTGCCAGGGCAAAGGCGTGAAGCCCGACACGATCACCGAGCTGGAACCGATCCTGCTTGCCGCGGCCAAGCGCACCGCCAGGCACCGGCCCTGGAAGGACGGCCCTGCGGGGGAGCCGGCCTACGACCCCGACATGGAGACGCTCAGGGAGCTGCTCACGGTCCCAATGACCGCGCAAGCCACCACCCAGTCCGGCCGGCTCGCGAAGGCGTTCGACGCCTGGCTCGCCCACGAGCTGCGGCGCGCAGGCTTCTCGCCCGACGAGGTGTGGCCGCGCCTAACCCAGCCCCGGGTACTCAGCACCGAGTTGGCCCAGGTGGAGCGCGCCATCGCCGCCCTCATCGACCAGCTCGACAAGGTCGAGGCCAGGCAGGGCGACCCCAAGATCCCCGGTTGGGCGGGGCTGCGGAGCGCTGTCCAGAAGGTGCAAAGAAGCCTCCCGACTACCAGCGCGAGCAACATCCTCGGAAGGTTCTACGTCAAGCAGGTCGACGTCGCCGTCAGCGCGTGGGACCGCGGCCCCGACGTGCTCATCAGCGGCAAGACGATGTTCAGCAGCTACGGCAAGAACACCAAGAACCGGTACGAGGAGACCCTCGGCGAGGCGGTCAACCTGCGCGATCGCCACCCGCTCGCCGCGATGGGCTACGCCTTCATCGTCAGCGTCAAGATCTTTGACGAGCAGGGGGCCTACGCCCGCCTGCAAGACCTGCTCCGCCGGACCCGCAAGCCCGACGGTCCCTACGACGCCACGCTGCTGCTCGTCGCCGACTGGGACGCCACCACTGCCACCCTCGTCATCAAGAACTCCGACGAGGCACCCGACCTCGGCGCCGCACCGTTCTTCGGGGACCTGCTCAACGCCGTCATCACCAACACACCGGTGGGCATCCACCAGGCCGTACGCGAGGGCCGCGACGGCAAGGCGCCCACCGGCGGTGCGCCCAACCCCATCGCGGACGCAGCCGACGCCGCCAAGGCCAAGCAGAAGGCAGCCGACCAGCCCGAGGACGAGGACCACGAGGCCGACGAGCCGGCAGAGGGCGACCAGGAGCCGGACAACCCCACGCTCGACCTGCAGTAGGCATGTCGAGCATTGACGAGCGAGTGGTGGCGGCGCTGCGCACGCTGCCGACCAAGCCCGCCGACGACAGCAAGCCAGGCGTCAAGAACGCGTACGCCCAGCGCGTCTCCTCCGCGATCGCACTAGCGCTGGCCGACGAGCTCCGCGCGCGAGGCATGAGTGAGGCACGACCAGCCGGGCCAGGCGACCTTGACAACGGCTCGGGAGCGGAGCGACGGCTCGCGGGCGCCTTCGGCGCCAAGACGGTCGACGTGAGCTGGGCGACCGAAGACAGCGGGCTGATCTTCTCCGCCACCCTGAAGTCGATCAACTTCCGCGACGGCGCAAGCGGCAACTTCCAGAAGAACCTGACCAACCGGCGCGGCGACATGCTCATCGAGGCGCTCTCACTGCACCGACGCTTCCCCTACGCCGTCCTGTCCGGCTGGATCATCCTGGACAAGGACGCGGCCAGCGACGGCACGGAGCGGCGTCGCTCGACCTTCGACAACGCCTTCCCGCGGCTGCGCCCGTTCACCGGTCGCACCGACCCGACCGGTCGTGAAGAGCAGTTCGAACGCCTCTACGTCCTGCTCCTCGACGCCAACCCCTTCTCCCCAAGCCTCCCCTGCTGGGAAGCCAACGACTCGACGACGACCGTCCCCCTCGACCGAGCCCTCACCGACCTCGTGGGGCTCGTGGCCGAGCGCAACTTCGACGCCTACGAACAAGACGAGCCGGGGCGCCTCAGCCGCCTGTAACTGCGTGTGGGCGAGAAGCTGGTCGGAGGCAGACATGATCCGATCTTGGCTGTGTTCGCGCTGCCTGCTTCACAGGCGCACGTGTCGAGTAGGAGGATGTCTCTCCTCCTGGTCTTCCGGCCCGATGGCGCTAGCCCGTTCCGTCTCGCCGACCCAACCGGACCAACTTGGTTTCCCGGGCTGACCCTGTACCGCTCGAGCAGCGGGCGAAACCGCGGCAGGCATGACATGCGCCATTTCGTCACCGGCGCCGTCCGCAAGGCAGGTTCCGGCCCACGGGGCGTGCACCCTCTTCCCCTGCGGAGTCAACCGGCGGCGTCGCCATACAGCCCGAACGGATGCTGCCTGAGGGAGCAGTCTCGTGACCGCATAGTCTGCAGTGCTCTGTTGACGGCTTCTGTCCCGTCGACCGCCCTCCCGTACCAAGCTGCGCGCGAGCGTCTGGCATTCAAGGTAACCGTCGTAGGACTAGGAGAATCAGGCATGGCGAGGGTAACGCTCTCTGATGGACGACGCCTCAGTGGGTGGGTCGCCGGTGCCACGGTCGTCTTCTCGGTGCTACTCTTCCTAATCTTGGCGGGCTATTCACCCGACGCCCCTGGGCAGGTCGACGAGCAGCGCGACTTGAGTCCTGGCTTGTACGCTGCGCTACAGGCCATACTGGCCACTGTGCTCACCATCGGCGTCATCGAGTGGTTCGCAGAGGTGTTGTTTCGCGAGCGCAACGCTAGCGAGCTGCATCGATTCCTCAAGCTTCGCGCCAGCACCGTCAGTGCACAGCTTGAGGACATCGTCAGAGAAGACGCCGCGGACTGGCGAGACATCTTGGCGCGCGCGACGGACGTCAAGGTCCTGCTCCGGAATCCAATGTCTTGGCTTCCGCAACACCAGCACTTACTGCTGGAGGCCGCCCGAAGGCAATCGCTCGAACTCGTCGTCGGAGTCCCTGATGAGGATGATGCCTTCTTCGAGGCGACGGCAGCTAGCTGCGGCCTTCAACCAGCGCAACTCGTAACAGCCATCGCTACGGCGGTTCAGGCGCTGGAACAGGCTTGGGACGGTGAAACCCTTCTCAAGGGTGGTACTCGTTTCCAGGTCGTGACCTACGCGGGTACGCCCTCGTACGAGACGGTTATAACAACTGACATTGCGGCAATTCTGCTAGGAACACCCGTGCCATCGGGCCCGCAGAGCCGTCGCCTGGCGATAACCTTCGGCCGGGACACGTCGGGAGGTGGCCCATCCCGCAGCCTTGCGGAGCAGACAACTGAGATGTTGGACGGCCGCACCTCAATCATGGACAAGAAGGCGTAACATGACCATGGACGACATCACAGCCCGACCTATCAGCCTCGACAGCCTGCTTGACGGCATCGGCAAGGGCACAGTTGTACTGCCGGACTTTCAGCGGGATTTTGATTGGGGACGTCCCGCCGTCGTGTCCCTGGTAGCGACGGTGCTCAGCTCTTGGCCGGCGGGCAGTCTGCTGGTCATGCGAGGCGCACCCGACTTTTTCGCCGTACGGGAGTTCGAGGACGCGCCTACGCGAGCAGCCCGCGTTGATTATGTAGTTCTTGACGGGCAGCAGAGGTTGACATCGCTCTATCACGCACTACGAGGTGCGGGCCCTGCCGTTTACGCATTGCGTGTACACGGGCTCGACGGACCTGACGTTGCCGTTGATGCTGTCGAAGAAGCAATGGTCGTGTGCAGCCTCGACCAGTGGATCGCGGACTATCCTCTGTCCCGCCAAGGCCGGGATGGTGTCGTCCCCCTGGCTGCCCTCCGAAGCCCGTCGTCCTTCTTTGAGTGGCGGGATGATGCCTTGGCGCAGGTTCCGTCCGACCTTCGCGAAGAGCAGCGACGACTCTTGACCCGAGCCTACAAAAACCTGCTCGGGAAGGCAAATGAGTACTTCTTTCCATCCGTACTACTCGAGACATCTCTCCCTCCGGAGGCCGTCGCTCGAATCTTCGAGCGCGTCAACCGAACCGGTCTCAAGCTAGGTACCTTCGATCTCCTTGTGGCCCGAACTTACGAGCGGCACTGGAACCTACGAGATAAGTGGGAAGCCGCCAGGCGAGACGCCGATCACCTCGACCGTTACCTTGGCGAGGACGGCACTCCGCTCCTCCAGACAATCGGCTTGCGGTACGTAGATGACGTCCGTCAACCAGCACTGCTGAAGCTCAGTAAAAGCATCGTGCATGACCGTTGGGAGGGCACGGTCACTGCGTTCGAGGCAGCCTTGGCCTTTGTGCATGATGTCTGCGGTGTCACCGAGCCGGAGTGGCTGCCGTACCAAACGCAGTTGCTTCCGTTGGCCGCCTTGGCTATGGATCACGACCTTGATCGTCACGCTGACATACTGCAAGCCTGGTTCTGGGGCCGCTCCCTGAGCCAGCACTACGACGTCGGGTCCAGCACAAAGGCCGTCTCCGACTACGCCGAGCTCAGGGGAGTCCTAGCTGGGGATAGGACTGTGACCGCCGCAGTAATCCGGCTAGACGACCTTCGCGAGGCGACGCGCAGGCAGAGCGGGGCGACTTGGCGCACATTCCTCTCCCTGCTCCTGCAACATACAGCCATTGACCCCATCACCGGTGTGCCACCTGAGGACCGCGTCGTCGCAAGCCTTCTGCCACGTGAAGGATCGGAGAAAGACGCACTGCACCAGCGCGTCTTGTCGCAGGTCATCGTTGAGCGGACGACGGCCAAGCTCTTCAGGAATGTAGGCCTACTCCCAGCCTTTCAGCAAGGTACCGCCGAGGCCATAGCAGCAGCCGCGAGCCAGTTCGTGCCGCTAGATGGTGCCGACGGACAATCGCTCATCCGGGACCGCGCGCGAAGCGTTGCGGATTACGCTGCACGCGGACTCGGCGCCGATGTGCGGTTAGTCGACGCGGGCTAGGGCCGGGGGCGGTCCATCGACATCTCGTTCGCGTGTGGCTGCGGTGCGCGGTGCCAAAGGGGCGTCTGGTGCACACACCTGCGCGCGCACGACCGGCTGCTGATCGCGCACCCACCGCGTCGAATCCCAGGACGTCCCCTAACGCTGGGCGACTCGGCCTTCATTCCCATTCCAGGCTGATGACGCGTCGGTGCTGCACCTCTCGGAGCCGTGCCGTGCGCTCAGCCAGGGCCGCCTCAATGCCGGCCGCGATGTATGCCTTCAAGCTCGGCCATTGGCCTTGCTTGTTGTTGGGAAGGACAGGGATGTCGCGCAGCAGGTGGCTGTCGCGTTCGGGCGCAGGGGGCACGCGGAAGTGGCCGTCGTACCAGTTCCATTCGATGGTCGGCGACCGGTTGACGGCGTTGTACAGGGAGGGGGAGGAGAAGCGGTAGTTGAGCTTCTTGAGGCAGAACTCGACGGCCTCGAGCGTCAGCGGCTGGTCGGAGGCCGTGAGCAGCAGCCGGGCAGCTTGCTCGAGATTGCGGGGACCGGGCAGCGGACCGTGCCGGAACAGTCCGTAGAGGCCCTTGCCCGCCCAACAGAACCGAGGGTGCGGGGCGATGGTCGCGTTCGCGGTGGGCTGTGACATGGTGCGGGAGAAGTCCACATCGGCCAGACGCACGAAGTCCCGCAGATGAAGGGGGGTGGCGGCGGCCGTCGCTATGAAGTAGGCGATGTCCTTGTTGCTGTGCGGGCGATCTATAACGCAGGCGCACGGGTTGGGCTCCCAGGCAGACAGCGGTGCCGCGCACGCGTGGCAGGCGCTGAGCTCGCTCACGCAGCCTCCTGCTGAACCCGTTCGGACAGCAGGGCGTTGAACCGCGCCGGCCGGCTGTCGTTCCACCAGGCCCATGCCTGGTCGGAGTACTTCCGCCAGATGGCGCAGGACCCGGCGACCTGCGCGGCGGTCGGCATGGCAGGTACCCGCCACGACCCGTCAGGTTGCGGCTTGAGGGTGGCGCCGAGCGGACGGACCAGTGAGGTCAGCGCGGACAGCTCCGCGCCGTTAGGTGCGGGTAGGCCGCCTGCGTCCCAGAGCAAGTGCGGGTCACACACTGCTGGGATCGGCCACAAGACAGGGCTGATGAGAATGATGCCCCAGCAGGCTGCGTAGGACTGCAGCTTGGGGGTGACCGTCCCAGTGCCGCCGAAGATGCGCACGACCGGCAGTGTCGTGTCCGAGCGTCCGCCGAGCCAGTAATCATCGGTCGCGGCCTTGAAGCGCATCAGTTCGTTCTTCGGCATCGGGCCGGTGTGCGCCTTCCACTCGCCGACGACTAGGGCCTGATCGCACGCCGTCTGCTCGTCGATCTGGTGGTACAGCCCGGACAGGCTGTGGCGCCCGAGAACCCGGAAGTCCAGGCCTTGTGGCATCGAGGAGTTGCGGAGGTGCGTGCGGACACGGCGCTCGAAGGCGAAGCCGTCACCCGCCTGCCCGGCCTCGCGGTGTGCGTGCCCGAGCAGGAACAGGTCGAGTGTGAGCTCGGCGAGGCTGGTCACCCTGCGCTCCAGTCGAGCGCGGACGAGCCTAGGCCTGCGACGACTGGGCCGAGGTCGTCGTCGAGATCGGGTCCGATCGCGTCGAGGTGCCGTCCGACGGCGTCCTCGTCGATGATCTCGAGGTTCTCCGCGGCTGCAGACTCGAAGAGGCCGTGCGCCTTGCGCAGGACGTCGCGCGGCTTGCGGTTTGAGCGGGTGAACAGCGCCGCCACCGCGGCGTCGGTGAGCGGGTACAGGTCACCGGGGCTGTGGTCGTTTTGATTCTTGCGCGCGGCGTCAAGGTAGGGCCGCAGCAGCTTCTTGGCGGACTCGACGTCCTTGAGTGGCGGCAGGATGACGATGCGGTGCTTGTTCGCTTCTGACATCTCGAACGTCGGCAGGTCTGCCAGCTCCCAGGCGGTGCCGATCGTGAGCGCCGCCCGCGGGTGCATGGTGACCACGACGCTCAGCATGTCGGCCATTGGCAGCGTCTCGAGGATGACGTCACGGAAGCGCTCGGTCTCCAGGTCGCGCTTGGCCTTGGCGGTGGTGGTGCTGGCCAGGTCCTCGAGCTGATCGCAGCACAGCAGCACGTGCCGCACGCCGGCCGCGGCGGTGAAGAGGAGGAACGTCGCGAGGAACACTCCTCCGTTGCGCGTCCGCGACGCGGGCTTCACCTGGTCCAGGTAGTCCGCCGCCACCGTCTGGTCGGCGTCGCAGAGAGCCTTTATGAGCTTGTCGTCAGGCGGGCCGAGCGTGCGCCCGCGCAGGTTGCGGTGCTCGTGGGCGACGGCGGCGGCCAGACTGGCGGTGTCATCCGTGCCGACCAGGGCGATGAGCTTGTCGCGCAGACGCTGCGCCAGGGTGAGCTCCTGGTCGGTCTTGCGGAAGTCGACGGCGTATTCGACGGCGGTGAACAGCGCGGCGTTGAGTGAGCGGATCTGCGCAGTGTCGAAGCTGGTCAGCAGGCCGCAGATGGGCGCCTCATCGGCATCCGAGTCATCCAGACCGGCTGCCTTGTAGGCGCTGCGGCCCCAGTCCTGGTTCAGGGACCAGGCCAGGTGCTGCATGAGTACCGACTTGCCGTATCCGCGGGCGTCGGAGTCGCCGTCCCCCGAACCGGTGGACCAGAGGTATCCGAAGCGGAGGCCGGAGAAGGCTGCGCCCAGGACGAACTTCTCGATCGACTCGTTCAGCTTGTCAGTGTTCACCGCCGGGTCGAAGAGCAGACCGTTCTCGCGGACGTCGCTGCCACCCAACCGGGCGATGCCGGTGGTTGGGAAAGGGTTCGTGTTCAGCTTCCACTGACGCTTGACCCAGACGGGCGGTGCACTGCGGGGGGGAGTTGTCATGAGGTCTCCTTGAGGGCGACGGGCACCAGGTTGATGACGTTGAAGACCCGCTTGACGCCGCTCGCGGTCGCGATGACCAAGGGGCGAGTGGACGCGGGAGTGGCGTGCAGGGACGCCTGGTCGAGGTGGATCTGGAACGGAAGATGGGTGTGCTGGCCGGCGAGCGCCTCAGTGATTGCCCGGTCGAACTCGTCGTCGCTGATCCGATTCCGCCAGCAGACCGCGGCGCGGACCCGCCACACCGGCGCGTACATTGCGCCGGCCGCGTCGGCGCGTAGATCTGGCCATTCGCTCCACAGTGCGCGCAGGGCGTCAGCGCGGACCGTGTCGCCCACCCGGCGCTGGATGAAGGCTGTCGAGCCGCTGACGTCCACGGTGGCGGTGGCCCAGAGCCGCATGGCGGTCGGGCCCGGCGCGTAGTAGGAGAAATTGGCGATGCCCAGGGTGCGTGTCCACCGGCGGAGCAGCTCCATGCTGATGTAGTCCAACGGGCAGCCGCCGGCTGCGAAGGCGACCCGTGTTACGGCTTCCTCACACGTGTTCACGAACTGCTTGCGGGTGACGTCTTTGCCGCGGGCCTTAAGCCGGTCCTGGAAGCGGCCGACGTAGGAGGTGATCCCTGCGTCGATGGTCGCGGCGTCCGCGACCCAGCCGAGCTGTCCGGCCGCCGCTGCCGCGGTCGTGTAGTCGATGACGGCGCGCAGAACAGCGGCGTTGGTGGGATGGGCCGCAGCTGTGGCCTTTAGCAGGGGGATCGTGAAGTGAGTGCCGACGCTGTCCGTGCTCGCACCTACCAGCTTCAAGAACCCCTTGAATTGCGGGTGGGCCTTGGCGAGCACCCCGACGAGCTGGTTGTACGCGGCGCGACGGTCCGTCGCCGCCAGCTCAGCCCACGCGCGGCCGGCGTCGGTGAGCGTGAAGGTCACCTCGGAGTGCAGGTAAGCCGAGCTCGGCGTTGACGGCAGATTGTGCTTGACGACCCAGCCCACCCGCATGAGTTCCTTGAGCACGTCCACCGTGTTGTGGACGTGTTTGGTGCCGTCCGCGCGCACCAGGTCCCAGCGGCGGGGGTCGAAGGAGCCGTCGGTGTCGCTGTCGCGGGCCAGCTCTCCGGCACGGGTCACCAGGCCGCGGCGGACCTGCTCGAAGGTCGCGCCCGCCGCCACCTGGCTGACCGCCACCTCGATGTAGGACAGGTCCTGTAGGCGCGGAATACCGTTGCCGCCGACGCTCATGCGGCTTCCAGAAGTCGGCTGCCAGCGGACGGTCGGTGGTAGGCGGGGGGCCGGGTGCGTACGCGCTCGGCCTGCGCCTCGGCAGCGTGCCACTCGCGGCAGATGCCTCGCTCGAAGACGGTGAGGATGACCCCGTCGCGGCACAGCAGGCACACCCCGGGCATGTCGGGTGGGTACAGGAACAGCAGCCCGGGAGCGGGGTCGACCGGCGTCCACCAGCGAGGGGTGGCCCGGCGACGTGCGGTGGCGGCGGCGGTCTCCAGGGTGCGGAACGCCTCCCGCGTGCTGACGGACATGACGCGCTGCTGGTAGCGCTGGACGGCGTGGCGGGTGGGGAACATCGGGACCTCCGCGGGTGGCAGTTGGTGGTGAAGACGACCCTGGAGTACAACGCCGCGGTGCGCTAGATCTAGACGGATGTTGCTGGGGTCATGGGGCATGACTGTCCAAAAGTTGGCCCACACGCCAAGGACCGCCTGCACAGGACGTGCTCGCTGATGCGAGAGCCAGGACGAGGCCTGTGGACGAGGTCGGGGCGTTGGGTCCGGCGGCGACTCGGACAAGCCCTTGCGGCCCGTGCACCGACAGATCGGTGCCCTCGGGGAAGTACTGATGGAGCAGCCTGCCCCGGTTCCGGCCAGCCGCTGACCTTCGTAGCGCTCGGCGGTACGGGCCATGCTCGTCCCGGAGCGGTCAAAGTGCAGTCGGCCCGAGGCAGCAGCCGTCGCCCGAAGATGTTCGGCGAGGACGATGGAGGACAGACACCCCCTTGACACCACGTCAGGAGGCGGACGATGAAGGACCAGGTGCTGCGGCGTATGGACGACCTGGGGTGCGCGCGCTCGCTGCGTCGTCTGATCGAGAAGCTGCCTGACGACGTCGGTGTCGTAGTGAACCCGGGACGCGCCCAAGGGCTGCCGCTAGCTGCTGCTGACGGCTGCGTCGCCGGCATCTACATGGGCCCGGGCAACCTCTGGCTGCTGCTGACACCCGATCAGGCGCGGCAGGTCCATGACGCCACCGGAAGCCATATGGTCCGCAAGAACCCGACGACCTGGTACGTCTACGTCAAGGCGACTGAGGCAGCTGACGCGGCGCTTGCTCCGAATTATGAGCAGGCTGTCGTCACCGCCTTGCAGCGCTCGGCGACACGCGTGGGCCGCGAGACACCGGACGCGGACCCGCCGGTTGTAGGCGGCTCACTACGGCAGCGCATCTGTCCTGCGGACTGGCAGGTCGTTCCCGCCAGCGGCATCTGCGACGAGCACGGTCGGGATTGCGGCTAATCGCCTGCGCTTATCCCGATGCATTATGGCGTGAGTGTCTGACGGCCGGCGAAGCGGACAGGTGGCCGACTCGGGACCGAAACGACAACTGCCAAGCCGCCCCCACCGCCGCAGCTTTCGGCTGACCATAGACGCGTCGTGCTCGAGTCCAGGCGCCGGCTGCATATCGAGCCCACTCGTTGTGTTGTCGTCCCTGGGTGTCGGCGTAGGTGTATATGGCCAAGCTGCCGTCGGAATCCACCCGGAAGTGCAGCGGCTCATCAGTCGGGACAATCAACTGCGCCGGCTCGTCACCGAGGTAATTCGGATAGCTCACGCTCGACATGACGCGTGTCACGGGCTCGGTGCCCCAGCGGTCCTCGAGGCCATCGGAGCGCTGCACCTGGATGCTCACGGACGTCACATCTTCACTCTGTCACGTGACGTCCTGCGTGCCGAGCGATGTCACGCTCGCAGCGCCGCTTAGCCGGCTGCTGGGCGCCGCTGTTGTCACTAGGCGCTCGGGTACCGGGCGAGGTCCGTGTAGTCACGTTACAGCCGTCGCAGAAATGTTGGTTTATGGCACGCATGAAAGAACCTTGCGGCGCCTGTGTCCAGCAGCGGTAGGTGGCGCGCTGGTCGCGTCGCTCCGTGACACGCGCAGGAGGACGCCGACTAGTGATCATGTCCGATGGCGGAAGGCCTACCGGGACCCAGTCCCGAGCGCGTCGGCTAGACGCCGGTCAGCATCGGTAGGCAGCAGCACCCGGATGCAACGGGATGCCGACGAGGACGCCGGCGGACCGGCCTCAGGCCCGCGGCTTTAGGCCCAGCTCTCTCCGTAGAGACGCTCGCCGGCGGGCTCGACGATCGTCGCATCGAGCTCTTCGCCGTCCGCGAACGGCAAGGCGGCCTCCTCCGTCCGGATGTACGCGCGTGCACCGCGGATGACCTCGATGCCGGGGAGGTCGTACCAAGGTTCACCGGCCTCGTGCAGCAATGCGTACAGCGCCTGCCCAGGGCCGGAGACGGCGACGCCGGCGTCATCCTCGGTCTCTTCTGGCCGCACTCGTCGGTGCGCGTCCCGGCCTGCCTGCACCAGGGCCGCCGTGTCGACGAGCTGGAGATCCCAACGACTGACCACGGTGAGCGGGTCACCGTTGAGCATCTCCTCAAGCTCACCGTCGTCCTCGTCTGCCTCAGCGTCGCGTCCGAGCAGCGAGACGGGGAACGTCCCGGTGTGATCGACCACGCGTTCGTTCCAGGCAGCGATGAGCTCCTCGACCTCGGCGTTCGCTGCGAAGATGCCGGTGATCTCACCGCTGCCGCCGCGCAGTCCTCCGACGTGTTGTGCGTGGCGGCGCAGCGCCTCTACTAGGTCCTCGACTGCAGCGTTCAGCGCGTTCCTCGTGGGTTCGCTGAACTGCTCCGGGCCGACGTCGAGGGCATCCGCAGTCTCATCCACGCCGTGAGGCTAACGCCGGCCCCTGGACGACGTGCTTGACCCGGACAGGTCCGGACCAGCTACGTCCCGTCAGCGTCCGGAAACGACCGTTTATGGAACGTCCGTGAGTGTGTGCCACAAGTAGGGGTCCCGGCGGGGGACGTGCCGGCGGTCGGGCTGGGCGCGTATGGCGCCGGTCAATGGGCTGGCGCCGATGCTCTACGGGACACCAGCCGCGCGGGGTGCCCGCCGATCCTCCAGCGGGACACCCTCGCGTTTCCGACAGATAGTCGTGCGCCCCGGCTACTCCTCCGGCATGCTCGTCCAACCGCGGCGTGTGCGTGACTCGAGTTGATCGGCCTAGGTGGGGCACCCCACCGCCGTGCTTGATCCGGACCTGCTGCGTCGCCTCGAGCGAACGCGGCGTCAGGTCGAGGACCAGGCGACGGCGATGCGCGCCTTGCGGTTGGAGAGCAAGGAGCTGCGGGCGGCGGCGTCAGCAATTGCGGACCAAGCGGCTGCCCTGATGCTCGCGGCGCACGGCTCGTTGGACCGGCCGGCGCCGCCGATCCCGACACACCCGCCGTGGCTCTAATCGCCTGGACTCCATCGCCGTTCGCCGTATGGCTTCGCGGAGCAAACGGATTGGCGGGCGCGTTGCTGCTCGGTCTCTGGCTCGCGCGCGAGGCGGTCACAGACGTTCCGCAAGCCGAAGGACGCGCGGGACAGCTGCGAGCGTGGCGACACCCTGCTTGACCTGGGCCGTCATCTCGCGGATCCCCTTACGGCCACGCCGCGTGGTCGGTGTCCCGCCAGGCGCCGGCCGGTTCCAGCAGCGTGCCTGGCGGACTCAGCGTTGAGGCGACGGCAGTGATCACGCCCGGAGGAGGGATGGCAAAACCGTCTTGAGCGAGTCGGCCAGCCACACATAGGCCGGAGGCCTCGAGCAGCCAGCGAGGAGAAGCACAGCGGGGGGTGTTTGGCGGTACCCCACCTCGGGCCCCTTCCTCATGGCGTGAAGTCCGGGACCGCCCAGTGTCAAGGTTCCGCGTAGCCGACCGCGCAGCGGCCTGGCGTGAACCCGAAGGGCAGGCGGTCCCAGGCTCGCCCGGGGCCCAAGGTGAGGCGTCGGCGCCTGCTCACCGCAGGAGAGCCTCGACCCACTGCTTGCCCTGGGTCACCAGCTCGTAGGTGAGGATCTTGAACGCTGCGTCGATCAGCACTTCGCGCAACCGCTTGCGCATAGGAGGCGGGGTGGGGGCATCCGGCTTGTGCGAGGTGGTGGACATGACTCTCCCTGTGGGTAGTCGGCCGACGGGTGGCTTCGTGTGGGCGTGCGGTGGGGTGGCGTTCCTCATAGGTCAGCCAGAACTCGGCTTTCGCCTATACCGCTCCGCGGCCTTGACGTCTGCCTTGTGCCTCCCTAGCCCACCCTTGGGGCTCCGCCGAAGGCCAGCCCCGACGCACCGACGACCGGGCGCCGACGGCGCGAAAGTGACACCGTCAGGCGCGATCCCGTCCGGCGGCGGCGGAGGGCGCGCCGGTGGTTAAGCGGGTCCCCGGCTTCCTCGAAGAGCACCCCACACACGCCAGGGGTCTGGGTGAGGTTGCGGCCGAACTGGTCGGCTGCCGGGCGCTGCACGCGGGGGCAAGCACCCGATCGCCCAAGCCGTGCCCTCAGGCCGGAGCAGCGAGAAGCTCCAGCGCTCCTCAGTAGCCGAACGTCCTGCGGAACGGGGCGAGGCCGCCTTCGGGACCGGCAGGGCGAGCAGGTCAAGCGCGGATGCCGCTCCACCCGTTCCCGCACGACCCGCCCGCGAAAGTGCCCGGTCATGGTGAGCTAACTGGGAACGCTGCCGCCCCGTCAGCGCGTACGTCACTAGCCTCCCGCCGGTGAAGCGACCGCTGACCGCAGCACTGATACTCGGCGCGTTGAACGCAGCTGTCGCCGTCCTGGCGCTGGCCATCGTCGAGCTGGCCACGCCGAACGAGTTCGGGTGGTACGCCTACGCACCGCTCAACGAGGTCGTCCTCGATCCGCGGTTCCCGTGGCAGTACGTCGTGGTCCCACTCTCGCTTCTTGCAGCGAACGTCCTCGCCGGGACCGTCTACTTGCGCCGGGTGTTGTCGCGGTAGTTGAGGGCGCCCGCGATGGCCCGTCTCAAGAGCTGTCGTCTCTCAGACATGATGCGCAATGCGGTCCTCATCGTCGGCGGTGCTACGTCATGAGGCACGAGCCGACCAGGTCATGGTCCGTGGCGCCGCGTGAGGGCGTCCGGAAACGCTCGTTTGTGGCACACGCGGAGAAGCGGCCCGGTGCGATCCCCGTTGAGCGGGCCGCCTTGTAGCGCAACTGGTGTACGAAATCAGTGTGTCGACTGGGCGGCCACGCGGCGTTTTCGCTACCTTCATTGGCGTGGCACACCTGCTGGGGTACGCGCGGGTGTCGACGGCTGAGCAGAACGCGGACCTGCAGCTCGACGAGTTGACCGCGGCGGGGTGCTGGAAGGTCTGGACCGACCATGCGTCGGGGACGTTGGACCGGCGGCCGCAGCTCGACGAGGTGCTCGAGCAGCTGCGGCCGGGGGACACGCTGGTGGTGTGGCGGCTCGACCGGCTCGGCCGGTCGCTGCGGCACCTGATCGACGTCGTCACCGGCCTGGACGAGCGAGGCATCGGGTTCCGGTCGCTGCGGGAGAACATCGACACCACAACCGCCGGCGGCCGGCTGGTGTTCCACCTGTTCGGGGCGCTGGCGCAGTTCGAGC
>CAXTEJ010000020.1:0-58635 GCA_964243295.1 uncultured Actinomycetales bacterium | reverse complement strand
GCCGCCGGACACCATGTTGAGCACGGCCGTGAACGGCTCTTCACCCCCACCCGCTACTGCGGGTGGCGCGGGTGAAGAGCCGTTCACGCGTTCCGCCACATTCCCCGCCGCAAGCCCCCCTGCCACCCGACCCTGCCGCCCGACCCACTCTCGTGATCATGCGATCCCGGACCGGTGGCCGTGACGCAGCGCCGGCGAGTGAGCCGGAACTGCATGATCACGCAGGATTGTTGTGGGTGGGGTTTGGTGTGGCGGGCCGCCGCTGAGAGGATCGCGGCCGTGGAGGCCACCGAGGTACGCAAGCTCGCAGCGCTCGAGGACGGGCACTGGTGGTACCGCGAGCGCCGGCACCTGCTGCGCGAGCGGGTGCGAGGTCTGCGCCCCGGCCTCGCCTTGGACGTCGGCGCCGCGGGGGGCGGCAACACCCGGGTGCTGCGCGAGCTGGGGTGGCGCGCCACGGCGCTGGAGTACGGCGTCGACGGGGCGCAGGTGGCGGCCCAGCGGGGGCTGCCGACCCTGCGCGGTGACGCCACCGCCCTGCCGGTAGCGAGCGGTTGCTGTGACCTCGTCGTCGCGTTCGACGTGCTGGAGCACCTCGAGGACGACCTCGGCGCCGCGCGCGAGGTGCTGCGGGCACTGCGCCCGGGCGGCACCTTCGTGGTCGCCGTCCCCGCCGACCCGCGGCTGTGGTCGGCTCACGACGAGGCGGTCGACCACGTCCGCCGCTACACCCGCCCCACGCTGACGACGGTGCTGGTCCGAGCCGGCTTCGCGCTCGGCCCGATGGCCAGCTGGAACGTGCTGCTGCGACCGGTGGTGTCGATGCGGCGGCGGGTGACGACGGGCAGCGACCTGGACGAGATGCCGGCGTGGCTCAACGCGAGCCTCGGGGCCGTCGTCCGGGCTGAGCGTCACCTGCCGGTGCAGTCGCTGCCCGGGGTGTCGCTGCTCGTCAGTGCCCGACGCCCCTAGCGGGCGCCGAGTCGGCCTGCTGGTCTGCCGGGGCGGTGGGGCGCTGCATCGAGTCGTGCGCGACGTAGTACGACGGCCTGCCCTGCAGCTGGGTGTACATGCGGCCCACGTACTCGCCCAGCAGACCGAGGCACAGCAGCTGCACGGCGCCGACCGCCGCGACGACCGTGAACGTCGACGTCCAGCCGGGGGTGGTGTGACCGGTGACGAAGGACGCGAGCGCGAACAGCAGCAGGCACAGCGCCGCCAGCCCGCCGAGCAGGCCGAAGGCCGTCGCGAGCCGCAGCGGCGCGGTCGAGAAGCCTGTGAGCCCGTCGATGCTCAGGCGCAGCATCTTGGTCAGCGGGTACTTCGACCTCCCGGCGGCACGCGCCTCACGCCGGTAGCCGACCTCGGCGCTGGGAAAACCGAGCGCCGGCACCACCAGGCGCAGCACGCGGTGGTGCTCGGGCAGCGCGTTGACCGCTTCGACCGTGGCCCGGCTCATCAGTCGGAAGTCACCCGCCTGCGCCGGACCGGGCGAGCCGGCGACCCGTCCCATCAGCCGGTAGAAGCCGCGGGCGCTCAAGCGCTTGAACGCCGAGTCGGTGCTGCGGTCGGTGCGGACGCCGTACACGACGTCGGCCCCCTGCGAACGGGCGGCCTGCAGCATCGCGGCGATGGTCTCCGGCGGGTCCTGCAGGTCGGCGTCGATGCTGACGACCCACTCGCCGCGGGCCCTCGCGAGCCCCGCCGACAGCGCCGCCTGGTGACCGCTGTTGGCGCGCAGCCGCACGACGCGCAGCTCGGGCCAGCCGCGCAGCAGCCGCTGCAGCAGGACGGGGGTGGTGTCGTCGCTGCCGTCGTCGACGACGAGCACCTCGTAGGTCTCGTCGAGCCCGTCGAGCACCGGGCGCAGCCGCTCGGCGAACAAGGGCAGCACCTGCGCCTCGTCGAACACGGGCACCACCACGGTGAGCGTGACGGCGGGTGCTGGGACGTCGATGACCGGCTCCTGGTGTGTGGCGCCCGAAGGGGCGTCGGGCGGAACGCTCGAGGGGGCCGCCGGCGGCGGACCACCGGGACCGGCCTCCTGGGGCGCGGCGGACTGCGGGCACCCGCCCGGCGGCGTGCGCAGCGGGTCTCTGCCAGACTGTACGCGGACGCGGGGCCGCGACGGCCCGGCGAGGAACGGAGTGGTGATGTCCCACGCGATCGTGCTGGCTGCAGCGGCGGCCGAGACCGGGGAGAACCTGCCGTTCTCACCGCTGACCTTCGGGGCCATCGCCGGCATCAGCTTCCTGTCGCTGCTCGGGCTGACCTGGTCGTTCCGCAACACCAACAACCGCCACCGCTGACAGCGGTGGGCCCAACGCCCGCCGCCTCGCGCGACGCCGCGCCCGCTGACCCGGCCGCCGCTGCCACGGTCGCCACCCCGGACGCCGCGCGGAGCGTCCCGCTGGCGGCCCTGCCCGCGCCGCGTCGGCGCGTCGGCGTGATGGGCGGCACCTTCGACCCGATCCACCACGGCCACCTGGTCGCCGCCAGCGAGGTCGCCTCGGTCTTCGGGCTCGACGAGGTGGTGTTCGTCCCGACCGGTCAGCCGTGGCAGAAGCCCGCCGAGCGGGTGAGCCCGGCCGAGCAGCGTTATCTGATGACCGTCGTGGCGACCGCGGCGAACCCCCAGTTCACCGTCAGCCGGGTCGACGTCGACCGGGCGGGGCCGACGTACACGATCGACACGCTGCGCGAGCTGTCGACCAAGCACCCTGACAGCGACCTGTACTTCATCACCGGCGCCGACGCGCTCGCGGCCATCCTGTCCTGGAAGGACGTCGACGAGCTGTTCGACCTCGCGCGCTTCGTCGGCGTGACCCGCCCCGGGCACGAGCTGTCCGGCCACGGGCTGCCGGCCGAGCGCGTGAGCCTGCTCGAGATCCCCGCCCTCGCCATCTCCTCGACCGTCTGCCGCGCCCGCGTCCGGGCGGGTCAACCCGTCTGGTACCTCGTGCCCGACGGCGTGGTGCAGTACATCGGCAAGTACGGCCTCTACCGCGACGACCTGACGGACGGCTGAGCGGACGTCGGCTCCGTGGGCGCGTGAGAGGCTGGACGCCCGACTACGACAGGAGTGCCCATGACCGCGACCGACCGCGCCCGCGACCTCGCGCTGGCTGCCGCCGAGGCGGCCGCCGACAAGATCGCCTCCGACGTCGTTGCCATGGACGTCAGCGAGCAGCTGGTGATCACCGACGTCTTCGTGCTGGCCAGCGCCCCCAACGAGCGGCAGGTCGGCTCGATCGTCGACGCGGTGCAGGACAAGCTGTCGACCCTGGGCGCCAAGCCGCTGCGCCGTGAGGGCGAGCGTGACGGTCGGTGGGTGCTGCTGGACTACGGCGAGATCGTCGTCCACGTGCAGCACGACGAGGAGCGGATCTTCTACGCCCTCGAGCGGCTGTGGAAGGACTGCCCGCGCATCGAGCTGCCCGAGGCCTCCCGCGGTCGCCCGCGCGAGCACTTCGACGCGTGAGCGGCCCCGCACGAGGCCGCCGGCTGCTGCTGCTGCGGCACGGGCGGACGGCGTGGAACGCCCAGTCGCGCTTCCAGGGTCACCTCGACGTCGCGCTGGACGACGTCGGCGTCGCGCAGGCCGAGCAGGCGGCCCTGCTGCTGGCCCGGCTGCGACCGGACGCCCTGGTGAGCAGCGACCTCGGCCGGGCCGCCCGCACCGCCGATGCCGTCGCCCGGCGCACCGGCCTCACGGTGGTGCTCGACGAGCGGCTGCGCGAGACCTGCATGGGCGCCTGGCAGGGGCTGACGCTCACCGAGGTCGAGCAGCGCTTCGGCGACGACCACGCCCGGTGGCGCGCCGGTGACGACGTGCGCGCCGGCGGTGACGGCGAGCGGCGCACCGAGGTGGGTGAGCGCATGGCTGCGGCCCTGCTCGAGCACGCGGCGACGTTGCCGGACGGCGGGCTGCTGGTGGCCGCGACGCACGGCGGGGCGGCACCCTCCGCGGTGCACGCGCTGCTCGGCGTGCCCCGTCCGCTGTGGCCGGTCGTCTCCGGGCTGGCCAACTGCCACTGGAGCCTGCTCGCCGAGCGGTCGACCGGGCGGTGGGTGCTGGAGGAGCACAACGCGGGCTCGCTGCCGCAGGAGGTCGTCGGGGACGAGTCGTGACCTCGGGTTTGGTCGGGGCAGCGCTGCCGGGCTAGACTCGCGGTCGCTTCAAAGGACGGGGCTGTGGCGCAGCTGGTAGCGCACTTCCATGGCATGGAAGGGGTCAGGGGTTCGAATCCCCTCAGCTCCACCGACGACGACGGCGTGCCGCAGGCACGCCGTCGTCTTCTTTCGCCCCTGGGCGAACCGCTTCGTCCCTCTCGGGGTGCGACCTTCGCGCCCGGCCCGCGATAGTGGGCACATGACCGAGCACCAGAGCAGCGCCGTGGTCGACCTCCCGGCGGACGTCGTCTTCAGCTACCTCTCCGACGTGGAGAACCTGCCCGAGTACCTGCCGCGCATGACCGGTGCCCGTCGTACGGGCGAGCACGACGTCGAGGTGACCGCCGCGCTGCCCGACGACGTCGACGGTCAGTCCGACGGGGACGGCGACGGCGCGCACGAGGTCGGTGGCACCGCGACGTTCGAGGTCGACAGCTCGGCCCGCGAGCTGCGCTGGGGCAGCAAGGGCGAGAAGGACTACGGCGGCAGCATCGGCGTCGAGCCGGTGTCCGACACCTCGTGCACCGTCACGGTCGGCCTGCGCTGGCACCACGGCGACCCGCAGGACGTCGACGCCGACCTCGAGCGCAGCGTGCGCCGGATCAAGGTCGTCGTCGAGGAGCGCGAGCGCCCGGCGGCAGCCCAGATCTGATCGCCTACCGGGGGTCCGTCGTCCGCTGGACGGGTGAGGGTCTGTAGATCACCGCACGTCCGGAGCCGCCAGCCACGACACTGGGGCGTGATCATCCTGCGTGCGACGCCCTCGGCTGCGACCGGTGGCCGTCACACCAGGCTGACGGTCGCCTCGCTGGCGCTCGCCGGGGTCGGCGCCCTGCTCATCGCGGCGACCGCTGACGCCACCTGGACGGTGCTGCTGCTGCTGGCGGCGGCGCTCGCCGGTGTCGGCGCGCCCGAGGCACCCGTGTCGTCGTTGCTGCGCGTGACGCTGCCGATGGTGTGCGCCACCGGCTGGCTCGCCGGTCTGCTGCACGGCGTGCTGGGCACCGCACCCGCCGAGGGACCGGGCGCCTCGCACACCGCCGCCGGCCGCCTGGTGCTGTGGGCCGCGAGTGGTCTGGCCGTCGCGGCGGCGCTCGTGCTCGCCGAGCTGACCCGCACGCGGCAGGTGCACCAGCGGCGCGAGACCGCGCGGGCTCTCTCGCACGCCCGGGACGTCGCTGTCGCCGACCCGCTGACCGGGCTGGCCAACCGTCACGGGCTGCAGCTGCTCGCTGGCCAGATCCTCGAGACGGCGCGTCGTCGTGGTGACGCCGTCTACTGCGTCTTCCTCGATGTCGACGGGCTCGGTGCGGTCAACCACGTCGCGGGTCGCAGCGGCGGTGACGAGGTGCTGCTCACCGTCGCCGAGGCGCTGCGGCGCACGACGCGGGCGACGGACGTCGCGGCGCGCTGGGGCGATGACGAGTTCGTCCTGGTCGGGCCGGGCACGGGCCTGCCCCCGGTGGAGATCGAGCGACGCATCCGGGCCTACTGCGTCGAGCACGGCGGGATCGACCGGCGGCTGTGGCAGCCGCGGGTGAGCGCCGGCAGCTACCTGCTCGAGCCGTGGGACGACGACCCGCTCGACGCCGTCCGGCACCTGGCCGAACGCGACATGCAGGTGCGTCGTGCGCTGCGCCGCGACACCGGCGCGTCGGATGCCTCGCGCGCCATCGCGCCGCCGCCGCCAGGCGCGGACGGCTGGTCCGGCTGAGCCGAACCGTGCCCGGTCCCGCGCTGCGCTAACCTTGCCCCGTGCGCGCCGACCAGCTCCTTAGCCAGCCGCGCTGACTCATCGCGGGTGCCGGCCCGGCCGGGCACGGCCCCGTGTCGGCGCGGCGTAAGCCCTGCGCGCCCGTGAGGTGTCGCCGGGCGCCGGCCCGGCCACCGAGCACACCGCCTCCCGCGAGGCGAGACACGCGTCGCCCGCGCCGGGCGACCGGACGGGAACGACCATGAGCGAGCAGAGCACCCAGCAGCCGGCGCAGCCTCCCACGGCACAACCGGACCAGCCGGCGCACCGCTACACCGCGGCCCTGGCCGCCGACATCGAGCAGCGCTGGCAGGACCGGTGGGAGACCGACGGCACCTTCGAGGCCCCGAACCCCGCCGGCCCGTGGGCCGACCCCGAGGGCGTCGGTGAGCGCGAGAAGCTCTACATCCTCGACATGTTCCCCTACCCCAGTGGCGCGGGGCTGCACGTCGGCCACCCGCTGGGCTACATCGCCACGGACGTCTACGGCCGGTTCCAGCGCATGTGTGGGCGCAACGTGCTGCACGCGCTGGGCTACGACGCCTTCGGGCTGCCGGCCGAGCAGTACGCCGTGCAGACCGGGCAGCACCCGCGGGCCACCACCGAGGCCAACGTCGCCACCATGCGCCGCCAGCTGCGGCGCCTGGGGCTGGCGCACGACCCTCGCCGCTCGCCCGCGACGACCGACGTCGGTTTCTACCGCTGGACGCAGTGGGTCTTCCTGCAGGTGTACGACGCGTGGTTCGACACCGAGGCGGACGGCGGCCGCGGCCGTGCCCGCCACGTCGACGAGCTGGTCGCCGAGCTGGCATCGGGTCAGCGGCCCGTCCCCGGGGGCGGCACGTGGAGCGCGCTGCCGGCGTCCGAGCAGCGACGGGTGGTCGACGAGCACCGCCTGGCCTACCTCTCGGACGCGCTGGTCAACTGGTGCCCGGGGCTGGGCACCGTGCTGGCCAACGAGGAGGTCACGGCTGACGGCCGCAGCGACATCGGCAACTTCCCGGTGTTCAAGCGCAACCTCAAGCAGTGGAAGATGCGCATCACCGCGTACGGCGACCGGCTGCTGGCCGACCTGGACCGGCTGGACTGGCCGGACGCCGTGAAGCTCATGCAGCGCAACTGGATCGGGCGCAGCGTCGGCGCCACGGTGCGGTTCGCGACCGAGCGCGGCGACCTGACGGTCTTCAGCACGCGGCCCGACACGTTGTTCGGCGCCACGTTCATGGTGCTGGCGCCCGAGCACCCCCTGGTGGACGAGCTGGTGCCGGGCTCGTGGCCCGAGGGCACGAAGCCGATGTGGACGGCGGGAGCCGGCGACCCGACGTCCGCCGTGGCCGCCTACCGCGAGCTGGCCGCGGCCAAGACCGACCTCGAGCGGCAGTCCGAGGGCCGCGACAAGACCGGTGTCTTCACCGGCGCGTACGCGACCAATCCCGTGACGGGCCAGCCGATCCCGGTGTTCGTCGCCGACTACGTGCTGATGGGGTACGGCACCGGCGCCATCATGGCCGTGCCCGCGCAGGACGAGCGCGACTGGGCGTTCGCGTCGGCGTACGAGCTGGACGTCGTGCGCACCGTGCAGCCGCCCGAGGGGTGGGAGGGCGAGGCCTTCACCGGTGACGGGCCCGCGGTGAACTCCAACAACGACGAGATCTCGCTGGACGGCCTGGGCGTCGCCGACGCCAAGCAGCAGATCGTGGAGTGGTTGCAGCGCAAGGGCTTTGGCGAGTCAACAGTCACCTACCGGCTGCGTGACTGGCTGTTCAGCCGGCAGCGGTACTGGGGTGAGCCGTTCCCCATCGTCTTCGACGAGGACGGCGCCCCGCGAGCGCTGCCCGAGTCGATGCTGCCCGTCGAGCTGCCCGACGTCGAGAACTACCGGCCGCAGAGCCTCGACCCCGACGACGCCGTCAGCGACCCGATGCCGCCGCTGTCGGGCGCCACCGACTGGGCCACCGTCGAGCTCGACCTGGGGGACGGGCTGAAGACCTACCGTCGCGAGCTGAACGTCATGCCGCAGTGGGCGGGCTCGTGCTGGTACGAGCTGCGCTACCTCGACCCGGCGAACTCCGACCGGTTCGTCGACGCCGCGAACGAGCGCTACTGGATGGGGCCGCGACGCGAGGGCAGCACCGGCGGCGTCGACCTGTACGTCGGCGGCGTCGAGCACGCGGTGCTGCACCTGCTGTACGCGCGCTTCTGGCACAAGGTCCTGTTCGACCTGGGCCACGTGTCGAGCGAGGAGCCGTTCCGGCGGCTGTTCAACCAGGGCTACGTCCAGGCGTACGCGTTCCGTGACGCCCGTGGGCAGACCGTCCCCGCTGCCGACGTCCTCGAGGGTCCAGAGGGCACGTGGACGTACGACGGGGCGCCCGTCTCCCGTGAGTACGGGAAGATGGGCAAGTCGCTGAAGAACGTGGTCACGCCCGACGAGATGTACGACGCCTACGGCGCTGACACGTTCCGCGTCTACGAGATGTCGATGGGCCCGCTCGACGTGTCGCGGCCGTGGGAGACACGGGCGGTCGTCGGCTCGCTGCGCTTCCTGCAACGGTTGTGGCGCAACGTCATCGACGAGTCGACCGGTGAGCTGCGGATCAGCGAGGATGCCGCCGACCTGGCCTCGTCGCGGCTGCTGCACCGCACCGTCGACGGCGTGCGCCGTGACTACGCCGACCTGCGCTTCAACACCGCGGCGGCCAAGCTGATCGAGCTGAACAACGCGCTCACCAAGCTGGACGCGGTGCCACGTGAGCTGGCGGAGCCGCTGGTGCTCATGACTGCCCCGCTGGCACCGCACCTGGCCGAGGAGCTGTGGCGACGCCTGGGCCACGACGGCAGCCTGGCCCACGAGGCGTTCCCCGTCGCCGACCCGGCGCTGCTGGTCGACGACACCGTCACCTGCGTCCTGCAGGTGCAGGGCAAGGTGCGCGACCGTCTCGAGGTGCCGGCGGGCATCGCCGACGACGAACTGCGCGCGCTGGCGCTGGGCAGCGAGAAGGTCGTCGCTGCACTGGCCGGACGCGAGGTCCGCACCGTGGTCGTCCGCGCTCCCAGGCTGGTCAACGTCGTCCCTGCGTAGGCGCGGCGTGTCCGGCGCCGTCGCGGCCGTCCACAGGGACGGCGGTCCGTCCCACCGTCCACAGCGGCCCGGCTGCGCGATGGCGCAGGTCGCGCCGGTGCCTAGCGTCCTGCGTCATGGCGAATCGACCACCTGCCCGGCCGCAGACCCGGCGGACCTTGCGCGCCGACGGGCGGGAGGGTCGGCACGACCTGGATGACGAGCTCGACGACGACCCCGGGGGCGACCTCGATCCCGACCCGGACCGCTGGGGCGGTGACGGCCCGCCCCCGTCCGCCTCACGGCGCGACGTGCGAGCCGGGCTGCAGCCGGCTGCGGCGACGCGCCTGTCGCCCGGGTCGAGGGGCGCGGACGCGCTGGCGGCCGTGGCCGCCCGGTGGGGCGTCACACCCCGCGCCGTCCTCGGGGTGCTGGTGCTGGCCGTCGTCGTGGTGGCGACCCTGGGCCTGCGCGCGGCGCTGGTGCAGCGCCAGTCGGTGCCCGAACCGGTGGTGCCGACGTCCTCGCTCGTGGCCCGTTCCGCCACGGCGGCAGGGTCAGCCGGGCCCCCCACCACGGCAGGCCCGCTGCCAGGTGGTGCCACGACCCCGTCGGTGCGGCCGTCCGGCGGGGCTGCGGCCACCGCGGCGGCCTCCGCCGGCGGCACGCCGACGGGCACGGTCGTGGTCGACGTCGTGGGGCAGGTGCGCCGGCCCGGCGTGGTCGAGCTGCCGGCCGGGTCGCGGGTGCACGAGGCCGTCGCCGCCGCCGGCGGCGCCGTGCGCGGGGCCGACCTCGCCCAGGTCAACCTCGCACGCGTCCTCGGCGACGGCGAGCAGCTCGTCGTGCCGAAGGCGGGGCAGACCCTGCCGCCGGGTGGGCCCGTGGGTCCCGCCGCGTCCAGCGCCTCCGGTACGGCGACCGCGGGCTCGGTCGTCGACCTCAACACCGCGACAGCCGGCGAGCTCGACTCGCTGCCGGGCGTCGGACCCGTTCTCGCCCAACGCATCCTGGACTGGCGCGACGCCAACGGCCGCTTCTCCAGCGTCGACGAGCTGTCGGAGGTCAGCGGCATCGGCGACGCCGTCCTCACGGGCCTGCGGGCCCGGGTCCGCGTGTGACACGTCGTGACCGTGGGCTGCGCCCGCAGGGGCGCCCGCACGAGGGCCACGCTGCGCGCCGCGCCGACCGCGGTCGTGGCAGCACTGACCGGGCCGACCGGGCCGACCGCGCCGACCGCGCCGACCGGGTCGACGACATCGACCGCGGCCTCGACGGCACCGACGGTGCCGTGTCGGACGCCGGCCCCGACCTGCGGCTGCTCCCCGCGGCGCTGGCCGCCTGGGCTGCCACCGGGCTGACGCTCGGCACGGGGGTCGGGGTGCGGCTCGTCGTCGCGGTGCTGCTGCTGGGCGTCGCCGTCGCGACCCTGCGGTGGTGTCACGGCGGGAGGTCGCATCTGGCCACCGGCTTTGCCGGCAGCGGTGCCGCCGGCGTGCTGCAGCTCGCCCTCGTGATGGTCGCCGTGGGGCTGGTGCTCGCCGCCGGTGCGCTGCAAACGCGGGTGCGTGACGCGGGGCCGGTGCGGGGGCTCGCCGACCGCGGTGCCGTCGTCCGGGTGGAGGGGACGGTCGCGTCCGATCCGCGCCAGCTCGAGCCCATGAGGGCAGGCGAGGAGCCCGCGGTGCTGGTGCGGCTGTCGGTGCGGTCGGTCGACGGCCGCGGCGAGCGCGCCCGCGTCCGCAGCCGCCTGCTCGTGTTCGCCGATCCCCGCTGGTTGCCGCTGCGCTGGGGCGAGCGCGTCGCCGTGACGGGTCGCCTCGCGCCGGCGCGTCCCGGGGACGACGTCGTGGCCACGCTCGACGCCCGCGGGCCACCGGACCGGCTCGCACCACCGCCAGCCGTCGCGCGCGGTGCCGAGCGGCTGCGCGCCGGGCTCCGCGCGGCCGTCGAGGGGGTGGCGCCCGACCCACGAGGGCTGCTGCCGGGACTGGTGGTCGGTGACACGTCGCTGCAGAGCGCCGACCTGGTCGCCGACATGAAGGCAACCGGTCTGACGCACCTGTCCGCCGTGTCGGGCACCAACGTCACGATCGTGTGCGTGCTGGCGCTGGCGCTCGCGGGAGGTGCCGGCCTGGGGCGCCGGGTCAGGCTGGTCGTGGCGGGAGTGGTGCTGGGCTGCTTCGTGGTCTTGGCACGGCCTGAGCCCAGCGTGCTGCGGGCCGCGGTGATGGGTGCCGTGGGGCTGCTCGCAGCGGCGGGCTCGCGGCGCCGCGCGGGTGTGCCGGCGCTCAGCGTGGCCGTGATCGGGCTGCTCGTCGCCGACCCGTGGCTGGCGCGGTCGTACGGGTTCGCGCTCTCGGTGCTCGCCACCCTCGGTCTGCTGCTGCTCGCACGGCCGTGGACGGCGTCGTTGCGCCGGTGGCTACCGGCACCCCTCGCGGCAGCGGTCGCGATCCCGCTCGCCGCGCAGGCGGTCTGCGGCCCGGTCGTCGTGCTGCTCGCGGGGCAGGTGAGCCTGGTGTCGCTGCCGGCCAACGCGCTGGTCGCCCCGCTGGTAGCGCCCGCCACGGTGCTCGGGCTGGCCGCGGCCGTCACCTCGCTGCTGTCGCCGGCGCTCGCACACCTGCTCGCGGTCGCCGCGTCGTGGCCGTGCGCGCTCATCGCGCTGACGGCCCGCCGGTTCGCGGACGTGCCGCACGCGCAGGTGGCGTGGCCCGGGGGCGCGGCCGGCGCCGGGGCGCTGGCGGCCGTCACGCTGGCAGCGGTGCTGGCAGGGCCGTCGCTGCTGCGCTCCGCACGGCGCCGGCCCACCCGACTGGGGGCGGCGCTGGTCCTGGTGCTCGCGGCCGGCGTCCCGCTGCCCGGACGCGAGGCGGCGTGGCCGCCGGTCGGCTGGCTCGCCGTGATGTGCGACGTCGGGCAGGGCGACGCGATCGTGCTGCGGTCCGGCAGCGGGCGCACCGTGCTGGTCGACGCCGGGCCGAGCCCCGAGGACGTCGACGGGTGCCTGCGCCGGCTGGGGGTGACACGGCTGGACGCCGTGGTCCTCACCCACTTCCACGCCGACCACGTCGACGGCCTCCCCGGCGTGCTCGACGGCCGCGAGGTCGGCGCCGTGCTGGTCACACCGGTCGACGAGCCCCCCGAGGCGGCCGACCAGGTGCGGGCGTGGGCCGCGAGAGCAGCTGTGCCGGTGCGCGCCGTCCGGGCGGGTGAGCTTCTCACGCTCGACGAGCTGGTGCTGGACGTCGTGTGGCCGGCGCGGGTGCTCCAGGACGGGTCGGTGCCCAACAACGCCAGCGTGGTGCTCGACGCGCACGTCGACGGGGTGCGGCTGCTGCTCGCCGGCGACATCGAGCCCGCGGCGGCCAGGGCCGTCGCGCTCGCGCTGCGCGGCACCGCCTCGGGGGGAGCCGTCGACGTCCTGAAGGTGGCCCACCACGGGTCCGCCAAGCAGGACCCCGCGCTGCTCGCCCAGCTGCACCCGCGACTGGCGCTCATCAGCGTCGGGGTGGACAACGACTACGGCCACCCGGCTCCGCAGACGCTGCAGCTGCTGGCGGCGGCGGGCGCTTCGGTGGCGCGCACGGACCTGTCGGGGGATCTGGCCGTGGTGCGCGACGGCGACGGGTTGTCGCTCGCCGCGTCGGGTCCGCGCGACCACGCCCCGGTGGTGCCCAGCGGTCGCGGCGACTGAAGCCGGGACGCCGTCCCGCCCGAGCGGGCGAGGAGGCTGGACCGGGACACCCGTGGGTCTCGCGCGTCCTGCGCGAGCCGGCGGCACGCGTCCAGGTGGCCGCTCGGTGTCAGCGGTGACGGGTAGCGTCCTCGCCATGAGCACCGACGCCCCCGCGCTGCTGCACCTGGTCACCGGGCCCGAGGAGCTGCTGGCCGAGCGGGCGGTTGCTGCCGTGGTGCGGTCTACGCGCGAGGTCGACGCCGACGTCCAGCTGGTCGACGTCACACCCGACCGCTACGAGCGCGGCGACCTCGCGGTGCACACCAGCCCGTCGCTGTTCGGGGAGTCCAAGGTCGTGGTGCTGCGAGCGCTCGAGGACGCCGACGACGACCTGGTCACCGACGCCAAGGCGCTCGTGGGAGCGGGTGAGCCGGGGGTGACGCTCGTGCTGCGCCACCGCGGCGGCAGCCGCGGCAAGGGACTGCTCGACGCGGCGAAGGCGGCCGGCGCCGTGGTGCACACCTGCGCGCAGGTGAAGTCCGACATCGAGAAGTCCGAGTTCGTCACCCGGGAGTTCCGCGCGGCCGGGCGCAAGGTGACACCCGAGGCGGTCCGCGCGCTGGTCGAGGCGGTCGGCCAGGACCTGCGCGAGCTCGCGAGCGCCTGCGGCCAGCTCATGGCCGACACCGTCGCCGTCGGCGGCCGGGCCGCCGACGCCCCGACCGTCGACGACACCGTGGTCGAGCGCTACTACGGCGGCCGGGTCGAGGCGACGGGTTTCAAGGTGGCGGACGCCGCCATCGGCGGCCAGACCGACCAGGCGCTGGCGATGCTGCGGCACGCGCTGGCGTCCGGCGTCGACCCCGTGCCCATCGTGGCGGTGCTCGCGATGAACCTGCGCTCGCTGGCGAAGGTGTCGGCGACCGGTTCGGCCCGCGCCGCCGACATCGCCCGCGAGCTGTCGATGGCGCCTTGGCAGGTCGACAGGGCACGCAAGCAGCTGCGTGGCTGGTCAGGCCACGGCCTCGGCGAGGCGATCGAGGCGGTCGCCGCGGCCGACCTCGCGGTCAAGGGCGGGCTGCCGATCCGCGGCCGCCGCGCCGGTGACCCGGTCTACGCCGTCGAGAAGGCCGTGCTCGCCATCGGCGCCGCCCGCCGAGCCCGCGACTGAGGCCCGCTGCGGACAGGGCCGACGTCCTCCTGCTTCACGTGCCGACGGCCACCCTCACGAGGCGTGCAGCCCGACGGAAGCGGACCTTCGTGGCGGTCGGTGGCGTCGTCCCACGACGGGGACGAGGGCCGGGCGCGGAGGAATCTGCGCAGGGTGACGCCGGCGGGACCAGCGGCGAAAGCCAGCCGGACGCGACGGGTGCAAGCGGGCTCGGCCGGTCCGTCACGCCGTCCAGGAGGCGACGACCCACGACGCACGCGAGGCGTCACCCCGGTCGCAGGTGACGCCTCGGGGAGCGGTACGGCTCAGAGAGCGGCGGCCTGCTGGGCGAGCGCGGACTTGCGGTTGGCGGCCTGGTTCTTGTGGATGACGCCCTTGCTGACGGCCTTGTCGAGCTTGCGCGAGGCCAGCTTCAGGGCCGACGCGGCCTGCTCGGCGTCACCAGCGGACACGGCGGTGCGGACGGCGCGCACGACCGTGCGCAGCTCGCTCTTGACCGCCTTGTTGCGCTCGGTGCGCTTGGCGTTGGTCAGGTTGCGCTTGATCTGGGACTTGATGTTCGCCACGGATGAGCTCTTTCGCGTCTGGTGGGTGCTGCTCGGGCATGCTTGCCTCGAGGTTACCAGCGAGCCCTCGCGGTCACCAACCTGGTGACTGCGACCGGCGGCTGCTCAGCGGCCCGCGGTCACGACCAGCCGTGGTCGGCGCGCAGCCGCTGAGCCACCAGCTCGAACCTCTCGCGGTCGAGCGTCGCCCCCTCGCGCCGGACGCCGGAGGGGTCGACCCGCAGCACCCGGTCGACCCGCACCTGGCTGGGCCGACCCCGGGCGTCCCAGGCGCCGGCGCCGAGGTCGAGCCAGTGCCGGCCGTGGGCCTCCTCGTCGGCCTGGTCCGACCCCGGGCCCTCGTGGTCGCGGCTCGACAGCATCAGCGCGAGCAGGAAGCTGTCGTCGCGCCCGACGACCAGCACCGGGCGGTCCTTGCCGCGGCGCGGGTCGTCCTCGTAGGCGACCCACGTCCAGACGACCTCGCCGGGGTCGGGGGTGCCGTCGACCTCCGGCTCGTACCGGACGGTGGAGACGCCGCGGAAGTCCGGTGCGCCCGCCGGGCGGTCGTGAACGGCGTCCACTCGAACCGAGCCTGAAGCCGGTGAGGAGGCATGCGTCGGCCCGAGGATGTCGGCCCCGCCCACGGTGCCTCGCCTGGGGGCGGCACGGCGCCGGGCGCGGCGGCTGGACCGGCGTGACCGCCACTGTTGCGTCGGCTCCGTCGGCTGCGTCAGGCCCGTCGGCTCCATCGGCTCCATCGGCTCCGTCGGCACCGTGCCCGGTGCCACCGTCGGCACCGTGCCCGGTGGCACCTGCGCCACCGTCGGCACGGTGCCGGGTGGCAGGTGCGGCATCGCACCCGAGCGCCGGCGCGGGCCGGACCGCGCGCTGCTCAGCGCGAGACGCACCACGCGGGCGGCGACCCCCTGCCAGCCGTCGCTCGACATGGGCTCACCGTACTCACGGCTCGGTGCCGCCGTCCCGGCGTTCCGTGGTGCTGTGTCGTCGTGACGCGCCGTCGAGGCTGGCCGCCCCGAAGGCGCGCGCCGGTCGCGGTCTGCGGCATGGTGGCCCCATGCACGCCGCGCCGCGCCGTCCTGGACCGCAGTCGCGACGCCGTCGGGGCGCGTTACCTGCTCGTAACGACCGCTTCGTACGGTGCGGCCCGTGAGCGACGGCGGCACGGGCATCGGCGCAGGCGGCGCGGCCACCGTCGACGTGCCCGCTTCCCACCCGGGCGCCGGTGCGTGGAACGAGATGTACGCCGGCCCCGGGCTGCCGCGCCCGGCCTACCGGGCGCTGCACGACTCGCTCGCGGCCATGGGCGGGGACGAGCTGCGAGCCCGCGTGGACGCCGTCGCCCGCACCTACCTCGACGCCGGGGTGACGTTCGACATCGGTGGCGAGGAGCGTCCGTTCCCCCTCGACATCGTCCCGCGCGTGATCGCCGCGGACGAGTGGTCGCGCGTCGAGGTCGGTGTGGCGCAACGGGTCCGGGCGCTGGAGGCGTTTCTCGCCGACGCCTACGGCGACCAGCGGGCCGTGCACGACGGCGTGATCCCGCGCGCGGTGATCGTCTCGTCCGCCCACTTCCACCGGGCCGCGGCGGGTATCGAGCCGGCCAACGGCGTCCGGGTGCACGTCGCGGGCATCGACCTGATCCGCGATGAGGTCGGCGAGTTCCGGGTGCTCGAGGACAACGTGCGCGTGCCCTCGGGCGTCTCCTACGTGCTCGAGAACCGCCAGGCCGTCAGCCAGATCCTGCCGGAGGCGTTCTCGACCCAGCGCGTGCGTCCGGTGCACGACTACCCCCGCCAGCTGCTCGACGCCCTGCGGGCCGCGGCACCCGACGGCCAGGGCGACCCCAACGTCGTGGTGCTCACGCCCGGCATCTTCAACAGCGCCTACTTCGAGCACGCGCTGCTGGCCCGCACGATGGGCGTCGAGCTCGTCGAGGGCAGCGACCTGGTCTGTCACGGCGGCCGGCTGTGGATGCGGACGACGTCCGGCGAGCGCCGCGTCGACGTGGTCTACCGCCGGGTGGACGACGACTACCTCGACCCGGTGCACTTTCGCGCGGACTCCCTGGTCGGCTGCCCCGGGCTGGTGTCGGTGGCGCGTGCAGGAAACGTGACCCTGGCTAATGCTGTGGGCAACGGCGTGGCCGACGACAAGCTGCTCTACACCTACGTCCCCGACCTGGTGCGCTACTACCTGTCCGAGGAGCCCGTGCTCGGCAACGTGCCGACCTGGCGACTCGAGGAGCCGGACGCGCTCGCCGAGGTGCTCGACCGGCTCGACGAGCTCGTGGTCAAGCCGGTCGACGGCTCGGGCGGCAAGGGCCTGGTCATCGGGCCCGCTGCCACCCGCGAGGAGCTGGAGGCGTTGCGGCGCAGGCTGATCGGCGACCCGCGCGGCTGGATCGCGCAGCCGGTGGTGGCGCTGTCCACGATCCCGACCGTCATCGGCGACACCCTCGCCCCACGCCACGTCGACCTGCGCCCGTTCGCGGTCAACGACGGCGAGCACGTCTCGGTGCTGCCCGGCGGCCTGACCCGCGTCGCGATGCCGGAGGGCCAGCTGGTCGTCAACTCCAGCCAGGGCGGCGGCTCGAAGGACACCTGGGTGCTGGGCGAGGACGAGGCGCCGGCCCGCCGGGTGCGCCCCGCCGTGCTGAGCCGGCCCTCGGTGATGGCCGGCCCCGACGTCAGCCCCGACGACGCGCAGGGCGACCAGCAGCAACAGCAGCAGCAGAGCCAGCAGGTGCCGCGGTGCTGAGCCGCATCGCCGAGTCGCTGTTCTGGATCGGCCGCTACCTCGAGCGGGCCGACGGCACGGCGCGCATCCTCGACGTCCACCTGCAGCTGCTGCTCGAGGACCCGTGGCTGGACGAGGACTCCTCGTGCCGGGTGCTGCTCGGTGTCATGGGCGCGCCGGTCGACACCGAGCTGACCCGGCCCGTGACCCGCGCCGACATGCTCGGCCGGTTGGCGTACGACGGGGCGCCGGGTTCCATCGTCGGCTCGCTGCGCGCCGCGCGGGAGAACGCCCGCCGGGCCCGCGAGATCATCTCGACCGAGATGTGGGAGTCGCTGAACACCACCCACAACTCCCTCGCGCCGGGTCGGCGGCCCAGCAGCCGTCGTCCGCACCTGTTCTTCGACTGGGTGCGCGAACGCGTGGCGGTGCTGGGTGGCATCGCCGACTCGAGCATGAGCCGCGACGAGCCGTGGCACTTCCTGGTGCTCGGCCGCTCGATCGAGCGGGTCGACATGACGGCTCGCATGCTCGCCTCGGAGGACCTGCGCGGGGCGTCCGGCCCGGCCTGGGCGCTGGTGCTGCGCTCGTGCGGTGCGCACGAGGCGTTCCTGCGGGCCTACGGCGCAGCCGCCACCGAGGACCGCGCGGCCGAGTTCATGCTGCTCGACCGGCTGTTCCCGCGCTCGGTGGTGCACGCGCTGATGACGGCGGACGTGTGCCTCGCAGCGCTCGACCCGGACGGGGCGACGGCGGCACGACGCCTCGGGGCGCTGGACGACGCGCGCCGGCTGCTCGGCCGCCAGCGCACCGACCTGGAGTACCGCGCGCTCACCGAGCTGATGGCCGACCCGGCCGGGGAGATGGACCGGTTGCAGCGTGCGGTGTCGTCGGCGAGCGAGGCCATCTCACGCCGGTACTTCCCGCGGGGTCCGGCGACGTCGTGGGTCAGGGAGGTCTCGTGAGCGCCTCGCACCTGATGGACGTCGCCCGCCCCGGTTCGTCGCGGCTGCGCGTCGAGCACCTGACCAGCTTTCGCTACGAGCGCACGGTGCCCGCGTCGTACAACGAGTGCCGGCTGACGCCGGTCAGCGAGGCGCGCCAGCAGGTGCTGAGCGCGCGGCTGACCATCGAGCCGGTGACGTGGCGCCGCGAGTACGTCGACTACTGGGGCAGCCGGGTCGTCGGGTTCGAGGTGCACACCCCGCACGACCGGCTGGAGGTGCTGAGCACGGTCGACGCGCTCGTCGCCGGTGACGGGCCGGCCCCCGACGCCGGCTGGGACGCCGTCCGTGCGCCCACCACCCGCGACCGGCTCTGCGAGCTGCTGGTGCCGACCGAGCGCAGCACCCCCGGCGACGAGCTCACCGAGCTCGCGCGGGACGCCGTGGCGGGTCGCACGCCCTCCGACGCCGCCCGGGCCGTCTGCCAGCTCGTCACCGGGGCCATGGAGTACCGCTTCGGCGCCACCGGCGTCCACACCGTCGCCGCGCAGGCCTGGCAGGACCGGCGCGGGGTCTGCCAGGACTTCGCGCAGCTGGCCGTCGGGGCGCTGCGGGCCGTCGACATCCCCGCGCGCTACGTCTCGGGCTACCTGCACCCGCGCCCGTCGGCGTCGGTGGGGGAGACGGTCAAGGGCGAGAGCCACGCCTGGGTGGAGTGGTGGGCCGGCGAGTGGTACGGCTGGGACCCCACCAACGACAGCCCCGCGGGCCAGGCGCACCTCGCCGTCGGCCGCGGCCGCGACTACGGCGACGTCCCGCCCGTGCGCGGCATCATCGCCGGCGGCGGCGGGGCCTCGCTGTCGGTCGAGGTGTCGGTCACCACGCTGCGCTGAGGCTCGCCGCCCGTCCGCGCCGCTCGCCGCGCCGTGGGAGCATGGGCGTCGATCCCGAACCAGTGAGGTAGCCCCCTGTGTCACCGATGGCCCGCACGGCCCTGACGCCGTCCGCGACACCACCCGAGCTGATCCGGAACTTCTGCATCATCGCCCACATCGACCACGGCAAGTCGACGCTGGCCGACCGCATGCTGCAGATCACCGGTGTCGTCGACGC
This sequence comes from uncultured Actinomycetales bacterium, assembly GCA_964243295.1. Taxonomy (GTDB): domain Bacteria; phylum Actinomycetota; class Actinomycetes; order Actinomycetales; family Angustibacteraceae; genus CAXTEJ01. The sequence continues at coordinate 39,433 of CAXTEJ010000020.1, read as the reverse complement.
GCGCGCCATGCGCGCCCAGTACCTCGACCGCATGGACATCGAGCGCGAGCGCGGCATCACGATCAAGAGCCAGGCGGTGCGGATGCCGTGGGAGCTCGACGGGACGACGTACGCGCTCAACATGATCGACACCCCGGGGCACGTCGACTTCACCTATGAGGTCTCGCGGTCGCTGGCCGCCTAAGGGCGTGACGTGCTGCTGGTGGACGCCGCGCAGGGCATCGAGGCGCAGACCCTGGCGAACCTCTACCTCGCCATGGAGAACGACCTCGCGATCATCCCGGTGCTCAACAAGATCGACCTGCCGGCCGCCCAGCCCGAGAAGTACGCCGCCGAGCTGGCCCATCTGGTCGGGTGCGAGCCCGAGGACGTGATGCGGGTGTCGGGCAAGACCGGTGTCGGCGTGCAACCCCTGCTCGACACGATCGTCGGCACGCTGCCGGCGCCGAAGGGTGACGCCACCGCGCCCGCCCGGGCGATGATCTTCGACTCGGTCTACGACACCTACCGCGGCGTGGTCACCTACGTCCGCGTGATCGACGGGCAGCTGAGCCCGCGCGAGAAGATCGTCATGATGTCGACGCGGGCCCACCACGAGCTGCTCGAGATCGGGGTGAGCTCGCCCGAGCCGGAGCCCACCCGGGGCCTCGGCGTGGGCGAGGTCGGCTACCTCATCACCGGCGTGAAGGACGTGCGCCAGTCGAAGGTCGGCGACACCGTCACCAACGCGGCCAAGCCGGCGTCGGTGGCCCTCGAGGGCTACAGCGACCCCAAGCCCATGGTGTTCTCCGGGCTGTACCCGATCGACGGCTCCGACTACCCCATCCTGCGTGACGCGCTCGACCGCCTCAAGCTCAACGACGCGGCGCTGGTCTACGAGCCGGAGACCTCGGCGGCGCTCGGCTTCGGGTTCCGGGTCGGCTTCCTCGGCCTGCTGCACCTGGAGATCATCCGCGAGCGCCTCGAGCGCGAGTTCGACCTCGACCTGATCTCGACGCTGCCCAGCGCGGTCTACGACGTCACGATGGAGGACGGTGGCGTGCTGCGGGTCACCAACCCCAGCGAGTTCCCCGACGGCAAGGTGCGCGAGGTGCACGAGCCGGTCGTCCGCGCCACCATCCTGGCCCCGAGCGACTACGTCGGCTCGATCATGGAGCTGTGCCAGACCCGCCGTGGCTCGCTGCGCGGCATGGACTACCTGTCGGAGGACCGGGTCGAGCTGCGCTACACGCTGCCGCTCGCCGAGATCGTCTTCGACTTCTTCGACATCCTGAAGTCCAAGACCCGCGGCTACGCCTCGCTGGACTACGAGCCCGACGGCGACCAGGTGAGCGACCTGGTGAAGGTCGACATCCTGCTGCAGGGCGAAGGCGTCGACGCCTTCAGCACGATCGTGCACAAGGACAAGGCGTACGCCTACGGCGTGATGATGGCCGAGAAGCTGCGCAAGCTGATCCCGCGCCAGCAGTTCGAGGTGCCGATCCAGGCGGCCATCGGCTCGCGCGTGATCGCTCGCGAGACCATCTCGGCCATCCGCAAGGACGTGCTCGCCAAGTGCTACGGCGGTGACATCACCCGCAAGCGCAAGCTGCTCGAGAAGCAGAAGGAGGGCAAGAAGCGGATGAAGATGGTCGGCCGGGTCGAGGTGCCCCAAGAGGCCTTCATCGCGGCGCTGTCCAACGACGTCGCGGGCGACAAGCCCAAGAAGTAGCCGGACCGCCCCGGCCGGACGCCGGCCCCGGTGTGTGCGGGGACGGCGTCCGCGCTCGGGAGCGGGACCGGCGGCCAGGCCACCCTGCTGAGCGACCGTGCCTAGGCCACCATGCCGTGCGGGTCGATCACGTACTTCTGCGCCGCGCCCTTGTCGAAGTCGGCGTACCCCTGCGGTGCCTCGTCGAGGCTGATGGTGGTGGCGTTGACGGCCTTGGCGATCTGCACCCGGTCGTGCAGGATCGCCATCATCAGCCCGTAGTTGTACTTCATCACCGGGCACTGGCCGGTGGTGAACGACAGCGACTTGGCCCACCCGGTGCCGAGCGACAGCGACAGCGAGCCCACCTTGGCGGCCTCGTCGATGCCGCCGGGGTCGCCCGTGACGTACAGCCCCGGGATGCCGAGCGCTCCGCCGGCCGCCGTGATCTCCATGAGCGAGTTCAGCACCGTCGCCGGAGCCTCCTCGCCCGCCCCGTCGCCGTGGCCACGCGCCTCGAAGCCGACGGCGTCGACGCCGCAGTCCACCTCGGGGACGCCGAGGATCTGCTCGATCTGGTCCTTCGGGTCGCCCTTCGAGACGTCGACGGTCTCGCAGCCGAAGCTGCGGGCCTGGGCCAGCCGCTCGGCGTTGAGGTCGGCCACGATCACGACCGCGGCACCGAGCAGCTGGGCGCCGACCGCGGCGGCCAACCCGACGGGCCCGGCACCGGCGACGTAGACCGTCGAACCGGGCTTGACGCCCGCCGTGACCGCACCGTGGTAGCCGGTCGGGAAGATGTCGGAGAGCATCGTCAGGTCGAGGATCTTCTCCATCGCCTGGTCCTTGTCGGGGAACCGCAGCAGGTTCCAGTCGGCGTAGGGGATGAGCACGTACTCGGCCTGGCCGCCGGCCCAGCCGCCCATGTCGACGTAGCCGTACGCCGATCCGGGCCGGTCGGGGTTGACGTTGAGGCAGATGCCGGTCTTGCCCTCCTTGCAGTTGCGACACCGCCCGCAGGCGATGTTGAACGGCACCGAGCACAGGTCGCCGACCTTGATGAACTCGACACCCGGCCCGACCTCGACCACCTCGCCCAGGATCTCGTGGCCCAGCATCAGCCCGACCGGCGCGGTCGTGCGCCCGCGCACCATGTGCTGGTCGCTGCCGCAGATGTTCGTCGTGACCACCTTGAGGATGGCACCGGACGGCACCTGCCGGCCGATGTTCGCCGGGTTGACCCCTGGCCCGTCCTTCAGCTCCAACGTGGGGTAGGGAACGTCCATGACCTCGACCTTGCCAGGGCCTGCGAAGGTCACCGCTCTGTTGTCAGCCATCGTCGTCTTCTCTCGGTCGTGCGGTTCCCGCGCTGGGGCGGGACGGTGAGCCACGGCGGCCGATGTGGACGTCGGCGTCCTGGCAGGATCACCAAACACCCGCGGCGACGGGGTGGCAACCCCTCTGCCGCATGATCGTCACCCCAGCCGGAGCGCCGCCTCGAACGTCGCCCGCACGTCGTCCGGCAGCTGGTGCTCACCGGTCGTGACGTCGAGGCCGAGGCCGGCGGACCAGACGCGGTAGACGTAGCGGTCGGCGCCCCCGTCGAGCTCGGGCAGCGACTGGAGCACCCCCGACCGGGCGATGTGCAGCCAGACCTCAGCCTGCTCCTCGGGCAGCTCGTCCAGATGCAGCTCGCGCTCGACGGTGCGCCCGACGACGCCTCCGCTGCGGGCCACGCGCACGACCCGCTCGTCGGCCACCGGTGAGGGCGCCGGGACAGGTGCCGGTGCCGGGACCGGGCCGGGCGCTGGGACCGGGTCGGGCCCGGGGATCGGAGCGGGCGCGGGGAGCGGGTCGGGGGAGGGGACCGGGTCGGGGGAGGGGAGCGGGTCGGGGGAGGGGACAGGGGTCGGCGCGGGGACCGGGCCAGGGTCGCTGGACGTGCCGCCCGCGCCGTCCGCACCAGCGCCCGCGAGGTCGTCGGCGCCGCTGCTGGCGACGGTCACGCCGACCTGCACCCACGCGGCCGCGACGGCGGTGGCCGCGGCCGAGCCGGCGCCGAAGCGCCGGGCGGCCGCGGCGACGGTGAGGCGGGCGAAGGTGGCGAAGTCGGCGTCGGCGGGCAGCTCGCCGTCGGTCAGGACGTCGTACCAGACGAAGCCCGCGCCCTCCCACGCGCGGCCGCCGATGGCCACGGCCGCGAGGTAGAACGCGTGGTTGGGGATGCCCGAGTTGGTGTGCACGCCGCCGTTGTCGTCACTGGTCTGGAGGTAGTCGGCCATCGTGGCCGGCTGGGGGTCCTTGCCGAGCTGAGGGTCGTCGTAGGCGGTGCCAGGTGCCTTCATCGACCGCAGCGCGACGCCCCTGATCGTCGGCTGGAACAGCCCCTCGCCGATGAGCCAGTCGGCGGCGGCGGCGTCCTGACCGAGCAGGCGCTGCTTGACCAGGGAGCCGAAGACGTCGGAGACGCTCTCGTTGAGCGCGCCGGACTGCCCGCTGTAGGTCAGGCCAGCCGTCTTCTCGGTGACGCCGTGGGTCAGCTCGTGGCCGATGACGTCGACCGCCACGGTGAAGCGGGTGAAGACCTGCCCGTCGCCGTCGCCGAAGACCATGCGCGTGCCGTCCCAGAACGCGTTGTCGTAGTCGCGCCCGTAGTGGACGGTCGCGTCGAGCGGCAGCCCGGCGTCGTCGAGCGAGTCGCGCCCGTAGACCTCGCTGTAGAGCGTCCAGGTCGCGCCGAGCCCGTCGTACGCCTCGTCGGTGGCCGCGTCGCCGGTGGCCGGCGCCCCCTCGGCGCGCACCGGGCGGCCCGGCAGGTCGGTCGAGCCGCCGGCGTCGCTGATGGTGCGGGCGGGGCCGGTGCCGTCGTCGGCGCCCGCGGCCGGCAGGCCCGTGCGCGTCGAGGGCCGCAGGCCGTTGACCGGGTCGCGGCGGGAGCGATGGCCGTGGTCGATCCGCAGCGACCGGCGCGCGGGCCTCGCGAGCGACTCGTCCGCGCTGAGCGCCAGCCGGTGCAGCAGGTAGGGCGGGACGATGCCGTGCCGGCACCCCGGGGCGGAGGTGGTGGCGGTGTGGGGCGTGTCGTCGCGGCTCATGAAACGACGGTAGTACCGGCCACCGACAGTCGGCCCGCGGCAGCGGCGCTGTCACAGGGTCGTGGTGGGATGAGGCGCATGGCACCCCTCGGCACCGGCCGTATCGAGTCCCTGAACGTCGTGCACGAGCTCAGACCCGACGAGCACAACGGCTTCGGCCGCACGGCCATCGACAAGCGGCCCGTCAGCGCCCCGGTGCACGTCGGGCCGGTCGGTCTGGTGGGGGACCGGCAGATGGACGCCGACCACCACGGCGGCCGTGACAAGGCGGTCTACGCCTTCGCCGCCGAGGACCTCGAGGTCTGGGCGACCGAGCTGGGGCGCACGCTGTCGGCGGGGCAGTTCGGCGAGAACCTCACGACCCGCGGCATCGACGTCACCGGCGCCGTGGTGGGCGAGCGGTGGCGGGTGGCCCGCGCGGGCGGCGCGGTGCTCGAGGTCACCCAGCCGCGGATGCCGTGCGCCACCTTCCAGACCTGGATGCAGGAGCCGCACTGGGTCAAGCGGTTCACCCAGCACGGCGCACCCGGTGCCTACCTGCGGGTGGTGCAGGAGGGCACGGTGACCGCGGACGACGTGCTCGAGGTCGTCGACCGGCCGGCGCACGGCGTCACGGTGGGCGACTGCTTCACCCGGCTCGACGCAGCCGCCGCGGCCCGGCTGGTGGCGGCGTCCGACGCCGGCGAGGTCGAGCTCGCCGACGCGCTGCGGTTCTTCGTCGACCGGGCCCTGAAGCGGCGAGCTGCGCCGCCGCCGGACTAGTCCTCACGCTCGGGGGCGCCCCGGGTGAAGGCCGCGTCGAAGGACACCGTCGGTGCCGAGAACGCGTGCCTCATGAGGAACTCACGTGCCTCCGGCGCCCCGGCCAGGCGGTCCATGCCCGCGTCCTCCCACTCCACCGACAGCGGACCGGCGTACCCGATGGTGTTGAGCATGCGGAAGCAGTCCTCCCAAGGCACGTCTCCGCGGCCGGTGGAGACGAAGTCCCAGCCCCGACGGGGGTCACCCCACGGCAGGTGCGACCCGAGCACCCCGCGCCGGCCGTCGCCGGTCCGCAGCCGGGCGTCCTTGCAGTCGACGTGGTAGATGCGGTCGCGGAAGTCCCACAGGAACATGACGGGGTCGATCGCCTGCCACACGAAGTGGCTCGGGTCCCAGTTCAGACCGAACGCAGGCCGGTGGTCGACCGCCGCGATGGCGCGCTCGGTCGTGTGGTAGTCGTAGGCGATCTCGCTCGGGTGCACCTCATGGGCGAAGCGCACGCCCTCGGCGTCGAACACGTCGAGCACCGGTCCCCACCGGTCGGCGAAGTCCTGGTAGCCCGCGTCGAGCAGCTGCTGCGACACCGGCGGGAACATCGCGACGTACTTCCAGATGGCGGAGCCGGTGAACCCGACGACGGTGTCGACGCCGAGCGCTGCCGCGACCCGCGCCGTGTCGGCCATCCGCGCGGCGGCCCGCTGCCGCACGCCTTCGGGGTCGCCGTCGCCCCAGACCTCCGGCGCCAGCAGGTCGCGGTGCCGGTGGTCGACAGGGTCGTCGCAGACGGCCTGGCCCGTCGCGTGGTTGGAGATCGCGTGCACCTGCAGCCCGTGCCGGTCGAGGACCTCCCGCCGGCCCGCGAGGTAGTCGGGGTCCGCGACGGCCCGGCCGACGTCCAGGTGGTCGCCCGAGCAGGCGAGCTCCAGCCCGTCGTACCCCCAGCCGGCCGCCAGCCCGGCCACCTCCTCGAGGGGGAGGTCGGCCCACTGCCCGGTGAACAGGGTGATCGGTCGCCGCACGTCAGCCTCCTGGTCGTCCCAGCCGAACCTCGCGTCCTGGTCGACGTTCTCACGCGAGACCACGACCCACGCGTCACCACGTCGCAGTCACGTCTCCCGCGGGCCGCCTCGACCTGTCCTCGCCCGGCGAGTCCGCCGCCTGAGGCACGGCCCGGGTGATGAGCGGGGCGGGTCTGCCTGGTCGGGACCGCCCGCAGCGGCTGAGATGATGGACCGGTGCCCAGCGCCCTGCCCGACGGTGACCCGGCGCCGGCGGACGGCCGGCTGCCGTCGTCCGCGCTGACCGGGCTGGGCCAGCGCCCGTTCGGCGTCTACCTGCACGTGCCGTTCTGCGCCGTGCGCTGCGGGTACTGCGACTTCAACACCTACACCGCCCTCGAGCTCGGCAGCCCAGCGGCCGGCACCACCACCAGCCAGGCGTCGTACGCCGGCACCGCGGTGCGCGAGCTCGAGCTGGCTCGCGCGGTGCTGGGCGACGCCGCGCCGGCGGCCGGCACCGTCTTCGTCGGCGGCGGGACGCCCACGCTGCTGCCTGCGGGCGACCTCGCCCAGCTGCTGGACGGCGTGCGCGAGCACCTCGGTCTCGAGCCGGGCGCGGAGGTCACGACCGAGGCCAACCCCGACTCGGTCACGCCGCGGTCGCTGGAGCAGCTGCGGGCCGCGGGGTTCACGCGCGTCAGCCTCGGCATGCAGTCGGCCGTGCCGCACGTGCTGCGCACCCTCGACCGCACCCACGACCCCGAGCGGGTGCCGCTCGCGGTGCGGTGGGCCCGCGAGGCCGGCCTCGACGTCAGCCTCGACCTCATCTACGGCACGCCCGGCGAGTCGCTCGCCGACTGGCGCACCAGCCTCGACGCCGCGCTCGCCGCCCCGCCCGATCACGTCTCGGCGTACGCGCTGGTGGTCGAGCAGGGCACCCGCATGGCGGGGCAGGTGCGCCGCGGCGAGCTGCCGCTGCCGGACGACGACGACCTGGCCGACAAGTACGAGCTGGCCGACGCGGTGCTCACCGAAGCAGGTCTGGCCTGGTACGAGGTGTCGAACTGGTCGACGTCGGCGCGCACCCGCTGCCGCCACAACCTCGGCTACTGGGCCGGCGGCGACTGGTGGGGAGTCGGGCCGGGCGCCCACAGCCACGTGGGTGGCGTCCGCTGGTGGAACGTCAAGCACCCCGCCGCCTACGCCTCGCGCATCGAGGCCGGGCTCAGCCCGGCGCAGGGGCGCGAGCTGCTCGATGCCGACCAGCAGCACGCCGAGCAGGTGCTGCTGGGCGTGCGGCTGCGCGAGGGGCTGCCGCTCGACGTGCTGCCCCCGCTCGGACGACGGGCCGTGGCCGGCCTCGTGGCCGACGGCCTGGTCGAGGGGCGGGCGGCGATCGCCGGTCGAGCCGAGCTCACCCAGCGCGGGCGGCTGCTCGCCGACACCGTCGTGCGGGCGCTGCTGACCGTGTGAGTCCCGCGGTCACCTCACGAGGCGCAGGATCGCGGGGTAGCCGAAGGCCTCGCCCCGGTTGGCGGCGACCGCCGCGACGACGGACAGCACGGCCGCCGCGAGCGCGACGAAGCCGATGACGAAGATCGGGAACAGCAGCCAGAAGGTCGCGAAGCACACCGCGCCCACGAGGTAGACCGTGATCCACAGGTTGAGCGCCTCGAGGGCGTGGTGGCGCACCATCGGGCTGCGGTCCTTGCAGAACAGCCACACCACCAGCGGCCCGAGCGGGGCGATCGCGACCACGCTGCCCGCGATCCACGACAGGTGGGCGAGCAGGCTCCACAGCCGTTCGTCCGACGGGCTCATCGCGTTGGGCGGCGCGCCCCACTGCGGCTGCTGGCCCGGCTGGAACCCCGGCGGCTGGCCCGGCGGCCGACCTGGCTGCCACCCCGGCTGCTGGCCCGCGTAGCCGCCGGCGCCGTAGCCCGGTGCCGCTGGCGGCTGCGGCGGCTGGTACGCGGGCCGGTCGACGGGCTCGGGGTGCGGCAGCGGCGGTTCGGGCTGCGTCACGTGGGCTCTCCCGGGGTGTGGTCAGGGCGCCGGTCGGCACCGCTGCGGCCAGCGTAAGTCTGCCTGCTGACAGCCGACAGCGCCGAGGAATCAGGTGTCGGCACGGTCGCCGGTGACGAAGTCGATGAGCTCCTCGACCCGGCCGAGCAGGGCCGGCTCGAGGTCGGCGTAGCTGTCGACCGTCCTCAGGATGCGCTGCCAGCCGCGCGCGACGTCGGCCTGGTCGGCGTGCGGCCACCCGAGCGCGGCGAGGACGCCGTGCTTCCACGACTGCCCGCGCGGCACCACCGGCCACTGCCGCAGCCCCAGCCGCTGCGGCCGCACCGACTGCCACACGTCGACGTAGGGGTGGCCGACGACGGTGAGGAACGGCTGGTAGCGGCGCAGCGCCCTCGCCTGGTCGACGACCCGCGACTCCTTCGACCCGGGGACGAGGTGGTCGACGAGCACGCCGAGGCGGCGACCGGGCCCGGGGTCGAAGCCGGTGACGGCCGCGGCGAGGTCGTCGACGCCGTCCAGCATCTCGACGACCACGCCCTCGACGCGCAGGTCGTCCCCCCACACCTTCTCGACGAGCTCGGCGTCGTGGCGCCCCTCGACCCAGATCCGCGAGCCGCGGGCGGTGCGCGCGCGGACGTCGGCCACGGCGCGCGAGCCGCTCGCCGTCCGGGTGGCGGCGGCCGGGGCCGCGACCCGGGGCGCCACGAGCAGCACGGGCGCGCCGTCCAGCAGGAAGCCGGGACCGAGCGGGAAGCCGCGGGTGCGGCCGCGGCGGTCCTGCAGGTGCACGACGTGCACGCCGCCGGCCTTCTCCAGCCGCACGACGGCCCCGCACCAGCCGGTCTCGACGTCCTCGACGACCAGGCCGTGCGCGGCGGCGACCTGCGTGCTGTGCCCCCGCGGTGGCACCTTCCACCCTTCCGCGAGGACGTCGGCGCCGTAGCGGTCCGCGGGCGCGCCGGGTGGGCCGGCTGGGCCGGGTCGCTGGGTCACCGGCCGAGCGTAGGCCGACGCGACCGAGTGGGGACGCAGGCACGACGAAGCGCCCGAGCCGATGGCCCGGGCGCTTCGTGTCGTGCAGCGCCGTCTGGCGCCGGTGGTGCTTCGCGCTGAGATCAGCGAGCGTCGCGATCGGTGGTGACGGGCTGGTCGTCGAGGTCGATGTGCTCCTTGCGGACCTCGCCGGTGACCGTCTGCTGCTCGGTCACGGTCTCCTTGTCGAGGCGCACGCGCTCGACGGGCACGGCCTCGGTGGACACCACGGCGCGCTCCTCGGTGAGGACCACCTCGTGCTCCTCCTCGGAGATGGCCGGGCCGTCCATGGCGGACGGCATGTTGGCGTCGGTGATCGGCTCACGCTCGAGCCGGACCTCCTCGTGGCTCACCGGGACGGTGACCGACTGCTGCTCGGTCGTGACGTACTTGCGCAGCCGGGCGCGGCCGGCCGAGACCTGCTGCGTGCCGGCGACCAGGTGCTCCTCCGAGCGCGTCATGGCGTCGTCGGTCGTGGGGCCCGAGGTGTCGTGGCCCACGGTGCCGTGCACGTTGCCCCGGTCGGCGTCGGTGACGGTCGTCGTCGTGCCGGTGGTGATGGTGGAGTCGCCCAGACCGTAGTAGCGGTAGAGCTCCTCCTCCTCGCTCACGTCGAGGTGACCGTCGGCCGCGACCTTGGGGGCGTCCTTGACCTTCGCCTTCTGGTAGCCCACACGCAGGTCGCTGCCCTCCAGGGACGCGCCCTCGAGCGGGACGAAGCTCTCGGAGGTGCCGAACAGGCCGGTGTTCACCGTCACCCAGGACGGCGCACCCGTGCTGTCGTCCAGGTACACCTGACCGGCCTTGCCGATCTTGTCCCCGTCGGAGTCGTGCACGGTCGCGCCGGAGATCGTGGCGATCTGGTTCTCGCTGATCATCGTGGGGCTCCTTGTCAGTCCTGTCGTGCTGGCCCGTCAAGTGATCGGCGCCAGTCGTGGTGATCATGTACCCGCGCATCCGCAGGTGATGCATGCCAATCCGGGGAGGTCACGGGCGGCTGCGGGCGGGCGGTGACGAGCGCCCCGCGGCGGGCGGTCGCGTACGCTTGGCACTCGGATCAGATGAGTGCCAGCAACGCCGGAGGTGGGGCCCATGAGCGATGAGCGCCGGCTCGCCGTGCTGCGGGCCATCGTGGAGGACTACGTCGCCACGCGTGAGCCCGTGGGGTCGAAGGCCCTGGTCGAGCGCCACCCGTTCGGCGTGTCGAGCGCGACCATCCGCAACGACATGGCGGTGCTCGAGGAGGAGGGGCTGATCGCCCAGCCCCACACCAGCGCGGGCCGCATCCCCACCGACGCCGGCTACCGGCTGTTCGTCGACCGGCTGACCGAGGTGCGGCCGATGTCGTCGCCCGAGCGCCGTGCCATCTCCGGCTTCCTCGCCGGCGCGGTCGACCTCGACGACGTCGTCGACCGCACGGTGCGGCTGCTCGCCTCGCTCACCCAGCAGGTCGCGGTCGTGCAGTACCCCTCGCTCACCCGCTCGACGGTGCGCCACGTCGAGCTCGTGCCGCTCGGCGGGCACCGGGTGCTCGTGGTGCTCATCGCCGACAACGGCCGGGTCGAGCAGCGGGTCGTCGAGACCCCGGACGACGTCGACGAGCAGGTGCTGTCCGACGTCCGCACGCGCATCAACGCCGAGTCGGCCGGCCGGCTGCTGACCGAGGCGTCCGCGCGGCTGCAGGCGCTGCCCGACAGCATCGCCACGGCCCACCGCGACCTCGTGCGCGTGGTCGTCGGCGCGCTCGACGACGCGCTCGTCGAGGAGCGCGAGGAGCGCGTGGTGATGGCGGGCGCGGCCAACCTGGCGCGCTTCGGCCCCGACTTCTCCGGCAGCATCGGCCCGGTCCTGGACGCCCTCGAGGAGCACGTCGTGCTGCTGCGGCTGCTCAGCGAGCTGTCGGTCGACCGCTCGGTCGTCGGCGTGCGCATCGGCAGCGAGAACCGTCACGAGGGCCTGCGCTCGACGTCCGTCATCACCTCCGGCTACGGCGGCTCCGACGTCGTCGCCGGGCTGGGCGTGCTCGGCCCGACGAGGATGGACTACCCGACCACCATGGCGACGGTGCACGCCGTCGCCCGCTACGTGTCACGCCTGCTCGACGGCTGAGGTCAGACGGCCGACAGCGCGCGAGACGCCCGACTCCCACCCCGAGAGCAAGGAACCTGTGAGCGACCACTACGCGACCCTGGGCGTGGCCCGCGACGCCTCCCCGGACGACATCAAGAAGGCCTACCGCAAGCTCGCCCGCCAGCTGCACCCCGACGTCAGCACCGGGGCCGACGCGGAGGAGCGCTTCAAGGAGGTGAGCCAGGCCTACGACGTGCTGGCCGACACCGACAAGCGCGCCGCCTACGACCGTGGCGGCGACGCCTTCGGCGGCGCCGGAGCGGGCGCCGGGTTCTCGTTCACCGACATCATGGACGCCTTCTTCGGCGGCCAGGGCGGCCCGAGCGCGCGCGGCCCCCGTCCCCGCCAGCGCCGCGGCCAGGACGCCCTCATCCGGCTGCAGGTCGACCTGCGCGAGGCGGCCTTCGGAGCTGAGCGCGAGATCGCCGTCGACACCGCCGTGGGCTGCCCGACGTGCGACGGCGAGGGCACCCAGCCCGGCACCGGCCTGCGCCGCTGCGACGTCTGCAACGGCCGCGGCGAGGTGCAGCAGGTGCAGCGCTCGTTCCTCGGCCAGGTCATGACCTCGCGCCCCTGCACCACCTGTGAGGGCTACGGCACCGTCATCGCCCACCCCTGCGTGCAGTGCTCGGGCGACGGCCGGGTGCGCTCGCGGCGCACCCTCACCATCCGCGTGCCCGCGGGCGTCGACACCGGCACCCGCATCCAGCTCGCGGGCGAGGGCGAGGTGGGTGCTGGCAACGGCCCCGCCGGCGACCTGTACGTCGAGATCGCCGTCAGCTCGCACGACACCTTCGTGCGCCGCGGTGACGACCTGCACGCCACCGTCTCGGTGCCGATGACCGCCGCCGCGCTGGGCACGAGCATCGAGCTCGACACCCTCGACGGCCAGCAGCTGCTCGACATCGACCCGGGCACGCAGTCGGGGGAGGCCCGTACGCTCAAGGGCCTCGGCATGACCCACCTGCGCGCGGGCGGCCGCGGCGACCTCGTCGTCCACGTCGACGTCATCACCCCCAAGGGCCTGGACGACGAGCAGCGCCGCCTGCTGACCGAGCTCGCGGCCCTGCGCGGCGAGCAGCGGCCTGACGGGCGCTTCGCCCAGCACGGCTCCGGGCTGTTCCACCGGTTGCGGGACGCGCTCAGCGGCAAGTGAGCGCGCCCCTGTTCCTGGTCGCGGCCGGCTCGCTGGCCGGTGCCGGTGCCGGCTCCGCGGTCGAGCTGGCCGGCGACGAGGGTCGCCACGCCGCGCGGGTGCGGCGGATCGGTGCCGGCGAGCGCGTCGACCTCGCGGACGGCGAGGGGGTGCTGGCGCGCTGCGTCGTGACGGCCGCCGGCCGCGACACCCTGGTGCTCGAGGTCGTCGAGCGCGTCGACCTGCCCGTGCCCCAGCCTCGGCTGGTGCTGGTGCAGGCCCTCGCCAAGGGTGGACGTGACGACCTCGCCGTCGAGACGGCGACCGAGCTCGGCGTCGACGAGGTCGTGCCGTGGCAGGCGTCGCGGTCGGTGGTGCAGTGGCGCGGTGAGCGCGGCGCCAAGGCGCGAGCCGGCTGGGTCTCGACCGCGCGCGCGGCGGCCAAGCAGTCGCGCCGGGCGCGGGTGCCGGTCGTCGCCGAGCTGGCGGACGACGCGCGCCTGGCCGCGCGCGTCGCCGCGGCGTCCCTCGCCGTGGTGCTGCACGAGGAGGCGACCGAGCCGCTCGCCGCCCAGACCCTGCCGCAGCACGGTGACGTGGTGCTGGTCGTCGGGCCGGAGGGCGGCATCGCGCCGCACGAGCTCGAGGCGCTGGCGGCCGCCGGCGCCCGCAGCTGCCGGCTCGGCCCGACGGTGCTGCGCTCGTCGACGGCGGGCCCCGCGGCGCTCGCCGTGCTCAGCGCGCGAGGGCGCTGGGCCTAGCCGACGGCCCGTGCGGCACTACGCTTTCCCGCACTCGTGACGACGTCCTCGCACCCGCGGGGCGCCGAGGAGGGGTGGGTGCGGCATGGCCGGTGACGACGAGCTGCTCGACCGCGTGCGGGACGCCTTGGCGGGCCCGTCGGTCCGCGAGCTGAGGATGTTCGGGGGCGTGTCGTTCATGGTCGACGACAAGATGGCCCTCGCCGTGAGGGGCGATGGCGAGCTGCTGGTGCGCGCTGACCCCGCACGGGCGGCTGAGCTCCTCGCGGTCGAGGGAGCGCGCGTGGCCGAGATGGGACGCGGCCGAGCGATGAGCCCGAGCTGGATCTCGGTCGGCCGCGAGGGCCTCGGCACCGGCGAAGCCCTCGCCTTCTGGGTCGGCGTCGCGCTCGAGCACGTCCGCACGCTCAGCCGGGTGAAGCCGCGCAGCCGCCGACGGGAGTGAGCGGACGCCGTCGCAACCTGGTTCGGACCTGCGCCGACCCAGACCGCACGAACGGGGCACCCGCGGGCCGGGAGTGACCCGTTCTCGCGGTCTCGAGGCTCACTCGTCGTCGCTGCTCAGCACGCGGCGGCGCACCGACAGCAGCTCGACCTCGGGACGCTCGGCCAGCAGCCGCTCGGCGGTGTCGAGCACGTCGACGACGTGGGCCTGGTCGGCCGCCACCAGCGAGACGCCGATCGACGCGCGGCGGTGCAGGTCCTGGTCGCCGGCCTCGGCCGCCGACACCTCCAGGCGCCGGCGCAGCTCGGCCACGACGGGCCGCACGACCGAGCGCTTCTGCTTCAGCGAGTGCACGTCGCCCAGCAGCAGGTCCGCCTCCAGCCACCCGATCCACATGCGGCCATCCTGGCAGCCGGCTGTAGCGTGCCGCGCGTGACCACCGACCTCCCGCTGCGCGAGCCCGACTGCCCGTTCTGCGGTATCACCGCCGGCGAGATCCCCGCCGACGTCGTCGCGCAGGACGAGCACGTCGTGGCCTTTCGCGACCTCGACCCCAAGGCGCCGCTGCACGTGCTGGTCGTGCCACGCACCCACCACGCCGACGTCGCCACGCTGGCGGCGGGCGACCCGCAGGCGCTGACCGCGCTGGTGCGGATGGCCTCCCGGGTCGCGGCGGACGAGGCGGGCGGGCAGTTCCGCCTGGTGTTCAACTCCGGCCCGGACGCCGGCCAGAGCGTCTACCACGTGCACGGTCACGTCCTCGGCGGGCGCCGGCTGACCTGGCCGCCGGGGTGAGCGCGCTGCCCGAGGCGCTGATGGGCGACCTCGAGCGTCAGGTGGCCCGCGCCCAGCGTGACTGGCACGCGCCCTCGGTGGTGGCGAGGCTCGTGCGCCGGCCGACGTCCGGGGTGACCGGCGGTGCGCCGGGCCGCCCGACGGAGTCCGCCGACGTGCTGGCCGACCTCGCCGCCGGTGCCGCCGACCTCGGCGAGGACGGCCTGGCCGACCCGCCGCCCGTGCTCGCGGGGCCTGACGTGCAGTACCGCATGGGCTCGATCACCAAGACCTTCACCGCGGTGCTGGTCATGCAGGCGCGCGACGCCGGGCTGCTCGACCTCGACGACCGCCTGACGGCGCACCTCGACGTGCCCGCCCACGGCTCGCTGACGCTGCGCCGCATGCTGTGCCACCTGTCCGGGCTGCAGCGCGAACCCGTCGGCGAGGTCTGGGAGTCGCTGCGCGGGCCCGAGCTGCCTGACCTGCTCGCCGGCCTGGTCGATGCCGAGCCGGTGCTGCGACCGCAGCAGCGCTGGCACTACTCCAACCTCGCGTTCGCCCTGCTCGGCCAGGTGGCGGCCACGGTGCGCGGCCTGCCGTGGGACGAGCTGCTGCGCCGCGACGTCCTCGACCCGCTGGGCCTTTCCCGGACGACGACCGCGCCGGTCGCGCCGGCCGCGCGCGGCTACTTCACCGACCCCTACGCCGACCGGCTGCTGCCCGAGCCGCTGTTCCCCGGCCACGCCTTCGCGCCCGCCGCCGAGCTGTGGACGACCGCCGCCGACCTCGCGCGGTGGGCGTCGTTCTGGGCCGACCCCGACCCCGCGGTGCTGGACCCGGCGACCGTCGCCGAGATGACGCACCTGCACGCCATGGCCGACCTGCGCGGCTGGACCCTCGGGTGGGGCCTCGGCCTGATGCTGCACCGGGCGGGGGAGCGGCTGCTGGTCGGGCACGACGGCGCGATGCCCGGCTTCCTCGCCGGCATGGTGGTCGACCGCGGCACCGGCACCGGCGCGGTGGTGCTCACCAACACCTCCCGCTCGGCCGACCCGGGCGCGCTCGCGATCGCGCTGCTCACCACCGTGCTGGACGCCGAGCCCGAGCCGGTCGCCGCCTGGCGCCCCGGCGCGCCGGTGCCGGCCGACGTCGAGGGGCTGCTCGGGCCCTGGTGGAGTGAGGGCGTCGAGCACGTGCTGTCGTGGCGGTCCGGCACCGACGGCGGGCTCGATGCCGCGACCGACGCCGCGGAGGGTGGCCACCTGGAGGCGACGTCGCCGCAGGCGGGGGACCGGCCCGCGACGGTGCTGCGCCGGGACGGGCAGGACCGGTGGCGGGTGGTGAGCGGGCGCGAGCAGGGCGAGCTGCTGCGCGTCGTCCGCGGCGGTGCCGGGGTGCCGCAGCGGCTGTACTGGGCGACCTACCCGATGACGAGGGCGCCGCTGCCGTTCGGTCGGTGAGCGCCCGCGCCCGACCCGGTACGATGGTGGGGTCTTGACCCCGCACCCGAGAGGGCGATCAGGCCTCAGGCCGACCATGGCTGACTCCACCGCTCCGCAGCCCAGCACCACCGACCAGCCCGCCACGCCGGCTCCGCCGCACGAGCCGCAGACGCTGGTCATCTCACCCGATGTGCCGATGGTGGCCCTGCTCGGCCCGGCCGACCAGCTGCTGCGCGTCGTCGAGCGCGCCTTTCCCCAGCTCGACGTGCACGTGCGCGGCAACGAGATCACCGCCACCGGCCCCCCCCCCCACGCCCCCCCGCCCGCGCCGCCGCCCCACCCGCCCCGCCCCGTCATCACGGCGGGCCAGCCGCTCACCAAGGACAACGTCGACCGCGCGCTCGCGATGCTGCGCCAGCAGACCACCGAGCGGCCCGCCGACGTCCTGACGCTCAACATCCTGTCCAGCCGCGGCCGCTCGATCCGGCCCAAGACGCTGAACCAGAAGCACTACGTCGACGCCATCGACGACCACACCATCGTGTTCGGCATCGGTCCGGCCGGCACCGGCAAGACCTACCTCGCCATGGCCAAGGCCGTGCAGGCGCTGCAGGCCAAGAAGGTCTCGCGCATCGTGCTGACCCGGCCGGCGGTCGAGGCGGGTGAGCGGCTGGGCTTCCTGCCCGGCACGCTGACCGACAAGATCGACCCCTACCTGCGGCCGCTGTACGACGCGCTGCACGACATGCTCGACCCCGAGTCGATCCCGCGGCTGATGGCCGCCGGCACCATCGAGGTCGCGCCGCTCGCCTACATGCGCGGTCGCACGCTCAACGACGCCTTCATCATCCTCGACGAGGCGCAGAACACCTCGGCCGAGCAGATGAAGATGTTCCTGACCCGTCTCGGCTTCGGCTCGAAGATCGTCGTCACCGGTGACGTCACGCAGGTCGACCTGCCCTCGGGCACCCAGTCGGGCCTGCGCATGGTGCAGCAGATCCTCACCGACATCGACGACGTGCACTTCTCGACGCTCACGAGCACCGACGTCGTCCGCCACCGGCTGGTCGCTGAGATCGTCGACGCCTACGGCCGCTACGACGCCGAGCGCGAGCAGCGCCAGGCCTCGCACCGGCCGGACGGCGACGCGCAGGTGCGCCGTGCCCGCTGAGGGGGTCGCCGACCCAGTGCGCGCCGCGGCAGCTGCCACGGCGCGTGGTGGGGCTGCCCGATGAGCGTCGACGTCAACAACGAGTCGGGTGTCGAGGTCGACGAGGTCGAGCTGGTGCACCTGTCGCGGCAGGTGCTCGACGCGCTGCGGGTGCACCCGCAGGCCGAGCTGTCGATCGTGCTGGTCGACGAGGCCGCCATGGAGCGGCTGCACGTGCAGTGGATGGACCTGCCCGGCCCGACCGACGTGATGAGCTTCCCGATGGACGAGCTGCGGCCCGGTCGCGACGACGAGGAGCCCGAGCCGGGGCTGCTCGGCGACGTCGTGCTGTGCCCGACCGTGGCGGCCCGCCAGGCCGCCGAGGCCGGGCACGCGACGGCCGAGGAGCTGCTGCTGCTGACGACCCACGGCATCCTGCACCTGCTGGGCTTCGACCACGCCGAGCCCGCGCAGGAGCAGGAGATGTTCGACCTGCAGCGCCGGCTGCTGCTCACCTACCTCGCCGGGCGCGGAGCCGTCGCGGGCGAGGCCCCCGCTCCGTGACCGTCGAGGGCGCAGTGGTGGACGGCCGGCCCAGGGGCCGGGCCCGCGGCCCCGTCGTCGGCGCAGCAGCCGCGGCCACCGGCCGATGATCGCCGAGCAGCTGCGGCTGGTGCCGCTGGCCGTCGTGCTGGTGCTGGTGGCGGCGCTGCTGGCCGCGGCCGAGTCGGCGATCGCCAAGGTGTCCCGCACCCGCGCAGCCCAGCTGGTCGAGGAGCGCCGGCGGGGCGCCCCAGCCCTGCAGGTGGTCGTCGCGACGAGCGCGCGCCACCTGTCTGTGTCGACGTTCGTCCGCGTCGTCTGCGAGTCGTGCGCGGCCGTGCTGGTCACCATCACCTGCGTCGGCGCGTTCGACGGCCGCTGGACGCCGCTGCTGGTCGCCGCCTCGGTGATGGCCGTCGTGTCCTTCGTGCTCGTCGGCGTGAGCCCCCGCACGCTGGGCCGCCAGCACGCCGAGGCCGTGGCGCTCGCCACAGCCCCCCTGCTCGTGCTGCTCACCCGCGTCCTCGGCCCGCTGGCCCGGCTGCTCGTCATCCTCGGCAACGTGGTCACCCCCGGCCGGGGGCTGCGCGACGGGCCCTTCAACGACGAGTCCGAGCTGCGCGACCTGGTCGACCTCGCCGGCGAGAACGAGGTCATCGAGGCGGGCGAGCAGCAGATGCTGCGCTCGGTCTTCGAGCTCGGCGACACCCTCGCGCGCGGCGTCATGGTGCCGCGCACCGAGATGGTGGTCATCGACCACGACAAGGTGCTGCGGCAGGGGCTGTCGCTGTTCCTGCGGTCCGGGTTCTCCCGCATCCCCGTGGTCGACGACGGCCCCGACGACGTGCTCGGCATGCTCTACCTCAAGGACGTGACCCGCCGCGTCTTCGCCGACGCCGCCGCCGAGAACCACGTGCGGGTGCGCGACGTCATGCGGCCCGCCGCGTTCGTGCCCGAGAGCAAGCCGGTCGACGACCTGCTGCGCGAGATGCAGCGCGACCAGACCCACGTCGCGGTCGTCGTCGACGAGTACGGCGGCACCGCGGGCTTGGTGACCATCGAGGACGTCCTGGAGGAGATCGTCGGCGAGATCACCGACGAGTACGACCGCGAGGACGCCCCGGTCGAGCACCTGGACGACGGCACGGTCCGCGTCCGGTCCAACCTCCACCTCGACGAGCTCGGCGAGCTGTTCGACCGCGAGGTCGAGGACGAGGACGTCGAGACGGTGGGCGGCCTGCTCGCCAAGGCCCTGGGCCGGGTGCCCATCCCGGGAGCCTCCGCGCGGGTGCAGGGCCTCGAGCTGGAGGCCGAGCGGCCGGCCGGCCGGCGTCACCAGATCGCCACGGTGCTCGTGCGCCGGGCGGTCGACGACGCGCCGGACGGTGAGCCGCAGGCTGACGCCGCCGAAGCCCACACCGCCCCCGGCGAGGACGAGCACGAGCGCGGTCGCGACGGTCAGACCTCCCGCCGGCAGGCGGCCGACGCACGCTAGGGCGCTCGTGCCGGCGCGGGCCCGCCCGTCCGTCCCCGCGGGGGCACGCCGAGCTGGTCGACGGTGGGACCATGACCTCATGAGCCCAGTGCCGACGTCCGAGCCGCAGCACCGATCGGGCTTCGCCTGCATCGTCGGGCGTCCCAACGTGGGCAAGTCGACGCTCACCAACGCGCTGGTCGGCGAGAAGGTCGCCATCACCTCGAGCAAGCCGCAGACGACGCGGCACGCCATCCGCGGCATCGTCAACCGGCCCGACGCCCAGCTGGTGCTCGTCGACACCCCCGGCCTGCACCGGCCGCGGACCCTGCTGGGCCAGCGCCTCAACACCGTCGTGCGCGACACCCTGACCGAGGTCGACGTCATCGGCTTCTGCCTGCCCGCTGACGAGAAGGTCGGGCCCGGCGACCGCTTCATCGCGGCCGAGCTGGCCGAGGTGCGCCGCGGCGGCCGAGGGACGCCGGTCGTGGCCATCGCCACCAAGGCCGACCGCGTCGATCGAGACCGGCTCGCCCAGCACCTGCTCCAGCTCGACGCGCTGGGCGCGTGGGACGACATCGTGCCGACGTCGGCGGTCAAGGGCGACCAGGTCGACGTCGTGGCCGACCTGCTCGTCCGCCACCTGCCGCCCGGCCCGCCGCTCTACCCCGGCGGCGAGCTCACGGACGAGCCGGAGGCGGTCATGGTCGCCGAGCTGATCCGCGAGGCCGCGCTCGAGGGCGTGCGCGACGAGCTGCCCCACAGCCTCGCCGTCGTCGTCGAGGAGATGCTGCCCCGCGAGGGCCGGCCCGAGCACGACCCGCTGCTGGAGGTGAGGGTCAACCTGTTCGTCGAGCGACCCAGCCAGAAGGCGATCATCATCGGCCGCGGCGGTGCCCGCCTCAAGGACGTCGGCACCACCTCCCGCCGCGCCATCGAGGCGCTGCTGGGTCAGAAGGTCTACCTCGACCTGCACGTCAAGGTCGCCAAGGACTGGCAGCGAGACCCCAAGCAGCTGCAGCGCCTGGGTTTCTGAGGGCTATCGCCCCTCGGGCACCCCGACGACCAGGTCGACCTCGACGCGCGCGCCGACGGCGAGACCGTTCGTCCCGACGCAGGTGCGGCTCGGCAGCGCCCGCGTGAACCAGCCGCGGTAGGCCTCGTTGAAGGCGGCGTAGTCGGCGTCGAACTCGGTCAGGTAGGCGCGCACCATCAGCGCGTCGTCCAGGTCGGCGCCGAACGGGCGCAGGCACGCGAGCAGGTTCTGCCGCACCTGCTCGGTCTGCTCCACCACGTCGTCGCCGACCAGGGCACCGTCCGGCGGGCGCGTGGGCATCTGCCCGGTGACGAACAGCAGCGACCCCCAGCGCGTGACGTGGGAGAACGGCGCGACGCCGGGCGGAACCCCCAGGTCGGGCGTGAACGTGAAGGACTCCCGGGCGGGGTGCGCGCTCATCGGGCCAGTGTGGCGGGGCGGATACGCTGGGAGCCATGAGGATCGGTGTGTTCGGAGCGACCGGCCAGGTCGGGGGCGTCATGCGCACCCTGCTGGCGCAGCGCGGGTTCCCGCTGGACGACGTGCGCTTCCTCGCGAGCGCGCGCTCGGCGGGCGGCACCCTGCCGTGGGGCGACGGTGAGGTGACGATCGAGGACTCCGCCTCGGCCGACCTGACCGGGCTCGACATCGCGCTGTTCAGCAACGGCAAGGGCGCCTCGCTCGAGCTGGCGCCGCGCGCGGCCGCGGCCGGCGCGATCGTGGTCGACAACTCCTCGGCCTGGCGCATGGACCCGCAGGTGCCACTGGTCGTCAGCGAGGTGAATCCCCAGGACCTCGACGTCACGCCCAAGGGCATCGTCGCGAACCCCAACTGCACCACGATGGCCGCGATGCCGGTGCTGTCGCCGCTGCACCAGCGGTACGGCCTGCTGCGACTGCACGTCGCCACCTACCAGGCGGTCTCGGGTTCGGGCGGCAAGGGCGTCGACGAGCTCGACAGCCAGGTGCGCGCGGTCGTCGACGGTGCCGCGGGCCTCGCGCTCGACGGCCGGGCGGTCGACATGCCGGCACCCAAGGTCTACGTCGAGCCCATCGCCTACAACGTCGTCCCGCTCGCCGGCTCGCTCGTCGACGACGGCAGCGGCGAGACCGACGAGGAGCAGAAGCTGCGCAACGAGAGCCGCAAGATCCTGCACGCGCCGCAGCTGCTGGTCGCCGGCACCTGCGTGCGGGTGCCCGTCTTCAGCGGCCACAGCCTGTCGATCCACGCCGAGTTCGAGCGGCCGGTCTCCCCGGCCGAGGCGACCGCGGTGCTGGAGGACGCCGAGGGCGTCGAGCTCAGCGACGTGCCGACGCCGCTGCAGGCGGCCGGCCGCGACCCGAGCTACGTCGGGCGCATCCGTGTCGACCCCACGGTCCCCGACGGGCGCGGGCTGTCGATGTTCGTGGTCGGCGACAACCTGCGCAAGGGCGCGGCGCTCAACGCCGTCCAGATCGCCGAGCAGCTGCTGGCGCGTCGCTTCTAGCTGCCGTCAGCGCAGCGGCAGCGGTGGCTCCAGCCACCACGGGTCGTCGCCGTGCTCGATGCGGTCGACCCACTTGACCCAGTGGAAGCCGCGGCGCCCCGGGACGACCAGACGCAGCGGGGCGCCGTGGCCGGGGGCGAGGGCGATCCCACCGACGGCGGTCGCCAGGAGCAGGTCGTCGGTCAGGGGCAGCCGGCGGGCGTAGCCGGTGGCGCTGACCACGCGCACGCTGCCCGTCGCGCCATCCGGCAGCAGCCGCCGCACCCGGACGCCGGTCCAGACCTGCCGCGACCACCACCCGCCCGTGCAGTCCAGCACCGCGGTCACCTCCTCGCGCCCCAGCCCTGCGAGCTCGTCGAGCGACCACGTCCGGGTGCTCCCGGACGACGTCACGACCAGCCGCCACGACGCCGGGTCGCGGTCGGGCACGGTGTCCAGCAGCCAGGAGGTCGTCGGCATCGCCTCGGGCCGCCCCGACGCCAGCTCGTAGGAGCCGGTGGCCGCGCGCCGCGCGCCGGGCAGCGCCAGCGCCGACGCCGTGCCCTCGAGCGCGAGGTACCCCCCGGCTGACGCCGCGAGCAGCCCGCCCGCCCGCAGCGCGGTGCGGCGGCTGATGTCACGCCGTCCCACCCGCTGGCGGCGCCGCCGCGCGTGCCCGAGCCCGGCCGCGACGGCGAGCAGCCCGGCGCCGACGTGCACCTGCATCGCGGTCAGTGGCCCGGCCACGACGAGCAGCCCGGTGCTGTGGGCGAGCCCGGCGAGCAGCGACGAGACGACGGCGGCGGTCAGCACCAGCGACAGCCACACGTCGCGACGGCGCCGCCGCAGGCCGCGACGCACGATCACCGTCTTCCACGGCGCCAGCACCACCAGGGCGATGCCCACGACCGCGTGCGCGCCGACGACCACGCCGACCGGGCCGCTGCCGACGACGAACGCCAGGCCCCCCGTGACCGCTGCCGCGGGCAGCAGCGCCCGCAGCGCGAGGTTCGTCCGGCGTCCGGCCACCTTCGCAGGCTACGTCGGTGGGGCGACGGCCGCGGCCCCGCCCGACATCGCGACCACCCTCGCGAGGCCGCGCCGCACGACACCCAGCCACCCGGCGTCCGCGCGCGTGGACGGCGCCCCGCCCGCGGCGTACGGTGACCGCATGCGTACGGCGCTGCTCCTTCGTCGCCGCCACCTCATGGGGCGGCTCCTTCGTCGCCGCGGCGGGGCCCACTAACCAGGCCGGTCCCTCGTCGCGGGGCGGAGCGTGCGCCGGCCACCCACCGCTTCGCACGGGACGAGAGATGACGACCAACACCTTCTGGCAGGCCACGCCGCAGCAGCCCTCGGGCATGCGGGTGCACAAGTACCGCCCCTACGCCGAGAGCTTCGACGTCGAGCTCCCCGACCGCACCTGGCCGGCGAAGCGCATCGAGCAGGCGCCGCGCTGGTGCGCGGTCGACCTGCGTGACGGCAACCAGGCGCTCATCGACCCCATGAGCCCGGCCCGCAAGCTCGCCATGTTCCAGCTGCTGGTGGGCATGGGCTACAAGGAGATCGAGGTCGGGTTCCCCTCGGCCAGCCAGACCGACTTCGACTTCGTGCGCCAGCTCATCGAGGGCGGGCACGTCCCCGACGACGTCGTGATCCAGGTGCTGACGCAGTGCCGCGAGCACCTGATCGAGCGCACCTACGAGTCGCTGGTGGGCGCCAAGCAGGCGATCGTCCACTTCTACAACTCCACCTCGACACTGCAGCGCCGCGTGGTGTTCGGCCTCGACCGCGACGGCATCACCGACATCGCGACGCACGGCGCCCGGCTGTGCCTGAAGTACGCCGAGCTGCTGACGCCCGACACCGACATCTCCTACGAGTACTCGCCCGAGTCCTACACCGGCACCGAGCTGGAGTACGCGGTGGAGGTGTGCGGCAAGGTCATCGACGTCATCGACCCCACGCCGCAGCGGCCGCTGATCATCAACCTGCCGGCCACCGTCGAGATGGCCACGCCCAACGTCTACGCCGACTCGATCGAGTGGATGCACCGTCACCTGCCGCGCCGCGACAGCGTGGTGCTGAGCCTGCACCCGCACAACGACCGCGGCACCGGGGTCGCGGCGGCCGAGCTCGGCTACCTCGCGGGAGCCGACCGCATCGAGGGCTGCCTGTTCGGCAACGGCGAGCGCACCGGCAACGTCTGCCTGGTCACCCTCGGGCTCAACCTCTACAGCCAGGGCATCGACCCGCAGATCGACTTCTCGCGCATCGACGAGGTCCGCCGCACGGTCGAGTACTGCAACCAGCTCGGCGTGCCCGAGCGACACCCCTACGGCGGCGACCTCGTCTACACCGCCTTCTCCGGCTCCCACCAGGACGCCATCAAGAAGGGCCTGGAGCACCTGGCCAAGGACGCCGCCGAGGCAGGCGTCGAGGTCGACGACCTCGAGTGGGCGGTGCCCTACCTGCCGATCGACCCGCGTGACGTCGGCCGCACCTACGAGGCGGTCATCCGCGTCAACAGCCAGTCCGGCAAGGGTGGGGTGGCCTACCTGATGAAGTCCGAGGCCAACCTCGACCTGCCCCGGCGGCTGCAGATCGAGTTCAGCGGCGTCGTCCAGCGCCAGACCGACACCGAGGGCGGCGAGGTCTCCGCGGCGAGGCTGTGGGCTGCCTTCACCGACGAGTACCTGCCCTCGGCGTCCGCCTGGGGTCGCTTCGCGCTCCGGGGCACGCGCGCCCGGGCGTCCGAGGAGGGGCTCGACGAGCTCAGCGTCGACCTGGTGGACGCCGGCGAGGAGCTGACGCTCGAGGGCCGGGGCAAGGGACCGATCGCGGCCTTCGTGTCGGCCATCGCCGAGCGCGGGGTCGACGTGCGCGTGCTCGACTACCACCAGCACGCGATGGGCGCGGGCCAGGACGCCCTGTCGGCCGCCTACGTCGAGTGCGCGATCGCCGGGTCGGTGCTGTGGGGCGTGGGCATCGACGCCAACATCGCCACCGCCTCCCTCAAGGCCATCCTCTCGGCGGTCAACCGGGCCGAGCGCGGCTGATGATCGTGCCGTGACCCTCTACCGCGACGAGGCCGTCGTGCTGCGCACGCAGAAGCTGGGTGAGGCCGACCGCATCATCACCCTGCTGACCCGCCACCACGGCCGCGTGCGCGCCGTCGCCAAGGGGGTGCGGCGCACGCGCTCGAAGTTCGGCGGCCGGCTCGAGCCGTTCCAGATGATCGACGTGCAGCTGTACCGGGGCCGCTCGCTCGACATCGTCACCCAGGTCGAGACGCTGCAGCCGTACGGCGACCGGCTGGCGGCCGACTACCCGCTCTACACCGCGGGCACGGCGATGCTCGAGACCGCCGAGCGACTCACCGACGAGGAGGGTGAGCCGGCGGTGCAGCAGTTCCTGCTGCTGGTCGGTGGGCTGCGCACGCTGGCCGACGGCAGCCACGACTCCTCCCTGGTGCTCGACGCCTACCTGCTGCGCGCGCTGGCCGTCGCCGGGTGGGCCGCGAGCCTCCGCGACTGCGCCCGCTGCGGCGCGTCAGGCCCCCACCGGGGGTTCGCCGTGGCGTCCGGTGGCGTCGTCTGCCCGTCCTGCCGCCCGCCCGGCTCGGCGTCACCGGCGCCCGCCACGCTCGAGCTGCTCGCGGCCTTGCTCGCCGGCGACTGGGCCGCCGCCGACGCGAGCGACGTGCGGCACCGCCGCGAGGGCAGCGGGCTGGTCGCCGCCTACCTGCAGTGGCACCTCGAGCGCGGTATCCGGGCGCTGCGGCTGGTGGAGCGCGCGTGAGGGGCCGCTCACCGGCACCGGTCGCGCGACCCGCGCCGGCGCCGCCACCGCCGCACCCCAGCGGCGCCATGCCGCCGCCGGTGCCGCGCGAGCTGGTGCCGCGGCACGTCGCGGTCGTCATGGACGGCAACGGGCGCTGGGCCAACGAGCGCGGGCTGCCCCGCACCTCCGGTCACGCCGCAGGCGAGGCGTCGCTGCTCGACGTCGTGGCCGGGGCGATCGAGATCGGCGTGCGGCACGTGTCGGCCTACGCGTTCTCGACCGAGAACTGGAAGCGCTCGCCCGAGGAGGTGCGCTTCCTGATGGGCTTCAACCGCGACGTCATCCGCCGCCGCCGCGACGAGATGGACCAGTGGGGGGTGCGGGTGCGCTGGGCCGGACGCCGGCCACGGCTGTGGCGCACGGTGCTGCGCGAGCTCGAGGCCGCCGAGGAGCAGACGCGCCACAACGACGTCCTGACGCTGACCATGTGCGTCAACTACGGCGGCCGGGCCGAGATCGCCGACGCGGCGCAGGCGCTCGCGCTGGACGTCGCCGCGGGCCGGCTCGACCCGCGCAAGGTCGACGAGGGCGTGCTGGCGCGCTACCTCGACGAGCCCGACATGCCCGACGTCGACCTGTTCCTGCGCACCTCCGGCGAGCAGCGCACGTCCAACTTCCTGCTCTGGCAGTCGGCCTACGCCGAGCTGGTGTTCGTGCCCGAGCTGTGGCCGGACGTCGACCGCCGCGTGCTGTGGCGGGCCGTCGACGAGTACGCCCGGCGTGACCGGCGCTACGGCGGCGCGGTGGACGGCGCATCCGCCGACGACGGGCTGTCGACGGGCTGAGCCTCTCGCTGCGGGGAGGTCGGGTGCAGGTGTCGGGCCGGTGCCGGTCGCAGGCGCCGGGCTCGGTGCCGGTTCCAGGGGCCGGCTCAGGAGCGGTCGCAGGGGCCGGCTCAGTGCCGGTTCCAGGGGCCGGCTCAGTGCCGGTCGCAGGTGCCGAAGATCTCGAGGGTGTGGCTGACGTCGACGAAGCCGTGCTCGGACGCGACCTTGCCGGCCCACCGCTCCAGCGCGGGCTCCTCGACCTCGACCGTGCGCCCGCAGACCCGGCAGACCAGGTGGTGGTGGTGGTCGGTGCCGCAGCGGCGGTAGACCGACTCGCCGTCGTCGGTGCGCAGCGCGTCGACCTCGCCGTCCTCGACCATGCCCTGCAGGGCGCGGTAGACGGTGGCGAGCCCGATCGCGTTGCCGCCGTCGCGAAGCGCGGCGTAGATCTCCTGGGCGCTGCAGAAGGTCGAGCGGTCAGCGAGGTAGGCCGCGACCGCGACGCGCTGCTTTCCGGTGCGTCTGGCGGTGGCGGTCACGGCGTGCTCGCGGGTGGGGTCGGTCGTCGTCCGGGCCATCGTCGCCTGTCTCAGTGCTCGTCGTAGTGGCCCGCGTGCTGGGCGTGGCGGTGGCCCTCGTGCAGGTAGTCGACGTGGTCGTCGTGGGGGACCACGTCGTGGCCGCAGTCGGTCCCGTGCTCGTGGGCGTGGTGACGCTCGGCGACCCCGTGGCGGTGGCGTGACAGGGCGTCGCGGATCGCGGCACCGAGGGCCGCGAGCACGAAGACGGCGATCGCGAACAGCACGATGGTGCCGCCGGAGGGGGTGTCGGCGTAGAAGCTCGTGCCCACGCCCGCGAGGCTGACCGTGACTCCGACCCCGACCGCGACCAGCAGCGTGCTGCGGAAGCTGTGGCACACCAGCTGGGCGATGGCGTTCGGCAGGATCATCAGGGCGCTGATGAGCAGCAGCCCGACCACGCGCATCGACACCACGACCGTGACGGCCGTGAGCACGGCCAGCACCAGGTTGAGGGTCAGCACCGGCAGCCCGACGGCGCGGGCGTACTCGGGGTCGTTGCTGACGGCGAACAGCTGGCGCGACAGCAGCAGGGCGGTCAGCAGCACCACCCCGGCCAGCGCGGCGAAGGTGACCAGGTCGGTGCCCGTCGTGGTGGTGATCGCCCCGAACAGGTAGGAGTTGAGGTTCGCGGGCGCACCCTCGGGTGACAGCGAGATGAGCACGACGCCGCCGGCGATGCCGCCGTAGAACAGCACGGCGAGCGCGATGTCGCCGCTGGTGCGGCCGCGGGCGCGGATCAGCTCGATGGCGACGGCGCCGCCGACTGCGGCCACCAGCGCGGTGTAGACCGGCGCCGCGCCGGTCAGCACGCCCGTCGCGACACCTGCGAGCGCGATGTGGCCCATGCCGTCGCCGATGAGGGCGAGCCGCCGCTGCACCAGGAAGATGCCGACGACCGGCGCGGTCAGGCCGACGAGCAGCGCGGCGAGCAGCGCGTTGCGCATGAAGTCGTACGACAGCAGCTCGGGCAGCACGCTCGGCAGAGCGGTGGCGAGGGTGTGCATCAGCGCTCACCCACCGTGGGCGCGAGCCAGCTGCCGGTCTGGGCGGCCCGGTCGTTCGGGTCGTGGACGTGGTGGTCGTGCGTGTGCCCGACCGGGGCGGCGTGGCCGTGACCGTGGACGCCGGTTCCACCGCTGGCGCCGGTGACGCCGTCCGCGCCGATCCCGCCGGCCCTGGCCGTAGCGCCGATGCCCGCTCCGCCGTCGGAGGCACCGAGCATCGACGGCTGCAGCGGCCCGTCGTAGACGAGGCGGCCGTCGCTCATGACGATCGAGCGGGTGACGACGCCGACGAGCGGCCCGACCTCGTGCGTGACCACGAGCAGGGTGACGCCGAGGGCGACCAGCCGGGCGACCGTACGGGCCAGGGCGTGCTGGCTCGCGACGTCGACCCCCGCGGTCGGCTCGTCCATGATCAGCACCTGCGGCTCGGAGGCGAGAGCCCGGGCGATCAGGGCGCGCCGCTGCTGCCCCCCCGACAGGTCAGCGAGGTCGGTGCCGGCCATGCCGGTGAGGTCGACCGCCGCGATGGCGGCGCGCACGGCTTCCCGGTCGGCGGTTCGCATCCGACCCGCCCACCCGAGGCGGGGCAGCCGGCCGGACTCGACGACCTCCCGCACGGTCGAGGGGACGCTGCCCCCCACGGTGTGGCGCTGCGGCACGTAGCCCAGCTTCGACCCGTCGCCGCGCCTGCCCACGGGCTGGCCGAGCAGCTCGACCTCACCGGCGAGCACGGACGCGAGGCCCAGCAGCCCGCGCACCAGCGTCGTCTTGCCCGACCCGTTGGCGCCGAGGACCGCGACGACCTCACCGCGCTGCACCTCGAGGTCGACGTCGTGCACCACCGCGCGCTCGGTGTAGCCGATGCTCACCCCGCGCAGGCGCAGCACGGGCTCCCGGGGCGTCACGGGCAGGGCTGGCCCGTCTTCAGGTTCGCCAGGTTCGACCGCATGACCTCAAAGTAGTCCTTGCCCTGGCTGCGGTCGCTGAGTCCCTCGATGGGGTCGAGAACCTCAGTCCTCGCGCCGGTCTCCTTCGCCACGGTGTCGGCGATGCGGGGGCTGACCAGGGTCTCGTAGTAGATGGTGCGCACCTTGTTGTCCCGCACGAACCGCGTCACCGCGGCGAGCTCGCCGGCCGCCGGCTCGGACTCGGGCACCAGACCGGTGATCCCGACCTGCTTCATGCCGTAGCGCTCGCTGAGGTAGCCGAAGGCGTTGTGGCTGGTGACGAGGTCCATGTTCTGGCAGCTCGCCAGCCCGGCGCGAAACTCCTCGTCCAGCGCCGCCAGCTCGGTGCTCAGCGCGGCGGCGTTCGCGGTGAACGCCGCTTTGTGCGAGGGGTCGGCGGCCCCCATGCGCGTCGCGAGCGCCGTGACCACCGAGGTCAGGCGCTCGGGATCGAGCCAGAAGTGCGGGTCGGTCGCCGAACCGTCCTCCTGCTGGCCCTCCTCGATGGGCCGGTAGCTCAGGTCGAGGTCGGCGGCGGCGGTGACGTCGAAGGCCTTGTCTTCGGCCTGCGCGCCGACCGCCTGGTCGACGGCGGGCTGGAAACCCTTGAGGTAGACCACGAGGTCGGCCTTGACGACACTTCCCAGGTCACCCGGCGTCAGCTCGAGGTCGTGCGGCTCGGCGCCCGGCTTGGTCAGGCTGCTGACCTGCACCGTGTCACCGCCGATCCGCTCGGCGACGAACTGCAGCGGGTAGACGCTCGCCACCACCTGCAGGCGCTCGCCGGTTCCGCCCGCGGTGCTGCTCCCGCCCGCTGCCTGCGACCCCCCGCAGCCGGCGAGGGCGAGGGCGGACAGGCACGCGAGGGCCACCAGGGCACGTCGAGGCTTCATGGGAACGATTATCACTATGCTTGCGCGCCGACGTCAACCGGTGGGCTGGTCGCCGCCGTGGCCGGCTCGCCGGGCGACTCGCGGCGCTCAGCGTGGGAACACCTGGGTCAGGAACAGCGCGACTGCGACCAGCAGCACCGCCGACCGGCCCATCCGCTCGCCGGGCCGCAGCCGCGGCCAGCCGAGGTACATCAGCCAGGCGACGACGAGCACGACCAGCCCCGTGAAGACCACGCCGGCGGCACCGCCGACGAACAGGGCGAGCAGCAGCCCCACGAGCATCACCAGGAACGGGACGGCCCGCGGCAGGTGGGCCAGCCGCAGCAGCAGCGGCAGGCTCACGCCCTCGATGCGAGCGCGCAGCGCCGAGGGCGCGGGCGCGTCGTCGGGGGAGGTGGCACCCGGCGGCGTGGGGTCGGGCGAGGTGGCACCCGGCGGCGTGGGGTCGGGCGAGGTCATGACGTCCTTCGTGCGGTGCCTGCCGGACGACGGTCCGGTGCCGGCAGGTGCTCGGCCTGCTTAGTGTGGCGGGTGGCCGCGCGGGCGGCCGCGGTGCGCGCCGACGTCCGGCGCCTCGTCGAGCAGGAGGTCGCGCGTGGCGCTGGTCGTGGTCACCAGGTACGTCGTGCCGCTGCCGGACGGGCAACGCTTCCGTGAGCAGGCGCGTGAGGCCCTCGACGCGCTGCAGGCCCGGCCCGGCTGCCGCCGCGGCCACGTCGGACGGTCGATGGACGAGCCCGACCGCTGGTTGCTGCAGACCGAGTGGGACTCCGTCGGCGCCTACCGGCGGGCGCTGTCGTCCTACGACGTGAAGGTGCGCGCGGTGCCCGTGATGTACCGCGCGATCGACGAGCCGACCGCCTACGAGGTGCTGGTGGCAGGCTCGCCCGAGGGCCTGCTGGACGACGACAGCGACCGGTCCGCGGACGCGGGCTGGGCGGCACCGGGCGACGACCGGCGCCTCTGACGCCCGCCGCCGGCCGCGTCGGGGAGGGGGCGCCCCCGCCCGTTCGCCGTGGCACTCGCGATCTGCACGGGCGATAGCCTGGCCGAATCGCTGCTGCCGCCGTGCCAGCGCTCGCCGACACCCAGCCGGATGGAGTGACCCCCCGTGGCCGCCAAGCAAGAGTCCCGCGTCGACACCGTCGTCAGCCTCGCCAAGCGCCGGGGGTTCGTCTTCCCCTGCGGCGAGATCTACGGCGGCACGAAGTCCGCGTGGGACTACGGACCACTCGGCGTCGAGCTGAAGGAGAACATCAAGCGCCAGTGGTGGCGCTCGATGGTCACCGGTCGCGACGACGTCGTCGGCCTGGACTCCTCGGTGATCCTGCCGACCCGCACCTGGGAGGCCTCGGGCCACGTGGCCACGTTCAGCGACCCGCTGACCGAGTGCCTCAGCTGCCACAAGCGGTTTCGGGCCGACCACCTCGAGGAGGAGTTCGAGGAGCGCAAGGGCCGGGCTCCCGAGGGCGGCCTCGCGGAGGTCACCTGCCCCAACTGCGGCACGCGTGGGTCGTGGACCGAGCCGCGCGACTTCAGCGGCCTGCTCAAGACCTACCTCGGGGTGCTGCAGGACGAGTCGGGGCTGCACTACCTGCGGCCCGAGACCGCACAGGGCATCTTCCTGAACTTCCTCAACGTCATGACCTCGGCGCGCAAGAAGCCGCCGTTCGGCATCGCCCAGATCGGCAAGAGCTTCCGCAACGAGATCACGCCCGGCAACTTCATCTTCCGCACCCGCGAGTTCGAGCAGATGGAGATGGAGTTCTTCGTCGAGCCCGGCACCGACGAGCAGTGGCACCAGACGTGGATCGACACCCGGCTGGCGTGGTACGTCGACCTGGGGATCGACCCCGACAACCTGCGGCTCTACGAGCACCCGGTCGAGAAGCTGTCGCACTACTCCAAGCGCACGGTCGACATCGAGTACCGGTTCGGTTTCACCGGCTCCCAGTGGGGCGAGCTCGAGGGCATCGCCAACCGCACGGACTTCGACCTGACGACGCACAGCAAGCACTCCGGTGTCGACCTGTCCTACTTCGACCAGGGCAAGAACGAGCGGTGGACGCCGTACGTGGTCGAGCCGGCAGCCGGAGTGGGCCGGTCGCTGATGACGTTCCTCGTCGACGCCTACACCGAGGACGAGGCGCCCAACGCCAAGGGCGGCGTCGACAAGCGCGTCGTGCTGCGGCTCGACCCGCGGCTCGCGCCGGTCAAGGCGGCGGTGCTGCCGCTGTCGCGCCACGCCGACCTGTCGCCCAAGGCCCGCGACCTCGCCGCGACGCTGCGCCAGCACTGGAACATCGAGTTCGACGACGCCGGCGCCATCGGCCGCCGCTACCGCCGCCAGGACGAGATCGGGACGCCGTACTGCCTGACCGTCGACTTCGACACCCTGGACGACCAGGCCGTCACCATCCGCGAGCGCGACACCATGACGCAGGAGCGTGTGTCCCTGGACCAGGTCGCGTCCTACCTCGCCGGTCGGCTCATCGGCGTCTGAGCCTCGGCCCGTCACGGGGCCTCTCACGGGGCCGGGGTCGGCCGCCGGTGTGCGACCGAGGTCGCGCACCACCAGCCGCGTTGCTGGCGCCGTTGTGCTCCCGCACAGCTCTCCGCTCTGGCCGAGGTCGCAACGGGATCGATCACGTGTCATGGGCGCCAGCGTGCCGGTCCACCGCCCGTGGCGGTCGTGTCGCTTCCCCGGCTGTGGACGACGGGACGAGCGCTGTCCACCTGTGGACGGCGCCTGCCTCACCGTCCACAGGTGGGGGCGCGCCGGTAATCGTGAGCCCCGTCGCAGGCCAGTCTTCGTCGCGGAGGTGGTCGCGGTGGCGGCGAAGGACACGGTGGGGCGCTACGGCGAGGACGTCGCGGCACGGCACCTGATTGAGAACGGCCTGGTGGTCCTGCAGCGCAACTGGCGCTGCGAGCTGGGCGAGATCGACATCGTCGCCCGCGACGGCGACTGCCTGGTGGTGTGCGAGGTCAAGACGCGGCGCTCGGACGCCTTCGGCTCGCCGCAGGAGGCGGTGACACCGCGCAAGGTGGCGCGGCTGCGCCGGCTCGCGGCGCGGTGGCTGCAGGAGTCGGGGATGCACCCGCCGCAGGTGCGCATCGACGTGGTCGCCGTGCTGCGGCCACCGTCGGGCCCGGCGCTGGTCGAGCACCTGCGGGCGGTGGCCTGATGGCGCTCGGGCGCACCCGGTGCGTCGCGCTGTCGGGGATCGACGGGCACGTCGTCGACGTCGAGGCCGACGTCGCCAGCGGGCTGCCGGCATTCACCATCACGGGGCTGCCCGACACGTCGCTGGGCGAGTCGCGTGACCGGGTGCGGGCGGCCTGCTCCAACTCGGGCGTCGCCCTGCCGCCGAGGCGGCTGACGGTCAACCTGTCACCGGCCTCGCTGCCCAAGGCGGGCACCTCGTTCGACCTCGCCGTCGCCATCGCCGTGCTCGCGGCGGGTGAGGTGGTGCCGACGCGCTGGTCGGCGGGCGTGGTGCACCTGGGCGAGCTGGGGCTGGACGGCGGCATCCGCCCCGTTCGCGGGGTGCTGCCCGCCGTGCTGTCGGCGGCGCGGGCTGGCGTCCGGCAGGTGGTGGTGCCGCAGGCCAACGCCCGCGAGGCCGCTCTCGTGCCGGGGCTGCAGGTGCTGCCGGCCACGACCCTGCGTGAGCTCGTCACCTTCTACCGCGGTGAGGGCCCGCAGGCGCTGATGCCGGACGACGACACCCCCGCCGGGCCGGTCGCGGAGGCTCCCGACCTGGCCGACGTGCTGGGCCAGACGGAGGCGCGGACCGCGCTGGAGGTCGCGGCCGCCGGCGGTCACCACCTGTTCCTGCTGGGCCCGCCGGGTGCGGGCAAGACGATGCTGGCCGCGCGGCTGCCCGGGCTGCTACCCGACCTCGACACCGACCGGGCGCTCGAGGTCACCGCCGTCCACTCCCTGGCCGGCGCGCTGCCCCGCGGTGGCCTGCTCACCCGGCCGCCGTTCGTCGACCCGCACCACACCGCGACCCCCGCCTCGGTGGTCGGCGGCGGGTCTGGCGTCCCGCGGCCGGGTGCGGCCTCGCGTGCTCACCACGGCGTGCTCTTCATGGACGAGGCGCCCGAGTTCGACACGCGCGTCCTCGACGCCCTGCGGCAGCCGCTGGAGTCCGGCGAGCTCGTGCTCCACCGGGCGTCGGGCGTGGCCCGCTACCCGGCGCGCTTCCAGCTGGTGCTGGCTGCCAACCCCTGTCCGTGCGGGCGCGCAGGTGGCACCGGCGTCGACTGCACCTGCACGCCGATGGCCCGACGTCGCTACCTGCAGCGGCTCTCCGGCCCGCTGCTCGACCGCGTCGACCTGCAGGTGCACGTGCAGCCGGTGACGCGCGCCGCGATGGACCCCGACCTGCGGGCCGAGCCCACCGCCGTCGTCGCCGCTCGCGTCGCCGCGGCTCGGGCGGTGCAGGCCGATCGCTGGTCCGGGACCCGGTGGCGGCTCAACGCGCAGGCTCCGGGCGCGGCGTTGCGCCGCGGGCGGTTCCGCCTGCCCGCGACGACCACGCGGGTCCTCGACCGCGGCGTCGAGCGCGCGACGCTCAGCCTGCGGGGCTACGACCGGGTGCTGCGTACGGCGTGGACGCTCGCCGACCTGGGTGGCCAGGGCTCCCCGGGCGCCGAGGAGGTCGGGCGCGCCTACTGCCTGCGTGACCAGAGCGCGGTGGCGGCGTGAGCACCGCGGCGGAGCCGGGCGCCTCGGTCGCGTCCACGGCAAGGACGGGCCACCGCCGACCCAGCCTGACGTTCGACCCGGCGGACGAGCTGCTGGCCCGGGTGGCGTGGAGCCGGCTCATCGAGCCGGGCGACGAGCGGGCCACGACGCTCATCGAGCAGGTCGGCGCTGGGGAGGCGCTGCGGGCCCTGGTCGACCGCGACGTGCCCTGGCTGCAGCGGTTCGTGCCGCGCCTCGCGAGCCTCGACCCGCGCCGTGACCTGCTCGGCGTCCAGCGGCTCGGCGGCCGCGTCGTCCTGCCCTCGGACGCCGAGTGGCCCACGCCGCTGGCCGCGCTCGCGGCACCGCCGCCGTGCCTGTGGGTCCGGGGCGCTGCGCGCCTCGCTGAGGTGGCGGAGCGGTCGGTGGCCGTGGTGGGTGCCCGGGCGGCGACGGCGTACGGCGAGCACGTCGCCGGCGAGCTCGCCTGCGGGCTGGCAGACCGCGACTTCGCGGTGGTGTCGGGCCTGGCCTACGGCATCGACGCTGCCGCCCACCGCGGCGCGCTCGCCGCGCCGGGCACGACCGTCGCCGTGATGGCAGGCGGCCTCGACCGCGCGTACCCCGCCGGGCACGACGCCCTCATGGGCCGGGTCGCCGACGCCGGCGCCGTCGTCAGCGAGGTACCGCCTGGCTCAGCCCCGACCCGCGGCCGGT
Organism: uncultured Actinomycetales bacterium; assembly: GCA_964243295.1. Taxonomy (GTDB): domain Bacteria; phylum Actinomycetota; class Actinomycetes; order Actinomycetales; family Angustibacteraceae; genus CAXTEJ01. The sequence continues at coordinate 4,024 of CAXTEJ010000020.1, read as the reverse complement.
TCCTGCAGCGCAACCGGCTCATCGCCGCCCTCAGCGGCGGGACTGTGGTCGTCGAGGCGGCGCTGCGCAGTGGATCGCTGAACACCGCTCGCACCGCAGCGGCCCTGGGGCGGCCGGTCGGCGCGGTGCCGGGCCCGGTCACGTCGATGGGGTCGGCCGGCTGCCACGCGCTGCTGCGCGACGGCGTCGCCGTGCTCGTCACCGACGCGGCCGAGGTCGCTGACCTCGTCGGTCGCCTCGGCACCGACGCCTCGGTGACGCCCACCGGTCCCTCCCGCGACGGCGACGACCTCGACCCCGTCGCCGCGCGGGTGCTCGACGCGCTCCCGGTGCGGTCCGGTCGCCCGATCGACCGGCTGTGCGCCACGGCCGGGCTCGACCCGGGCTCGGTGCAGTCGGCCCTCGGCCGGCTCGCGCTGCTCGGCCTGGCAGAGCGCGACGGCGCCGGCTGGCGGGTGGTCCGAGGCCGTGAGGGCGCCGACCAGGCCGCTGCCGAGCGGCAGGCCCGCAGGGTGGTGCGCTCGGAGGGGTAACTCGAGGGAGTGCCGAGGAGGGGTGAGTTGACGAGGAGGGGTGACTTGGCGGGGTGACTCGCAGGCTGGACTCGGAGGGCGGCTCGAGGATGGGTTCGGTCAAGCACCCGGCGGCGTCGCTGGTCGGCGGTCGACGCGAGCCCGCGCAAGCGGGTCGGCCCGCGACGCTACCGGTGCGGCGACTTGTGGAGCACGACCGTGTCGCGCACGGTGGAGGGCATGGCGACCGTGAGCGAGGCCCCCACCCCGGCCGCGACCGTGAGCAAGGCCCCCACGTCGGCAGTGACCGCGAGCGGGGCCCCCATCCCGGCCGCGACCGTGAGCAAGGCCCCCACGTCGGCAGTGACCGCGAGCGGGGCCCCCATCCCGGCCGCGGAGGCACTCGGTGCCGAGGCCCAGGACGCCCTCGACGACTTCGCGCGGCACCTGCGGGCGGAGCGCGGCCGGTCGGAGCACACCCAGCGCGCCTACCTGGGCGACGTCCGGTCGCTGCTGGAGTTCGCGGCGACCCGGGGCGCGAAGCGCGTCGCCGACCTCGACCTGCCGCTGCTGCGGTCGTGGCTGGCGTCGATGACGCGTGCCGGCATGGCCCGCGCGACGGTCGCGCGCCGATCAGCGTCGGCGCGGACCTTCTGCGCGTGGGCCACGCGCACCGGGCTGCTCGCCGCCGACCCGGCGCTGCGGCTGGCCTCGCCGCGACGCGAGCGCACCCTTCCCGGTGTGCTCGCCCAGGCCGAGGCCGGGGCGCTGCTCGACGTCGCGGCGACTGCCACCGACGACGGCGACCCGGTGCACCTGCGCGACCGCGCGGCGCTCGAGCTGCTCTACGCCAGCGCGGTCCGGGTGGGTGAGCTGGTCGGGCTGGACGTCGACGACGTCGACCTCGACCGGCGGACGGTGCGCGTGATGGGGAAAGGCGCCAAGGAGCGGGTCGTGCCGTTCGGGGTTCCGGCCGCCGCGGCGGTGCGGCAGTGGCTCGATCTCGGCCGCCCGCGGCTGGCCCGGCCGGGGAGCGGGCCTGCGCTGCTGCTGGGACGTCGCGGCGCCCGGGCCGACCCGCGGCAGGTCCGGTCCGCCGTCCACGCGCTGATCGCCCATGTTCCTGGAGCGGCGGACGTGGGGCCGCACGGGCTGAGACACTCGGCTGCGACCCACCTGCTGGAGGGGGGCGCCGACCTTCGCGCCGTTCAGGAACTGCTCGGTCACGCTACGCTACAGACGACCCAGATCTACACCCACGTGTCCGTCGAAAGGTTGAAGGCGACGTATGAGCAGGCGCACCCCAGGGCGTGAGGCCGCGGTGGCGGCTGGCCCTCGCGTCTCCGTGGGCTCGACCGGTCCCCGCGTGCTGGACGAGGACGAGAACGAGCCCAACGCGGTGGTGCTCGGCGAGGACGAGAACGAACCCAACCCGGTGGTGCTCGGCGAGGACGAGGACGAACCCAACCCGGTGGTGCTCGGCGAGGACGAGGACGAACCCAACCCGGTGGTGCTGGGCGAGGACGACCCGGCGCCGACGGCGGCCGACGCCGACCGCAAGCCCGAGGTGGCCGACGACGCGCAGGACGCGGTGGCCGCGAACGATGCCGCCCTCAAGGCGCTCTGGCGCGAGTTCAAGGGCTCCGGTGACCTGGCTCTGCGCGAGCAGCTGATCCTGCACTACTCGCCGCTTGTCAAGTACGTCGCCGGCCGCGTCGGCGTGGGCCTGCCGCCGAACATCGAGCAGGCCGACCTGGTGTCGTACGGCATCTTCGGGCTGATCGACGCCATCGAGAAGTTCGACATCGAGCGTGCGATCAAGTTCGAGACCTACGCGATCTCCCGTGTGCGTGGCGCCATCATCGACGAGCTTCGGGCCATCGACTGGATCCCGCGCTCGGTCCGCTACAAGGCCCGTGAGGTCGAGCGCGCCTACGCCGAGCTCGAGGGCCAGCTGCACCGCACCCCGACCGAGGCCGAGGTCGCCTCGCGCATGGGCATCGCCGTCGGCGACCTGCACCAGATCTTCAGCCAGGTGTCCTACGTCAACGTCGTCGCGCTCGACGAGCTGCTCAGTGTCGGCGGCGAGAAGGGCGACAAGCTCACCCTCGGCGACACCCTCGAGGACAAGGGCGCCGAAGACCCGGTGCTCGCCTTCGAGGGCGAGGAGACCAAGTTCCTGCTGGCCCGGGCGATCAACCAGCTGCCCGAGCGCGAGAAGATCGTCGTGACCCTCTACTACTACGAGGGCCTGACCCTCGCCGAGATCGGGCAGGTGCTCGGGGTCACCGAGTCGCGCATCTGCCAGATGCACACCAAGGCCGTCCTGCAGCTGCGCGGCAAGATCACCGAGGTCACGGCAGGCTGAGACCCGTCAAACGATCTGGCAATTCCGTCAAACGATCTGGACAATCTGGCGCTCCGTCAAACGATCTGGTCATACAAGCTAGCCGAAATGCCCCGTTTGACCGTTTCCTTGTTCAAATGATCTGGCTACATGCTCGGTCAAACGATTTGGCTACATAGGGCTTTGGTCAAACGATCTGGCTATATGCCGGGCTAGCCAGTCAAACGATCTGGCCACATGCCGGGCTAGCCAGTCAAACGCGTTGGGGGCATGTGGATCCGTCCGACAGCCTGGGCAGGCGGTGACGCCCAGGCTCATGCCTGCGCGAACTCATAACGTTCACGGGGGTCTCAGGTGGGCTTGTCGTTGGCTGACCTGGGTCGCGCACCGGGAGTGCTGAGATGCGGCGTGCGGAGCAGACGCTGAACCAGATGGCTCAGTCCTGGCTCAAGCGCACCTTGAGGTGCCGCCAGACCATGCTCTTGCCTCGTGGACCGAATCGACACAGACCGGGTCGCACGACGCGTGCTCAGCTTTAGACCGTCTTCGCTGACTCACAGCGTCCGAGCCTGCGGCCGCAACTGCCCGCTTGACCGCCCTGTCAGCCCACCACGTTGCGGCGGAAATCTGCGTTTTGCGTACCCCGCTGATCCGGGGCGGGCATGCTGCTGGAGTCTCACGGAATGTGGAGACAGCGACGATCAAGGGCGGGAACCACCGTGGACGATGTCACCCTGGCGAACGGGCCGGATAAAGCGCAGCAGAAGCCCAGGGCGCCAGGCGGTGTGCCTGTCCCCGTGAACCCTGACCCGGCGCTGAGCCAGGCGGGACCAGCGTGGGATGCGGGCTTGGCCCCGGTCCCAGCCCCCGTCGCGATGCCGCAGTACGCGCCGCCTGCCACGGTGGTCAACGTCTATCAACAGAACCACCCGGCCCCCTTTGCGAACCAGGTTGTGATCACCAAGCGGGGCCCGGGCATCCTGCTCAGAACGGCGTGGTACATCTTCGTCGGGTGGTGGCTGTCAGGCTTGCTCATGCTGGTCGCCGGGACGTGCATCGTCTCGGTCGTCCTGCTTCCCATCGGCCTGGCCCTGGTGAACAGACTTCCCGTGTCTCGCCCCGGGATTGATGGAGGCCGTCAATCCACGGAGGATGAGAGTCATGG
>CAXTEJ010000019.1:0-59384 GCA_964243295.1 uncultured Actinomycetales bacterium | reverse complement strand
CGACCGGCTGGTCGCCCGCGGCCAGGTGCGGCTGCAGAACCTCGAGCACCGCTGAGCCGATGATCGCCCGGACGCCCCACGGCGCGCAGCGGTGACCGCGGCGCCCCCGGGGTCTCCGTACCGCGTGCTGCTGACGAGCGCCGGCGCGCTCGCCCTGCTGCTTGCCGCGCTGCCGGCCCGGCTCGGGGCCTCGATGACCGGGCTGGGCGTGGTGTGGCTGGTCCACGACACCACCGGCTCGTTTCGGCAGGCCGGCGTCGTGACGGGCTCCTTCGCCGTCGCGGGTGCGCTCGCCGGACCCGCCACCGGCCGGCTCCACGACCGGCACGGGCAGGGCCGGGTGCTGCCGGCCGTCGTCGCCTGCTACACCGCCGCGCTCGCCTCGCTGATCGCGGCGGCCGGAGCCCGAGCGCCGCTCGTCGCGCTGGCGGCGGCGGGCGCGGTGCTGGGCGCCACCGTGCCGCAGATCGGTGCGGTGGCGGCGGCCCGCTGGTCGCACCTGCTCACCCGCGGCGGCCAGGAATCGTCGCTGCCGACCGCCTTCGCGCTGGAGGCGCTTGCCACCGAGGGGTCGTTCCTTTTCGGACCAGCGCTCGTGGGCACCATCGCCGCCACGGAGGGGCCGGTGCCGGCGATGCTGCTCGCCGGCGCCCTGGTGGTTGGTGGCTGCGCCGTGCTGCTGCGCCAGCGCGCCAGCACGCCGCCGGCCGCGCACGAGCACGCAGCGCAGCCCGAGGCCGACGGCGGGTCCGCGGCCGCACGGTCGCTGCTGCGCCGGCTGGCTCCCCTGCTGGTGCTCAACTCCGCGCTCGGGGCCTTCTTCGGCGCGACGCAGGTGTCCGTCACGGCCTTCGCTGTCGACCTTGGCCGCGACGCGGCGGCCGGGCCGCTCTACAGCCTGCTCGCGGTGGGCAGCGTCACCGCCGGGCTCGTGCACGGCCACCGGCACTGGCGCGCTGTGCCCCGCCGCCAGCTGGACGTCGTCCTGCCGGTGTTCGTGCTCGCGTGCGTGCCGCTGCTGCTCGTGACGAGCGTGCCTGCGATGGGCGTCGCGCTGGTGCTGCCGGGGCTGCTGGTTGCCCCCTCGATCATCCTCGGCTCGGTGCTCACCCAGCAGATGGCTCCCGCGGCGTCGTTGACCAGGGCCTTCACCTGGCTCAGCAGCGCGAGCGCCACCGCGTTCGCCGCCGGCGCCTCCGTGGCGGGCTTCCTCGTCGACGCCCACGGCGCCCGCTCCGGGTTCGCGGTGTCGCTCGGCGCCGTGGCTACCGCCGCCTTGGTCGTGACCCGACCTCGTCGACGTGCGTCGGCCATGCTGGGCGCATGACCGACGCGCACGGGCACGGCCACGGCCACGGGCACGGGCACGGGCACGGGCACTCCCCGCAGCCTGTGGGCTCGCTGTGGTCGCGGATGCGCGGCGGGGTGAGCCACGCGGTGACGCCGCACAGCCACGACGCGGCCGACTCGATCGACAGCGCCCTCGAGTCCTCCCGCGAGGGCATGCGCGCGCTGTGGATCTCGCTCGGCGTGCTGGGTGTCACCGCGGCGCTGCAGGCGGTGGTCGTCGTCATCTCGGGGTCGGTGGCTCTGCTCGGTGACACCGTGCACAACCTCGCCGACGCGCTGACCGCCGTACCGCTCGCCATCGCGTTCACGCTCGGACGACGGCTGCCGACCCGCCGCTACACCTACGGCTACGGCCGCGCCGAGGACCTCGCCGGCGTGATGATCGTCGTGACCATCGCGGCCTCGGCCGTCTTCGCGGCGGTGGCCGCGATCCGGCGGCTCGCCGACCCGCAGCCGGTGTCGTACCTCGCTGCCGTCGCCGCCGCCGGGCTGATCGGCTTCGTCGGCAACGAGCTGGTGGCGCGCTACCGCATCACGGTCGGACGCCGGATCGGCTCGGCGGCGCTCGTCGCCGACGGCCTGCACGCGCGCACCGACGGCTTCACCTCCCTCGCCGTGCTGGTGGGCGCGGGCGGAGCCGCGGCGGGGTTCGAGCTGGCCGACCCGCTGGTCGGGCTGCTCATCACGGTGGCGATCGTGGCGGTGCTGCGCGACGCCGCGCGGCAGGTCTACCGCCGGCTGATGGACGCCGTCGACCCCGAGCTCGTCGACCGCTGCGAGGCGGTGCTGGCCGGCGTCCCGCAGGTGCTGGGCGTCGGGCAGGTGCGGCTGCGCTGGATCGGCCACGAGCTGCACGCGGACGCCGACGTGGTCGTCGACGGCGCCAGCAGCCTGGTGGTGGCGCATGACGTGTGCGTCGCGGCCGAGCGGGCGCTGCGCCGGGAGGTGCCGCGGCTGACGGGCGCGGTGATCCACGCCGACCCCAGCGGGGCGCAGGGCCGCGTCGAGCACCACTGAGACGGCCGGGCGCGGTCAGCGCGGGCGCGTCGTCCAGTCGAGCAGGCGGTCGACCGGCCACGTGGTGATGATGCGGTCGGGCGGCACGCCGCAGCGCACGGCCCGCTCGACCCCGAGCGCGCGCCAGTCGAGCTGGCCGGGCGCGTGCGCGTCGGTGTCCATGCTGAACAGGCAGCCGGCCGCGACGGCCCTGGTCAGCAGGTCGTCCGGCGGGTCCTGGCGCTCCGGCCGGCAGTTGATCTCGACGGCCACGCCGCGCTCGGCGCACTCGGCGAACACGGAATCAGCGTCGAAGGCGCTCTGCGCGCGCGTGCCGCGGCCACCGGTGACCAGGCGCCCGGTGCAGTGCCCGAGGACGTCGGTGTGCCGGTCGCGCACCGCCGCGAGCATGCGGCGGGTCATCGCCGGGCGCTCCATCGCGAGCTTGGAGTGCACCGAGGCGACGACGACGTCGAGGCGCTCGAGCATCTCGGGCGTCTGGTCGAGGCCGCCGTCGTCCAGGATGTCGACCTCGATGCCGGTGAGCAGCCGGAACGGCAGCAGCCGGTCGCGCAGGCCGTCGACCACGCCGAGCTGGCGGGTGAGCCGCTCGGCGGTCAGGCCGCGCGCCACCTTCAGCCGTGGCGAGTGGTCGGTGAGCGCGAGGTAGTCGTGACCGAGCTCGACGGCCGTGACGGCCATCTCCTCGATGGGGCTGCCGCCGTCGCTCCAGTCGGAGTGGCTGTGCAGGTCGCCGCGCAGCGACGCGAGCAGCGCCCGACCCGGCTCGTCGAGTGACACCAGGTCGGCGCGCTCGCCCTCCAGCCGCTGCAGGTACGACGGCACCCCGCCGGCGACGGCCTCCGCGATCACCGCAGCGGTGGCGTCGCCGACGCCGTTCAGCTCCTTGAGGGTGCCCGCCGCCCCGCGCGCGGCGATCTCGTCGGCACCCTGGCGCGCGACGACGTCCGCCGCGGTTCGGAACGCCTTGACCCGATAGGTCGAGGACTGCGTGCGCTCGAGCAGGAACGCGATCCGCCGCAGCGCCTGCAGCGGGTCCACGGCGGTCAGCGGTTCTCCGGCAGGTTCTTCGGGTCGACCTGGGCGCGGGTGTCGGCGACCACGGTGCGGCCGCCCGAGATCTCGCGGGCGGTGGCGTCGATCCAGGGGGCGGGCTGCTCGGGCAGCCCGGCGTCCATCAGCGCCTGCTGCAGCGCGCCCGCCACCTCGTCGATCGGCCGGTCGACCATGGAACCGCCCGACAGGCTGTCGATGACGCCCTGGACGGTGGCGTCGTGGCGCAGGGTGCTCTCGGCGGACACGTCCTCGGACAGCGGCTGGGACTCCACGCTGATCACTCCTCGCAAGTGGCTGGTGCTGGCAGCCTCCCACCTTGCGCGAGTCGCGCCGGCGCCGCCACCCGACGGCCGCTCGGGGCGGGTCACGTGCCCGCGACTGCGCACGAACGGGTCACGCGTGGCCGTCAGGTGCCCCGTTCGTGCGGACTCGCGCCCAGCACGGCACCTGCGAGGATTCGCCCATGGGACTGGGAGGCACGCGCACCGGCGTGCTGCTGCCGACGGGCAGCGCGGCCGAGGCCTTCGAATGGGTCGACCTCGCGACGCTGCCCGCCGAGCGGTCGCTCGCGCGCGGTCGCCGGCGGAGCGCGCCCGGACGACGTCCGGCCACGTCGCTGTTCGACGTCCCGGTGGTGTCGCCGCGGGCCGCCGACGCCGAGCCGGGCACGCTCGGGCCGGCGATGATCGCCTGGCTGCGCCACCACCCGCTGTGGGTGCGGGGGTCGGGCCCGCGGATCCTGCTCGTCGACCTCGACAACCTCCGGGCCGGGCCGAGCCGGTGGCAGGCGCGCATGGAGGTCGTGGTGTGGCTGGGCCGGATCGCCGACCACGTGGTGCTCGCGGGCCAGCACGGCGCTGTCGCCCGGGCCCGGCCCCACCTCGCCGAGCTGGCCGACCAGGCCCACTCGGTCGACGACGGCAGCGACGTCGCCGACCACGTGCTGCTCGACGCCGCCGAGGCGATCCAGGCCGAGCGGGCGCGCACGGCCGTCATCAGCAACGACGGCATCTTCGTCAGGCTGGCCGGCCGCGGCCCCCTCACCGTCGTGAGCCCCGGGCTCGACGCGCTGAGCGACCGGCTGCGAGACGCCGCGAGCCGCGTCGTCGACCTGACGGCCATCGAGGAGCGGGCCCTGGCCGCGACCTGAGGTCGCGAGCCAGGGCCGCGGGCGCTCAGGACGCGAGCGAGTGCTCCCGGCGGACGGCGACACCGCGGTAGGCGCCCTCGAGCAGGCGGGACGTCGGCTCCGGACCGAACCGGGCGACTGCGCGGTCCTGACCGGCCTGGCCCATGGCCTCCTGCCGGAACGGGTCGTCGACGAGCGTGGCCATGGCGTGCGCCAGGGCCGGCCGCGAACCGATGGGCACGAGGATCCCGGTCTCGCCGTCCACGACGATCTCAGCCTGCGTGGGCACGTCGTAGGCGACGACCGGGCGGCCACGGCCCATGGCGCGCAGCGAGGCCGCACCCGAGGTCAGCGACCGACGGGGGGCGATGACGACGGCCGAGCGGTCGACGAGCTCGTCGGTCTCGGTGTCGGACAGCCAGCCGACGACCTCGACGCGGTCGGCGACGCCGAAGGCCTCGGCGGCGGCCTGCAGGCGGTCGGCAGCGCGGGGCACGAAGCAGCGACCGGCCACGACCAGCCGGGTGTCGCGCACCCGGGCCAGAGCGGCGACGACGTCGACCGTGCCGCCCCAGGCGTGCGGGCCGGACAGCACGCTGAACAACCGCTCACCCGAGGGGGAGGTCAGCCGCGGCGCGACCGGGATCTCGCCGGCCGCGGCGACGGCCACGACGTGCACGCTGTCGCCGCGCACACCGAGCTCGCGCAGCGCACGCACCTCAGGGGCGGTGGCCACGGTCACCGCGTCTGCGGCACGCAGGCAGGCGAGCCAGCGGGCGCGGTCGGGGTCGTCGAGCGCGGCCGCGAAGCACGGCTGAGCGCTGAACACGGTGGCCACGCCGAGGACCGAGCGGGCGCGCAGGCACGCGGCGGCGGCGGCGCCGTCGAGCGCGTGCAGGACGTCGGCCGGGTTGGCCTGGTGGCGGGCGGTGATGGTGCGGACGGCGGCGTCGTCGTCGCCGTCGCCGTCGAGACGCTGCGGCAGCACGACGAGCTCGACGGCGTGGCCACCGGCGCGCAGCAGGTCGCGCAGGCCCTGCGCCAGGCTCGCCGGGCGGGCGGCAAGAGGCGCGCGAACCGAGTCGGCCGGGTGCGAGCAGACGAGGATGACGTTCATTCAGGCCTCCCAGGAGATGGTGCGAGGAAGGCGCCACGGTCTCGAGCGCCAGGAACCGCGAGGCTCCGGTGGTGGTACGGCGGCTGGGTGACCAGCCGCTGGGTGCGCGTGCGTCGTGCGTTCGCGTGCGAGGACGTCGTGCGGTGCGGGCGGTGCCGGTGGTCTCCAGCGCTGCCGGGGCTCGTGCTCAGGCCTCCTCCCCCGCCTCGGCGCGCAGCCGCGCCAGCGCCTGGGTGAGCAGGCGGGAGACCTGCATCTGCGTCACGCCGATGTCGTCGGCGATCTCCTGCTGGGTGCAGCCGCGAAAGAACCGCAGGGCGAGGATGTGGCGGTCGCGCTGGCCCAGCCGGGCGAGCAGCGGACGGATGGCCTCCAGGTCGGCGACCTGCTCGAGCCCGCCGTCCGGGCCGCCGACGACGTCGGCCAGGGTGGCGGTGCCGTCGGGGGCCGGGGCGTCCAGCGACAGCGAGTGGTAGCCCTCGGTGGCGGTGAGCGTCTCGCGGACCTCGCGCTCGTCGACGCCGAGCCGCTCGGCCACCTCCCCGGTCGTCGGGGTGCGGCCGAGCTCGTGCACGAGGTCCTGGGTGGCCGACTGCACGTGCCCGCGCAGCTCCTGGATGCGGCGCGGGGGGCGGACGTCCCAGCCGCGGTCGCGGAAGTACCGGCGAAGCTCGCCGGTGATGGTCGGGACGGCGAAGGCGGCGAAGGAGACGCCGTGGTCGGGACGGTAGCGCTGCGCGGCCATCACCAGCGCCATGTTGGCCACCTGCACGAGGTCCTCGATGGGCTCGCCACGGTCGCGATAGCGCATCGCGATGCTGCGGGCCAGACCCAGCTGGTGGACCACGACGTCGTCGAGGACCCGCTGGCGCTCACGCTGCGGCAAGCCCGCCGCGTCGGCGAGGGTTTGCTCGACGGTGGCGGGGGTAGTAGCGGACCCGGAGGGGCGTTCGGCAAGGCTCGTCATCAGGCATCCCGTGTGCTGGTGAAGCCGACACTGCGCGAGTCCGGTTGGACCGCGGAGATGGGCTGCGTCATGGCGTGGCACGGGCTCGACCACCGGTGCGCCCACTAGATCACCGTCGGCCGCGGCCTGCAAGCGCAACTGGCATGGACGGCGCGCGCGTGGGTAACGATCGATCATGGCCGAGAACTCGAGCAGCACCCGTGGCGCCTCACGCCCCGACGACATCGACCTGCGCGACGGCCAGCGCGGTCACGACAGCTCCGCAGCCGACGTCCCCGGCGCCAACGCCGACAAGCCCACGCAGATCCCGGCTGCCGGCTGGAAGCAGGTGCTCAAGCGGGCCTGGGCGGAGGCCAAGGCCGACCAGGTGCCACTCCTGGCGGCCGGTGTCGCGTTCTTCGCGTTCCTGTCGCTCTTCCCGGCGCTGATCGCCGCCGTCCTCGTCTACGGCCTCGTCACCACGCCGCAGCAGGTCGCCTCGCAGGTGCAGAGCGTCTCCGACGTCATCCCCGAGTCGGCGCGCAGCCTGGTGACGACCCAGCTCAACAGCCTGGCCGCGGCGCCGTCCAAGGGGCTCGGCATCGGGCTGGTGGTGTCGATCCTCGCCGCGCTGTGGAGCGCCTCCGGCGGCGTCGGCAACCTGATCTCGACCGTCAACCTCGCCTACGACGAGGAGGAGACGCGCGGCTTCGTCAAGCGCAAGGCGCTGGCTCTGGCCATGACGATCGGCGCCATCGTGTTCTTCGGCGTCGCGATCGGCGCCGTCGCGGTCTTTCCCGCGGTGATCGCCGCGACCGACCCGCCGACCGGCATCCGCATCGCGCTGCAGGTGGCTCGCTGGGTCGTGCTCGTGATCGCCGTGGTCATCACCCTCGCGGTGCTCTACCGCTACGCCCCCGACCGCGACAACCCCAAGTTCGCCTGGACGAGCACGGGCGCGATCATCGCCACCGTGCTCTGGATCGTGGCGTCAGTCGGCTTCTCGCTCTACGCCTCGTTCGGCTCCTACGGCAAGACCTACGGCAGCCTCGCCGGTGTCGTCGTGCTGCTCATGTGGCTGTGGATCACGACGTACGCCGTGCTGCTGGGCGCCGAGGTCAACGCCGAGTCCGAGCAGCAGACGATGGCCGACACCACCGAGGGCCCGGCCAAGCCGCTCGGCCAGCGTGACGCCGTCAAGGCTGACAGCATGCCCGGCGACACCAGCGACGCGAAGCAGCACTGACACGCACGTCCCCACGGAGGTCCGCATGGCCGTCGACGAGCGCCACCCCACCGCCGAGCTGGACGAGCACAAGCTGCTCCACGAGCTCGGCCACCTCTACCAGACCCGCCTCGACACCCTGCGGTTCGGGGCGCACTCAGCGTGGGAGAACTCCGACCGCAGGGTCGCCGAGCTCGAGGGCGAGTACCTTCGCCGCCACCCCGAGCGGGAGGTCGCGCAGCAGCGCCAGCGCCCGGACGACGTCCCCCACTGACCGCCCTCGGTCCCTGATCGCCGCGCGGCTGCGACCGTGATCAATCAGCCTGCCGAAGCACGCATGGCTGCCCGCAGTCGGGGTATCGATCGTGAAGCGAAGCGTGGTCAAGACGAGGCCACCTGACCAGCACGACCACACGAGCATTGGAGGCACCACGTGTCATACGACCCCAGCCAAGGCAGCACCGGGACGTCATCGGCGACCGAGCGCGCCAGCCAGGTCGCCTCGTCGACCACGGAGTCGGCGAAGGAGCAGGGCCGTCACGCCGCTACCGTCGCGAGCGACGAGCTGCACTCGGTCGCCCAGCAGGCGACCACCCAGGCCCGCGACCTGTTCGGCGAGCTGCGCACGCAGGTCGACGAGCAGGCCACCACCCAGAAGCAGCGCCTGAGCGAGGCCCTCAGCAGCTTCACCCAGGAGCTGCAGAAGATGGCCGACTCCGGCGGCTCCGGCACCGCGACGGAGGTCGTGCGCCAGATCGTCGGCCGTGCCCAGGGGCTGCAGACGCTCATCGACGACAACGAGCCGGCCGACCTGCTGACCCAGGGCCGCCACTACGCGCGTCAGCGTCCGGGCGCTTTTCTGCTCGGCGCCCTGACCGCCGGCGTCCTCGCCGGCCGCATCACCCGCGGCAGCAGGGCGTCCGTGAGCCCGAGCGGGAGCGGCACCCAGCGGCCGGCCGTCGGCACGTCGGCGTCACTGCCGGCCGCCCAGCCCGCCATCGGCCTGTCGTCGGGCACCGGCTACGGCCAGCAGACGTTCGAGCCCTCCGGCTACGAGCCCGGTTACGCGGGCACCGGCACCACGCCGGGCATCCCCACCTCGCCCGGTACCACCGGCACCGGCCTTCCCTACAGCGGCGGGACCCCGTGAGCACCTCCTACCCCACCGAAGGTTCGAGCGCGGCAGGCGGCTCGTCGCCGACCTCCTCGTCGTCGGACCGCTCGCTCGGCGAGATCATCGGCGACGTCACGCACGACCTGACGACGCTGGTGCGTCAAGAGCTGACGCTGGCCAAGACCGAGGCCAAGCAGGAGGCCATCCAGGCCGGTAAGGGTGCCGGCATGTTCGCCGGTGCCGGTGTCGGCGCCCACCTGGCGCTGATCTTCATCTCGCTGGCGATCGTCTTCCTGCTCGACCGCATCATGCCGCTCGACCTGGCCGCGTTCGTCGTCGGCCTGCTCTGGGCGATCGTCGCCGGCGTGCTGGCCCTGCAGGGCAAGAAGAACCTCAAGGTCGAGCCGCTCCCGGCCACCACCGAGTCCCTCAAGGAGGACGCACAATGGCTGAAGACACGCAACAGCTGACCCAGGACATCGAGGTCACCCGCAACGACCTGACCCGCAACCTGGACGCGCTGACCGACAAGGTCAGCCCCGGTCGCGTCGTCGAGCGTCGCGTCGAGCGCACCAAGAGCCGCGCCACCAACCTGCGCGACCGCCTGATGGGCAGCGCCGCGAGCGCGAAGTCAAGCGTTCTCGGCAGCGCCCAGTCGGCGTCCGACGCCACCACTGGTGCGGCCTCGGGGCTGTCCGACAGGGCGCACGGCGCAGCCGGTTCGGCCAGCGACGCGGCGGCTGGCACCAAGGAGTCCGTCATCGAGCGCGCCGAGGGCAACCCGCTCGCCGCGGGCGCCATCGCGTTCGGCATCGGCTACCTGATCTCCGGCCTGATCCCGGCCAGCAACCGCGAGACTCGCGCGGCCCACGCGCTCGTCGACACGGCCAAGGAGAAGGGCGCACCGCTCGCGGCCGAGGTCAAGAGCGTGGGCCAGGAGGTCGCGCAGAACCTGCAGGGCAAGGCCCAGGAGGCCGCTGCCCAGGTCACGGACGCCGCCAAGCAGTCGGCGCAGCACGTCACCGAGGAGGCCAAGGGCAGCGCGCAGTCGGTCGCCCAGGACACCAAGGACGCTGCGAGAAACAGCTGATCCACACCGGCTCCGGCCGGGACGACGAGGGGCGGGGTCCACACGGACCCCGCCCCTCGTCGCGTCCCGGGATGGGTTCGGGCCCACCGCCGGTGCTCGTCGCTGCGGCGGTACGACGACTGTCAGACGCGTGTGCTGGTGCGTGTGCTCGGGCCGGTCCCGGTCACCTGGTTGATCACGTTACGTAGGTGATCCGGTAGTTCCCTCGTGGGGCAGCACACGGTAACTACCGGGTCGTCGAGGGAAGCAGGCGCCCGCTCACCGAGGTCGACGTCGGCGTAGGGCGCCGCGTCGCGCCGCGATCGCATGATCACGTCAGCGGAACGCCGGGCGGGCCGCGATCGCATGATCACGTCAGCGGGACGCCGGGCGGGCCGCGATCGCATGATCACGGGGGCTGCGCGTGATGCGCTCAGCCCCGCGCCAGCACCCGCGTGTCGTCGGGCAGCCGGGTGGTGACGCCGAGCCGGTCGAGCCGGTCGAGCAGCGGCAGGGCGACCCGACGGCTGGTGCCCCACGCCTGACGCGCCTGGCTGCTGGTGAACGGCTGCGGCAGGGCACGCAGCGGCTCGATCGCACCGCGCAGGCCCTCCGGCGACAGGTAGACGCCGTCCGCGACCTTGGCCAGGGCGCCCACGCGCACGGCCGCCGCGAGCTCGCGCGGCCCGAGCCCGAGGTCGCGCAGCCGATGGGCGTCCGGCGCGACGAAGGGAGCGTCCCGCAGGTCGGCGCGCACCTGCGCGACCGCGGCTGCGACGGCGGGCGGCAGCGCGTCGTCCGGCTGCACGCGCACCACCCGACCCTCGCGGACGGTGAGTGGAGCCGTGACGGCCAGGGCCACCAGCCGCTGGTCGGGCAGCTCGAGCGCCTGCCGGGCGACCTCGACGGGCACGCCCTCCTCGAGCGGGTGCTCGGCGCGGTGCTGCGTCAGGACGTCGGCCAGCCGGCGGCGCAGGCCGGCGAGGTGCTCGGCGTCGACCGCCCACTGCGGGTCGCCCGGCGCCACGGCCGCGGCCTGACCCGGGTCGACACCCATCGCCACCAGGTCGGACCGCCTGACCACGCGGCGCCGCGACACCTCCGCCCCGGCGTCGGCGCGGACGGCGTACTGCTGCAACACCTGCGCGCGCTCGCGGGCAGCCCCGCGTCGTGCGAGCGGCGGTGGGTCGACGTCCAGGACGGTGAGCCCCGTGAGCACCACCCGGCGGCCGGGGTCGCGCAGCAGGCCGACGTCACCGATGCGCAGGGGCAGCGGACGGGCCAGCTGCAGCCTGGCCGCCGCGTCGCCGAGCGGCCGGATGCGCACGGGCACCTGGGCCGAGCCGACGTGGGCGAGCGCCTCGCCGGGCAGCCGGTCGACCGGCTGCGGCCACCGCACGTCCAGGACGTCGGTCAGCCGGTGGGTGCCCGGCGTGACCAGCGCGTCGCCCCGGGCGACGTCGTCGGTGTCGATCCCCCGCAGGTTGAGCGCGACGCGCGCGACCGCGCCCACGGCCGGTGACCGACGTCCGAGCGACTGCACCGAGCGCACCGTGGCGGGCCGTCCCCCGGGCAGCTGCAGCCGGTCGCCCTCGCGCACGGTGCCCGCGCCGAGCGTGCCCGTGACGACCGTGCCCGCACCCTTGATCGTGAAGACGCGGTCGACCCACAGCCGCACCGGCGCGGCGAGGTCGGGGGCAGGCAGCGCGTCGACGAGCTCGACCAGCTTGTGCCGCAACGGTTCCAGCGTCTGCGGCCGGACGGCGCTCACGGCCACCGCGTCGACGCCGGCCAGCGTGGTGCCCGCCAGCTGTCGCCTCGCCTGCGCCAGCGCGGCGCTGGGGTCGGCGAGGTCGCTGCGGGTGACGACGAGCAGCCCGTGGCGGACGCCGAGGGCGTCGAGCGCCTCGAGGTGCTCCTGCGACTGCGGCATCCACCCCCCGTCGGCGGCGACCACGAGCACGACGGCCGGCACCGGCCCGACCCCGGCCAGCATGGTGGGCACGAACCGCTCGTGACCGGGCACGTCCACGAACGCGATCTCGCGCCCGGCCACGTCGGCCCAGGCGAAACCGAGGTCGATCGTGAGCCCGCGGCGCTGCTCCTCGGCGTAGCGGTCGGGCTCCATGCCCGTGAGCGCGCGCACCAGCGTGGACTTGCCGTGGTCGACGTGGCCGGCGGTCGCGACGACGTGCATCAGCCCGAGCTCGTGTCAAAACCGTTGCGCGGCAGGCTGAGCACGGCGTCTGCCAGCCGGTCGTCGTCCGCCTCGGGCACCGAGCGCAGGTCGAGCAGGCAGCGCCCGCGCTCGACCCTGCCGACGACGGGGAGGCGGCCGGCACGCAGCCGGGCGGCGAGCTCGCTCGGCAGGCTGACGCCGGCGCTGGGCAGCTCGACGCCGGGCGCGCCCCCGCCGCCGACGGCGGCGACGCAGTCGACGGCGTACGCGTCGACGCCCTGCTCGGCGAGCGCTCGAGCCAGCCGAGATGCCCTGTGCCGCAACGCTCCCACCGGCGTGCTGAGCGACACGGCCACAGGTGTGGCAGGCCCGGCGAGCGTCGCCTCCAGCGCGGCGAGCGTAAGCTTGTCGACGCGCAGGGCGCGGGCCAGCGGGTGGCGGCGCAGCCGCTCGACGACGTCGGCGCGGCCGAGCAGCAGCCCGGCTTGCGGGCCACCCAGCAGCTTGTCGCCGCTCGCGGTGACGAGGTCGGCGCCGGCGCGCAGGGCCGTGGCGGCGTCGGGCTCGTCGGGCAGCAGCGGGTGGGGCGCCAGCAGTCCCGACCCGATGTCGACGACGACCGGCGCGGGCAGCGTGGCGAGCTCGCCGACGTCGACGCCCGCCGTGAATCCCGTGACGACGAAGTTCGACGGGTGCACCTTCAGCACCATGCCCGTCTGCGGCCCGATGGCGTCGGCGTAGTCGGCGAGCGTCGTGCGGTTGGTGGTGCCGACCTCGCGCAGCCGCGCACCGGTCGAGACCACCAGGTCGGGCAGCCGGAAGCCGTCGCCGATCTCCACCATCTCACC
Source organism: uncultured Actinomycetales bacterium (assembly GCA_964243295.1). Taxonomy (GTDB): domain Bacteria; phylum Actinomycetota; class Actinomycetes; order Actinomycetales; family Angustibacteraceae; genus CAXTEJ01. The sequence goes on along the minus strand of CAXTEJ010000019.1, from coordinate 46,334 downwards.
GCGTGAGACCACGATCTCGCGTCCCGCCGCCAGCGCCGTCGTGGCCAGCACCAGTGCCGCGGCGCCGTTGTTCACCACGTGCACACCGCCCGCGTCGGGCGTGGCGGCGGCCAGGGCGGCGAGGGCCCCGCGCCCGCGGCGGGCCCGCTCGCCGGTGGCGAGGTCGAACTCGACGTCCGTGGTGCCCGCCGCCGCGACGACCCCCTCGACGGCCGCTGCCGACAGGGCAGCGCGCCCGAGGTTGGTGTGCAGCAGCACGCCCGTGGCGTTGATCACCGGCCGCAGGCTCGAGGCGGACGTCGGCAGCGCGGCGAGCACGTGGTCGACCATGGCCTCGGGCGCGACCTGCTGCTCGCGCACCCGCTGCTGGGCTGCGACGACCGCGGCCTTCACCACAGCCCGGCCGAGCGAGCGCACCGCGCCGGCGAGCCGCTCGTCGGCGAGCACCGCGTCGGTGCGGGGAACGTGGCGGCGGGCGTCGGGCACCTGGCGAGAGTAGATGGCGCGGGCGGCGGCTGCGCGCGCGGCCCGGTGGCGGAGGCGGACGGGAATCGAACCCGCCAGACCGAGGTGCTCGGTCTCGTCGGTGTTGAAGACCGCGGGGGCCACCAGGCACCCTGACGCCTCCGCGTACCGGCCATCGCGCGGACCGTCGCACGCCGACCGTAGCCCAGCGCGCCCCGCTGCGGGCACCTAGGCTGGCGCGGTGACGATCACAGCGGTCCCGAGCGCGGTGCGCCGGCTCACGTCGTACGCCCACGGTGGCGGGTGCGCGTGCAAGATCCCGCCCGGCGAGCTCGAGAGGGTCGTGTCGGGGCTGGTCGGCGTGGGCGTCAGAGCGCCGGCTGGCGAGCTGCTGGTCGGGCTCGACGACGGCGACGACGCGGCCGCGGTGCGCATCGACGGCGAGCGCGCGGTGATCGCGACGGCGGACTTCTTCACCCCGGTGGTCGACGACCCCTACGACTGGGGCCGGATCGCGGCGGCGAACGCGCTCTCGGACGTCTACGCCATGGGCGGCGAGCCGCTGGTCGCGGTCAACCTGCTGTGCTGGCCGCGCGACCTGCTGCCGATGGAGATGGCGGCGCGCGTGCTGCAGGGCGGTGTCGACGTCGCGTCGGCCGCCGGCTGCCACGTGGCGGGCGGCCACAGCGTCGACGACCCCGAGCCGAAGTACGGCATGGCGGTGACGGGCATCGCGGTCGCCGACCGGCTGCTGCGCAACGACGCCGGCGTCGCCGGCACCCCGCTGACCCTGACCAAGCCGCTCGGCATCGGGGTGCTCAACAGCCGGCACAAGGCGACCGGTGAGGTGTTCGCCCAGGCCGTCGAGGCCATGGCCGCGCTGAACCGCGACGCCTCGCGCGCGGCCCTCGCCGCCGGCGCGCGCTGCGCGACCGACGTCACGGGATTCGGGCTGCTCGGCCACCTCTACAAGCTCGCGCGGGCGAGCGGGGTCACCGCGGTCGTCGACGCCGCCGCCGTTCCCTACCTGGACGGCGCGCGCGAGGCCCTCGCGGCCGGTCACGTCAGCGGCGGCACCCGGCGCAACCTCGACTGGGTGCGCCCCCACCTCGCGAGCGGCGTGGGCGAGGACGAGCTGCTGCTGCTCGCCGACGCGCAGACGTCCGGAGGGCTGCTCGTCGCCGGCGAGGTGCCCGGCTACCCGGTCGTCGGCGAGCTGGTCGCCCGGCGCGACGCGGTGGTCGAGGTCCGCTAGGCGTCAGCGCAGCAGCGCGTCCGTCTCGGCGGCGGTCGGGGCGGTGGCCGGGCCGCGGCGGGTGACGGCGAGGGCCGCGGCCGCGTTCGCCCGCGCGAGCGCGGCCCTGGGCGGCAGGCCGTGGGCGAGGCCGGCGACCAGCACCCCGGTGTGCGCGTCTCCGGCGCCGGTCGTGTCGACGGCGACCACCGGCACACCCGGCAGGTGGGCGGGCGCCTCGCCGGGCAGCACCAGCACGCACCCCCGCGCACCGGTGCGGACGACGACCCCGCGGTGGCCGGCACCGGCGCAGCGCGCGCTCAGCAGCTGCGCCGCCCGGGCGGGGTCGTCGCTCGACGTCAGCAGGCGCGCCTCGTCGGCGTTCGCCGTGAGCCACCCGGTGCGGGCCAGCACGGCGTCGACGACGTCATCCGGCACATCGCCGATCAGCGGGCCGGGGTCGAGCACGACCGTGCCCGGCACGTCGGCCAGCCAGTCCAGCAGCGGCCGACGTCCGGCCTCGGCGACCAGCGAGTACCCCGACAGGCAGACGGCGTCGCGCGGCCCCGGGCGCACACGGGCGAGCTCGTCGGCGCGCAACGGCGCGAGCGCCTGCGGGCTGGTGACGAAGCTGCGCTCGGCTGCGCCGTCGACCAGCGTGACGACCAGTGCCGTGTCGTCGTCCGGCCGTGGCGGCTGCAGCAGCCGCACCCCCTCGGCGGCCAGCGCCGTGCGTGCCAGGTCGCCGAACGGCCCGGTGCCGTGCCAGCCGGCGAAGGTGACGGGCAGCCCCTGCCGTGTGGCCGCCGCCATGACGTTGAACCCACCGCCTGCGGTTGCCGTGCCGGACGACGCCGCGACGTCGCCGCCGCGCACCGGCAGGGACGGCACCTCGAGCACGAGGTCGACCACGACGGCGCCGACGTGCAGCAGCCGGTCGAACGGGGTCACCGCAGCGCCAGCAGGCCGGTGGCGAGCGGGGCGAGGTCGAGCCCGTTGACCGCGGTGACGGCCGCGACGGCGTCCGCCGGCAGGGCGTCGCCGTGCACCGCCCCGAGCACCGCGCCGGCCATGGCGGCGATGGTGTCGCTGTCGCCGCCGAGCGACGCGGCGACGCGCAGCGCGAGCCACGGGTCGTCACCGAGTGCGCTGACGACCGCGAAGGCGGCCGGCACCGACTCCTGGGTGGCCAGACCGGTGCCGACCAGCCGCACGACCAGGTCGCTCACCTCGGACGGCGACCGGCCGGCGACCAGCCCGCGCGCCCACCCGATGCGGGCGCCCACGTCAGCGGCAGCGACCCAGTGACCGCGTCCGGCACCTAGCGTGGCGGCCTCGACGGCGACGTCGAGCGCCTCGGTGACGTCGGCGCCGTCGACGCCCGCGCTCACCGCGGCGGCCACCGCTGCGGCGCCGGCGAGCGCGACGCCGGTGTCGTGGGTGACCGCGCTGGCGTCGTGCACCGCGTCGACGAGCGCGGTCAGGTCGTCGGCGCGGGTGGCGACGCCGACCGGTGCGATGCGCATGGCGGCGCCGTTCGTGGTGCCGGCGCGGCCGGTGCGCGAGGGGTCAGCGCCTGCCTCCAGCGCGGCGAGGGCAGCCCGGGTCGAGGGGCCGAGCAGGTCGAGCGACCCGCGGGCGCTCACCCGCTGCTGCCAGGCCAGCAGCCGTCGTCCGAGCTCGTGGGGGTCGACGAGCCCGCGGCCCTCGAGGAGCAGCTGGGCCAGCAGCAGCGCCTGCTCGGTGTCGTCGGTGACCGTGCCGGCGGCCAGGCCCGCGGCGATGGGGTGGTCGGCCGGGCCGGCGTGGAACCCCTCGATCACCTCGCCGTAGCGCTCGACGACGAGCGACCGCGGCAGCAGCTGGGTCGGCATGCCCAGGGCGTCACCGACCGCGAGGCCCCGCAGCGCGCCGAGCGCACGGGCGAGCCGGTCGCTCACGCCAGCAGCGCGAGGCCGCGCTCGAGGTCGACCACCTCGATGAGCGGCGCGTACGACGCCATCAGGTCGAGCGCCCGCCGGTGGCTCACGTCGTCGGCGCCGGCGCACGCCTCGGCGACCACGCGCACGGGCACCCCGGCGTCGGCCGCCGCGAGCGCGGTCGAGACCACGCAGCAGTCGGTGGCGACGCCGGCGAGCACCAGCGGCGCGTCACCGGTCACCGGGCGCACGACGTCCCACTTGCCGAAGGTGGTCGCGTCGACGACCCGGTGGCGGGCGTGGTCGACCTCGTCGACGAGCCGGTACGTCGGCGCGTCCGGCGGCTGCAGTGCGAACGGCCACTGCTCGTAGTAGTCGACCCAGCCGCCCGTCGGCGGCTGGGGGGCCACGAAGCGGGTGAAGACCACGCGGTCGCCCGCGGCCGCGACGAGCCGGTTGACCGGCTCGACCGTCGAGGCGAAGCCCGGCGCCGCCCACGGGCTCGACGGCGCGGCGAAGACCTGCTGCGCGTCGATGACGACCAGCCAGCTCACGCCCGGCCGACCGCCCGGTCGTCGACCCGCCCGCGCTCGGCACCCGGCAGCGACTCCTGGCGGCGAACCTCGCCGCCGGTCAGCAGCAGCGTGGCCGCGAAACCGAGCGCCAGAGCCAGCAGGACACCGAGGTTGGCGCCGGCCCACGCACCCTCCCGGCCCCCCAGCCCCAGCGGCTCGAGCAGGTAGCCCTGCCAGTCCAGCCAGCCGGCGTACGTGTTGGTCACCAGGCCCCAGCCGATCAGCGTCGCGATCACGAGTGTCGCGACGGAGGTCCGCCGCACGCTGCCGTAGCGGCCGGCCGAGCGGTAGAGGTCGGCGTCGGCGTAGTCGCGGCGGCGCAGCGCCAGGTCGGCCAGGAAGATGCCGCACCACGCGGCGACCGGGACGCCGAGCGTGATCAGGAAGCCCTGGAACGGAAGGAAGAAGTCGGTGGCGACGAAGACGACGTAGATCGTGCCGGCGACCATGATCACGCCGTCGACCAGGGCCGCGACGGGCCGCGGGATGCGCACGCCCACGGCCAGCAGCGCCAGGCCCGAGGAGTAGATGTCGAGCACCGCGCCGCCGACCAGCCCGAGCACGGCCACGACGGCGAAGGGGACGAGGAACCAGGTGGGCAGCGCCGCGGCCAGCGCACCGATCGGGTCGGTGGCGATGGCGTCCTGCAGGTCCGTCGACGATCCCGCGAGCAGCAGGCCGAACAGCACCAGCAGCACCGGCGCGACCGCCCCGCCGACCGTCGTCCAGCCGACCACGCCGGTGCTGGACGACGAGCGCGGCAGGTAACGGGAGTAGTCGGCAGCCGCGTTGACCCAGCCGAGGCCGAAGCCGGTCATCACGAACACCAGGGCACCGATGACCTGCTGGGTCGAGCCGGACGGCAGCGCGCTGACCGCGCTCCAGCTCACCTGGTCGACCGTGAGCAGGACGTAGACGACGGTGAGCACCGCGGTCACGACCGTGATCCACTTCTGCAGCCGCATGATCAGGTCGAAGCCGACGACACCGGCCACCACGACGAGCGCCGCCACGACCAGCAGCGCGACGACCTTGGTCGCCGTGCCACCGCCCCAGCCCAGCCGCGTGAGCACGGTCGAGGTGGCGAGGGCCGCGAGCGAGACCAGCACCGTCTCCCAGCCGACCGTGAGCACCCACGACAGGAACGACGGGAGCCGGTTGCCGTCGACCCCGAACGCCGCCCGGCTCAGCACGAGCGTCGGCGCCGACCCCCGCTTGCCCGCCACCGAGACGAACCCGCACAGCAGGAACGACACGACGATCCCGACGACGCTCACCACCGCGGCCTGCCAGAACGAGATGCCGAAGTACAGGACGAACGCCCCGTAACCCAGACCGAGCACCGACACGTTCGCCGCGAACCACGGCAGGAACAGTAGCCGTGGCGTGCCCCGGCGCTCGGCGTCGCTGATGACGTCCAGCCCGTTGGTCTCCACGCGCGTCGACGCACGCTCGGCGGACGCGGGCACGGCTGCGCTGCTCACAGGGGCTCCTGAGGTGGGCCCGGCCCCACAGCCGGGATCACTGCGAACGTAGGTCGGCCGTCACCGGCGGTCAAGCGAGGGCGCGCTGCGCTGGGGGTGGGGGGCGGGCCAGGTTGATCACGTTACGTGGGTGAACCTGGACTTTTCGCGTGCTGCAGCACGCGCAAAGTCCAGGTTCGTCGCGGGAGGGGTGGCTCGGCGTCCGGGCTGGCCCTGGGGTACGCGCTCGTCGCTCGCGGCTGAGCGCGCACGGGACCCGCTCACGTCACCGAGGTCAGAACGCGCTTCACTCGGCGTCCACGCCACGTGGAGCGCACCCTCGACGAGAGAAGCATCCGCTCGGACGCCGGCCAGGCCCGCTGCCCGCTCAGCCACGCCGCCCACCCGAGCCGGGATCGCATGATCACGGACGAGGCAGCGCGAGCCGGGATCGCATGATCACGGCGAGGGAGGGTGGGGGTCAGTCCTGCGGGCTGTCGGAGCGGACGGGGTGGCCTTCGTCGACGCGGCGCCGCTGCGGCTCGACGGTGTACTTCGGGTCGAGGGCCGACTGCTGGCCGGCGTGGAAGACCGCGAAGCGGGTGCAGAAGGAGCCGGCCACGAGCGCGGCGCCGGCGACGACGGCGGCGAGGCGGTTGCGACGTCCGACCGTGGCGGCGAGGACGGCACCGGTCACGGTCAGCGCCTTGGACGCGCGGTAGTAGGCGCCCGCCCGGCCCTGGTGCAGCGGCTCGGCCGACAGCCCCATCGCGGCCTCCATGCGGTGGGCCATGACCAGCTCGAGCAGCGCGCCGCCGACGGCGAGGCGCTGGGCGGGACCGGTCTGCGACACCGGGCCGTTGACCAGAGCCATGCCGCCGCCGGCCGCTGCGGCGCTGCCGACGAAGACGAACGGCAGCTGCAGCCGCGCGTGGTGCCAGCTCGGGGTGGCGGTGTCGGCGAGGAGCACCGCGGTGTAGGCGGCGACGGTCGGGGCGACGACGGCCGCGACCAGCCCGCTCGCCCGCCCCGCGCCGGGCAGCAGCCGGCCGACCAGGCCCTCGCGCAGCGCCCGGGGCAGCAAGCCTTGCGCCTCGCTGGCGACGGCGATGCCCACCAGCGGCGAGTAGGCGCTGAGGATCCAGGTGCCCACGCTCATCGGGGAGGTGAACTTGGCAACGCGCAGCATGTGGTGGAACCGCTCGGGCCGGCCCAGGTCGTGCACCAGCGCCGCGAAGCTGACGCTGATCGTCGCGAGCGCGGTGATGCGCGACGAGCGGCGCAGCTCCTCACGGCCGGTCAGGTCGCACCCGGCCGCCAGCAGGGACGACGACCCGGCGATGCCGCCGAGCCACAGGTAGAGCGGGATGTCGGCCTCCCACGGGGAGGGCCTGACGACCGGACGACCGTAGTACGACGTGAACTCGGCGTCCGGCACCATCGCCTGCTCGCCGCGCCCACCGCCGCCCCTTCGACGTCGGCCGCGCTTGCCGCCGGCACCAAGGCCAGCACCGAGGCCGGCACCATCACGCGGCCCACCGACCGGTGACACCGCCTGCTGGTCGCTCACCGCGGCCGCCGCTCGACGAAGGTCAGCGCCGCGCCGACGAGCAGCGTGAGCGCGGCCGCACCGGCCCGCCGGTACATGCGGGGCAGCTCCTTGGTCGTGACCACCGGGTCGGGCGGCAGCCCGTAGACCTCCGGCTTGTCGAGCAGCAGGAAGAACGCCCCGGCGCCGCCGACGCCGTCGTTCGGGTCGTTGCCGTACAGCTGCGCCCCCGCGACACCCGCCTCCACCAGCTGGTCGAGACGCCCGTTCGCGCGCTCGCGCAGCTCGTCGAGGTCGCCGAACTGGATCGACTTGGTCGGGCAGGCCTTGGCGCACGCGGGCTCCAGGTCGCCCTTGAGGCGGTCGTAGCACAGCGTGCACTTCTGGGCGATGCCGACCGCGGCGTCGTCCTTGGGTGCCTGGCGACGCTCGATCACGCCGTACGGGCACGCCGGGACGCAGTAGCCGCAGCCGTTGCAGATCTCGTTCTGGACGACGACCGTGCCGAACTCGCTGCGCATCAGCGACCCGGTCGGGCAGACGTCGAGGCACGCGGCGTGCGTGCAGTGCTTGCAGACGTCGGACTCCATCAGCCACCGGAACGACGGCTTCTCGCGACCGAGGTGCTCACCGGACGGCGCCATCCCCGGCATGCCCAGCGACACCGGCGACGTCGCCGCCGCAGCGGACGACGACGCCGAGGTCGACGGGTCAGCCGGGGTCGGCGCGGTGGCGGTGCCCACGTCGACCGGGTCGACGCCCGCCGACCCGGGCACCTGCTGCTCGATGAACGCGACGTGGCGCCAGGTCGAGGCGCCGAGCCCGACGGTGTTGTCGTACGACATCCCCGTGAACAGCATCCCGTCCTCGGGCACGCCGTTCCACTCCTTGCAGGCCACCTCGCACGCCTTGCACCCGATGCAGATGCTGGTGTCGGTGAAGAAGCCCTTGCGCTTGGGGTGGTCGTCGTGACCGGCCTCGGCGGCGGGGTCGACCGGACCGAACAGGCGGTTGACCGGCTGGCTCATGCGGGGGTCCCCGTGGTTCTCGCGTCGATCCCGGTCTCGGGCGTCACCCCGGCACGGCGCCGGTAGCCCTCCACCCAGTCCAGCAGCGCCGGCCCGCGGGGCCGACGTCCGGGCCGGATGTCGCAGCTGGTCGCCTTCGTGGAGTGGATGTGCACGTTCGGGTCGAGCACCGCCGACAGCAGCTCGTTGGCCGCGTCGCCGGTGCTGAGACCGTTCGGGCCCCAGTGGTAGGGCAGCCCGATGTGGTGCATCCGCCTGCCCTGCACCGTGAGCGGCACGATGCGGTCGGTCACCATCACCCGCGCCTCGATCGCGGTGCGCGTCGTGGTGATGGTCGCCCACCCGAGGTGCTCCAGGCCCCGCTCGGCCGCGAGCTCGGGGCTGATCTCGCAGAAGAACTCCGGCTGCAGCTCGGACAGGTAGTGCAGGAACCGGCTCATGCCACCGGCCGTGTGGTGCTCGGTGAGCCGGTACGTCGTGAACACGTACGGGAACACCTCGCTGCCGGCCTCGTTGCCCGAGGGCATCAGGCGGTTCTCCGGGCGCACGAGGATCTGCCGCGCGGGGTTGGCCTGCTGGGCGTAGAGGGAGTTCGTGAACGGCGACTCCGACGGCTCGTAGTGCGCCGGCATCGGACCGTCGGCGAGCCCCGTCGGCACGTAGAGCCAGGCCTTGCCGTCGTTCTGCATGATGAACGGCTCGTCACCGTTGATGGCGGCCTGGGCCCGCGCGCCCTCCGGCGCCCGGTAGTCGGGGCGCTTGTCGACCTCGAAGTCCGGCACGTCGTGGCCGGTCCAGCGGCCCTGCTCCTCGTCCCACCACACGTAGGCCTTGCGCTCGCTCCAGGGCTTTCCGTCGGGGTCCGCGGACGCGCGATTGTACAGCGTGCGCCGGTTGTCGGGCCAGGCCCAGCCCCACTCGGCCGCCACCCAGTCCTGCTCCTTGCCGGGCTTGCGCCGAGCCGCCTGGTTGACGCCGTCCTTGGCGACACCGCTGTAGATCCAGCAGCCGGCCGACGTCGAGCCGTCGGCCTTCAGCTCGCGCAGGCTGGCGACGGGGGTGCCGTCGGCGTGCCGGCCGCTGATCTCGGCGAGCACGTCGTCGGCGCTCGGGTCGCCGTACTCGCCCTCGAGCGGGTAGTCCCACGCGAGGTCCAGGACCGGCCGGTCCATCTCGTCGGTCGAGCCCGCCAGCTTCTCGCGGATGATCCGGCCCAGGTGGTAGTAGAACCACAGCTCGCTGCGCGCGTCACCCGGCGGCTCGACGGCCTGGTGGTGCCACTGCAGCAGCCGCTGGGTGTTGGTGAAGCTGCCGCTCTTCTCGGTGTGGGCGGCGGCCGGCATGAAGAAGACCTCGGTGCCGATGTCCTCGGTGCGCAGCTCACCGGTCTCGATCTCGGGGCCGTCCTTCCAGAACGTGGCGCTCTCGATCATCACCAGGTCGCGCACGACCAGCCAGTCGATGTTGGCCATGCCCAGGCGCTGCATCTTGGAGTTCGCCGTTCCGACAGCCGGGTTCTGGCCGACGAGGAAGTACCCACCGCCGCCCTGGTCGATCTGGCGCGCGACGGTGCTGTAGGTGCCGTGGTCGCCCGTGATCCGCGGCATGTAGTCGAAGCAGTAGTCGTTCTCCGCCGTGGCCTTGTCGCCCCACCACGCCTTGAGCAGGCTGATCGTGTAGGCGTCCATGTTGCCCCAGAAGCCTTTTCGGCCCGTGTCGGCTCCGATGAAGTCCTCGAGCGACTGGTGGTCATGGGCCGACGGCATCGGGATGTAGCCGGGCAGGATGTTGAACAGCGTGGGGATGTCGGTCGAACCCTGGATGCTGGCGTGGCCGCGCAGCGCCAGGATGCCCCCGCCGGGGCGCCCGATGTTGCCGAGCAGCGCCTGCAGGATCGACGCGGTGCGGATGTACTGCACCCCGACCGTGTGGTGGGTCCAGCCCACGGCGTAGGCGAAAGCAGTGGTGCGCTCGCGGCCCGAGTTCTCCGTGATCGCCTGGGCCAGGCGCAGGAACTGATCCTGCCCGACGCCGCAGACGTCCTCGACCATCTCGGGGGTGTAGCGGGCGAAGTGCCGCTTGAGGACCTGGTAGACCGAACGCGGGTGCTGCAGTGTCGGGTCGGTCTGCGCGGTCCCCTCGTACGTCGGCCCGTGGCTGCCGGTCTCGTGCGCGGCACCCCTGTCACGATCACGCTTGCCGGACGCGCTGCTCTCGCTGCGTGAGCCGGAGGCGTTCTGCCCGCTGGGATCGCTGTCACCGGCGATGCCGTCGGACTCGCCGTCGTCACGGTGGTCGCTGCTGTCGCCGGCCCCGGTGTCTGCCGAGGTGCCCTCGAACGCCCACGACGCCGGGTCGTAGTGGCGACCCTCCTCGTCGAAGCCGGAGAAGAGCCCACCGAGGTCCTCGGTGTCGAGAAAGTCCTCGCCGACGATGGACGACGCGTTCGTGTAGGCGACGACGTACTCGCGGAAGTCCAGCTCGTTCTGCAGCACGTAGTTGATCAGCCCGCCGAGCAGAGCGATGTCGGTGCCGGCGCGCAGCGGCACGTGCTCGTCAGCGAGCGCGCTCGTGCGCGTGAAGCGCGGGTCGACGTGGATGACCTTGGCGCCGCGCGCCTTGGCCTCGACGACCCACTGGAACCCGACCGGGTGGCACTCGGCCATGTTCGAGCCCTGGATGATGATGCAGTCGGAGAGGGCGAGGTCCTGCAGGAAGTTCGTGGCGCCGCCGCGACCGAAGGAGGTCCCCAGACCGGGGACGGTGGAGCTGTGTCAAATACGCGCCTGGTTCTCCACCTCCACGGCACCGAGCGCCGTGTACAGCTTCTTCATGAGGTAGTTCTCCTCGTTGTCCAGCGTCGCGCCGCCGAGGCTCGCGACACCGGTCGTGCGCCGTACGCGCTTGCCGTCGGACTCCCACTCCCAGAACTGCTTGCGGCTGGCGATGACCCGGTCGGAGATCATGTCCATCGCCGTGTCGAGGTCGAGGTCCTCCCACTGCGTGCCGAACGGCTTGCGGTAGCGGATCTTCAGCTCGCGCTGGTCACCGGTGACGAGCTCCTTGCTCGCCGAGCCCTTGGGGCACAGCCGGCCGCGCGAGATCGGGCTGTCGGGGTCACCCTCGATCTGGGTGATCTTCCCGTCCTTGACGAAGACGTTCTGCGAGCAGCCGACGGCGCAGAAGGGGCAGACGCTCTTGACGACCTTGTCGGCGTCCTCGGTGCGGGGGCGCAGGTCGCGCGAGCGGGGGGACATCGCTGCGGCGCCGCGGCCGAGGACGTCCTTGCCGGTGAGCTGGCGCAGCACAGGCCACTGCAGTGCGGTCTTGCGGACGTCCATCGCGAAGCTCCTGCCGGTGGCCTGACCGAATGCGGGCGAGTCTGGCACCCGGGCCGAGGGCCCGCAACGGCGGCACGGCCTGCGCGCGAGCTGACGCGAAAACCGGTCGCCGCGCTCTGCCCAACGGGTGACCGCACGCGTACCGTAGGTGAGGATCCCCACGAGGGTTCCTCACGACGAGGTGGGCACCGATGAGCGAGACGGTCGACGCACGAGACGCCAAGCACAGCCCGCTGACCCGTTCCGGCGCACGTCGCCCGGCGCACGCGGGCGCGGCCGGCCCGGCTGGGCACGTCCACCCCGGCGGCGCGGACCGGCTCGAGCGACGGGTCATCGACCTGGACTCGGTGACCGACGCGGTCCCCGCGGCAGGCACGGCCAAGAACGCCGTCATCGGGCTGCCGCCCGTGCGCGACACCTCCTACTGGCTGGGCTAGCAGCTCACCTGCGCGGCTGAGCCACACCCGCGCAGCCCGAGTTTCACCGCGGTCGGCCGGGGTAGCGGTACCGATGACGATCACCCCGCTCCCCGGCCCGGCCGAGCTCGTGCTGGTCCGCCACGGCGAGAGCGTCGGCAACATCGCCAACCGCACGGCGATGGACCGCAGGCAAGCCCGCGTCGAGGTGGCCGTCCGCGACGCCGACGTCGAGCTGTCCCCCACCGGCGAGCAGCAGGCCGACGCCCTCGCCGGGCACCTCGCCGGCCTGGCGCCCGCGCAGCGCCCGACGCGCATCCTGACCTCGCCCTACCGCCGGGCCCGCGACACCGCCGCTCACGCCTTGTCCGCCTGGCCCGACGCGCCGCGGCCGCGGCTGGACGAACGGCTGCGCGAGCGCGAGCTGGGGCTGTTCGACGGGCTCACCGGCGTCGGCATCCGCGGCGAGCACCCGGCCGAGGCCGAGCGCCGCACGTACCTCGGCAAGTTCTACTACCGCCCGCCGTACGGCGAGAGCTGGTGCGACGTGGCCCTGCGGGTGCGCAGCCTGCTGGCCGACGCCCGCTTCGAGCACGACGGCGAGCGGCTGTGGGTCTTCAGCCACCAGGCGGTGATCATGGCCTTCCGGGTCGCCCTCGAGGGCCTCAGCGAGGACGAGGTGCTCGACATCGACGACCGCGACCCGCTCGCCAACTGCTCCATGACCACCTACCGGGCGGGGGACGACGGCCGGCTGGCGCTCGTCGCCGCGGGCAGCACGGTCGCCGTCGACGGCTCGAGCGCACCGGTCACGCGCGAGGAGGAACGGCTCGACGCCGCCACCGCAGGCTCGGCTGGTGCGGCGGAGGCCGGGTCGTGAGCGGCACACCGGTCGCGATCACCGCCGGGCTGCTGCGCGACTGGCCACTGCCCGACACCGGCGGAGACAAGGAGTCCAGCGGTCGCACGCTCGTGATCGGCGGCAGCGCGACGACGCCCGGTGCCGTCGTCCTCGCGGCCGAGGCCGCCCTGCGCACCGGCGCCGGCAAGCTGCAGGTCGCCACGGTGCGGTCGGTCGCGCCCGCCATGGGCGTCGCGATCCCCGAGGCGCTGGTGCGCGGGCTGCCCGAGACGGCCGGCGGCGACATCGACGCCTCGTGCGCCGAGCAGCTGGTCGACATGGCGAGCAGCTGCTCGTGCGTCCTGATCGGGCCCGGCATCATGGACGTCGAGGCCGCCATGGCGCTCGTCGCCGCCGTGGTGCCGCAGCTGTCGACCACCCTGGTGCTCGACGCCCTCGGGCTCGCCTGGCTGGGCCAGCAGCAGCCGGACGGCCTGCACCACCTCGACGGCCGCGCGATCCTCACGCCGAACCCACGCGAGCTGGCGCTCACCCTCGGGGTCGACCCGGCGGACGTCGACGACGACCCGGGCGCCGCGAGCCTCGCCCTCGCCAGACGCGCGCGGGCGGTCGTGAGCTGCGGCGGCAGCCGGGCGCACCTGGCTTCGCCGGACGGCCGGCTGTGGTCGGACGACGCGGGTGGTCCCGGCCTCGGTGTCGCCGGGTCGGGTGACGTCGAGGCGGGCATCGTCACGGGGCTGGCCGCGCGTGGCGCCGAGCCGGCGCAGGCGGCGGTGTGGGCGGCCCACCTGCACGGGCGCGCCGGCGACCGGTTGGCCACCGAGGTCGGCCGCCTGGGCTTCCTGGCGCGAGAGCTGCCGGCCTGCATCCCGCGGGTGCTCAGCGAGCTCGAGGCGTGAGACGAGCAGGCCCGCCGCTCAGCCCGTCGCGGGACGCCGGCGCGGACCCGCGGCGGCCTTGTGGCTGCCGTCGCACCAGGGCGCGCGCCCGCTGAGTCCGCAGCGGCACAGGGCGACGGTCGAGCGCCGGCGCTCGACGGGCCGGCCCTGCTCGTCCAGGATCTCCACCGGCCCGCGCACGATGAATGGTCCGTCATCGCAGACGGTGACGCGGACGGGCGTGTTCTCGGCATGGCTCACGCTCCATGGGTACCCGGGCCACCCTCCGGCAAGCGCCCGCTTCGCCCACGATCGCGGCAGTCACGAGGGGACCGCCGTCACCGACGTCGGACTGCAACGGTCCTGAAACGCATGCCGTGCATGATTGAGGACTGCATGGGAAGAATCGAGGCATGACCACGCTGCTGCCCCGCGGACCGCTGAGCGCGGCGTTGCTCACGGTCCTGGCGGCCGTTCCCACGTCCGGCCACGCCGATGACCTCGGCGCCGATGCACCGCTCGCCACGCTGGTGCGGCTGGCCGCGGCAGAGCGCGACCGCGTGCGCACGGCGTCCGAGGTGCTGCTCGACGACGACCTGCAGCTCACGCTCTACCTGGCCTACGAGCTGCACTTCGGTGGCCTGCCGGGCGTCGACGACGCCTGGGAGTGGGAGCCCGCGGTGATCACGGCCCGCCGCCACCTCGAGGCCCTGCTCGAGCGGGCGCTGCGCGAGCTGCACGACCCCGTCCTCTGCACGCCGGCCGCCCTGCCGCGGACGCTGTTCGCCATGGCAGCGGCCGACAGCGGCCCGTCGCTGGCCGGTTACGTCGCGCGGCACGCGACCGTCGAGCAGGTCGCCGAGGCGCTCGTCCTGCGCTCGCCGTACCAGCTCAAGGAGGGCGACCCGCAGACGTTCGCGATCCCGCGGCTGCGCGGCCAGGCGAAGGCCGCGCTGGTCGAGATCCAGACCGACGAGTACGGCGGCGGCCGCGTCGACCGCATGCACGCCACGCTCTTCTCGGGCTCGATGCGGGCGCTCGGGCTCGACGACACCCCCAACGGCCACCTCGACCTCGTGCCCGCGGTGGCGCTCGCCTCCCACAACGCCCTGTCGCTGTTCGCCCTCAACCGGCGGCTGCGCGGTGCGCTGTGCGGTCACCTCGCCGTGTTCGAGATGACGTCCTCGCTGCCCTCCAAGCGCTGGGTGTCGGGCATGCAGCGGCTGGATCTGCCGGTGCAGGCGAGCGAGTTCTTCGACGAGCACATCGAGGCCGACGCGGTGCACGAGCAGATCGCGGCCCACGACCTGTGCGGCGCGCTGGTGCGCGACGAGCCGGCCCTGCTGAGCGACGTCCTGCTCGGCGCCGCGACCTGCCTCGCTCTCGACGGCCTCGTCGCCGAGCACGTGCTGTCCTCCTGGGAGCGCGGCGGCAGCGCCCTGCGCTCACCGCTGCCTGCGCGGCGGCAGCTCGCCACGGCCTAGCCGGGCCGCTCGTGAGCACGCAGCAGCCGCACGAGCCCCCGCTCGCCAGGCCCGTGACCGCCCGGCTACCGGTTGAGGTCGTGGTGCCGGTGCGCTGGGACGCTGGTGGTGAGCAGAGCCACCGCGAGCAGCTGACCGAGATGACCGCCTACCTCGGTCTGCTCGCGCAGTGGGCCGACGTCACCGTGGTCGACGGCTCGCTCCCGCAGCGGTTCGCCGAGCACGAGCGGGCGTGGGCGCCGCTGGTGCGCCACTGCCGGCCCGCGCCGCTGCCGGGCGCCAACGGCAAGGTGGTCGGGGCCATGACCGGCGTCCACTTCGCGCGCCATGAGCTCGTCGTCCTCGCCGACGACGACGTGCGCTACACCGCCGCGACCCTGCGCCGCGTCGTCGAGATGCTGGCCGACGCCGACCTGGTGCGACCGGTCAACGTGTTCGACGCGTGGCCGTGGCACGCCCGCTGGGACGCCGGCCGGTCGCTGCTCAACCTGGCGCTGGGCAGCGGCGACTGGCCCGGCACCTTCGGGGTGCGACGGGGGCTGCTGCGGGCCACTGGCGGCTG
Organism: uncultured Actinomycetales bacterium; assembly: GCA_964243295.1. Lineage (GTDB taxonomy): Bacteria > Actinomycetota > Actinomycetes > Actinomycetales > Angustibacteraceae > CAXTEJ01. The sequence continues at coordinate 30,558 of CAXTEJ010000019.1, read as the reverse complement.
GGACGCCGACGTCCTGTTCGAGAACCTCGAGCTGGTGCGGACGGTCTCGGCGGCGGGGGGCCGGGTCGTGGACGCCCGGGACGTCGTCGTCGCACGCCGCCCGCCCGACGCCCGCCACTTTCGCGGCCAGCGTGTCCGCCAGGCGTACGACGACCTCGCCCAGCCGTGGCGGCTGGTCGCCGCCCTCGCGGTGTGGCCCGTCCTGCTGCTGGCCGCGCGGCGTGACCGCACGCTGCCGCTGCGGCTGCTCGCGCTGGTCGCCGTGGTCGCGGCGCACGGGCGCCGTGGCGCCGTCGCGGCCGCGGTGCCGCGGGACGTGCCGCTGTGGGCACCGCTGTGGGTTCTCGAGCGCGGCACGTGCGCGTGGCTGGCCCTGCGCGAGCGCGCCCGTGGCGGCGTCGCCTACAGCGACGGCCGGCTGCGTGTCGCCGCCCACACCCGCAGGCAGATCACCCGCCGCATCGCAGGGCTGCCGGGCACCGACGGCCCGGACGCCAGCTGCCTGCCCCGCGACTGACAGGACGGGCGCCGTGTCGTCAGCCGCGATTGGTCCCATGACCGGTGGGTACCCCCCGGTCATGCAGCTCACCACCATGGCGACCGCCGGAGCGGACTCCTTGCGGCGCATGCAGTCCCGCTACGCCCACGACGACCACCGTCCGCTGGCCGGGTACTCGGCCCTCATGCTCGCCTACACGGGCGGCGCCGCAACGCTGTTCGCCGCTGCGCGCGGCCGCGACGCCGAGGCGCGGTTGTCGACGCGCGACCTCGTGCTGATCACCGTCGCCACCCACCGGCTCGCGCGCACGCTCACCAAGGACGCCGTCACGAGCCCCCTGCGGGCCCCGTTCACCACCTACGAGGGTCGCGGTGGGCCATCGGAGGTGCACGAGGAGATCGCCGACTGGGCCAAGGGCAAGCCGCTCGCCCACGCCGCCGGTGAGCTGTTGACGTGCCCGTTCTGCGTCGCCCAGTGGATCGCGACCGCACTGACCACCGCCCACGTCCTCGCCCCGAACGTGGCGCGCCTCGTCACGACGACCCTGACCGCCGTGGCGGGTGCCGACGCGCTGCAGTACGTCTACGCGGCACTGCAGCAGGTCGGCTCCAGCACCGAGGACGAGAGCTGACGACCCCTCCCAGCCGGCGCTCCGTCGTCGAGGGCATCACCACGACGGTCGGGGGAGGTTGACATGGACTCGTCCCTCACGTTCATCGGCACGGCCACGACGCTGCTGCGGATCGGGCCCTTCACGCTGCTGACCGACCCGAACTTCCTGCATCGCGGCCAGCGGGCCTACCTCGGCAAGGGCCTGTGGTCGCGCCGCCTGACCGACCCGGCGATGACCGTCGAGGACCTGCCCGGCCTGGACGCCGTCGTCCTGTCCCACCTGCACGGCGACCACTTCGACCGCGTGGCCAAGGCGGGTCTGGACCGTTCGGCGCCGGTGCTGACCACGCCGGCGGCCGCGCGGCGACTGTCTTCGTGGGGTTTCACCACGGTGGCGCTGCCGACGTGGTCCGAGCACGTCCTGACGCGCGGCGACGACGTGCTGACCGCGCAGTCGGTGCCGGGCGTGCACGCCCTCGGCGTCATGCGCGCGCTGCTGCCCACGGTCATGGGCACGGTGCTCACCTATCAGCGTGCCGGCGTCCGGCAGCTGTCGCTCTACCTCACCGGCGACACCATGACCGGCGCCCACCTCGACGCCATCCGCGAGCGCCACCCGGAGCTCGACGGGGCCGTCGTCCACCTCGGCGGCACGCGCGTGCTCGGTGCCCTGGTGACGCTGGACGGCGAGGGGGGCCGGCGGCTGCTCGAGACGGTGCAGCCGGGCTACGCCGTGCCCGTGCACCACGACGACTACGGCGTCTTCCGCTCGCCCCTGCGCGACTTCACCTCGGCGCTGGCAGGCACGCCCTTCGCCGCTCGGGTGCGCTACGTCGAGCGCGGCGCCACCATCAGCCTCGCGCCCTAGCCGGGCTGCGGGCACGATGAAGGGGACGCCTCGGGAGGCGTCCCCTTCATCGTGCCGTGCGATTCGTCGTGGCGTGCGATGGCTCGTGCCGGGCGATGGCTCGTGCTGTGCGATGGGTCAGCGTGCGACCGCGCCGGGCGAGCGGCGGCTCAGCACGACGCCGAGCCCGATCATGCCGACGCCGAGCACGAAGTGCAGCCAGTCGTCAGCGGTGTTGACGGGCACGTAGTTGCTCATCGAGTCATCACCGGTGAGCAGCCCGAAGATCCACAGCACCAGGTAGATCGCACCGCCCACGACGAGATAGGTGCGCGCACTGTGGGCCTGCTTGGCGAGGGCCAGGCCGGCTGCGCCGAACGCGAGGTGGACGACGTTGTGCAGGATCGACACCTGGAAGATGCCCAGCAGGTGGGCGTCCGACATGTGGCCGCCGAACGACATGTCGCCGTAGTTGGTCGTGATCCCGGGGATGAACCCCAGGACGCCCACGAGCAGGAACGTCACGCCGACCAGCTGGGCCGCGCGCTGCACCGGGGTGGTGCGGACGGCCGTGCCGGCCGGGTCACCGTACGTGGCCAAGGCTCAGGTCTCCTCTTGGTGCCGGGTAGGGGTCTGGCGGCGTGCCTCAGGGGTTGAGGACGACCTTGATGACGCCCTCCTGCTTCTTCTGGAAGTCCTCGTACGCCTGCGGCGCCTGGTCGAGGGACAGGTGGTGCGTGGCGAACGAGTCGACGCCCAGCGGGTCGTCGTCCGTGAGCAGCGGCATGATCTCGGGCACCCAGCGCTTGACGTTGGCCTGGCCCATGCGCAGCTGGATCTGCTTGTCGAACATCTGCATCATCGGCATCGCGTCGGCCGCGCCGCCGTAGACGCCGATGACCGACACCGTCCCGCCGCGTCGCACGATGTCGAGCGCGGAGTAGAGGGCTGTGAGCCTGTCGACGCCGGCGTGCTTCATGAACGGCTGGGCGACGACGTCCGGCAGCAGCGCGGTCAGCTGGTGGGCGGCCTTCGCGCTGCCCGACCCGTGCGCCTCCATGCCGACCGCGTCGATGACGGCGTCGGGCCCGCGGCCGCCGGTCTCGCCGCGGATGGTCTCGGCGAGGTCGTCGCCGACGTCGGACAGGTCGATGGTGTCGACGCCGCGGGCCCGGGCGCGGTCGAGGCGCTCGGGCACCAGGTCGACGCCGATGACGCGCGACACGCCCTGGTGCAGCGCGATGCGTGCCGCCATGTCACCGATGGGCCCGAGGCCGAGCACGACGAGCGTGCCGCCGGGCTTGACGTCGGCGTACTTCACGGCCTGCCACGCCGTCGGCAGGACGTCGGACAGGTAGACGAACCGGTCGTCCGGCGGGCCCTGCGGCACCGGGATGTGGGTGAACTGCGCCTGCGGCACGCGCAGGTACTCGGCCTGCCCGCCCGGCACCTCGCCGTACAGCTGGGAGAAGCCGAACAGCGCGGCGCCGGTGCCCTGCTCGCGCACCTGGGTGGTCTCGCACTGGGTGTAGAGCTGCTGGTCGCACATGAAGCAGTGGCCGCAGCTGATCTGGAACGGGATCACGACGCGGTCACCGACCGACAGGTTCGTGACCCCGCTGCCGACCGCCTCGACGATGCCCATCGGCTCGTGACCGAGGATGTCGCCGGCCGACATGAACGGCGACAGCACCTCGTACAGGTGCAGGTCGGACCCGCAGATGTTCGTCGACGTCACCTTGATGATCGCATCGGTGGGCTCCCGGATGACCGGGTCGGGCACGTCGATCACGCGCACGTCACGCTTGCCCTGCCACGTCACTGCCTTCACACCAGTCGCCTCCTTGGGCCCGCCACGACGGCGGTACGACGACATGTGCCCGGTTCGTGCCTGAGCAAACCCCACCGCACGCGGCCGGCGGCCGAGCCCGGTGAGGACGTGGCGAGCGAGCGCCTCGGCGGTGCGCCCGCTGTCGTGGAGCGCATAACCCCACGGCCGGTGGGCAAGATCGTTGTGGTGGTCGTGGGCGCGTCGCGACGGCGGTCCAGCAGTGTGGCCCCGGACGCACTCGAGTTCTCCCGCGCCCACGGCCACCCTCCACCCCGCTCGTCGGTCGTTTGACCGACGGGGCCGCGGGCACTGCCAGGGCATGACCAGCGCTCGCCCTCTCGGCACCATCCCGTCCGCCGACGACCACCTCGACAGCTCACTGCAGCTGCTCCGGCAGGGCTACGGCTTCTTCCCCGACCGCCGCCGCGTCGCGGGGTCGGACGTCGTCCGGGTGCGCGTGCTCGGCCAGCGGGCGGTGTGCCTGACCGGGCCGGATGCCGCGAGGTTCTTCTACTCCGACGAGCTCGAGCGCTCGTCGGCGATCCCGCTGCCCATCCAGGCGACGCTGTTCGGGCACGGCGCGGTGCACACCCTCGACGGTGACCAGCACCGCCGGCGCAAGGCGCTGTTCACGTCCCTGCTCATCGGGGGCGACCCGCAGGCGCTGGCCGACGCGTGCAGCGGGGCGTGGCGCGCCCAGGCCGACGCGTGGCGTCCCGGCAGCCCCGTGGTCCTGTTCGACGAGGGCGCCCGCGCGCTGCTGCGAGGGGTCTGCGGTTGGGTCGGGATCGGCGTCCCCGGAACGGAGCTCGCGTCGCGCACCGCCGACATGGTGGCGATGGTCGACGGGTTCGGCAGCGCCGGTCCGCGGCACCTGCGGGCCCGCCTCGCCCGCCGGCGCAGCGAGGCCTGGGTCGGGGGTGTGGTCACGAGGGTGCGCGCCGGAGCGCTGTCGCCGACGCCCGGCTCGCCCCTCGCGGTCGTGAGCGCGCACCGGGACGTCGACGGCGAGCTGCTCGAGCCGCGCCTCGCGGCCGTCGAGCTGCTCAACCTGATCCGCCCGACCGTCGCCGTCGCGTGGTTCATCGCGTACGCCGGACACGCCCTGACCCGCTGGCCCCACCTGCGCGAGCAGCTGCGCGGCGGGACCCCCGACGCGGGCGGCGAGGAGTACGCGACCGCCTTCGTGCACGAGCTGCGCCGGTTCTACCCGTTCGCGCCTTTCCTCGGGGCACGCACCCGGCACGCAACCCGCTTCGGGGACACCGAGCTCGAGGCCGGAACCCTGGTGCTGCTCGACGTCTACGGCCAGCACCACGACGATCGCGTGTTCCCCGACCCGTACGCGTTCGCGCCCGGGCGGTGGGTCGGCCGCTTCGTCGACCCCTTCACGCTGATCCCGCAGGGCGGCGGCGACACCGCCACCGGTCACCGGTGCCCCGGCGAGCACCCCACGGTCGCGATCCTGACCGCCATCTCGCGCGACCTGGCGTCGCGTGAGCTCGAGGTGCCCGACCAGGACATGACGATCAGCCTGCGCCGCATGCCCGCCCGCGTGCGCAGCGGCGTCCTGGTCAGGCCGATCGCGCCGGACGCCGGCTGACTGCGTAAGTCTGATCGCCCACGGGCCTTTACGGACGGGCACGGGGCGGTTACCGTAGTGATGGGTCCAGAGGTGCGGCCCAGCCCGAATCGAGCTGGGAGCACCCCCATGAGTCACCACTTCGCCTCGCTCTTCCCGCGGTTTCAGACCCGAGTCGTCGCAGGCCCGGTCCCTGATATCGGGATCCCTCACGGTGAGGCCGTCGCGCTGGTCGAGGCCGACCACGTCGTGGTGTGGCTGCACGGTGACATTGACACCACCCTGGCCGACGAGCTGAGCCAGCTGCTCGACGACCTCGACGAGCTGCACCTGCCCGTGGTCCTCGACGGCTCGCACGTCACGTTCTGCGACTCCGCGGGCCTGCGCTTCGTGCTGCGCCTGATGAGCAGCGGGCTGCAGGTCACCCTCCGCCAGCCCAGCGAGGCGCTGCGTCTGCTGCTCGACGCGCTTGACGCGTTCGTTGCGGTCTGACCCTTTCCACCGGGCCGACCGCGCCCGTCTTGCCACGCGGGCGCCGGTGGCCTACACCTGAGCCATGCCAGCGATGCCTGCCCTGCTCGACCGTCTCGTGGGTGCCGTCGAGCACTCGACCGCCCTGGACGGCGTCGCTGACGTCGTCCAGAAGGTGACCTCGCTGATCCCCCAGGGGACGGTGAAGGACACGCTGTCCGGCACCCAGATCGGGCACCCGGCGCATCCTCTCCTCGTGACCGTGCCGATCGGCACCTTCACCGGCGCGCTCGCACTTGATCTCACCGGCGAGCGCCGGGCCAGCCGCACGCTCATCGGCTTCGGGCTGCTGTCGGCGCTGCCCACCGCGCTGACCGGCTGGTCGGACTGGAGCGAGACCCAGGGGGCTGAGCGGCGCGTGGGCCTGGTCCACGCCCTGTCCAACGTCACCGGCCTCGCGCTGTTCACCGGGTCGTACGTCGCGCGCCGCCGTGGCGGCAGGGGGCAGCTGCTCGCGGTCGCCGGCTACAGCGTGCTCGGCGTCGGCGGGTGGCTCGGCGGTCACCTGACCTACGCGATGGGCGTCGGTGTCGACACCACCGCGTTCGAGTCCTTCCCGACCGACTGGGTCGACGTCTGCGCCGACACCGACCTGCTGCCCGGCAAGCCGTTCGGTGGCCACGCCGGCGACGAGCCCGTCCTGCTGGTCCGCGACGGGACGGCGATCCGCGCCATCGCCGACCGGTGCACCCACCGCGGGGCCCCGCTGCACGAGGGCGAGGTCGCGGACGGCTGCATCGTCTGCCCGTGGCACCAGAGCAGCTTCAGCCTCGAGGACGGGTCGGTGCGCCAGGGCCCGGCCACCCGGCCGCAGGAGCCGTTCGAGGCGCGCGTGCAGGACGGTCGCGTGCTGGTGCGCCGCGACGAGGAGCGCGGGCTGCGCACCAGCCCGGTGAGCTGACCTCGCTCGTCACGCCCTGATGCCGGCGAGGGCGACCTCGCTCGACCACGGGAAGTCGATCCAGCGGTCGGTCGTGCGCCAGACGTAGTCGCACGCCACCGTCGACGACGGCTTCTGGTAGACCACGGCCGTGCGACAGGCCGCCACGGTGCCGGCGCACAGCCGCTGCACGACCTCCAGCGTCCCGCCGGTGTCGGCGACGTCGTCCACCACCAGCACCCGCATGCCTGACAGGTCGACCTCGCGCGGCACCGGCGGCAGCACCACCGGCATCTCGAGCCGCTCGTCAACGCCGGTGTAGAACTCGACGTTGACCACGTGGACGCTCTTCACGCCGAGCGCATAGCTCATGGTGCCCGCGAGCAGCAGTCCTCCCCGCGCCACCGACAGCAGCAGGTCGGGCTCGTACCCGTCGGCCACCACCTGCCTCGCGAGGTCTCGCGAGGCGTCGGCGAACATCGGCCAGGTCAGCGTCTCGCGCACGGCACTCCTCGTCGTCGAGCGTGGGCCTCCAGCCTGGCACGGGCAGGTGTCGGGCGTGTGTCACGCGTCTGCTCGTGAGCGCGCGCTCTCGTGGGCACGCTCCGACTTCTCCGTCGCAGCGCTACGACGTCGCGCCCTCGGCTGCCGGGCGTGGCAGCGTGGCCGCATGGCAGCGAACGCGGTGGAGCGCCCCGGGGCGCAGGGGTGGGTGCCGCAGCAGGCGGACGTCGGCGCGCTGCGGACTGCCGCGCCGTCGTGCCGCGGGTGCGAGCTGTGGGAGCCGGCGACGCAGGTCGTGTTCTCGGCCGGCAACCCGCAGGCCAAGGTGGTGCTGGTGGGTGAGCAGCCCGGTGACGTCGAGGACCAGCGGGGCATCCCCTTCGTCGGCCCGGCGGGCACGCTGCTGCAGCGGGCGGTCGACGAGGCGGGCCTCGCTCGAGCCGACGTCTACGTCACCAACGCGGTCAAGCACTTCCGGTTCACGCCGACCGGCAACCGGCGCATCCACCAGACGCCCGAGCTGGCGCACATCTCCGCCTGCCGGCCCTGGGTCGAGGCGGAGATCGCCGCGGTCGACCCGCAGCTGGTCGTGGCGCTCGGCGCGACGGCCGCTCGGTCGGTCATCGGCCCCGACGTCAAGGTGACCAGGCAGCGCGGCCAGCTGCTGGTGCGCTCCACGCCGTCCGGCGAACGCCGCTTCGTCCCGACGGTGCACCCGTCGTCCGTGCTGCGGGTGCCGGACGCCGACCGGCCGGCTGCCTACGCGGCCCTGGTCGCCGACCTGGTCGTCGTCGCGGGCCTGGTCGCCTGAGCCGGCCGTGCGGCGCCAGCCGACCCCGCGACTAGCCTCGAGCAGGTGAAGCGCTACCCGTTCGTGCCGGCGTCGACGAGCAACCTCTCGCTCGGCGACCTGTGGTCGGTGCGGCTGAAGAACGGTGACCTCGCGGTGCTGCAGGTGCGCGGACTCAAGGACGGTGGGTCCGGCGCCTACACGCACTTCGTCACCGGCGTGCTCGACTGGCGCAGCGACCGGCTGCCGGTGGGGCACGACCTGCGGGGCCGAGCGGTGCTCGCCGAGGCACTGGTGCGGTTCGAGGTGTTCGCGCCAGGCCGGGCGGAGGTGTTCGGCAGCTACGACGGCGTGGTGCCGCCCGCGGCGTGGTCGCCGCTGGCCAAGGAGTTCGCAGCGGGCACGACCAGTGAGGTGTGGTCGTGGAAGAGCATGCGGCGGCGCACGACGCAGGCGCTGCACGAGGCCGCCCGGCAGGCGTCGTCGACCGGCACCCCCACAGCTGCGCAGGCGACGCCGGAGCCGCCCGGCTAGGTTCGGGGTAGTGACGAACCGCTGCCCTGCAACGCATCCACGGAGGCTTCATGTCCCGCATCCTCGTCACCGGCTCGAGCGACGGCATCGGCGCCGAGACGGCCCGCGCGCTGGTGGCACTGGGCCACGACGTGGTGCTGCACGCCCGCAACGACAGCAGGGCGGACGACGCGCGCGCCGCCGTGCCAGGGGCTGCCGACGTCCTCGTGGGTGACCTGGCCTCGCTCGAGCAGGTGCGGTCGCTCGCGCAGGCGGCCGAGACGAGCGGCCCCTTCGACGTCGTGATCCACAACGCGGGTGTCGGCGCGGCGGACGCGCGCACCGAGACGACCGACGGCATCGAGCGCACCTTCGCCGTCAACGTCGTGGCGCCGTACCTGCTGACCGCGCTGATGACGCCGCCGCAGCGCCTGATCTACCTGACGTCGGGCCTGCAGGCGCGGGGCAGCGCCGACCTCACCGACCTGCAGTTCACGCGCCGCGCGTGGGACGGCGACCAGGCCTACAGCGACAGCAAGACCTGGGACGTCGCGCTGGCCTTCGCGGTCGCCAGGCTGCTGCCGAGCGCGCTGAGCAACGCGGTCGACCCGGGCTGGATCAAGACGAACATGGGCGGCAGCGGGGCGCCGGGCGCGCTGCCCGAGGGCGCTGACACCCAGGTGTGGCTGGCCACCAGCGACGAGCCGGGTGTCACGGTGACCGGTCGCTACTTCGGCCAGCGGACGGACAAGCGAGCCCACGAGGCGACGTACGACGTCGATGTGCAGGACGGGCTGCTCGCCGCCTGCACGGAGCTGACGGGGACGAGCCTGACCGTCTGACGCGTCGTTGCGGTGCGGTCCGCGCGCAGAACCGCCTCCGTCTCGTGTCGCACGGCATTCGCACGTGCCCAACGGCTGCGGCGCGGGGGATCCCGCTGCCGGTTACGGCCGGACGCCGGGGACATCAGCCGGCCGGGGAGCCGCTGATCTCCTGGGTGCGCAGCTCGCGCAGGGCGCGCACGTGGACGGCCGCCCAGCTGCGGAACGGCCGCCAGCGCTCGGCGGTCTGGGTCAGCTCGCTGTCGGTCCCGTACAGCCGACGGACCTCGTCGGCCAGTCGCTTCTCGTTCACCGGCAGGACGTCGGGGGCGTTCGCGCCGCGGACCAGGACGAGCTCGGCGGCGAACGGGCCAAGGCCCCTGACCTGCTGGAGGTCGTGCAGGGCCTGGCGCGGCTCGGCCGAGCGGAGGGTCGCTGCGTCCAGCCTGCCCTCGAGGGCCGCCTCGGCGACCGCGCCTAGGTACTGGGCCTTGCGGCCGGGCAGGTCGAGGTCGAGGTCGCGAAGGGTGAGCGGTGCGGGGAAGGCACCGCCCTCGCCGTGCCGGTCGATCAGATCGGTCCGCAGCCGGGCCGCCTGCACGATGCGAACGCGCTGTGACAGCACCGCCCAGGCGGCTGCCTCGTAGGGCGAGTGGAAGCCGCACGGCCGCAGCCCGGGCAGCCGCGCCTGCGCGTCGGCGATGACCGGGTCGCGGTCGCCCACATCCGGCCAGCCGCGGGCGTCGACGTCCAGCGACAGGAACCGGAGGGTCTGCTCGGCGGCGGCGTCGAGGTCACCGTCGCCCGTCATCGTGAGGCGCGCGGCACCGTCGTGCTGGACCGCCCGGACCTCCGCCCGGGACCAGTCCGCCTCGACCCGGAAGACGGTGCTCAGGGTCGTGGTGTCGTCCCGGCGAAAGAGCGCTCCGGGCGCGAAGCCCTCCCAGAACGTGCGGCTGGTGGCGAGCGACCACGGGCCGAGCACCTGCACCGTCGTGGTGTGGCTGGTCATGACTCGGGCCGTCCGCCCATGCACGTCACGGCTGGTCGTGGACGGTGACCGCGTAGCCGTCGGGGTCGGTGAAGGTGAAGGTGCGTCCGAAGGGCCCGTCGAACGGCTCGCCCAGGATCGGGACCCCGGCGGCCACGAGCGCGTCGTGCTGGGCCTGGGCGTCGTCGGCGTGCATCCACACGGCGACGCCGACACCGGGGCGGGGCGTCGCGGCGTCCAGGTCGACCCCGGGCAGCGGCTCGCGGACGGCGAACGAGACCGGGGTCGTGTCGAAGACCACCGCTCCGGGCGGTGCTGGGGTGACTCGACGCAGGCCGAGGTGCGCCTCGTAGAAGGCGGCAGCGCGCTCGAGGTCGCGCACCTGCAGCGCGATGAAGGTCGGTCCGGTCACGGTCATGGCAGTCCTGTCCGTTGATGTCAGGAGATTGACATACGAAGTGTGTGTCAGGATGCTGACATGAGTCAAGAGAAGACCGTCGGCGACCTCGACCTGTCGGTGGGCTACGCGCTGAAGCGGGCCGCTGCCGCACTGCGACTGGCCATGGACGCCGCACTGCGCCCGCTGGACCTGACCGTGCCGCAGTACGCCTGCCTGGAGCTGCTCGGTCGCCAGCCCGACCTGTCCGGCGCCGAGCTGGCCCGCGGCGCGTTCGTCACCCGCCAGTCGATGCACGCCGTCCTGCGCGGGCTGCACGACCGCGGCCTGCTCACCCGTCCGACCACGGCGCCGCACGGTCGCGCCCTGCCCGCCGCGCTGACCCCCGCGGGCCAGCGCCGGCTCCGAACGGCCAGCGCCGCCGTCCACGCGGTCGAGGAGCGCATGCTCGACCACCTGACGGGGTCGGAGCGGGGCCGACTGCTGCGCGATCTCGCCTCGTGCACCGCCTCGATCACGGTGCAGACGGTCTGACGAGGACGGGCCGCCGCGGGCACGCGCACCGGCCCCGACGGCGCCCTGACGCGACGCTCGCGACGGCGCTCAGCCGCGGGTGGCGACGTCGTACAGCGCCCGTCGCTTGACGGCCTCGCCGAACAGCGAGAGCCCGGCGTTGAGAAGCACCAGCCCGACCGTGCCCTCAGCCACCCACGAGCCGACGCCCGTGCCCGACGCCCGACGGCTGGACGCGTCGCTCACGACGCAGACGCCCGCGCCGACGAGCAGCAGCCCGGACGGCGCGAGGCGGCGCCAGACTTCGTGGTCGTCCTGCGCCTGCGGCGTGTGCTCGCTCATCGCCGCAGCATGCTCCCCGGACGCCTGACCCGCGACCGGGGCTGCCGACTGGGACGGCGCATGACACCTCGATCCGGACCTCTCGCCGGGGCGGGTTCGGTGGCCGGGCGGGCGTGAGGGCTCCCCGTACCCTGGAGCAGGTGATTGAGCTGTCGGGCCTGTCCGGCTGGGTCGCCGACGTCATGGTCGCGCTCGGCGCGTGGGGCGTGGGACTGCTGACGGCGCTGGAGACGGTGTTCCCGCCGATACCCAGCGAGGTGGTGCTGCCGCTCGCGGGCTACCTCGCCGAGCGCGGGCGGATGGGGCTGCTGGCGGTCGTGGTCTCGGCCACGGCGGGTGGGGTCCTCGGGGCGGTGCTGCTCTACGAGGTGGCGCGCCGGCTGGGCGAGGACCGCGCGGCGCGGCTGGTCGCGCGCATCCCGCTGGTTGACCGCGAGGACGTCGACCGCGCCATCGCCTGGTTCGCGCGGCACGGCGGGATCTCGGTGTTCTTCGGCCGGCTGATCCCCGGCGTCCGCAGCCTCATCTCGCTGCCGGCCGGCGCGGCGTCCATGCCCTTCGGCCGCTTCGTGGCGTTCACGACGGCCGGCACGCTGGTGTGGAACGTGCTGCTCATCGGCGCGGGCTACCTGCTCGGGTCGCAGTGGCAGCAGGCCGAGGAGTACTCGACCTACCTCAACTACGCGCTGTACGCCGTGATCGTCGGCTTCGTCGGCTGGCTGGTGGTGCGCCGCCTGCGCAAGGTCAGGACGGCGGCGGGCTGAGCACGAACCGCGTCCACGCTCCCCGGCTGGCGGCGTGAGGTCAGGCCTGAGGCGCATCGGGCGTCGCGGCGCCGCTGCTGCTCGTCCCGGTCATGCCGTCCCCGGTGGCGGCTCGGGTCGTTTCTCCCCCGGGCGCACCGACGCGGGGGGACCGGCGGCGTACCGGGCGGCGAAGGCTCCCGGCGTCGCGCCGGTCACCCGCGCGAAATCCCGCGTGAAGTGGGCCTGGTCGGCGTACCCGAGGGCGGCTGCGACGTCCGTGAGCGCCGTGCCCCCGCGCCGCAGCAGCTCGGCCGCCTCGTGCAGCCGCCGCCGCTGCACCAGCCACTTGGGCGTGAGCCCGAGGCGCCGGCGGGTCAGCCGCTCCAGCGAGCGGGGCGTCAGGCCTACCCGGGCAGCCAGCTCGTCGACGCGCACGAGCGCGGCGTCGCCCATGACCAGCTCGACCACCCGGTTCACGAGCAGGCCCTCCTCGTCCACCGGCAGCAGCGGCCGCAGCACGTCCTCGAAGGCCGCGACGGCGGCCGCGTGGGCGCGGGGCGACCGCGGGTCGGTGTGCATGGCCGCGCGCACGCGCGCGGTCAGCCGGGCACCGGCGTCGTCCCCCATCACCTCCGCGACGTCGACGTGGCGGTCGGTGAGCTCGGTCATCGGACGCCCCGCCAGCAACCAGCCTGCGGCGGGGGTGAGCATGACGCCCGCAGCCCAGCCGTCACCGCTGAGCGTGGTGGTGGACAGCCCCGCGACGACGCCGTAGAACCGGGCGTAGTCCCCGCTGACGACGATCAGCGCGACCGGGTGCTGCAGCACCTGCTGCGGCGACTCCAGGCCGGGTGGCACCGACCACACCGGGATCCAGAACCGTTGCGCCACAGGCAACAGGTCGGTCGACGGCGTGACGCGGTAGATGATCCAGGTCGTGTCGGCCGGATCGTCCAGGTGGGCTCGCTCGACGTCGTCCGCCCGCGCCGGTGTGTCGGGTTTCATCAAGGCAAGCCTCCCGCACGTCGCTAGCGTCAGCGGCATGGACACCCTCGACGACGTCTCGACCACCGCCGGCGCCTTCGCGGCCGCCGCCCGACCCTTCACCGCCGTGGTGGACGCCGTCCCCGCCGACCGCTGGGACGCGCCCTCGCCGTGCGATGCCTGGAGTGCCCGCGAGGTCGTGCGCCACGTGGTCGACACTGAACGGTCCTTCCTCGCCGACCGCGACCTCCCGCTGACCGGTGAGCTGCCGGACGTCGGCACCGACCCGGCCGCGGCCTGGCGGGCGCACGCGCGTGCCGTCGCCGACCTGCTCGCCGACCCGCAGGTCGCGGCCCGCCCGTTCGACGGCTGGTTCGGCCCCACGACGGTCGGCCAGACCCTCGAGCAGTTCTACGTCTGGGACCTCTACGTGCACCGCACCGACATCGCGAGGGCCTGCGGCCTGATGTCGTCGGTGCCCGAGGCGGCGCTGACCGAGGACGAGCTCGACCGCATCGAGGCGGGCGCCGACGCCTTCGGCGACGCGCTCTACATGGACGGCATCTGCCGCCCCGCGGTCGAGGTGCCCGACGACGCCGCCCGCGCGACGAAGGTGCTCGGGCGTCTGGGGCGCCCCGCCTGACGTCACCGTCAGCGATAGCCTCGACGGGTGCTCCGTGGCGCGGCAGACCCGTTGCTGCACAAGCCCTGCAGGGTGCTGATAGCGGGCACGTCCGGGTCGGGCAAGACGACGCTGGCCCGACGGGTGGGCGAGCTGCTGGAGCTGCCGCACACGGAGATCGACGCCCTCGCTCACGGCGCCGGGTGGGTGCGGCGGCCGACCTTCGTCGACGACGTGCGGGCGCTGGCGACATCGGCCCGCTGGGTCACCGAGTGGCAGTACGCCGAGACGCGGGCGCTGCTGGCCGCCCACGCGGACCTCGTCGTGTGGCTGGACGTGCCACGCGTCCGCACCATGACCCAGGTGGTGCGTCGCACCCTGCGGCGGCGGGTGCTGCGCGAGGTGCTGTGGAACGGCAACGTCGAGGCGCCGCTGCGGACCTTCCTCACCGACCCCGACCACGTCGTCCGGTGGGCCTGGCGCACGCACCCGCTCACCCGGCAGCGGGTGGAGGGGCTGCTCGCCGACCGGCCCGAGCTGCCCGTCGTCCGGCTGCGCTCGCACGCGGAGGCGACCGCGTGGCTGCAGGGGCCGCTGCACGAGGTGGCCCGTCGCTGAGCAGGGCGACGCCCCGGCCCACCGACGGATCGGCGGACCGGGGCGCGCCCGGTGCGGTGAGCTGCTGCGACTAGCGCAGGTCGTACCGGTCGAGCTCCATGACCTTGACCCACGCCTCGACGAAGTCGGTCACGAACTTCTCCTTGGTGTCGACGAAGGAGTAGACCTCCGTGATGCCGCGCAGGATCGAGTTGGAGTTGAAGACCAGGTCGACCGGCGTCGCGGTGCGCACCACGGCGCCGGCCGCGTCGAGGCCCTCGTAGACGTTCTCGTCCGTGGCCGAGGTGCGCCAGGTGGTGCCGAGGTCGAGCAGCGTGGTGAAGAAGTCCTGCGACAGCACGCCGACGCGGTCGGTGAACACACCGTGCTGGACGCCGTCGGTGTTGGCGCCGAGGACGCGCAGGCCACCCACGAGCACCGTCATCTCGCGCGGCGTCATGTCGAGCATGTAGGCGCGGTCGACGAGCAGCTGCTCGGGCGAGACCTTCGAGCCGGGCCTGGACCAGTTGCGGAACCCGTCGGCGCGCGGCTGCAGCCACTTCTGGCCCTCGGCGTCGGTGGTCTCCTGGGTGGCGTCGGTGCGGCCGGCCGAGAACGGCACGGTGACCTGCACACCGGCGTCCGCGGCGCCCTTCTCGATCGCCGCCGAGCCGCCGAGCACGATCATGTCGGCGAGCGAGACCTGCTTGCCGGAGGACTGACGCACCTCGTCGAGCCTCGCGATGACCTCGGCGGTGCCGGCGTTGACCGGCCACGAGGTCTGCGGCTCGAGCCGCAGACGGGCGCCGTTGGCCCCGCCGCGCTTGTCGGTGCTGCGGAACGTCGCCGCCGACGACCAGGCGGTGTGGACCAGCTGCGGGACGGTCAGGCCCGACTCCAGGATCGCGGCCTTGAGCTCGGCGACGTCGGCGTCCGAGACCAGGTCGTGCGAGACCGCCGGCAGCGGGTCCTGCCAGATGAGGTCCTCGGCGGGCACGTCCGGGCCGAGGTAGCGGCTCTTGGGGCCCATGTCGCGGTGGAGCAGCTTGAACCAGGCGCGGGCGTAGGCGTCAGCGAACAGCTCGGGGTCGCGGTAGTACCGCTCGGAGATCTCGTGGAACACCGGGTCGGCGAGCAGCGCGACGTCGGACGTCGCCATCATCGGGGGGTTCGTCTTGCCCGCGATGTGGGCGTCGGGCACGAGCCCCTGGGCCTCGGGCGCCTTGGGCTTCCACTGCTTGGCGCCGGCCGGGCTCTCGGTGAGCTCCCACTCCTGGTTGAACAGCAGCTCGAAGTAGCCGTTGTCCCAGGTGGTCGGCGTCGCCGTCCACGCACCCTCGAGACCGCTGGTGATGGTGTCGGCGCCCTTGCCGGTGCCGTGCTGGTTGGTCCAGCCCAGACCGCCGGCGCCGACCGGGCAGCCCTCGGGCTCCGGTCCGACGAGCGAGGGGTCACCGGCGCCGTGCGCCTTGCCGAACGTGTGGCCACCGGCGATCAGCGCGACGGTCTCCTCGTCGGTCATGCCCATGCGGCTGAACGTGACGCGGATGTCGTGCGCCGACGCGGCCGGGTCGGGGTTGCCCTGCGGCCCCTCGGGGTTGACGTAGATCAGGCCCATCGTGACGGCGGCGAGGTCGTCCTCGGACAGGTCGAGCGGGGCGTCGTCGCTGTAGCGCTCGTCGCCGAGCCAGGTGTCCTCAGGACCCCAGAAGGTCTCGGTCGGCTGCCACGCGTCCTCGCGGCCGAAGGCGAAGCCGAAGGTCTTCAGGCCCATGTCGTCGTGGGCAACGTTGCCGGCGAGCACCAGCAGGTCGGCCCACGACAGCGAGCGGCCGTACTTCTGCTTCACGGGCAGCAGCAGCCGGCGCGCCTTGTCGAGGTTGGCGTTGTCGGGCCAGCTGTTGAGGGGGGCGAAGCGCTGCTCACCCTTGCCGCCGCCGCCGCGCCCGTCGGCGCTGCGGTAGGTGCCGGCCGAGTGCCACGACATGCGGATGAACAGCGGGCCGTAGTGGCCCCAGTCCGAGGGCCACCACTCCTGCGAGGTGCGCATCAGCTCGGCGAGGTCGCGCTTGACCGCAGTGACGTCGAGCGACTGCACGGCCTTGCGGTAGTCGAAGCCGTCACCGAGCGGGTCGGAGTCGCGCGAGGGCTTGTTGAGCACCGACAGGTCGACCTGGTGGGGCCACCAGTCGCTGTTGCTGCGCGGGCGCTGGCTGACCTGCAGGGTGGGCCCGGGGATCGCCGGGTTCTCCGACTCGCTGGTGCTGGCGGTGTGGTCGGTGCCCTGGGCGCTGACGCTGGTGTCGCGGGGCTTGGGGTCGGTCTGGGTCATGTCTGCCTCTCCTCGTGCTGCTGGTGCTCGTGATGCCGTGGCGTGGCGGTCGTGCGTCAGGTGGTGCCGGTCATGGAGCCGACGTGGGCCGCGGGGTGGTCGCCCGGGCGGTGCAGGCGGAGCACCGGCCCCAGTAGACGACCTCGGCCTCGTCGATGACGAAGCCCGCGTCGTCCGAGGCGGTCAGGCACGGCGACCCGCCGACCGCGCAGTCGACGTCGGCGACGGCCCCGCAGGACCGGCACACGACGTGGTGGTGGTTGTCGCCGACGCGCACCTCGTAGAGCGCGACCGAGCCCGAGGGCTGGATGCGCCGCACCAGGCCGACGTCGGTGAGGGCGCGGAGCACGTCGTACACCGCCTGGTGGGACACCGGCCCGTACGACGCGCGCACGGTCTCGATGACCGTGTCGGTGTCGGCGTGGGGGTGCTCGTGCAGGGCCGAGAGCACCGCGACCCGCTGCCGCGTCACCCGCAGCGCCGCCCCCCGCAGCGCGCGCTCGAGGTCGGCGGCCGGGGGCATGCTGTGGAGCCTGTCACCTTTCCTTGACCGGATCAAGTGTCAGCCCCCTGTCACGCGCCCGGCGACGTCAGCCCGGCGCTCACCTGGGTCATGCCGACTACTGGTGGATCACCCTCGGCACCATGCCCGTGGTCGCCCCCGTCGCGACCTCGTTGCTGCGGTCGCCGCTAGGACGCTTCAGCTCGTACATCCGCATGTCGGCCAGGTGCATCAGCTCGGCGAAGTCCTCGCCCTCGTCAGGGAAGGTGCTCACGCCGATGCTGATGCCGATGGACACGTCCTCGCCATGCAGGCGCACCGGCTGGCCCGCTACCTCTGCGAGCTGGGTGGCGACGCGCGCCGCCTCCGCCTTGGCGGTCGCCGGGTCGAGGTGGAGCAGTGCGACGAGGAACTCATCGCCGCCGAGACGGGCGAGCAGGTCGCTTCGCCGCAGCCGCCCCATCAGCCGTCGAGCCGTGACGACCAGCAGCTCGTCGCCGGCCGCGTGCCCGAGCCGGTCGTTGACCTCCTTGAAACCATCGAGGTCCAGGAAGAGCAGCGCGAGTGCGGAGTCGCCGGTACGTGCATCCCACAGGGCCGTCTCGACCTGGTCCTGCACGCGCCGACGGTTCGCCAGACCCGTGAGCGGGTCCGTGTAGGCGAGCCGCTCGATCTGCACGAGCAGGCTCTGCGCACGATCGCGCTCACGTTCCAGCGCCCGCTCAGCGAGGACGCGCGACGTCACGTCGTTCTGCACGCCGATGTACTGCAGCACCCGCCCGGCCTCGTCGGCGACAGGCGCGAGGAAGATCTCGTTCCACCACGGGGTCCGCTGCGGCCCGCGGTAGTTGAGCAGTGTCTCGCGGCACTCGACGCCGGCGTCGACAGCCGCACGGATACGGCTGACAGCCGCCGGATCGGTGTCAGGACCCTGCAGGAACCGACAGTTGCCTCCGAGCACCTCTTCGACGCGGAAACCTGACAGAGTTTCGAACGCCGTGTTCGCGTAGATGAGGGGCTGGTCCGGGCGGTCGATCGCGGCGATGGTCACGCCGCTCGTCGTCGCGGCGAGGGCGCGGTGCAGCAGGGCTTCCGACCCACCGGTCGGGTCAGCCAGAACCGGCAGGCGATGAGCGGTCGTCACAGGTGCACGACCGAGTGGTGGCGCGGACGTCGGCGATGCCGTCGGGGTGAGCGGGTACCGGCGTGGCACCACCCGGGAGAGCAGTGCGCTGATGGCACGGACGACGGTGTCGCGGTCGTAGGTCAGGACGTACTCGAACGTCCGTTCCACGTCGGGTCCGGTGTCGCCGAGGTCTCGCGCGAGAAGGGCCGCGGCGAAGTGGGGCCCCAGGATCACGAGGTCCCACTCGCCGCGCACCGGGTCGTCGGGCGACAGCGCAGCGCCTCGGACTCCCGGGACTGGCTCAGCGGACAGGCCCTCACCGAGGGCGCAGACGAACCCGGTGCGCTCGACGAGGTCTCGGTAGCGTTGTGCCGTGGACGGGGTGAAGTAGCGCGCCTCCTGGAAGGTGGCGGCGACGACGCACGTCTTGCCCAGTCGCATGGCCTCCCGCTCGAGCTGCTTGCTCAGCTGGATGAGCAGAGCCTTGGGAGATCGACGGACGACGACGTCCCGGGGAACGCACGCGAACGGGGACTCCTCCAGCTGGACTGTGCGCGGCGGGTCGGGGAGCACGAGCTCGGCGACCTCGAGCTGCGGCGCCAGTCCCGGAGCGGGGCGACCGAACATCCAGCCCTGCCCGAGGCGCGCCCCGAGCCCGCGCGCGACGGCGAGGTGCTGCTCGTTCTCGATGCCCTCGGCGAGGATCAACGCGCCGCTGCGCTCGGCATAGGCGTTGACGGCGTTCATGATCTCCGCGATGGCCGATCCCGGCCGCTCCTGGACCAGCCGAAGGTCGAGCTTGACCACGTCGGGGCGCAGCAGCGGCATGAAGGCCAGGGACATCGCGTCCGCCCCCACGTCGTCCAGTGCCACCGCCCAGCCGAGGTCGCGCACCCGTTGCACCGTGCGCAGGAGGTCGGCCGGACGGACGGACAACGCCCGCTCCGTGATCTCCATGACGACCCTCAAGGAGCCGGGGGCCTGATCGGCGATCGCCAGCAGGTCGTCGAGCGGTGCGCTGTCCAGCACCTCGGGCTCGACGTTGACGAAGAGCGTGAGCGGTGCGAGAAGGCCGTGCTCGACCGCGCCCCGGAAGGCAGCGGCTCGACACGCCTGATCCAGCTCGGCCAGGACGCCGGCCACCCGCGCCTCGGCGAACATCAGGTCCGGTCGCTGCAAGCGGCCGTGCGGACCACGCGCGAGCGCCTCGTAGGCCACGACCGACCCGGTCGCCAGGTCGACGATGGGCTGGAACACGCTCGTGATCGCCTGGGACGCCAGCACATCGCGGATCGTGGTCATGGGAAGGGGAATCGGCCGACGGGATCGCCGACTGTAGGTCGGGTGAACACCCAAGCAGGAGCGTGCTTGCTCGCTTGCTCTCATGGCCACCGGGCCGTGCCGCTGCGGTGGGGCTTCGCCGATGCTGCCGTCACGGACCCACGTCGCCGGCGTAGACGGGCTGCCACATCGCGTCCCGGACCGCCTGGCCGAGGTCGTCGTGGTTCACCGTGGCACCCGAGCCCGGGGTGGAGCAGGGCGTTGGTGGCCTGGCCGATCGTGTAGGTCTTCCCGAGGTGGGTGACCGGGTCGACCGGGATCCCCGTCACCACCAGGGCCTTGCCCTGCGCCTCGAAGGCGCCGGACATGGACGACGTCGTCGGCCTCGACCCCGCCTCCGTACCTCGCGGACGTGGCAGCCGGCGATCGACGACGGACCATCGACGGCGAGCACGATCGTTCAGATCACCGGCCGGCGGCGGCCAGGATGAGGTTCGCGACCGCTCGGGGCCTGGTCACCAGGGAGAGGTGGCTGGTGTCGAGCTCGATGGTCTTCGCGCGCATCCGGTGGGCGAGGAACCGCTCGAGCTGCGGGTTGATGGTGCGGTCCTGAGTCGAGACCTGGTACCAGGTCGGTCGGGTGCGCCAGGCGGCTACCGTGGTCCGGTCGGACGTGAGCGTCGTGGTGTTGCGGCCCTGGACGGCGTACAGGACGCGCGCCTTCTCGCGGTCGACCCCGCCGGCGAAGTCACGCAGGAACGCCCGCTCGCTCAGCTGCTGGTACCCGTCCACCGTCTCGATGCCCGCGCTGGCCGGCGGGGTGGGGAAGCGCTTGGCCAGTGCGGCGAAGTCCTCGCCGGCGTCCGGAGCCCGTGCCGCGACGTAGACGAGCCCGGTGATCCCCGGGTCGGCACCGACCTCGCTGACGATCGTCCCCGACCACGAGTGCCCGGCGAGCACCGTCGGCCCGTCCTGCAGGGCGAGCACCCGGCGTGTCTCGGCCACGGCGGCCGCCAGCGTCGTCAGGGGGTTCTGCACGGCGGTCACCCGCAGGTCGGTGCGCTGCAGCCGGCGGATGACCTCGGTCCAGCTGGACCCGTCGGCGAAGAGCCCGTGCACGAGGACCACGTTCCTGGCACGGACCTTCGCGCGGCAGGCACCGAGGCTGGAGGAGGGCTCGACCGCCCCCGCCTCGGTGGCGTTGGCCGCGGTCATGCCGCCGGCGACCGCTCCGGTGACCAGTCCGCGGGAGAACACTCTGCGGGAGATCACGTCACCACTCCCGGGGACGCTGGGTGAGACGCAGCCGTCCGGCGTGCGCCCACGCGGACGCAGGAGGACTGGTGCAGCTGCAGCACCATCGGAGTTCCTTCCTGTTGCTGTGGGACACCGGTTCCCACAGGTCGCGGGACCGCTCGACACAGGAGTCCTGACGAGCCGTGGCCACCAGCGCAGCCCTACCCGTGACGCTACGGGAGAGAGCGAACGCGCGGCGGCGAGCTGCCTGGGTGAGCCGCACCCAGGCGCAGCCGGCGGCGCCGGGGATACCGTCACATCCGTCGTCGTCCCTGACCGAGCAGGCGTTCCTGAGACCGTCGAGCGTGGGCGAGCCACCTGCCGCAGGGCCAGCAGATCGACACGGGAGGACAGCTATGAGCGACGGTGTCCGGCTGGCACCCGGCGGCGGCCGGCGCATCGTCGGCGGCGGGGTGGACGCGACCGTCAAGGTCACCGGCAGCGAGGGCGCGCTGATCTCGACGTTCGAGGTCGTCGTGCCTCCCGGCTACGACGTCGGGGCACACGTCCACGGCGAGGGCCAGGAGATCTTCTACGTTCTCAGCGGCACCCTCGACGTCCTGGCCTTCGAACCGCTCGACCGCACGGTCGGAGACTGGCACGACTGGACGTCGGCGTCCGGCGAGACGTTCCTGCGCGGCGGACCGGGCTCCTTCATGTGGGTCCCCGTCGGCACGCCGCACGCCTTCGGCAACCCCACCGAACAGCCCGCCCGGATGTTCTTCCAGTCCGGCGCGCCCGGCGGCCACGAGCACTACTTCGAGGAGCTCGCCGCGCTGCTGACCGGCGGCGGCCCTCCCGACCAGGCCGCGATCATCGCCCTGCGCGAGCGCTACGGCATCGAGCAGCTCACGGGCATGCAGCCCGCCGGAGCGACTGGGGAAACGGGTTGAGCAGCCGCACGCTGCACCTGGACGTTCCCGCGAACGTCGACCTGCGCGACGACCTGGCGGTCGACCTGGCCTTCGACGACGTCGGCGACGTCGGCGACGGCGACGGTCAGGCGCTTCTGGTGTTGCACGGGGGAGCCGGACCGGCGTCGATGGCCGGCCTGGCGGCGGTGTCGACGCCGCAGTCCCCCGCCCGTGTGGTGACACCCACCCACCCGGGGTTCAACGGCACCGACCGCCCGCAGGCGTTGAGCACCATCCGTGGACTGGCCGCCGTCTACGCGCGTCTGCTGGAGGTGCTCGACCTGACGGACGTGACCGTGGTCGGCAACTCCATCGGTGGCTGGATCGCCGCGGAGATGGCCGCCGGCGTCGGCGAGCGGGTCGGGCGCGTCGTCCTCGTCGACGCCGTCGGGATGGAGGTACCGGGCCACCCCGTCACCGACGTCAACGCGCTGGCCCCGCCGGACCTCATGGCGCTGAGCTTCTACGATCCCGCGCCGTACGCCCCCGACCCCGCCTCGATGGGGCCGGCCCAGCGCGCGGCGATGGCCGCCAACTTCGCCGTCCGCGATGTGTACGGCAACCAGCCCGGCCTACCGGTGATGACCGACCCCACGCTGAGCACCCGGCTGCCGTCGATCACCACGCCGACCCTGGTCGTGTGGGGCGCCGCCGACGGCGTCGTGACGCCCGCCTACGGCCGCGCCTACGCGGCGGCCATCCCAGGGGCGCAGTTCGAGCTGCTCGACCGCGCCGGCCACATGCCCCAGCTCGAGACGCCCCGGGCGCTGCTGGACCTGGTCGGTGCCTTCGCTGGTCGCGGGTAGCGCCCGTGAGCGGTCGATCCGGCCGTGGACACGGTGGTCCCGCCTGGGTGCGCTGCACCCAGGCTGCGGCGCCCCTCGTGGGCCTACGGTCGTCCCCATGCCGACTCCGCTCGGGGACTACCTGCGTAGCGCGCGCGGGCGGCTGACCCCACAGGAGCTGGGGTTGCCCGTGTCGGACGATCGCCGGGTGAGCGGCCTGCGGCGCGAGGAGGTCGCCCTGCTGGCCGGGGTCAGCGCGGACTACTACATGCGCCTGGAGCAGGGCCGCGAGCGCAGCCCCTCCGTCCAGGTGCTCGACTCGCTCGGCGAGGCACTCCGCCTCGATGACGACGGACGCCTGCACCTGTACCACCTTGCCGGGTTCAGCCCACGCCCGGCCTCGTCCTCCCCCGACCGGGTCGACCCCGCGCTGGTGGAGCTCATGAGCTCGTGGTCCCACAACCCGGCACTGGTGCTGGGAAGGGCCTATGACGTGCTCGCGGCCAACCGCATGGGTGCCGCGCTGTTCAGCGGTTTCCCGTACTCGGACAACCTGCTCATCAAGGTGTTCTGCGACCCCGCGTCCCGGTCGTTCTACGCCGACTGGCGTACCTCGGCCGCCAACACCGTCGCCGGCTTCCGGCTCGCGGAGGGCGCAGCCCGGGACGATCCGCGGATCCGTCAGGTCGTGGACGAGCTGCTGCAGCGGAGCCCCGAGTTCCGGCAGATGTGGCGGGAGAACACCGCTCGCGGCAAGTCGATCGAGGCCAAGAGGTTCGTCCACCCCGAGGTCGGGCCCCTGACCCTGCGCATGCAGTCGTTCGACGTGCGGTCCGCGCCTGGGCAGCAGCTGGTGACCTACCACGCCGACCGGGGATCACCCAGCGCCGAGGCACTCGACCGCCTGGCGCGGTCGGCAGCATCGGCAGCCCCGGACGGCGGCTGACCGAGCTGGCACCGCACGCGGTCGGTCACGTCGTCGTGGCTGGCGCGCGGGGCGCGTGCCGGCAGCGCGGCTGAGTGATGTCAACGGCTTCAGGTGGCACGGTGCCCGGCCGACGACGAGGTGGTGACCCCTCGCCTCGACGATCCGGACGGAACCTGCGCTGACGCGGCGGGGACCACTGCGCAGCTGCCCGGCCGAGACCCGGCTGGCTCGGCGGCGCAGGCTCAGGACGCAGAGGCGCCGGAAACCGCCTGGCACGGGCCGGCGGCTGCACTCGTGCAGCTGCAGCGGTTGATCAGCGGCTTGAACTCTGGGCTGGACCTGGAGCAGACACTCGCTGCTGTCGTGGACTGCGTCGTCGCGGGCCTGGGTTTCGGCGTGGCGGTCGTGTCGGTCGTCGAGCCGGACGGCGACCTGCGGGTAGCCGCCGTCACCGGTGATCCGCAGGCGCGCGAAGCACTGCAGGATCAGCGATCCACGCGTGCTGAGTGGGACCGGCTGCTGGCGCTGGGCGAGCCTGTCGGACCGAGCCGCCTGCTCCGCCTGGTCGACCACCGGCAGGACGGTGCCTGGGACGACGAGATGCCGACCTGGGTGCCTGACTGCGTCACCGTTGACCGGCCCCACGGTGACGACCGGGTCCCGTGGCACCCGTTGGACGCGTTGTTCGCGCCGCTGACCTCAGCGTCGGCCGGCCTGCTCGGTGTGCTCAGCGTCGACATGCCGCTGCACGGGTTGCGGCCCGGCGACGACCAGCTCGGGATGCTCGAGATGTTCGTGCTGCACGCCACGACGGCTGTCGAGCACGCTCGGCTGCACGGCGAGGTGCTGGCCGCGCAGGAGATGGCTCGTAGCGCGCTGGCGATTCGGCTTCGCGCTGTCGTGGACGCCAGCCCTGCCGCGTTGGTCGAGCTCGACCGTGAGGGTCGGGTGAGGGAGTGGAACCGGGCCGCCGAACGGCTCTTCGGGTACCGGGCACAGGACCTCCTGGGACTACCGCTGCCCCGGCTGTCTGATCGCGACGTGGACGTCCCCGAGCTGCTCGGTCAGCTGAACGGCGGCGAGCGGCTGACGACGGTGCACCTCCCGTGCCGGCGACGTGACGGCGTCGAGATCGACGTCGAGCTGTCCGCGGCGCCGACGCTCGGCCCGGACGGGTCCGCGCACGGGGTGATGGGTGTGATGGTCGACGTCACCGAGCGGGTGCGCCTTCAGGACCAGCTTCGGCACCAGGCGACCCATGACACCCTCACCGGTCTGCCCAATCGCCTGCTGATCGGCGAGCGCCTCCGGCACGCGCTGACCGTCGCCGACAGCAGCTGCACCGGCGTGCTGCTGATCGACCTGGACCGGTTCAAGGAGGTCAACGACACCCTCGGACACCACCACGGCGATCTTCTGCTGGCCGCCATCGGCCCCCGCCTGGCGGGTGTCCTTCGACCGGACGACCTGCTGGGTCGGATGTCCGGCGACGAGTTCGCCGTCCTGCTCCCCGACCTCGCCGACCAGCGGGCGGCGATGGCAGTGGCGACGCGGGTGCTGCACGCCCTCCACGAGCCGTTCCACCTCGACGGCGTCGTCGTCGACGTCGAAGCCAGCATCGGGCTGACCCTCGCCCCCGACGACGGCACGGAACCTGAGCAGCTGATGCGCCAGGCGGACGTCGCCATGTACGAGGCGAAGGAGCTGTCAGCCGGCGTCGTCGCCTACCGCCACGACCGCGACAACCGCGCCCCCAGCCGACTGGCCCTGCTCGGCGACCTGCGCCGCGCTCTGGACGGTGACGAGCTCGTCATGCACTACCAACCCCAGGTGGACCTCGTCAGCCGGCGGTTGTGCGGTCTGGAGGCTCTGGTGCGATGGCAGCACCCTCAGCGTGGCCTCCTGGCCCCAGCCGACTTCCTCCCGGTGGCCGAGACGACGGGGCTGATCAATCGCCTCACGTTGCGGGTGCTCGACCTGGTCCTCGCGCAGACCCGCCTCTGGCACGACCAGCACGACGCCGTCCCCGTCGCGGTCAACCTCTCAGCCCGATGCCTGCACGACCCGCGCCTGCCCGCGATCGTCGCAGCGGCTCTGAGCCGCCACCAGGTGCCCGCTCACCTGCTTCGCCTGGAGATCACCGAGAGCGCGATCATGAGCGACCCGCCCCGGGCCCTGAGCATCCTGCAGCAGCTGGCGGCCAGCGGGGTACGGCTGTCCCTGGACGACTTCGGGACCGGCTACTCCTCCATGAGCTACCTGCGTGACCTTCCCGTCGACGAGCTCAAGGTCGACCGCTCGTTCGTCACGGAGATGACGGAGGACGACAAGGACCATCTCCTCGTGCGCAGCGCCGTCGAGCTCGGGCACAACCTGGGCCTGTCGGTCGTAGCCGAGGGCGTCGAGGACGAGAAGACCATGCACGCCCTGAACGGCCTCGGCTGCGACGTCGCTCAGGGGTACCTGCTGGCCAGGCCGATGACGACCGAGGCGCTCGTGTCGTGGCGGCGCCAGCACCAGCTTACGCAGACAGCGGACGGGCCGACGACCCGCTAGCAGCAGACTTCTGCCGGACGCCGGACGCCGGACAGCTGGCCGAGTGGCTGGCCGCGGTCGTCACCGTGGCGACTGAGGTCTCGAGGGTCAGCTTGCCGTGGCGGCGCTCGGACGGGTCGCCGGTCGCGCGAAAGCGCATCCGATCACCAGCCACGTCACCGGCGCAGTCGAGCTGGCGCCGAGCGATCGAAGTCGCGTAGCGCACTGTGCGAGGCAGCTGGCCGCGGCCACGTGTCAAGTCCGCTGCCGACGCGACGCCTGATCGAGCCTGGCGTGGGCCGCGTCCCAGCTCGGCGGGAGGTCGGCACCGGTCACGGTTCCGGCATGCGCATGGGTGACCCACGGCATGCTGGGCGGTCGCGAGGCTCCCTCTTCTCGGATGGTCGGGCGCGCAGCCGACGTCACGTCCAGCGGGAGCCGGTGCGGGGTCAGTGGTGGGCCCTGAAGGCGTCGGTCACGGCAGCGTGACGACGAGCTTGCTCGCAGACACACCCTTGATCTGGAGGTCCATGGCCTTCTGGAAGTCCTGAACTCCGTGTCCGACGATCAGGGGCTTGGGTGCAGCGACGTAGCGTCCCTGCGCCAGGGCGGCGGGAAGGAAGTCGCGGTAGATGGCTGTGCTGACGTCATTGGACTTCAGGGAGGTCCCGTAGATGTACTTGATGGCGACGCCACGGGAGCGGGCCGCCACCTGCAGAGCGATGTTGGAGCCGACGAGCCTGCGCAGCACGCGTAGGCGGTCCAGGCGGCCGCCGTCCGCCAGCGAGTTGAAGGACACGGGCGGGCTCGCGATGGCGACGAACTTGGTGCCCTCGCACTGGGCGACGATCCTCACGCACGACGCGGCTCCGGTCTCGCCAAGCGCGATGGCGCCGGCGAGAGTGCGGCCGCTGAGGGCGTCGACGACGTCCGCAAGCACGGTCGGGCTGGCGTAGTCGAAGGCGCGGGAGGCCCCGAGCGCGATGACGTGGTCGAAGTTGCGCGGCGAGGCCGTGGTGATGACGTCGTAGCCGGCTGCCACCGCGAGCTGGATGGCGTTGCTGCCGACACTGGTGGAGCCGCCCCAGACCAGGACCGTCTTCCCGGTGGCCTTGGCGCCCTCGGACGGGAGCGTCAAGCCGAGCTGGTCCTGCTGGAACAGTCCGCTCGATGCGGTTGACACGGCGAGGGGCAGCACCGCCGCGTCCTCGAACGGCATGGTGTCCGGGATCGCGCAGGCCATCCGCTCCAGCACGACCGTGTACTGCTGGTAGGCGCCCTCGGCGGCGCTGTTGGAGTCCTTGTCGGTGCCGACCGCGTTCCCGAGAACCCGGTCTCCGACGTGGAAGCGGGTGACCGACGCACCGACCTCGACGACTTCGCCGGCCACGTCGGTACCCAGCACGGTCGGGTAGTCGAGCCAGCCGTACAGGCCGCTGCCTCCCACCTGGATGATCCAGTCGAGGGGGTTGATCGCGACGGCACGGTTGCGGACGACGATCTGGTCAGTGCCGGGTGCGGTGTAAGGGGCGGGCCCTGTCTCGAGCTTCGCGTGCTTGCGCTTGATCCAGGCGGCGGTGTTGGTGGGCACCGTCCGCGTCTGCGGGCCCGGAGTGGCTGGGTGCACGCCCATGGCCGCTGCTGCCGGCGTCGGAAGGTCGGCGGAGTCGGGCTGGGTTGACGACGGGTCTTGGGCGAACGTGTCCATGAGGACTCCTCGGTGGGGCCGAGGGTGGATCCACTCGGCTCATTCGACTCTAGTACAAACTTGGATGCCAATACAAGTACGTACCTTAAGCCATGGGCCTAACAGCGTCTCAACCGCGGGCCGACGGCGCGTCCACCGGGACCATGCCCTCGAGGGTGATGTCAGCGAGCATCACCAGGTGGTCTCGGATGTCGAACGGCTCGGGCTCGACCGCGATCCACATGGACAGGGCAGCGAAGTAACCGGCGGACAGGAGCAGGCCCGCGTAGGCGGTGTCGATCTCGGTGCGGATCTCACCGAGCGCCTTGGCTCGGTCCAGGACCCGGGTGAGCTCGGGTGCGAGTGGAGGCGACTGCAGCACGTTGTTCCACTTCAAGCAGGCGTCCATGACGATCACCGTCTCGGGACGCGTGCGCGCGTTGACCTCCCCGAGCTCGATCAGGTACCGCTTGATGGTCTCGCCGACGGACCCATCGCCGAACCCTTGCGCCTGGATCTGCTGCTCGGCCTGCTGTCGCCGCCGGAACCCCCACTCATCGAGGATGGCGGTCTTGCGCGCGAAGTAGTTGAAGACGCTGGTGCGAGCCACGTCGGCACGCTCGGCGATGTCGTCCATCGTCGTCTCCTCGAAGCCCTTCTCCATGAACAAGGCGATCGCCGCCGCGTAGACGTTGTCTCGACGTCTCTGGCGGCCCCGCGCGTGCCTGTCCGGCGCCCTGTCAGCAGCGCCGCCGACCGCTGTGGCAGCGGCCGACGAGACGCCCTTCGGCGGCAGGGTGCCCGTTCGAGGTCGAGGTCCCGGTGTCATACCGGCCAGCGTACTGCACTCGAGTACAAGTGTGAGCTGAGGTCCGCGGCGCGAGGACGCAACCAGGTCCTGCCGGTGCTGCGGACCTCAGCGGTCCGTGACGGCAAGCTTGGCGCTGAGCGCGAGGAACGACACCGCGAAGGCGCGGCGCACCCGGTCCACGACGCGAGGTCGGCTGAGCAAGCGGGTGCGTACTGATGCGGCGCACACCCCGTAGAGGGCGAACACCGCGAAGGTCATCGCCATGAAGACAGTGCTGAGGGCCAGCATGCGGGGGACGGCTCGGTCCGCCTCGGGCGGGACGAACTGCGGCAGGAACGCGAAAAGAATGCCGTGCTCATGCAGCTCCTCGGGTTGACCGGCGGCCCGAGCGCATGGTTCCGCACCCACCGTCGAACCCACAAGAGCGGTCGGCGTGAGGCCGCTGAGCCTCGGCGGTGCGACGACCACCGAACTGGTGCACTGCTGCCCGCCCGCAGCTGATCACCTGCGAGGACTTCCGGCGGCCCGCAGACACCCCCCGTGTGGCGGGTCGGCCGACTCGGCGCCTTTCGTTGCCGCCCTCACCACCCTCGTCGACGACCTGGGCGCGCGCGGCATCCAGCTTCGGTCCCTCACCGAGGGTGCTGATCCACCCTTCAAGCCCGACGACCACCGGCCGGCGAGGATGGCTGGGGCAGCTGCTCTGCGAGCGCGGCCAGGTCGGGGGCGACGAGGTCGAACTGTCGCGCGTAGGCAGCCAGCTCCGCCGGCGAGCTGGAGGCGCGATCGACGTAGCCCGTCCGGAAGCCGTGGCGAGCTGCAGCGTCGAGATCCCACGGAGGAGCAGCGATGAAGAGGCACTCCCGCGGCTCGAGCTCGAGAGCGCGGATGACGTGCTCGTACATCTGCGGGTCGGGCTTGTAGGCCCGCACGGTCTCACCGGAGACCAGCGTCGTCCAGCGCATCCCAGCGGAGCGCGACATGGCAAACGCCTGCGCGGTGCCGGCGTTGGTGAGCGCCACGAGCGCGTAGGACGGCGGGAGCCCTTCCAGCGCCTGGACCACCTCGGGGCTTCTGCGCTCAGCACCTCGGACGACGCGTAGGGCCGTCGACCCTCCTGCACCGAGACCACGCCCTCGTGGACGACCTGCTGCCAGCGTTGCACGAAGGCCGGGGCGTCCACACCGATCGTGTCCGCAGCAGCGGCGAGGTGACCGGCGTCCTCGTCCAGCAACGTCCCGAGCACGTCGAACACCAGCGTGGTCACCGTCGATGAGCCGCTCACCCGGACATCCAACGCCCTTCAGCGGCACCGGACCACCACCTCGTCCCCCCGGATCGACCGAGGTGTTTGACACCTTGGCTAAGTCTGATAGCTTTTAGCTAACGCGGAAAGCCAGCGCGTCCAGTCAAGCCCCGGAGGACACCATGACCGACCTGACCACCGACGGCGGCACCCTCGCCTACGAGGTGACCGGCACGACCGGTCCGCTCATGGTGCTCGCCCACGGCATGGGTGACAGCCGGGAGGCCTACCGCTTCCTCACCCCCGCGCTGGTCGAGGCCGGCTACCGGGTCGCCGCGGTGGACCTGCGCGGTTGCGGGGAGTCCAGCGCCGAGTGGCCGTCCTACTCGCGGACCGCCATCGCCGGTGACCTCATCGCCCTGGTGCGCCACCTCGGTAGCCCGGCGGTGCTGGTCGGTCACTCCATCGCCGGCGGGGCGGTCACCATCGCCGCGGCGACGGCACCGGAGCTGG